>PABO01000017.1 GCA_002699165.1 Chloroflexota bacterium | reverse complement strand
AATCACTATGAAAGTCAATCCCATAATCTCCACCTTCGCGTCCAATTCCACTAATACCAAATCCTCCAAATACTAACTCATGTCTAGCTACTCTTCCGGGCATTCTTGCTGAATGAATTTGAACTCCCCCCAAAGAACCACCTCTAGTATTTTTTATTGTTTGTTTCTCAGCTTCATTTTGGTTAAAGTTTTTATCTCTCTTAGATCCAGCTGCTTCAGCTATAGAAATAGCTGTTCCAGATGGTGCATCAATTTTATTCTCATGATGACTTTCAACTAAATCAGCATAGTCAAAATATTTACCCGCGATAGAGGCTAATTCCATCATTAAAACAGCTCCAATTGCAAAATTTGAAGCAGACAAAATTCCAGTTGAATATTTGTTCGAAATATCTTTTAAAAATTTATAGTCATTTTCTAATAAACCCGTGGAACCACTTACTATATGAATACCTAAAGGAGTAGCAATTTCAACTAAATTCATCAAGCCTTCTCGATTTGTAAAATCCACAATTACATCAGGTTTGTTATCTTTTGAAAGATAATCAAAATTTGTTCTAATAGCTTTATCATTTGGAGTTTTTTGCTCTTTTGAGTTAAAATCAACAGAATCTATAAGTTCAGTCTCAGTATCAGAAATTACTGCATCGCAAACTGTTGAACCCATTCTTCCTAAGGCTCCATTTACACTTACTTTTATCATGATTATCCTCCAACCTGTTTCCTTTTGCCCGATCTTCTAGGTTGATTGGATTCATCATCATTTAATTTTTCTTGTTCAGATGAATCTTTTTTTTCTGAAGATTTTAAAGCTTTTATAGAAAGATCTATTCTGCCTTGTTTATCTACCTTAATAACTTTAACGTCAACAGTATCTCCAACAGAAAGAACGGATTCTACTTTTTCAACTCTTTCAGTTGAAATTTCACTGATATGAATAAGCCCTTGTTTTCCTGGTAATATTTCTGCAAAAGCACCAAAATTCATAATCTTTACAACCTTAGCGTTGTAAACTTCTCCTGATTCAACATCTTTAATTATTGAGTTGATCGCCTTTACAACATTTTCGGCTATTTCAGAATTATTTGCTCCAATCATCACCTTTCCATCTTCATCAATATTGATTGAAACATCGAAATCAGATTGAAGGCCCTTGATTGTTGCTCCTCCAGATCCTATAACAGCTCCTATCTTTTCTTGTGGAACATTAATTGTTGTAATCTTTGGAGCATACTTTGATACTTCTTCACTAACTTCAGAAATTGTAGTTGCCATATGTTCTAGAATTTTCATTCTAGCATTTTTCGCTTTTTCTAAAGCTTGTTCCATTATTTCAAAAGTTATACCTTTTACTTTTATATCCATTTGAAGTGCAGTAACGCCGTCTTTAGTTCCTGCAACCTTAAAATCCATGTCTCCTATGTGATCTTCAGCTCCTTGAATATCAGTCAAAACAGCAAATTTTCCATTTTCATCAGTTATTAAACCCATAGCAATTCCAGCTACAGGAGAACTAATGGGAACTCCAGCATCCATAAGGGCTAAAGATGAAGAACATACTGAAGCCATCGAGGTTGAACCATTAGAAGAAAGAGCTTCTGAAACAGATCTTATTGTATATGGAAAATCTTCAGTATTTGGGAGAACAGGTATTATCGCTCGTTCAGCTAAGGCTCCGTGTCCAACTTCTCTTCTACCTGTCATCATTCTGCCCGGCTCTCCTACTGAAAAAGGAGGAAAGTTATAGTGGTGAATAAAATGCTTCTCTTTGATGGGATTGAATCCATCTAACTTTTGGGCATCAGCCAATGGAGCCAATGTGACAGCATTAAGAATTTGAGTTTCTCCTCTTGTAAAAATCCCAGAGCCATGAACTCTAGGAAGATATCGAACTTCAGATGTTAATTCTCTTATTTCATCGAAATCTCTTCCATCTGGTCTTATTTGCTCGTTGAGCAAGGCATCTCTAATTTCATTTTTCTCTATAGAGTCCAAAGATGAATTAATATCATCTTCCTCAAAGTCATCGGAGATTTCTGAAAGTATTTTTTCTCTAAGTGAGTTATATTTCTCACTTTTTTCAGTTTTATTATCTTTAGATCTAACAATTTTTTTCAAATCTTCTAGATATGAAGAATTTATTTGCTGCTTTAAGTCTTCTAAAGAGTCATCATTTTCATCTATTTCCCATTTTGATTTACCTACTTCATCAACTATTTCCTTGATGAATCTAACTATTTTCCCATTAACTTCTTGGGCTAGCTTCAATGCATCTAACAATATTTCTTCACTTACAAATTTAGATCCTGATTCTACCATCATTATTGCATCTTCAGTACCAGCTACCGTTAAGTCAAGTTTACTTTCTTGAAGTTGTTCATAAGTTGGATTTACTATTAACTCGTCATCAATAAGCCCTATAACACATGCGCCAACTGGGTCTCTAAAAGGAATATCTGAAACAGCTAATGCAATCGAAGATCCAACTATCCCTAAAGCATCGTACGGATTTTCTTCATCAGAAGATAATACACTTATGATTACTTGAGTGTCGTTATGATAAGTTTTTGGAAATAAAGGCCTTAGAGGTCTATCGATCAATCTACAAACAAGCGTAGCATCAGTTGTAGGACGCCCTTCTCGCTTAAAAAAACCTCCTGGGAGTTTACCTAAAGCATAAGCTTTTTCTTGAACATCTACTGTGAGTGGAAGAAAATCTATTCCTTCTTTAGCCGTCTTTGATGCTGATGCAGTAGCCAAAACTACAGTCTCTCCAACCGTTAAAACACACGAACCGTTTGCTAAATTTGCAACCTTTCCTACCTCTACATCAAGATGCTTACCATTAATATCTAATGAATATTTTTTTATATTATTTGTCATTTTTCTAAGAAGTCCCCAAGAAAATAGGAACATTGAAATAGAAACGAGATTGTAAAACTATCCTCGTATATCCAAAGACTTAATAACTTGTTCATACTTTTCAGAATTATTTAACTTTAAGTACTTGAGTAGTCTTCTTCTTTTACCAACAATTTTCAGAAGTCCTCTACGTGAGGATTGATCATGTTTATGGTGTTTAAAGTGTTCATTTAATTGATTGATCCTACCGGTCATCGTAATTATTTGTGCTTCGGATGAACCAGTATCTTTATCATGCTTTAATAATTTATTTAGTGATGGATCGTTTTCTTTAGACAATTTACTAATTTCTACCCCAAAATCTTTTCTTGATTTTATTCGATGGGGACTCATACCTTTCTTTTCTTTTTTTTATAATTATTTAATTATCTTTAGATGATATCACTAAAAATATAAAATGTAGTTCTATTTAAAGTCTGATTTTTTTATAAATTCATGAAATAAAATAAAATTCTCAAAAATGAATATAATCTGCTTTCACATTACTTGACATAGACAATCTAAAATAAATAAGATGATATATAGAATTGAATATATTTCATTAAATATATGTTTTTATTATTTATTACATGGTGATAAAATTTATCTTACGTGTATAATGATGTGATATAAATCAACAAAAAATTTAATTAAACTATGTCAGGCCTAACAAAAGGAATGACAAAGTTGTTTACTAAAGGGGTAACCAAATGAAGAGATCATTATTGATAATTTCGATCGTAGCTGCTTCATTATTTATGTATGCATGTGCTGGATCTACAGGTGCAGCAGGAGCAGACGGAGCAGCAGGAGCACCAGGACTACCAGGTGAGCCAGGAATTTCAGGAGCACCAGGAGCACCAGGATTACCAGGTGAGCCGGGAGCACCGGGAAATCCAGGAGCATCAGGAAATGATGGTACTGACGGACCTCCAGGGGTGCCAGGACCAGCAGGAGCTGATGGTAAAGCTGGATCAACATCAGGACTAACAGCAGTTGGACCAGGTGGAACAAGCTCTATTGAGTGGAGTAGAAATGCTGAAAATATAGACATACATCTTATTGGTTCAGGTTTCGGACCTAACACTGAAATAACAATATCTGCTGTAAACTCATCAGGTTTTGCTAAGAACGTAGTAGGAGTAGATAAGTCTGGAGTTTCAGCCCTTTCATCTGATGGAGCTGGATCTTTTGAAACAACAATTTCACTTCCAACAAGTTCTTTCTCTTGGGTAGATGAAGATGGCAATGGGGTATTCCCAATAGCTATTACTGCATCAGGTGGAGGAGACATTGCAAATACATCAGCATTAATGGTTGATGGAATACCAGGTAACTAACCCCTTTCATAAAGAAGTAAATAAAAAAGAACTCAAATTATTTGAGTTCTTTTTTATTTAAGTGACACAAATTTGAATTATAAACTTATGATTAAATTTTATAAGGCTTGAGATTCAATGCCCATTCCACTACAAAAAGTGGAATTTACTTTACTATGAAAATCATTATTAGTCCTAATAAGTGTTATTTCTAATTTTTATATGGTTCTTAAGAGGTTAAAATAAAACTATGACTGAAAATAATTATAGATTAATAGGTGTGCTTATTTTACTTGGAACAATACTAATGGGATTTGTTCACTTTATTTTTTAGTCCTACTTTGCTCTTCTTTCTCAGTTTTACCTAATTCAAGTACTGTAAATATAGCTCCTACAAAAAGGATCGCTACAACAATAAATGCTCCTGAGATTATAATTTCTGTACTCATTTTTTTGTTACCTGCAGAAGTGCTGCAAAACTCAATATTGATGGAACCCATATACCTACAAAGATCGCTTCCATTTCATTTCCAGTAGTAAAGAACCAAAAATAAACTGAAACTAAAAATGGAACCAATGAAGCAGCAAGGATTAGATAAAAAAAAGATTTGTTTTTCAAGATTGTCTCCGTTATTACTCTATTATTAAATACTACAAAAAAAAAAAATAAAAATATATAAAACTTGACGTTAAACAACAAAAATATAGATTTTACTTAAGTGCAAGCGATACTCTTTTGATCCTTCTACCAATTACTGATCTAACAGTAATAAATGTATCTGAGGTTTCAACAACATCTCCATTTGAGGGTATTCTACCCAATTGAGAATAAATGAATCCTCCTATAGTAGAAATTCCATCACCATCAATTTTTAGATTAAATTTTCTATTTATTTGATCTATTGACAAAGTTGCATCCAACAAAAATATTCCCTGTCTAACTTCTTGAATTTCAGGAGGGTCTACATCAAATTCGTCAGACAGTTCTCCTATAATTTCCTCAACTAAGTCTGTTACAGTAACTAAACCAGATAAAATACCATGCTCATCTAGAACTATACCTATGGAAATATTATGAGTTTGAAATTCTTTTAATAAAGTTTCTAAATTTTGAGATTCTGGAATATATATAGGCTGCCTTATAATCTCATTAATAGTATTCTTGTCAATCTTATCTTTTTCTAAAGCAAGTATATCTCGAGCAAATAATATTCCTAATATGCTATCTAAATCTGAATTATAGATAGGAATTTTAGAATATCCTCCTACAGTCATTTTTTCTATTATTGAATTTACGGGTTCTTCAATTGAAGCTGCTACGATATCTGGTCTAGGTTTCATGATTTCGATAACTCTTAGGTCATCCATTCGTAAAATCCCTCTAATCATTCTTAGATCTTCTTGGTGAGCAGGAATTTGATCAGATTCTAAAAGGTCTAAAGTTTCAATCAAAGTAGCGGTAGCCTTATCATCATCATTTGATTCTTTAGAAGTTGGCAGTCCAATATATCTTATAAATCTATCAAACTTTGGAATACCTGCAAAGAACTCTAAAAATCTTCCTACAAACACAGCAAGAAAAAATAAATTACTATTCAAGGCATAAAAAATCTTATTAGTGATCACAATAGATATAACCAAAACAAAAAAATAAACCACAGATAAAAGTAAAAGGTTTATATTTAAAATATCCTCAAATATTCCACTTTTATTGAGAAATAAAATAAAAGAGCTAAGCCCTAAACATATTATTAGATTTCTTATAAAAATTGCAAATATATATGCCTCGTATGAAAGCCTTTTAGATAAATTTTCTTCAGACTTATCTTTATCTACGTACTCAGAATTATTTTGTATGTCATCATCTACAGATAGTCCAAATGTTCTATAGCCTAAGATGCTTAATGAGTAATTAATTAGCACATAAATTATTATTGAGAAAACAGAAAGAAATAAAAATAAAAAATATTCCATAATTAATTTATTTCCTTAATTTTCTAGCAGGGTTACCCACTACTGTTTCTTTTGATAAAACATTTTTTGTTACAACAGAACCAGCACCAACTACAGAATTAGAATTTATAATTACAGGAGAAATTATTGTTGAATTAGAACCTATAAAAACATTTTCTTTGATAGATGTTTCATGTTTTGTTTTACCATCAAAATTTGCCACAACTGTTCCTGCTCCTATATTTACATTATTTTCTAGTTTCACATCACCGATATAGGCTAGATGCTTAGATTTAGATTCTTTACCAATATTAGAAGTTTTAACTTCAACAAAATTTCCTAATTGAACATTTGAGTCTGTAAATGTAGATTCTCTTACATAAGTGAAAGGACCAATTTGATTATTATTTCCAATTTTTGAATCCGTAATAATTGAATATAGAACTTTAGATCCCTTTCCAATTTTTGAATTAGAAATAGTAGTATTGGGTCCAATAACACTATCAGATTCAATTTTAGTTTCACCTAATAAGAAAGTTGAGGGCAATATTACTGAGCCAGGAAGTATTTCAACTGAATCCTCAATATACACAGAATTAATATCAACAATCTTTACACCAGAAGAAATTAATTTTTTAATGTGTTTTGACTTGGACGAATTAATATCAAGTATTTTTTTGAATAAATTAAATATCGACGGAGGTTTCATTAGAATTTGTTTTTAAGAAAATTAGTCTTTTTGAAATTTTTTTCATATAAATTTTTATAATTCAATAAGCTATTCATTTTGACTAATAAGAATTAATAATATCATAATTATAGAATTATAAAAAATAATGGAGAGGTGTCAGAGTGGCTTAATGAGCACGCTTGGAAAGCGTGTGTACGTTAAAGCGTACCGCAGGTTCGAATCCTGTCCTCTCCGCCATATTTTATGTTATATAATATTAAAACCATGAAAAAAGTATCGAGGTAGATTTTTGTCAAAAAATTTAGTTATAGTAGAGTCCCCAGTAAAGGCAAAAGCTTTACAAAATTATTTGGGTAAGGAATATAGTGTCATGGCTTCCTATGGTCATGTCAGAGACCTTACAACCAAGAAATGGGGAGATAAGAATTCTAACAATGGATATGATATTAATCTGGATGAATCAAAAGTAAATCTTACTTGGGCAGTTGAAACAAAAAGTAAAAAAAACATTAATGAAATTTCTAAATTCATTAAAGATAAAAAGCCAAAATCAATTTTTCTAGCTTCTGATCCAGACAGAGAAGGAGAAGCTATTTCTTGGCACTTAGCTGATGAATTAAAACTATTAGATAAAAAAAATGTAAATAGAGTTGTATTTCATGAGATAACTAAAAATGCTATCCTTGAATCCTTTAATAGCCCTAAGAAAATAGACATGGATTTGGTTGATGGCTATAAAGCAAGACGAGTAATGGATAGAATAGTAGGTTTTGAAACTTCCGCACCTCTTTCCAGTGCTATAAGAGTAGGAGGGAGAGCAACGGGTAGAGTCCAAGGTCCTTCACTTCTTATTGTAAATAACAGAGAAGATGAAATCCAAGCCCATCAAGCTTTAGAGTTTTGGAATATTAAAGTAGATTTAGTAAATAATAAAGATGAACTGATAAACGTACAACTTAAGGGTAATAAATCAAATAAAAATCATTTTCTTTATGATCCTAAGAAAGATAAAGTAATTCCTATACCTGATGAAGAGAGTGCAAATATCCTTGAAGATAAATTATCAAAATCTGAATTTAATATTTCTTCGATAAAAAAGAATAAATTTAAGAGTAAGCCAAGAGCACCTTTCACAACAAGCACACTACAACAATCTGCATCTTCTGAGTTAAGAATGGCTCCTAGAATAACTATGAGTATTGCACAAGAACTCTTTAGAGGTATAGAAACTGGGAGTACTGTACTAAACCTGATTACTTATATGAGAACAGACTCAACATTTATTTCTAATGAAATCCTAACATCAATTGGTGAATATGCTACTAAAAATTATGGAGATGATTATTATTCAGGGACAAGGGTTTATTCAAAAGCATCAAAAAACTCACAAGAAGCACACGAAGCTATTCGACCTACAGATATAAAAAACAGTCCTGAAAAAATAAAAAATCAATTAAGTGATCAACAATATAAATTATATAAACTTATTTGGGATAGAACATTAGCCTCGCAAATGACAGATAGTGTTTCAGAAAAAACAGTTATAAGTGTTGAAACTAAGGAAAATGATTTTCTACTAGAATCAGAATATATAGAGTCTGTATTTGAAGGATTTAAGATATTAGATCAAAAAACTAATAATGATATAGTGCCAAAGCTTTCATTAGGTGAAAAATTAATTTTAGAAAAAGTTCATAAGCTAAAAAACTTTACTCGCCCTAAGAGCCGGTTTACTGAAGCAAGTTTAATTAAAGAATTAGAATCAAGTGGCATTGGAAGACCAAGTACTTATGCAAGTATTATGGACAGAATTCAATATCATAAAGCAGTAATAATCTTAAGAAGAAGTTTATATAGAACAAATGTTGGTAAAGCCATGATTAACGCATTGTTACCTATTTTTGGAGATCATTTTATATCATTAGAATTTACCAGTGAAATGGAAAGAAATTTAGATGAAATTGCACAAGGAAAATTAAGTTGGGAAAAAGTAGTCTGTGAATTTTATGAGAATTTTCAAAGTAAATTAGAAAAATTAAAAAAAATAGGTGAAAATAATTTCTCTGGTGAAAACAAAGAAAAAGTGGTAGATCCTAGTTCTGCCCATCATTTTACTGATATTCATTGTCCGATCTGTTCAGGGAAAATAGATCTTTGTGATGAAGAAGAATTTGATCAAACAGAAGGATTAAGAGAAAAAAAACATAACTGTGAATCTGTTCACATGAAATGGATTCCAATTAAAAAGAAATCTCCTAAAGATGATGGAGCATTTTTAGCTTGTGAAAAAAATTATAATGAAAAAGGAAGAACTGATCATAAAAGCTACTTACCGGAAAAATGTTGGGCTTCTATAGGTAGAACAAGAAAAAATAATCTTGAATATTTCAACGAAAGTATCCTAGCAAAAAAATAATATTCCCTTATCTTTGTATCAATTCCAAATTTATAAGAAAAAACTAATTTTATTATCATAATAAATATGAAAATAAAAAACATAGCTATTCAATTTAAAATAAATAAAGAAATTTTTCTATCGAAAAGAAGTTTCTTGTCTCAATATTCCTTAAGAAACCAAAGCCAAGATATAGATATCATGCAATCTTTTTTTAAAGAAAATATTAATTCAGAATTCAATATAGATTTAATTAGAAAATTTATATCTGAATTAAGAATCAATAGAACTCAAGGTTCTATCAGAAGAATAATTTCAAATCTAAAAATATATTTTGAGTTTTTATTAGAAGAAAATATTATTTCAAATAATCTTTTTTCTGAAATAAGTAGTCCTAAAATAGAAAAAAAGCTTCCCTCTATTGCTTCTGTAGATGAGATAGACAAGATGATAGAAATAATTGACACAGATACTAAATTAGGGAAAAGAGATAAAGCAATAATTGAACTCATATATTCTGCAGGGCTAAGAGTTTCAGAGGTTAATAATTTAAATATTGATGATATCGATACTCACATAAATCAAGCAATAATTTTTGGTAAGGGATCAAAATATAGATCCGTTATTTTTTCCAATTTTACATCAAAAGTTCTTAAGAAATACTTGGATATAAGAGATGAATCAAATAAAAATGAAAAAGGATTTTTCCTTAATAATATAGGTAAAAGGCTCTCCATAAGAAGTATTCAGCATTTAGTAAAAAAATATATCAACTTAGCTGGTTTAAATCCAAAATATCACACACATACATTAAGACATTCTTTTGCAACGCATCTTCTAGATGGTGGAGCAGACCTAAGAGTAGTACAAGAACTATTAGGACACACTTCACCAAAAACTACAGAAATTTATACTCATATATCGGTAGAAAAATCTAGAGACGTATATACAAAAGCTCATCCAAAAGCATAAAATATAATTAAATAATTAAGGAGATATAATGACAATTTCATCAGGAGAAATAAAAAGAAATATGACTATAATCTTACAGGATGAAATATATCAAATTTTAGAGTGGCAACATAGACAAGCTCCAAAAGCTCCTCCAACTCTAACCTTGAAACTAAGGCATATTGAAACTGGAAATGTTTATGAAAAAAAAGTTCCTGGTAATCAAAAACTAGAACTTGCATTAACTGATACAAGAGACGCTCAATTCCTTTATAAAGATAAAAGTTTTTTTATATTTATGGATAATTCTAGTTTTGAACAGTATGAATTAGATGAAAAAATGATTGGAGACTCTTCAAAATATTTAGCTGAAGGGAACAATATCTCCATTATATTTCTTGATATTAAGCCTTTGGCAATTGAGTTGCCTTCATCAATGATTATGACTATAGAAAATACTGATGTTGGATTAAAAGGAGATACTCAATCTGGAGCTACTAAACCTGCTACAACAACCTCAGGATTAAGACTACAGGTCCCTTTATTTATTGAAAATGGCCAGGAAATAAATGTTTCCACTTCTGATGGTTCATATCTTGGAAGAAAATAATTTATGGACAAAAAAAATAAAACTTTGTCAGTTGGTTGGCTTTCAACTGGAAATGGAGAAGGTTCTTTAGGTCTCTTGAAGCAAGGATTAGATTTACATAATCAAAAAAAAATTTCTATAGACTATGTCTTTTCAAATCGAAATTATGGTGAAAAAACTGGTTCTGATAATTATATTGATTTTATAAAAAAAAATAAAATTAAAATTATCACATTATCATCAAAAGATTATAAAAATAAAAATAAAACTTTATGGAAAAATTTAAGAAATGATTTTGACAAAAAAGTATTATCTAAAATATCTAAGTATGATGTAGATATTATAGTAGCTGCAGGATACATGCTTTTCTCACCAATAATATGTAATTATTATAAAATTTTGAATATCCATCCAGCTCTTCCGAATGGCCCTATTGGAACTTGGAAAAATGTAATATTAGATCTAATCAATAAAGAATCAACTTATTCCGGAATATCAATTCATTTAATGACTCCTGAACTTGACGAAGGTCCTAATATTTCTTTCTGCAAGTTCAATATTAAGGATAATAATAATATCAATTTATGGGAAAAACTAAAAAAACAAGAAAATAAAATTGAAGATTCAGATATCTTTTGGGATATAAGAAAAAGAATTATATTCTATGAAAGAGTACTACTAAAAAAAACATTAGAAAAAATATCAAATGGAGAAATTGAAGTTACTCCTAATAAACCAAAAAACTTATCAGAAGAAATAAATCAAATGATTTAAACTATTTCTTTTTTGACTTAGAGGCACCTTCAGGGTAAATAACCTGATCGACTAAACCGTATTTTACTGCCTGTTCAGCATCCATCCAAAAATCACGATCCTCATCTTTTCTAACTTTAGCCTCAGTTTGACCTGTATGGAGAGCCATTATTTTTGTTAGTTTATCATTTATTCTAAGCATTTCCTTTGCCTGAATTTGAACATCAGATATAGTACCACCACCACCACCTGAAACGCTATGAATCATCATTGTAGAATTTGGTAGCGCATATCTTTTACCTTTTGCTCCAGCAGTTAATAAAATGGTACCCATACTTGCAGATAAACCAACTGAGAAAGTACAAACATCATTTGGAATCATTTGCATAGTGTCATAAATTGATAACCCTGCATAAACAGATCCTCCTGGAGAATTTATATATAAGTTGATATCTCTTTCTGGATCTTCTCTAGATAAATAAAGTAATTGAGCAACAATAGTATTTGAAACAAAATCATCAACTGGAGTTCCTAAAAATATAATTCTCTCCTTTAGCAAAAGAGAAAATATATCATACGCCCTTTCTCCTCTAGAAGTTGTTTCAATTACAGAAGGAATCAATGATGTGGGATTTGTGTATTTATGCTCCAAAAAAGTTCTCCTTTATTACTAATAATTTAATTCTACTAAATATTATTTCTTTTTTCGATTACTTGTTGTTTTTTTAGAAGATTTTACCAGGTACTCTAAACATTTTTTCCTTTGTAGATTATTCCTTACATAGTTTTTTAAAGTTTCATCGTCAGCTATCTGTTGATCTTTATATTGTTGCTTAATAACTTCAACTTCTACAAGAATTTCTTTTTCATCTACTGAAAATTTTTCAATTTTAATTATTTCTTCTATAACTAAAAATCTTTTAATCTCTAGTTCTGCTGTGTCTAATGACTCCTTATAAAATTCCTCATTAGTTTTATTAATAGCTTTTAAGTAATCTTCAAATTTCATGTTATATTGTGAAACTGATCTTACTCTATCTTCAATAATTTGATCAGCAGATCTTTGGATTTGAATTTCTGCGATATGGAACTTAGATTTATTGAGCAAATTTTCTAAAATCTCCGTTTCAACTTCAATGTTATATTTATAATCATTCTCTGCAGAAATTTCTTCTTTCAATTGCTTTTCAAAATCTTTAACATCCTTAATTTCGGGATTTAGTTCCTTCAGAAATTTGTCATCTAGTTTAGGCAATACTTTTTCTTGAACACTAATACATTCAACTTCAAATTTAGCATTTTTACCTTGATATTCTTCTTCCTTCCAATCTAAAGGTAAGGTAAGGGTAAAACTATTTTTTTCACCATTCTTCATACCCTTTATATTTTCTGATACTCCAGGTGCAATTAAATTACTGTTTTCTACAGCATAAAAATCAAATTCATTTTCTTCAATAATAACTTTTTCTTCACATATAGCTTGCAAATTTATTTTGGCAAAGCCAGGAAAGTCTAACTTATTTTTACTAGATTCCCAGGTTGCCCTTGATTCCAATATTCTATTTTTTGCTTCATCTAATCTAGTTTTTGTTACTTTCTCTTTTTTTACTGAAGTGCTAAGGCTTTTATAGTTTCCTAAAGTCAGTTCTGGCATCATAGGAACCATAAGATTTATTTTCAACTTAGGATCTCGTTCTAAGATATCTACTTTTGGAGCACAAGGATATTCAAATTTATTATTTTCTAATACCTCTTGGGCAACTTCTTGTATGATGGCATCTAGGCTATTTTCGAGTATATAATCTTTACCATATTGAGATTCAATTACATTATAGGGAACCTTGCCTTTTCTAAATCCTTTTATATTTGCAGATTTTGAAATAGTTTTTGCAGAATTCTTAAGATGCTTAGTAACTAAAAAATCATCTACTAATATTTCTATATCTACCTGCTTATTCTTTTCTTTTTTAATTTCAATATTCATTTTTTTATTATTCCTCTTCCTCAATAATATTAATACTAAGTTCTTCTAACTGATCAGTGGATATAAAATCAGGAGACCCAAAAAGTAAGTCCGAAGCAGTTTGGGTTTTTGGAAAAGCTATTACTTCTCTTATTGACTCTTCCCTAGATAGCATTGCAACTAATCTATCTAATCCGAGTCCCATCCCTCCATGAGGAGGAACTCCATATTCAAAAGCATCTAGCAAATGCCCAAATAAACTATTTACCTCTTCTTTAGAGTAACCAATTACATCAAATACTTTTTCTTGTAATTTTCTTTCATGAATCCTTATTGAACCAGAACCTAGTTCAACTCCATTACATACAAGATCAAAAAGATCTGCTTTAACTTGTCCAGGGTCTTTTTCTAAATATTCAATATCATCGCTTTTGGGTGATGAAAAAACATGGTGGGCTGCTTGCCAATTATTTTCAGCATCTTTTTCAAAAAGAGGGAAATCTGTAATCCATACGAACTTCATAATATTTTTATCAATTATGTTTTTTTCCTCAGCAATATGATTTCTAAGAAATGATAGAGATGAATTAACTATCTTATCTTCACCTATAATCATAAAAATAACATCCCCTGATTTAGCATTAGTTTTTAATAAAATATCATTCAAGTTTTCTTGAGTATAAAATTTGTTCAAAGGTCCTGATGAATCCTCGAGATTAATAGGGCCATCAATATTTTCCGCAAGAGAAATATAAATCAATCCTCCAGCACCTTGAGTTTTAACAATCTCAGTCAATCTATCAAAGTCTTTTCTTCCATATCCATTAGAATTTTTTGCTACAAATCCTTTTAGAACACCTCCACTTGCTAATGAATTAGTTATTACATTTGAATTAATGTTTTTTGCTATATCGGTCAAGTTTTTTAGTTCCATTTCGAATCTAAGATCAGGTTTATCTGTTCCAAATCTATCCATAGATTCAGCATAGGATAATTTTTCAAATACCGAATCAACAACAATTTTATTATCTACATCTTTGATTAAATCAATATATAAACTTTCAACTGCTTCCATCACATCCTCTTGATGAACAAAACTCATTTCTAGATCTAATTGTGTATGTTCTGGTTGCCTATCTGATCTCAAATCTTCATCTCTGAAACATCTTGCAATCTGAAAATATCTATCGCAGCCAGAAACCATAAGCATTTGTTTCATTTGTTGAGGAGACTGAGGGAGAGCATAAAAAGAACCATTTTTTATTCTTGAAGGAACAACATAATCTCTAGCTCCTTCAGGAGTGCTTTTTATCAAAATTGGAGTTTCAATGTGAGTAAATCCTTTCAGTGAAAGATTCTCCCAAATAAATTTTGTGACTTTATGCCTTAAGGACATTTTTTTTTGCATAGAATCTCTTCTCAAATCTAGAAATCTATACTTAAGTCTTATCTCTTCAGATACTTCATTCGTATCAGAAATTTCAAATGGTGGTGTTTTTGATTTAGATAAAATTTCCATAGAATCTACTATCAGCTCATAGTTACCGGTTTCTATATCAGGATTTTCAGCACCTTCTATTCTTCTCTTAACTGTTCCAGAAACTGATATAACCCATTCTGACCGTAATTCTTTTGATTTGTTATGAGTTGATTGAGAGACTTCTGGATTAAATACAATTTGCATAATTCCTGATTTGTCTCTTAAATCTATAAAAATCAGTTGCCCATGATCTCTTCTTTTTGAAACCCATCCAGCAAGATTGATCTTTTTTCCTTCATTAGATGAAGAAATTCTTCCACACATAATATCTCTATACATATTTCCTCATTGAATCATTTTGATAAATCACCATATTCTCTTTTAGCTACTGACAAATTAACAAAAGTTTCAGTTCTTATAATTCCATCAATTGAACCGATATCAATCCTGATAAAATTGCCTAATTCTTCTGAACTTTCCAGTGCTACTAAGCAGAAAACATCATAACTACCTGTTGTGGCTATTACCCATCTAGTGTGGTCTAAAGAAGCAATTTTATTTGAAATTTCACTAACTTTATCGGGTTCACACTGTACTCCAATAAGCGCTTCTGAAAAAAAACCTAGTTTTTTAGGATCTGAAGCTGCAACTATTGAAATAGTTTTTGAATCTAATAAATTTTTTACTCTTCTTCTGATAGTACCCTCACTTACATCTAATTCTCTTGCCATTTGAGCATTAGATAACCTACCATCTCTTCCTAACATTGAAACTATTTTTCTATCTATGTGATCCATATTTTTCCAAAAAATAACTATTGATAACAATATTATACCTATAAATATGATCCATAGAATGATTTTAAATTTAGATTTTTTGACATGTAATCATTGATTTATTTTTTTAAAATACAGTACAATATAGATAATTCTAAATAATTAATTATTGGAGAGTAAATTGTTAGATTCAGAGCAAATTGTAAGTTATACGGATATGGCAAGCGAAAAGCTTAAAGAAATAATGAAAGAACAAGGGAACGAAGAAAGTTACCTAAGGGTTTCTATTGATGAAACTGCTAATGGCGGTTTTGAATATGTATTTGGACTTGTTGAAAAACCAGAAAGCAATGATATTGTTCTAGATTCAGTAATTAAAACTGTTGTCGATCCTGACAGTCTAAAATTCGTTGAAGGATCAAATATTGATTATGTTGAAGGTTTCCAAAGATCAGGATTTGTAATATCTAACCCTAACTTCAAACAAGATGGTGCTGGTGGAGGATGCGGCGGCGGAGGAGGAGGATGTGGATGTGGAGCTGGAGCAGAATCTGAGGCTGTAGGCTGTGGTGGTCACGCACAAGCACAAGAAGCTGGAGCTGGATGCGGCGGTGGTGGTGGATCTTGTGGTTGCCAAGGCTAAATTAATAAAAATTTGTAATTAAATTCGCTATAATTTTTTTTGAACAATTTTATAATATTTATTTATAGTTAATTTAAGAGAACTTAAGAAAGAATTAAATATGACATATATTATAGGTAAAGCTTGTGTTGATGTAATGGATGGTGCATGTGTCGATGTGTGCCCAGTAGATTGTATATATTCAAAACCTGGAGATACTCAATTATTTATAAACCCAGAAGAATGTATAGATTGTGCTGCTTGCGAACCTGTTTGTCCCGAAAGTGCAATTTTTGAAGAAGATGATGTTCCTGAAGACCAACATAATTTCATAAAATTAAATTATGAGTATGATTTTGATGATTCAGAGCCAGGTCACAACATCTAAATTTCTAAGTACTAATCATCAAATGAAGAATAATTTAAATTATATAATTTACTATATAATCCTTTATTTTTCAAAAGTTTTTGATGTGAACCTATTTCCTCAATTTCTCCAGCATTCAGAACAATAATCCTGTCACATTTTCTAACAGTAGCTAGTCTATGAGCAATTGTAATAGATGTTCTATCTTTAAGTAATATATCAAGTGCATTCTGTATTTTCTTTTCTGTATAGGAGTCAATTGAAGATGTAGCTTCATCAAGTATAAGATATTGAGTATCTGCAACAAGTGCTCTTAAAATACTAAGAAGCTGTCTTTGCCCCATTGATAAATCTGACCCACGCTGGCCTATGACTGTACTGTAACCATTATCTAATGAATTTATAAATTCGTTTAATCCTAATAATTCAGTCGCTTTTTCAACTTCTTTTTGAGGTATATCTTTATTTCCGTACTTAATATTATCTAATATTGTCCCTGAAAATAAAAAGGGATCTTGTAGTACCATTCCTACTTTTTTTCCTATATATTCTTGAGAAAATTTCTTAATCTCTACCCCTCCAAGAATTACTTTTCCTTTGTTGGTATCGTAGAATCTATGAATTAAATTAGAAATAGTTGATTTTCCTGCTCCTGTTGGACCAACTATACCAATTCGTTCTCCATTCTCAATACTTAAGTTAAAATCTTTTAATATATAAGTTTTATCAACATAAGCAAAAGAAACATTATCAAACTTAATTGAACCGTCTAATGGACAGTCTAAAGGTTTTTTAGGATCTCTTATTGTTACAGGAATATCTAAAACTTCAAAAATTCTATAGCCTGAAGCCATTGCTCTTTGCATAGCATTATATTGCATAGAAATAGTTCTTATTGGATCAAAAAATCTTTGAACCAAAAGCATGTAAGCAACCATTACTCCTGCAGTAATATGATCATTTATTACTAAACTTGCACCCACAATAATAATTATTGCAAATGAAATCCCTGTTAATGTTTCTACTGTAGGAAGCATTAAACTTGATAATTTAGCTGCTCTTAATTGAGCTTTATATAAATCATTTGCTTTTTCTTCGAAAATTTTTGAGTTAAAATTTTGTCTATTGAAAGATTGAATTGTTCTAATACCATTTATATTTTCAGCAAGATATGAGGTTGCTGCTGAACTTTTAGTTCTAGCATCTAAAAATGCTATTCTAGCTTTTGGTAGCCATATCATTCTAATTAATATCATTAAGGGCATAACTAAAATAGTTAATATTCCAAGTTGAACATTCATAACTAATAAAACACTTATTATTCCAAAAATTAGAACCAAGTCACCAATAGCAAAAACAGACATTTGCAATGCTTCCTGCATAGCAGCTACATCCCCTTGTAGCCTAGACATTAATTTCCCTACATCTGTTTTGTCCATGAATGAAATAGATACATCCTGCAGGTGAGTAAACATTTTTTGCCTAAGATCTAAAAGTATATTTTCACCAACTTTTTCCACTATTGAATCTGACATAAATATTGAAAAACTTACTAATATAGCAAGACCTAAAAACTGCAAAAGACCCACAAATATAGAGTTTTTTACACTTTCAATATCAGTACATGAGGACCCTATCATACAGCTAGACTGATCAATTAAATTTTTTATCACAATAGGTATTAATAGTGATGCTCCAGTCAACAACAATATGAAAAAAAATCCTATAAAAACATCTTTTTTATACTTAGACACATAAGGCATAAATCTCTTGATAATGTTGTAATCAAAAGATCTGGATCTTATATCTTCGTCTGATAAACTAACCATTTTATACTTTCAGTTCTGGATTTATTTGCATGTTATATAGCTCTGAATAACGTCCCTTTTGTTTCATTAATTCGTTATGGCTTCCTCTTTCGATAATTTTGCCTGAATCTAAATATAAAATTTCATCCAAATTCATTACTGATGAAATTCTATGAGCAATAACTATTAAAGTTATTCCTGTACCCAAACTCATCATTTCTTCTCTGATCTTTTTTTCTGTTTGTGTATCAATAGCCGAGGTTGAATCATCAAAAATAACAACTTTAGAATTAAAAAGCAGAGTCCTTGAAACAGACAATCTTTGTCTTTGACCTCCTGATAATTGAACTCCTCTTTCTCCGATCAAGGTATCAAATTTTCCTGGTAATTTATCAATGTGAGTAAATATCTGGGCTTTATCAGTTGACCAGTCTACTAAGTCCTTCGATGCTTTAGGATCTCCATATCTTACATTTTCAAAAAAAGTATCAGAGAAAAGAAAATTATCCTGATCTACCAAGTTAACTGAATGCCTTAAATCGCTTAAGTCTAATGTACTGATATCAATACCATTTATCTTAACACAACCATTTGATGGATTATAAAATCTTGGTAATAATCTTGAAAGTGTTGTTTTACCTGACCCAGGTGGCCCAACAATACCTATGGAGTGATGTGGATTTGCTTCAAAATTAATATTTTTTAGTACTTCGGTATTTTCATAAGAAAAACACAGATCAGCAACTTCTATTTTTTCTACAGGTTCGATAAAAGGTATACCTTGGATATTTTTTACATCTTCTTCTTTATCTATCACTTCAAATAATCTTGATGATGTAGCTGAGGCTCGTGCAAATGAATTAACTAGCATTCCAATTTGTCTTACAGGGCCCTGTAAGATGCTCATAAAAGCTATTAGTGAAGTTAATTCACCTAAAGTTATTCTATTTTCTAAAACTGAAACAGCACCAAAATAAACTACTAGGCTCATAGAAATCAAAAATACAAAAGTATTTAGTGAAATAGAAAAACTTCTGATTGTAATTTGTCTAAAGGTCATATTTTTTACAACATTTGATGCAATTGAATATTTTTCCATTTCATATTTCTGTTTCATAAAGGATCTTACTAATCTAACTCCAGACAAATTTTCATCCATAACACGCGTCAAAACTCCTAACTGCTCTTGTAATCTGTACCAGTTTTTCCTTAAAGTTAATCGAGCAAATGAGGATATTACTGCTATAAAAGGAACAAATGATAATGCCAAAAGTCCTAAATAAAGGTCAATATTCAGTACCAAAATTGCTCCAGTTGAAATAAATATAGAAAGAAATATAACTCTAAGAATGCCTGTATTAATAAACATTCTACATCCCTCAATATCTATAATTCCCTTTGTTATAAGATCACCAGTATGAACAGTGTCATGATATTTAAAAGATAGTCTTTGTAATTTGTCGAAGTATAGCTTTCGCAAATTAAATGCAACTGTCTGTCCCATTTTTTCTCCTTGATAAACATGAAAAAAGCTAAAAATCCCCCTAGCAACTGATAAAAGAAAAACTAGAATTCCGATTGTGATAAAGGGACTAAGTGAAAGATTTCCTATTTGATTATTATCTAGGGCAGTATCAATTGAAGACCCTAAATAATATGGAATAGACATTTGCAATGCAGCTGCAAAAATTATAGAAGTAATGGATAATAATAATTCGTACTTATTATTTTTTAGCGGGAACTTAAGAACTCTAATTAAATTTTTACTCAGAAACATTTAATTTTTACTAAAATCTATCTATTATTTTTTTTGAAGCATTTATAAACACTATGGATTATTATACTCTTATTAAAAATAAAAAACACATAATTATTAATTCTAGTTTCAATGAAAAAAATAGATAATATAAAATTTAGAAATGCACTTACAAGTGACTCGAATCAACTTTCTGATATGGAATCAACTGTATTTTATTTAGATAAAGTAAATACTAATTTTGAAAGAGAATTAGATAAAGAAAATAAAAAAATTTTTGTTTGTACTTTTGTGAATATTATAACTAAACCTACTAATTTTATAAAAAGAATATTTAGATTTTTAGAAATAAAAAAAGAAAAAGTTTTTATAGAACAAGAAGTGATTATAGGATATATAAAAACTTGGAAAATTATGGAAGATACGCATATCGAACAATTAGGAGTATTAGAAAAATTTCAAAGGCAAGGTATAGGAGAAAAACTATTACGCCTTTCTATAAATCATGCGATTCAATTAGGATCAAATAAAATCATACTTGAATGTAGAAAATCAAATATATCTGCTATAAATCTATACAAAAAATATCAATTTAATATAACAAGTGTTAGAAAAAACTACTATCCTCTAGATAATAAAAGAGAAGATGCTATTTGCTTTGAAAGCTCAAATTTACAAAATAACGACTTATTTAAAAATCTAAAATAAATTTTCTTGATCCATTGATGAAATTGATAGGCCCAAATGATTTGCACCTTCTTTAGTTATTTTTCTTCCTTGAGAAGTTCTTATAATAAAACCAATTTTTAATAAAAAAGGTTCAACGACATCTGATAAAGTTACCTGATCTTCATTCAAAGAAGCGCTTATAGCTTCAATCCCTACTGGACCACCTTGATAGTTTTTACAGATAATATTGAGATACTGATGATCCAATCTATCAAGGCCTAAAGAATCAACTCCTTCAATCTCTAAGGATTGATTAATTATGTCTATATTAAATTTATTTAGATTCTTAACTTCTACATAATCTCTAACTCTTCTTAATAATCTATTGGCTATTCGAGGAGTTCCTCTTGATCTTTTGGCTATTTCTAAAGCAGATTTATTATCAATTTTTAGATCCATGAGATTTGCAGATCTTGTAATAATATCTCCTAAGTCTTTTTCATCATAATAATCTAAATGGTAAGACAAACCAAATCGGTCTCTAAGTGGTGAACTCAACAAACCTGGACGAGTTGTAGAACCTACAAGAGTAAAGCTTTCTAATCGAAGATTGATAGTTTTAGCAAATGCCCCACTTCCAGTAATAAAATCTACTCTGAAGTCTTCCATCGCTGAATATAGATATTCTTCAACTGACTTAGGAATTCTATGAATCTCATCAATAAAAAGTACATCTTTAGAGCTAAGATTAGACAATAAACCAACAGCATCAGCAGGTCTTTCTAGTGCAGGTCCACTGGTATGAATAAAATTAGATTCTATCTGATTAGATATTATGTAAGATAAGGTTGTTTTACCTAACCCTGGGGGCCCATAAAATAAAACGTGATCTAAAGATTCATCCCTTTTTTTTGATGCTTTCACAGCAATTGAAAGAGACTCTTTGATTTTTTCTTGACCAACATACTCTTCAAATGATTTGGGTCTTAGAATATTAGAATCAATTTTTTCATCTTGGGGTTCAATTAATGATGATCCTTGATTTGAAAAAATTATTTCTTTATTTTCTACACTATCGTCCATAATATGATTAAATTATACGTATTTTCTAGTATTTTTTTTCAAAACTTTTCTAACAATTGTTTCTACATCTAAATCATCATCTGAGTCAGATAATATTTCCATAATTGCAGTTCTTGCTTCATTTGTCCTGTAGCCTAATCCAATTAATCCGGATAAAGCTTCGTCAAAAATAGAATCAGAAATTTTAAATTCTGAAGCTTTTTCTGAAATTCCATCAAATTTATAGGAAAGTTTTCCTTTTAATGAAGCTATTATTTTTTGAGCAGCTCTGCTTCCAATACCAGGCATTTGTTCTAACAATCCATTATCTTCCGTTTCAATTGCATTAGCTATCAAGTTAATAGGAAAAACAAGAGAATTTGCAGCTTTAACTGGACCGATCCCTTCCACTTGAATAAGTTGTTCAAAAAATTCTTTATCAGCATATGAAATAAATCCAACCAAAAGAGGTTTAGGCTGCCTTTCGGTAACATGATAATAAATTTCTAATTCTATCTGAGAATCTATTGAAATATTATTTTCCATAAAATAATTATTTAAGTATTCAGGAATATAAATTTCATAACCAATTCCATTTACTAATAAAATTATCCTTTTAGGGTTAGAAAGTAACTTTAATATTTCACCTTGGATAAAACTAATCATTTATATTTTGAATTTGATTTATTGATTATAGAATGACAGATAGCAATAGAAAAAGCATCAGCTACATGTTCATTCTTTAATAAATTTTCATTATTTAAAATTTTAGAAACTGATAACATTACTTGTTTTTTATCTGCTCTTCCAGAACCAGTTACAATATTTTTTGCCTGAGTAGGCTGATAATCAAAAACTTCTATATCTCTAACTCCAGCAGAAGAAAGAATTACTCCTCTAGCGTGTCCCATTAATATGGATGTTTTTGCGAATTTAGGCCTTGANTGCAAATCTTCTACTGCTATTACATCTGGTGAAAAATTATCAATTATTTGAATGAATTCTTTTGAAATTATAGCTAATCTTTTAGATAAAGGATCTGACGAGGCAGTTTTAATCACTCCCCCCTCTATTGGCCTTAATTTATTATTTATTGATTCTAATAAGCCATATCCCGTATTTGATAAGCTTGGATCAACTCCTAAAATAATCATAGGTTTATTATAAATTTATAGGTTTATTTTTCAAGTTTTTTGTCAAATTGGTCTCATACATCATTATTTTGATCATTTCTGTAATAAAATTTATTGAAATAAATTGAAAAAATAGAAACAATAGTAGATATATAATTTTATTAGGTGAATAAATGAAAAATGAAAAAGTTGCATTTCTTTTCCCTGGTCAAGCATCACAAGCTCCAGGAATGGGATTAGATTTATATAAAAATAGTATGGCAGCCAGAGAAGTATTTCAGGAAGCTGACGAAATACTTGGAAGAAAATTATCTGAAGTAATATTTGAAGGAACAAAAGAAGAATTAACACGAACAGAAAATGCTCAACCATCTATTGCAACTGTTTCAATAGCAGCATGGAGAGCAATAGAATCTGAAATGGGATCTATTCAAATACCAAACTTCACTGCCGGTCATAGTCTCGGAGAATATAGTTCTCTAGCAACTGCTGGGGCACTAAGTATAAAAGAAACTATAGACCTTGTTTCAAAAAGAGGCGAGTTGATGGAAAAAGCTTGTAATGATTCTCCAGGAGGGATGTCAGCAATAATAGGTATTGATTCTTCTTCCGTAAAAGAAGTTTGTGAAGAAACAGGTACTTATTTATCGAATATAAACACATCAAATCAAATTATAATTGCAGGGAAAAAAGAAAATCTTGTTAATGCNATGGATTTAGCTTCAAGACTAGGGGCTAAGAAAGCTATTCCTCTACCCGTAGCAGGTGCTTTTCATTCTGCTCTTATGTCCTCTGCACAACAGGAACTAAACTCTGTTATAGATGACGCAAATTTTGAAGATGCTGTAGTCCCTATAGTTGCTAATACAAGCGCAGAAGCGATCACAGATAAGGGATCATTAAGAGATGAGTTGAAAACTCAATTACAAAATTGTGTCTTGTGGAGCGATTCAATAAATTATATGATTGAAGAAAAAGTCGAAACATTCTATGAAATAGGTCCTGGCTCTGTTTTGTCTGGAATGCTTAAAAGAATTGACTCGAACTTAAATGTCAAGAACATAGGAAATTACAATCAAGTACTAGACTATGTTGAAGCAAGAAGCTAGTTGATTTCTGGATGAATAAAACTGAAGATAACTTAAATAATAGTGTGGATGGCGAGTTTATTTCTGAAGAAAAGACTCAATCTATTTTTGGTACAAATATGGCAAGAGCCTCAGTAGTTCAAACCCTTTTTGAAAGTGAAATTTCTAAAGATTATAAACCAGAAAATATAAAAAATTTACATTTTTATAATAAATTAAATAAATCGAAACAATTAATTGCTAATACTATTTTGGAGTATGCTTTAGAAAATATAAAGCAAATTGATTTAGANATTAAAAAGCACACAAGTGATAGTAATATCAATAGGATTCCNAAAACTGATTTATCAATACTAAGGATGGCAATATCAGAAATACATTGTGATATCGATACTCCTGTAGGCGTTATAGTAAACGAATCAGTAAAACTGGCTGATATTTTTGGGTCAGATACGTCTAAAAACTTTATAAATGGTGTTTTAAATTCTATGGTAAGATAGACTTTTAGATCATAATTCATTAACATAAACTTGCGGTTAAAATTTTGGAGGATAAAATGGCTTCAGTTTTAGAAAAAATACAAGAAATCACAGCTGAAAAATTAAGTGTTGATATTGGAGATGTAAAATCTGACTCTTCATTTACTGAAGATTTAGAAGCAGATTCATTAGACGTAGTAGAGCTAATAATGGCTCTAGAAGAAGAATTTTCAACTGATGACAAAGCAATTGAAATCTCAGATGAAGATGCTGAAAATATAAGAACAGTTCAAGATGCTGTAGATTATATATCTTCTAAAGTTTAATAAAATCTCAAGTTTATCTAAATTAGTAAGTTTAAAAAACATTTAGATTTGAAAAATATATGCAAAACATAAAGTTTACTCCTTTAGGAGGTTTGGGCGAGGTAGGAAAAAACTTACTTTTGTTTGAAATCAATTCTAGAGTGTATCTAATAGACGCTGGAATAAAATTTTCTAATGATCCTGAGATAGACATTATACTTCCNGATCTGGATTATTTAGAAAAAATTAAAGATAAAATATTTGGTATATTTATCACCCATGGTCATGAAGATCACGTGGGAGCATTATCTAAATTAGCATTTCTAAATGTACCTATTTACTCCCCTCCCTTGGCAAAAGAGATTATAAGAAAAAAAATCTATCGAGACCAAGCTCACCAATTAAAAGAAATAGTTGTCAACAAAAAATTTCAGTTTGAAGATTTTAATATTTCNTGGTTTCCGGTAGTTCATTCAATCCCTGACTCTTGTGGACTAATAATTCAGACCAAAAATCTAAATATTATACATACTGGAGATTTTAGATTTGATAAAAATCCTGTGTACGGTAAGAATACTAATTTTAGGTCTATTTTAGAAAAAATAAATAATAAATGTGATGTTTTACTTTCTGATTCAACTAATGCTCTGGTTGAAAGTGAATCTTTTTCAGAGAAAGAAATTGAAAAAACTTTTGCAAAAGCTTTTAAAGAAAATAGAAAGATAATAGTTTGTACTTTTGCTTCTCAAATTTCAAGAATTCAAATGGCTATTAATGTCGCAAAAAAATTGAATAAAAAAATTGTCCTAATGGGGAGTACTCTAAGAAAAAATTTAAAAATCACGAAAAACCTAAATATAATTTATGATTTTGAAAAAGTTATAACTTCAAATAATAAAAATGGAGATGATTTTATTTATTTTGTAACTGGTTCGCAAGGCGAAGATTTTTCAGTCTTAAATAGACTTTCAACCAAAAATTATAATAATCTAGAGATTAATAAAAATGATCTTATATTAATGTCTTCNTCTGTTATCCCTGGTAATGAAGAAAAGGTATTTGGAGTTATACACAGACTTCAAGGACTTGGTGCAGAAATTAGATTTAATAATTTTGATAATAAACTGCATGTCTCAGGACACTCCAATAAATCAGAGTTGTCAGATGTTATAAAAGTCTTAAAGCCAAAGTATTTCATCCCTATTCATGGGAATAATGATATGTTAAATGCACATAAAAAAATCGCAATCTCACAAGATGTAGAAAAAAATAATATTTTTGTTTTGGAAAATGGGGATAATTTAATAATAAATTCTACCAAAGCAAAAAAAATACCTCCAGAAAAAATTATTGATGAAGTAGTACTGAGAGATAATCCATCATACTCCAATCAAATAGATTCAAATATTTATGAACATAATATTATTTCAATNATTATTAATTCAAGAGAAGTATTAGAGAAGAAAGATATCAACATTAAGATATTTGACAAATCCAATAATATAAACGTAAAACAATCTATAGAAGATTTTATATTAAAAAATAATTTGAATAATAACTCTGAAGGCTGGAGTGAAATAACTAAGCAATTTAATAACAAAATCTATAAGTTAATATTAGAGAAGTTTAATAAAAAATATGTTATAAAATCAATTTTTATAGAAAAATAGTTATTTTGAAATGGAAAATAACAATACTAATTTGTGGCAAGATAAAATAATAGGATTTATTGAGAAACGCAATTTCTTTTTATATCTCCTTTTGTTCAGTATGATCCTCACAGCTCCAATATTGATTAATCAAGTAAGACAAAATTTCG
Source organism: Chloroflexota bacterium (assembly GCA_002699165.1). Taxonomy (GTDB): domain Bacteria; phylum Chloroflexota; class Dehalococcoidia; order Lucifugimonadales; family Lucifugimonadaceae; genus TMED-70. Next base: position 10,281 of record PABO01000017.1, on the reverse strand, counting down.
GAATAGCTCCAATTTTAATTTCTTTTTTTCTAACGTCACTCATAGTTTATCTTCGATATTCAATAATAAATTCAATAGAATTTTTATCATACAAATCAATCATATCTATTTTGTTAGTTAATTTTTCAATTTTTATTTCTTTTGGTTCTATAAATTATGTCTCCAGTTCCAGATTTTCATTTGATTATTCTATTTCAGGCAAGTCAGGAGAATTTTTAGCAAAATGGCCCTCATATTGGAGTAGTTATAGTGCAAATTTTCTAAATTATTTTGATTTATTTATAAGGATTTTTATACCAATAATTTTAATTTTTCTTATCTATAAACCTGAGTTGTTTAAGAACAGCATATTTTATTTAACAAAAAACCTCTCCAAAATTATTATTAACATGATAAAAAATATAAAAATTAGAAAAAATAGTTCTAGTACAAATCAATTTACAAAAAGTAATGAAATTCAAGAGAAATTACAGGAAGCTAAATCAATTATTAAGAATCAGACATCTGACTTAAAAGATACTAGGCAATTAGAAAATAAAGAAAAAATTATTAAGGAAAAAATTTTTGAAAATGGGAAAGAATTTGAATTAAATAAAACTATTTCTTTTGATGTTGATGAAGGTAAAGATGATAAACAAATCGATAAATTTAAGATACAAAATTTTAGATGGCCTAGAATCACCACCGCAAATTTAATGGTATCTGAAAAAAAAGAACTCAGTAAAAATGAAATTGAAGATACAAAAAAAATAATCATAAATACACTATCAGCTCATGGTGTAAATACATCAATTGAAAAACATACATCAGGACCATCGGTTACTATGTACCAATTAAAACCTGGCTGGTTNGATGGAAATGAGAAAAAAAGAGTAAAAGTTGAACAAGTCCTAAGAAGAGAGAAAGATCTAGCATTAGCCTTAGGATCNCCCAATATAAGATTTGAAGCTGTAATTGATGGTTTACAAAATACAATGGGTATAGAAATCCCTAATCTTTCNCCTAATACAGTAGACTTCAAAGAGGTTTTAGAAAATCAAAAACTAAATAAGAACTCAGATAAATATAATNTACCTGCACCATTAGGCCAAGGTATGGACGGAATACCAAAAGTTATTGATTTATCAAAAATGCCTCATTTATTAGTTGCAGGGTCTACGGGTTCAGGTAAATCAGTTTTTATCAATTCAATCATAGCAGGCTTAATTGCTACCAAAAAACCTGATGATGTTCGTATGATTTTGATTGATCCTAAGCGTGTAGAGCTTACTCCTTATGCCAAAATTCCTCACTTATATACTGAAGATGTAATTGTAGACACTGATAAAGCAGTATCTGTACTAGCTGCAACAGTTGAGGAAATGATGACGAGATTTAAGATATTAGAAAAAGTGGGAGTTAAGAACATATCAGACTTTAATAATAAAATGAAAAATTCACATAAAATGTGGAATGTTTTAGTAGTTATTGATGAATTAGCAGACTTGATGCTTCAGGCAGGCAGTGAGATAGAAAGACTAATAGTTCGACTTGCACAACTAGGTAGAGCTACTGGAATACACCTAGTAGTAGCAACTCAACGGCCTTCAGTAGATGTTGTTACTGGTTTGATTAAGGCGAATTTCCCTAGTAGAGTATCTTTTGCAGTTATGTCACAGATAGATTCAAGAACCGTACTTGATAGTGTTGGAGCTGAAAAACTAATTGGTAAAGGGGATATGTTATTTAGCCCAATAGATAATGCTCAAATGAGTAGAGTTCAAGGAGTTTTTCTAACAGAAAATGATATTGAAAATTTAACTAATCAATGGGATCCTTATTTTGAAAAATACTCACTAGAAATGCTTGAAATCCCTGAAGAAGACAATGTGTCAAGTACACAGATATCTGGAGATACACTTTATGACCAAGCTTTAGATTTGAGTTCTCAGAGTAATACATTATCAACCTCATTATTACAAAGAAGATTAAGAATTGGATACCCTAGNGCTGCAAGGCTGATGGATGAATTAGAAGAAAATGGAATAGTTGGGCCTGGAGAAGCAGGGAAACCAAGGAAAGTTTTAATTGGATGAGTAGATTAGAAGAAAATTATATAGGCTTAGGAGATGAATTAATAGAATGCTTGAATTGTCAAGAAACTATCAATAATTCTGATTTTTATATAAATTATGGGATTTGCCCATACTGTGATTTTCATTATTCTATAGATTTTAATAAACGATTAGAAGTAATAGTAGATCAGAATTCTTTTGTAGAATTTAACAAAAATATTACAGTAAAAAAACCAACTCAATTAAAAATAAACCCAAAATATAAAAAAAATGTTAAAAGCTCAAGAGAAAGAACAGGCTTAGAAGAAGCTGCAATAACTGGAACTGCTAGCATAGGTGGATTAAAAACTGTAATAATATTATTAGATTTTGGATTTCTTGGAGGCTCTATGGGAATCATCGTAGGTGAAAAAATTTCAAAAGCCTTTACTTACGCTAGAAAAAATTCCTTACCTGTTTTTTCAATCATTTCAAGTGGAGGGAGAAGAGTTCAAGAAGGGGCTTTCTCATTAATTCAAATGATTAAGACTATTAATGCTACAAATGAATTAAGGGATAAAAATTTACCACACATAACTCTATTTACGAACCCTTCAGGGGGACAGGTTTATAGCTCTTTTGCATCCGTAGCTGATATTAAATTTGCTGAACCTGGAGCAATAATGGGAATGTTTACATTAAATGAAATAAATAAGTCTTCAAAAAATACTGAAAAAATCAATATATCTTCAGAAAATTTTTTCTCAAAGGGACTAATAGATAAAATTGTACCTAGAAATAAACTAAGAAAAGAAATTTCTACATTATTTGAACTAATAATGTCTAAAGATAGAATCCCTAAAAAAATTGATCTTGAATTACCTGATATATCTTTTTCTTCATTAGGGAAAAATATTAAGATTGATAAAGGTCGTCCAACTGGTCGTGATTATATAAAATCAGTATTTGAAGATTTTGTTGAAATAGAAAAAAATGATGAAAAAAATATTTCTATTTTAGGATTTGGTAAAATTGGATCTCAATCAACAATTATAATTTCTCAAAATTTTCAAAGGTTAAATAAATCAAATAATGGAAAAATAAATAACGAAGATTTAAAAAAAATATTTAGAGGNATTGAACTATCTAAAAAATTTGAATTACCTATAATTTTTCTGGTAGATAATAAAGGCATAGACACTACATTTGAAAATGAGATTTCAGGAATTGCAAATAGCCTATCAAAATGCATTATGAATTTATCAAATCATGAGCAGTTATTAATTTCAATTATTACAGGAGAAACTACAACTGAAGGTTCATTACCCTATTTCATATCAGACAGAGTTTTAATGCTTGAAAATTCAATATTCTATACTAGTACAGACAAGGAAAACCTGAAAAATATTCAAATGAACGCTAAAGAATGCCTTGAAACAGGACTTATAAATAAAATAATACAAGAACCTCCATTAGGTGCAAGNAAAGGTCCTGAAGACATGTCTAGGATAATAAAAATAAACATTATCAATGAACTCTCAAGCCTAAACTATATAAGCAAAAGAAAATTAATAAGAAATAGAATCAGAAAATTTCGTGAAATCGATATGAGCAATAAAAAATTGATTGAAAATGTATCTAATGAGATGAAAATCTGGAGAAATGTACTAAAAGCAGGATATAGAGCCTTAAGAAACTAAGGGCTTATACCTTTTAGTATCCAATCTAAAACTTCTTGCGTTCCATTTTCTATATATTTTTTAGTAGAATATTTTGAGACTTTAAAAACTTCCTGAACAGAATTTCCCATGGCAACAGAAACACCTGATTCCTTTAGCATTTCTATATCATTCATACCGTCACCTATTGCAAAAATTTTTGATTTATCAATTTTTAATATGCGTGAATATTCATCTACAGCAATTCCTTTATGTATATTTTTAGGCATAAAACTTATATATTCTTCTCCCATACTTCCTGAAGAGTGAATGAGGCTAGTTTTTGACTTATCAATAATTGTTTTTTCATTTAAATATTTTTTCACATCCTTATAAAAGCAAGTAATTATATTAACGCTTTGAGTATTTTTATTTTTCATTTTATGAGTCATAGTTTTGCCATCAGCACTAGCAAAATATTCAAAATTATTCTTATCGAGTATTTCAAAAACACTTCGAGATATATTCTTATCTAATGATTTACTAAAAATTATTTTGTTATTTTGTAAAGGATCAAATATTATGGCTCCGTTATCTGAAATCTGAGGNGATGTNAGTTGTAATAGCTTAGCGTATTCTAAAACTGATGAAAAAATTCTTCCAGAAATAATAGATACTGGAATTATCTTTGAAATTAATATGATCTTATTAAGAATATTATTAGGGATTTCTTCATTTGCATCCAAAAGAGTTCCGTCAAGATCAAATAAGGCAGCTAATATTTCAGGGGTTCTAAGTTTTTTGTTTATAGGTATATTCAAAATTTTTCCAAAAAAATATAATAATAAGGTTTCTAGTTACAATATAATTATTTTATGATTAAAATAATTAATCATAAAATAATTATAATATGGATAATTTAGTAATAGCAGGAAAAAGCTTCAAATCTCGATTGATTACNGGGACAGGTAAACACAGGTCTGCAAAAGATCTACANGATTCAATAATAGCTTCTGAAACTGAGATGATAACAGTAGCAATAAGAAGGATAAATTTTGATAATCCTAAAGAAAAAAATTTACTCGATGTAATTGATTGGGATAAATATAATATATTACCGAATACTGCTGGCAGTAAAACTGCAGAGGAAGCTGTTTATACAGCCATGCTCGCTAGGGAAGTAACTCAATCAAATTGGATAAAAATAGAAGTTATTCCTGATACAAAATATCTACTTCCAGATCCCATAGGAACTTTAGAGGCATGTGAAAAACTAGTAAAGGAAGATTTTATAGTCCTTCCTTATATTTCTCCAGATCCTGTATTAGCTAAAAGATTAGAAGATATAGGCTGCGCAACTGTAATGCCTCTTGGATCCCCAATTGGATCAGGAAGAGGAGTTCAAGCATTGGAAGAAATACAAATTATCATAGAACAATCAACTATTCCTGTTGTTGTTGACGCAGGGTTAGGAGTCCCTTCTGAAGCATCTTTGGTTATGGAATGTGGAGCAGATGCCGTTTTAGTAAATACAGCAATTGCAGGGGCAAAAGATCCTAAAATGATGGCTAAAGGATTTAGGCTAGGAGTTCAAGCTGGAAGAAATGCNTATCTTTCAGGAAGGATTCCTAAATCCGAACAAGCAAATGCAAGTAGCCCTAAGGACAATATAGTAAATAGTTAATGATAATTTATGTTACTGACATTGATAAATTTAGCNATCAAAAATCATTTTTAGAAAATATTAAAAATTCATCATTATTTGGTATTGAATATATACAAATAAGATTCAAAAATCTAGATCAAAATTCTAAAACTATTCTTACTCAAAAAATAAATGAAATTATCGATAAAAGTAATACTAAATTAATAATTAATTCAGACTTCAAATCATCAAAAATAATTTCAGCATACGGTTTTCATATGACTTCTAGTTCAAAATTAAATGGATCTAGTGCAAAAAAAATTAGTGGTNCAAATTGGATTTCAAAATCAATACATTCAAAAAATGAAATCTTAAAAAATAATAATGACAAAGATATAAATGCGTTTGTAATAGGAACCGTTTTTCCTTCTAATTCTCATCCTAATGGTAAGACTTTGGGTATTGAGAATTTTAAGGATTTAGTTAAACTATCAAAGAAACCAGTTATAGCAATTGGCGGAATAGATTCTCAAAATATTTCTACTATTGTGAAGTCTGGAGCAGATGGAGTTGCAATGATAAGTGAATTAGCAAATTCATCAAATCTAAAAAATTTAATTAAGAAACTGAAATCACACTATGAATAAAATTTATCTGAACGGTAAAGAGACAGAGGTAAAAAAAGATTTATCAGTAAAAGAATTCATTTCGTCTCAAGGGTTAGATAATAAAATGATTGCTGTCGCAATTAACATGAAAATTATTCACAAAAATGAATATAACAAAACTGTTATTTATGAAGGAGATAAAATAGAAATAGTAAGACCTGTTGGTGGAGGATAAATATTTATTCTACAACACAAACAACACCAAAGTTACCTGTGTCAGCATCTCCACTATATAGAGATCTATACTGAAAACATCCCCCAACAGTAAACTCTCTTGAATATGTCCAGTCTTCAGGATTCTTATCAAATGGTCCTTTATTAAATGCGCCTGAATCCCACATATCTTCTTGTCCATCATCAGATGTAGATGAGCTCGCAGCACCTTTAGGATTCAGCCAACTTACAGTTGATCCTGACTTTACTTTTACTGTTTGAGGGTCCATTACCCCACCTTGACCTATATTTATTTCAACAATTCCTTCTAAAACAGGACCTTCAGGCATATCAATTTCTATCGCTTCCTCTTCTTGTTCACAAGTAGAACCAATACAAGCAGCTTCTCCACCTGCTTCAGCTGTAGCAGTTAATGACATTGCTACCTTTTCAGCAGATGCCGCAGCATCTTTTCCAACAGCCTGCGCTGCTGCAGTAAATGAGCTTTCACATTCAGTAACCCAATTTGCTTTTTCAGTTTCAGATAAAGAAGAATAAACTATACCTTGTTCAGCTGTACATTCAGTAACTTCTGCAATTGCAGTTGCCGTTGCATTACCAAGCATATTTTCAGCAGTTTGCGTTTGAACAATATTTGTAAAAGAAAGATTTTCTCCTCCACATCCAAATATTACTGCTAATGAAATTATTAATAATAGTTTTTTCATAAGAACCTCTTAATCAACTTGCCTTAATCTTGGATCTAATCTGTCTCTTAACCAATCTCCTAAGAAATTTAATGCCAACACTACTAGAAATATAGCTCCACCAGGAACCATAACTTGGTGAGGAGCTATCGCTAGGTAGTCCCTACCTTCATTAGTCATAACACCCCATGCAGGAGTTGGAGGTTGAATTCCAGCTCCAACGAAACTTAGTACAGATTCAGCCAGAATTAATCCACTAGTATTCAAAGTTGCTACAACTACAGCAGTGTTCAACACTCCTGGAAAAATATGCTTATACATAATTCTAAAAGGCGTAGCTCCATTTATTTTTGCACTAGCTACAAAATCTAGCTCTCTTATGATAAGTGTTTGTGCTCTAATAACCCTTACAAATCCACTCCAAGCTATCAATGCAAGAACACCCATCAATACTGTCAATCCTCGTCCAAAAATCAATGTCACAACTAGCGCAACCATAAGGAAAGGTAACGCATACCATATATCTACGAACCTTGTTATAAACTCATCAACAAGCCAAGGAGCTAGAATAGAAAATCTTCTTTTTTTCCCTTTATATGTATAATTAAAACCAATATTAGGCTCATATCTTGTAGCGGTATAACCAGCAATCAATCCTAATGCAACACCAATGGTCATTCCTGCAACCAAGGATATTCCAACCACCATCATAGATATTTGAGCTCCATGAAGCAGTCTGCTAAATACATCTCTTCCAACATGATCATTACCCATAAAATGATACCCATCAGGCCAAAAGTCTAATAATTTAGTATCAGTTCTTATAACTTGTACATCTAAAATTATATTGTCATTCTGCCCTTCAATAATGTCTTCATTTGTGATAATTTCAAAACTCAACATTGATCCTTCTTGAGTAATATTACTAAATAAGATCTCTGGTGTATTTGGAGAATCTTCATTCCATGAAATATTGTTATTAAATGATCCATCACCATCAATATCAAATATCACATTATCAGTTGGTAATTCATAAGTAGCCACAAAAGTTGATCCTGCTGATATATCTGAGTTAGTAAGATCAATCCCACCTTTAGGTTTTGTTGGAAATTTTATATCCACAACTCCAGGAAGATTATGCCTTGCTCTAACATCCCCAATATCTCTTTCATAAGGAGCTACTGTTGGGCCTATAATAGCAGCTATAACAAGAACTATAAGTATTACAGCTGGAAATACAGGATATCTTCTAAAAAAAGACCAAATAATAAGCCAATATTTTAATAGGTTAAATTGTGAACTAGATGTCTCAGTTGTCATTGGAAATTTCTCCTTGCTAATTCAATCGAACCCTTGGGTCAATTATTGTGTAAGCGATATCAGCAATTGTGGCGAATATCAAATAAATCAAAATAAATACAAATACTGTTCCCAAAAGTAATGGGAAGTCATTATCATTTACTGCTCTATAAAGCGCATCGTAACCAATACCAGGCCATGAAAAAATTATCTCTACTACTAACGCTCCATTTAACCATCCTGAGAAAATCAATAGTGCACTCGTTACAGGGGCAATTAATGCATTTCTCAAAGCATGTTTAAAAATAACTGTAGTNAAATTTACACCCTTTGCTCTAGCTAATCTAATATATTCAGAGTCTAATATTTCCAACATAGAAGATCTAGTCAATCTCATAAGAGCAGCTGCAGCCCCCCAACCTAATGCAATACATGGGAGAACATAATCTTTTACATCAAANTCAGGTTTCCTACCTCCTGCAGGCAATAGGGGTTCTCCTCCAGGGGTAATCCATTGATTAAAAATATAGATCAAGACTAAACCGGTAACAAAAGGAGGCGCAGCTTGTCCTACAAGTGCAGCTCCTCTGGCTAAATAATCCCAAAAGGAACCTCTAAACACGGCAGCTACCACTCCCGTGGGTATTCCCAGTGCGATAGCAAATATCCAACCTCCTAGCGCTAATTCTAAGGTTGCTGGAATTTTAGCCATTACTATATCAGTGACAGCCATTTGCCTAGCTAATGAAATACCTAAATCACCTCTAAGAGTTCTTCCTATCCAATCGATATACCTCTCATGAAAGGGTTTATTCATACCAAGTCTTTCACCAAGTTTATCCCACTGTTCCTGAGTAATTCCATTACCACTATCAGGCACAAAGAGTAATCTTGGGTCATTATGGAAATTGGTTAAAGTAAATACTGCTAAAGTAGCACCAATTATAGACAAAAACGAGGAAAATAATCTTCCTGCTAAAAACCTGAGCATAGTAAACTCTCTTCTCTAAAATATATATATATAAATTACTTTTTTAAATAGTTGTTTTGATAGTACAAAAAAAGTGGGAAGAAATAAAGTTTTCTTCCCACTTTTTTGAGTTAATTGAACTTTTAATCAATTATTCAAAATTATTAGTCGTTTAGAACTATTAATTCTGGGTTATTTGAAACGTTAGCATAGTGTTGCTGAGGAGCATTCCATGACTTAATTCTGTCGTTTACTACGATACCCTTAGGTACTTGGTAAACACCAGCGTATTGTAGCCAGTACATACTGTAATCTACAATATCTTTGTGCATTGCTTTTCTCTTTTCAGCATCTTGTTCCATAAGAACATTAGCTACACTTTCAGCACCAGCTTTAGATTCAAATCCACAACCCCATGAAGGACGTGTTCTTGAAGTGTCAACCGGTGGAATAGGCCAATCTTCAGGCCAAACGTTTGAGTGAACATCACAGTTCTTCAATACTGGAAGATACTGTTCTCTTCTTTTCATTCTAGGTGAAATAACTCCACCATAGTCTTCTACTAATCCAGAAATTTCAATTCCTAGTCTAGCCCAGTCACTCATAACAGTGTCAGCTACTTCAAGTCCAACAGGACCAGCTTCAGCTGCGTATGCTTGTAGTACTAGACCATCAATAGGTCTGTTACCATCAGCATCTGCTGGGTAACCAGCTTGGTCAAGTAGTGCTCCAGCAGCCTCGATGTCACCATCAGCAAGCTCATACATTACTCCACCAGTTTCAGAAGTTTTGTTACCTTCTGCATCCCAAACACCAGTATCTCTTGTTGGATCCCATCCTGGATATTCAGGTCCCATGTACTCAGAATAAATTGGTGTACCAATTCCATTTAGTAGAGAATCGTTAATACCATTTCTATCAAGAGCAGTTGAAAGAGCTAGTCTTACTAGTCTAGCTTGTTCCATATCTGTCATACCTGCTGGGTTGTCAGTATCTGTGTATCTTACAACAGATGAGTCTGTTCCACCCTCGTGGTATGCATCTTCTTGCCATGGGTCACCTACCCAAGCGATATCTTTATCGTAAGCAGGAGAATCCCAAGGATTCAATGCTTCACCAGATCTTGCATGAGTTTCTTCCCATAGGTT
>PABO01000016.1 GCA_002699165.1 Chloroflexota bacterium | reverse complement strand
GAAGGTGGTTTTGAAGGGGCTGTAGAAAAATGTATTGGGGTAGGCGCTTGCAGAAAACTCAATGCAGGTGCAATGTGTCCCTCATATATGGCTACTAGAGAAGAGGTACATTCCACTAGAGGTAGAGCAAATGCTCTAAGGGGAGTTCTATCAGGAGCATTAAAAGAAGACTTAATGACTTCAAAAAAAATGTTAAAAGTTTTAGATTTATGCATCGAATGTAAATCCTGCAAATCAGAATGTCCAGCAAATGTTGATATGGCTAAGATAAAATATGAATTTTTACATAATTATTATAAAAAAAATAAAACCCCTTTAAGGTCAAAATTAGTGGGAAGTGTCCCAATTTTATATAAATTTATTGCTGGCCCTCAAGCCTATTTTTTTAATTTAGCCAATAAATTACCTTTAGCAAAAGTTATTACTGAAAAGATTATTGGGATCCATAAAAAAAGACAAATGCCAGAAATAAGTACTTATACATTTGAATCATGGTTTAAGAAAAGAGTTTCAAATAGCACAAAATCTAGAGGAAAGATATTATTTTTCCATGACACACATATAAACTTTATCCATCCAGAAGTTGGTAAAGCAACTGTCAAGATTTTAGAAGCAGCTGGTTATGAAGTTGAAATTACAAATAGAAAATGCTGCGGAAGAACAATGATTTCAAAAGGGCTACTTGATGATGCTAAAAAAAATGTTAATTACAACACAAAACTTCTTTACGACTATGTTGAAAAAGGAATAAAAATAATAGGAGTTGAAGCTAGTTGCGTTTCAGCCATGCAAGACGAATTTCCTGATTTAGCAGACGAAAAAGAAAAAGCTAAAAAAATATCTGAAAATACTTTTACAGTCCAGGATTTACTAATTCAAATCCAAGATGATGGAAATCAGCAAATCAATTGGAACTCTTTAGACAAAGACTTATTATTATTTGTTCATTGCCATGAAAGAGCTTTAAACGGAACTAACAACTCACTAGGTTCATTAAATCTTCCAAATAAATTCAATGCGAAACTTATCGATGCTGGTTGTTGTGGCATGGCTGGTTCATTTGGAATGGAAAAAGAACATTATGAAATATCCAAAAAGATGGCAGAAGATAGATTGTTGCCAAGTATAGAAAATTCAAAAGAAAATCAAGAAATTATAGTTACAGGAATATCTTGTCACGATCAAATAAAAGATCTCTCTCATAAAAAACCCAAATACTTAGTTGAAGTTTTGGCTGAAGCTATAGATTCTTAATAATCATTAGAATTTGCAAGTTGACCACAACCAGCACTAACTTCAATCCCCTTTTCCATCCTTACTGTTGAAGGGATTGCATAAGATGATAATTTATTTTGAAAACTCTTTATATCTTCGGTTTCAGACCTAAAAAAATCTGATTTAGATGTTGGGTTAACAGGGATAAGATTTACATGGCATAATAAATTTTTTAATAATATTCCTAATTTATTTGCATGATCTAGAGTATCATTTTGGCCTTTTAGGAGTACATATTCAAAGAAAATCTTTCTATTTGTTTTTCTTATGTATTCTCTACATGCATCAATTAACATTTCGATGGGGTATCTTTTATTTATAGGAACTGTTTGAGACCTAGTTTGATTGTCTGGAGCATGGATAGAAACCGCTAAGTTTATTTGTATTTTCTCATCTGCCAGTTTTAATATTTGAGGTACTAAACCAACAGTTGATACAGTAATATTTCTTGCTCCAAAATTTGCTCCTTTATCATCATTCAAGATTCTTATTGCCTTAATTGTATTTTCATAATTGGCAAGAGGTTCTCCCATTCCCATAAAAACTATGTTCTTAATGCCTTTATATGATTTCTCAGGCTTATCTAAAACTTGATCAAAGAATCCATTATTATCAAGTTGTTTATAATAAAGTACTTGTGATACGATCTCACCAGATGAAAGATGCCTCGTAAATCCTTGTTGGCCGGTTGCACAAAAAGTACACCCTAACGCGCATCCCACTTGACTTGAAATGCATATTGTTTTTCGAGGTTTTCTATGATCATCAGAGGGATAATTCATCAATACAGACTCTACATTTTGTCCATCCTTAAGGGAAAAAAGACTTTTATAAGTTGATTTGTCTTTTGAAATAATATTTCTTATCTCTTTTACACTACCAATAAAAAAGTTCATTTTTAGAAAATGAATTAAAGGAGTTGATATATTACTCATTTCTTCAAAATTATTTACATCATTCTTATATAAATATCTCCATAATTGTGAAGCGCGATATTTAGGAAAAGAATTTTTTTCCAATAATTCTGAAATTTGCTCTTTTGTTAAATTATAAATATCTTCCATAAAAAAATTATTAATAGTCTGTTAACAATTATAAATTATCATGTGTTAATATATATAAGAACAAACTAATACAGATTTTCACAAAATGGGAAAAGAATTCATAGATTCAATAGACAAGAATAAGACAATTTTAATGGCTGAAAACCTTTCTGTGTTTTATGGAAAAACTAAAGCTGTAGATAAAGTAACTTTTAATATTCCTAGAAATAAAATTGTGGCTTTAATAGGACCTTCGGGATGTGGAAAGAGTACTCTAATAAGATGCTTTAATAGGATGAATGATTTGATACCAAGTGCTAAAGTCGAAGGAGATGTCAAATATAATAAAACTTCTATTTATTCGGATAAATCTGATCCTACATATATTAGATTTAAGATAGGTATGGTCTTCCAAAAACCGAATCCTTTCCCTAAAAGTATTTTTGAGAATGTAGCTTTTGGCCCAAAAATCAATGGATTTAAGAATAATGAAATTGAAGGTATCGTTGAATCCTCTTTACACAAGGCTGCATTATGGGATGAAGTAAAGGATAGGCTTGATGATAATGGTTTGGAATTATCTGGAGGTCAACAACAAAGATTATGTATAGCTAGAGCACTAGCAGTAAATCCAGACATAATATTAATGGATGAGCCCGCTTCTGCATTAGACCCTGTATCAACCTCTAAATTAGAAGATCTAATCAAAGATTTATCAACAAATGTAACTATTGTAATAGTGACTCATAATATGCAACAAGCTACTAGGATTTGTGATTACGCCGCTGTAATGATGGCGGGTCAAGAAAGAATTGGAGAATTAATTGAATATGGAACAAATGATTCTGTATTTGGTAATCCTAAAGATAAAAGAACAGAAGATTATGTTACCGGAAGGATAGGTTAATGGCTAGAGTAGAATTTGATCAGGAACTTGAAAGGTTAGAAACCGAAATAAAAATTATGGCATCTACAGTAGAATCTTCTATTGAAAAATCAATCAATTCACTTCTTAAGCAAGATATGGAATTAGCTAAAGACGTTATCAAGGGTGATGATGCAATTGATAAAATGTGTGATGATCTCGAAGAATTATGCATGAGTATTCTAAGACGACAGGCCCCTTTAGCTTCTGATTTAAGGGAAATTGTATCTTGTATGTATGTTATTGAAGAACTTGAGAGAATTGGAGACTATGCCGAAGGTATTGCTGTGCTAACTATAAAAATGGGAGTAAGACCATTACCAACAGATCTAGTAATTATTCCTCAAATGAGTATAAACACAATTGAAATGCTTAGAACGAGTCTTGAAACTTTCCTAATTAAGGACCCCAAAGAAGTAAAATCTAGATTCAATATGATTCAAAAACAGGATGATGTTATAGATGAATTAAACTCTGATGTAAGAACAAGATTAATTGAACTAATGAAAAATAAACCTCACGAGATAGAAAGAGCAACTTATTTGCTTTGGGTAGCACACAACCTAGAACGAATAGCAGATAGAGGTGTAAATATTGCAGAAAGATCTATGCTTCTTGTAGGAAATTAATCGATTGAATAAAAATTTCTTCTCTAAATAAAGTATTTGAGGTAGTTCATTGAAAAATCTATATATTTCATTCTGAGGGATAGGGTTTTGAATAATAAGTTTTTCTGAATACTATTATCTAGAGAAGAAATCAAAGTTAGTTTCTCATGGATATCAACTGAGATTTTTTTATTATATTTTGGCTCTTAAGCTCTAATACAAATTTTTGATTTATTAAATTTTCTTGGCTTAATACTCTATGAACAGTTCTAGTAGAAATATTTAATGTTTCAGCTATATCTTTATTTGTCATATTAGTTTTTTTCATATTAGAAATAATAATATTCCGATTATTTTTTGATTTTGAATTGTCCAAAATAGGATCATCATATTTACATAGCGTCAAAGGACAGTCTAAGCAACTTTTAGAATACTCACACCCATCGTCTATAAAAAAATCTTTGGGAGATGAATTGTTATTTTCAATCATTGTCATTATTAAACTCCTAAATATGGTTACATTTCTCAGATATATAAAAATATTCCTGAGAGTACTTATTTCTATGGACATTGATTTTTACTAAAGCATTTATTGATTCTAAGTTTTGACCATATAAATCAATACTCTCTGCTATTAATAATTCCTCAGAAATATCTAACTTATTAGAAAAGATATATTTTGATTTTTCATAAGATATTTCATTATGATTTTTTGAAAAAAGAAAGTCAAAATTACTAAATTCATTGACCTTATTAATCATTTTAAGAACACCAGGATACAAACATTCAATTATTAAAGAACTAAACACAGCACAAGTAGCATTTTCATGATTGCTTTTAACTAATGTCCATATCCTTAAATCATTCATTGCCTCATGCCAGCAATAATAACATTCTACTCCAATATTATATTCACATTGATTCCTATTAATTATATTTGATGCGATAGATCTTATTAAATTATTTTCCGTCAATAATTTAGACTCTTCAGTATTACTAAAGGTATTTTCTGAAAATTTTGTTGTCATAAATAAACTCCTTAATTAGAACATATGTTCATTTTAGAACAAGTGTTCTAATTAAGTCAATGAAATTAATTACACGATTTGAAAATTTTTATTTTCTATCTTTTAATAAAAAAAGCCTAACATAGCTATGCTAACTATTATCTCCTTGAAGGTCGTGATAAATATTTTTCTGGTGGTTACTGATTTTGAGCTCTAGTTGGATCTGATTGGTATATTCCTTGTTGAAAGTTTGATTCTTTCTGGAATCTCGTGTTAACAAAGTAAAAAATAATGGAATTTAATATCAACATAACATTGTCAAACTTCTTAGATTTGAGCAGAAAGATTGCCTACCATAATAGTATTATCATTCCTAGATAAGCAAAATTTTGTATATAAAGAGCTTGCTTGAACATTATCCTTTTTTTTTCCTCTATAAACAAATTCTGGTAATATATAGAATCCTGATTTATGGAAGTCTATAAGCTAATATTAATATCAAAATCGAGTTCTAAGGTTATCTTATCTTCAACACTAATAATAAAAAAAAGCTGTGGTATTTTCATATCAAAATCACTGAAAGGAAAAGAAACACTTCCTTTACCCTTCAATTTACCTGATTCAGATGAAGCCGTAATATTCCAAGTCTTTGTTTTTGTAACACCGTGTATAGTAAGATCTCCTACGAGCTGCATTTCAAAATCATTTTTTCCTGTATTCATCAAAGATTCAGTATCTAGCCCTATAATATCTTTTATTTCAAAAACTGCTTCAGGAAACTTATCTGTTTCAAGAGAATTTCTTTTCAAATAATTATCTCTGTTAGACTCGTCACTTTTTAAGGATGATAAGTCTATATTAAGAATTGAGTTTGAATCAGGATTACCTAATGAATCAATATAAATACCTCCCGTTATAGAATTTGTGTATCCAACTGCTTGAATAGGAGAGGGTAACCTTGCGAGCTGTTCTGTAACTCTATAATTTGCAGTGATTTCATTCCCTGATTTAGGGCCAAATTCTATATTTAAAACTGAAGAATTTGAATTGTTTTCTTCCACNNCGGTAATTTCTTTTTTATTTTCATCTTTTTCAGTTTCAGAATAGTTATAACTTAAGTCCTCTTTTTTATTTTCATCTTTTTCAGTTTCAGAATAGTTATAACTTAAGTCCTCTTTTTTATTTTTTTGTTGTGATTTCATTTCTTCTGGTTCTAGAGTGATTTCAGTTGCAGAAACTTCTTTAATCGATAAATCATCTGATTTATCTGAGCAAGAAAAAATAAATAATAGTAAAAAAATTATTGTTACTTTTTTCATAAACACCTTTATCTAATAATAATAGTTAAATTGTAAACTTCTATTATTAAGATTATGTGAAGAAAAAAATTAGATTAGAATTAATGTATGAAACAAAATAATAAAAGCATATCTCTTCAAAGTTATTCATCAGACGAAAATTTATGGGAATTGAGTCAATGGATAAATATAGAAGATGAAACTTTATCTGAAATACTATCTTCTAAAAATGAAAAAGATGCTTATAAAATTTGTAAAAAATTAGGAAAAAAAATACTTAAAAATTATAGTAATAGTTTTTTTACAGTCACAAGATTTTTGCCTAAAGCCAAAAGAGATTTAGTAGAAATCATATATGCTTCAGTACGCTATCCTGATGAAATAGTCGATACTTTTGAAATGACATCTAAAGAAAAAAATAAAATGCTCGATGATTGGGAAAAGAAATTTAAAAAGTCTCAAAATTTTTCTGATATAAAGTCCCAAATTAAAAGTAATATACCTGTAATAATCTCGTCATACAGAATGGCCGCTATTGAAAAAAAAATACCCGATGAATATTATATTTCTTTTATTGAGGCTATGAGAAAAGATATAGATGTATTTGAGTATGAAAATATGGAAAGTCTTATTAATGACTATATTTATGGATCTGCAATAGTAGTTGGATATTTCTTAGCATATATTTACGGCCCAAATAAAAATAAAACCGTCAATGATTTATTAGAGCCTTCTAAAGATCTTGGGATAGCATTACAGCTGACAAATTTTGCTAGAGATGTGTATGAAGATTATTTCAGAGGAAGGTTTTATACTCCTAAAAATATACTTACCAAACCAAATAATCCTAAGGATCTCCCTGAATACGTTTTGAAAGCTAGAAAAATTTTAGCTATTGAAGCAGAAAAATGGTATAAAAAAGCTGAAAAAGGAATGGAAAATTTTTCACCTGATAGCCAAATTGCTATTAAGAGTTGTCTAAAACTTTATAGAAAATTAAATTCTAAAATATTAGAAAAAGAAATGAGTGCTGAACATAGATATAGCCTCACACTAAAAGAAAAACTTTCATTTTTACCCGTCAGTAAATTATGGAAATTANTTTTACTTTACACATGAAAAATAAACGCAAAAAAATAATAATTATAGGAGCTGGGATAGGGGGACTTTCCATTGCCCCTCTGTTATCTAAAGAAAATTTTGATGTAGAAATNTTTGAATCGGAAGAAAATGTTGGAGGAAGAGCTAATATTATTTCTGAAAATGGATNCACCTTTGACACAGGCCCATCTCTATTAAATTATCCATGGGTTTACGAAGATTATTTTAATAGTCTAGGGAAAAATTTTTATGATTACGTTGAATTGATTAAAGTTGATCCTGCTGTAAATTTTTTATGGAAAGATCAAACTAATTTTCAACTAAGTTCAGATATCAATATATTATCCGATGAAATAAGTAAATTTTCAGAAAAAGATAGGTCTGGAATAATAGATTTCTTTAAGAGTTCACAAAAAAAATATGACCTCGCATTTAAGAAAATTGTTACTAAGAATTCTACAAATGTTTTCAATTGGTTATTAAATGCAGGAATAAAAAATATTCTCAGCTTAGGTCTAACCAACAGCATGTATAGTGAAATAAATAAATTCTTTGAAGAAAAAAAAATAGTCGAAGCTTTCAGTTCATACAGTATGTATTTAGGAGATTCACCATATAAATTGCCTGGGTTTTTTAGTATTCTTCCTTACGGAGAGCTACAATACGGTCTTTGGATGCCAAAAGGAGGAATGTACGGGCTTGTAAAAGGATTAAAAAAATTAAATGAAGATTTTGATGTAAAAATTAACACATCTTCCAAAATAAAAAAAATTATTGTTGAAAAAAATAAAGCTGTGGGTATTGAAATAAATGATGAAAAAAAATATGCTGATTTGATTGTTTCAAATGTAGACTCGGAAACAACTTATGAAAATTTGATAGGATTGAGCACTGCTGGACATAAAATGACACCCTCGGTTTATACTTATTATTGGGGCATTAATAAAAGTATAGATTCACTTACTCATCACACGATTTTTCTACCAGATAATTTCAAGAAAACTTTTGATCAGCTCTTTATAGAAAATAAAATACCAGATGAACTGCCTTTCTATATATCTATTCCATCAAAGACTGATCCTGAACTAGCACCAAGAGGAAAATCTTCGCTTTTTGTTCTAATACCTTGTCCAACAATTTCTACATATAATGAAAGTCATAGCATTGAAAAAGCTCATGATTTAAAAGAAAAGGTTTTCAGAAGATTTAAAGAAAACAATATTGATATTACAAAAGATGATATCGTATATGAAAAGATTTACACTCCATCAGATTGGAAAAATAAATTTGGATTATTTGACGGGTCTGCATTTGGACCATCCCATAATTTTACTCAAATAGGACCATTCAGAAATTCTAATAAATCAAAACAAATAAAAAACTTATATTTTGTGGGAGCATCAACTACACCAGGAACTGGTGTCCCAATGTGTGTACTTAGTTCAAAAATGACTAAAGAAAAAATTACAGAAGATTCTAAATCATGATCGAAATTATTTTTATAGTTTTAAGTTTATTTGTTTTTTATTCTACTCTTATTGTTTTTTCTAATATGTTTTGGAAATACTCAAGCTTTGAAAATATTAAAAATAAAAATTTATCTATTTTAATTCCAGCTAGAAATGAAGAAAAAAATATAAAAAATTGCATAGATTCAATTATTAATACAAATAAAAACTTTAATGAAATTATTATTTACGATGATCATTCAACAGACTCAACAAGAAAGGAAATTGAAAAATTAATAAAAATTAATAATAAAATCAAGATAGCTCAAACAAAAGAATTAGAAAAAGGATGGACTGGAAAATCTTTTGCTTGTTACGAACTTGCGAAACAATCTTCATCAGAGTGGATTATTTATATCGATGCCGACACTACTGTTCTGGAAGACTTAAGCCAATTAATAGATTATGCAAAAGAAAATAGACTATCAATGCTATCTGCTTGGCCAAAAATTGAAATGAAATCTTTTTCTGAAAAAATATTCATGCCGCTTTTAAATTTTATTGTTTTTACAACTTGTCCAATGTTTATAGCAAAAAAAAGAAAATCTGATAACTTAGGCCTAGCTCATGGAGCATGCATACTTTTTAGAAAAGAAACATATAAAAAATTAGGTGGTCATAAATTAGTTAGAAATGATCTTTTTGAGGATACCAGATTGGCTAGAATATTTAGGCTGAAGGGAGAAAATACATATTGTGTAAACGGTTCAAAAATAATTTCTGTAAAAATGTATGATTCGTTTTCTTCGATATGGAATGGTTTTAAGAAAAATTATTATCCAAGCTTCAGTAAAGACATATCATTTTTCTTATTTCAATTTATATTCATAATAAGCTATTTTGTTGCACCTCTAGTTTATTTTTCTTCAATTTTTCTAAATTCAAATAAAGAATTAGCAATTTTTTTACTTTGTTTTAATTTCGTACCTATAATTATTATTAATTTAAAATTTAAATATAATTTATTATCAATTTTCACACATCCATTTGGAATTTTAGCAATGTTTTTCTTAGGAATAGACTCATGGAAAAACATGAAGTACGGAAAAGGATTATTTTGGAAAGATAGAATTTATGAAAAATCGTAAAAAAGTAATCATAATTGGAGGAGGCTTAGGAGGGTTAGCAACTGCAATTAATTTATCAAAAAGTGAATTTGAAATCACGATTATAGAAAAGAATTCTAATCTTGGTGGAAAAATGAATATTTTTAAAAAAGATGGCTTTACATTCGATACAGGACCCTCATTAATTACTTTGCCTCATATTTTTGAAAATTTATTTCAGGAAGTAGATGAAAATATTTATGATCATCTAAAATTTATTAAACTCAATCCTCTTTTTTTGTACATGTTTGAAAAAGAAAAGATACGATATTCTTCAAATCTTAATGATTTAGAAAAAATATTTAATTATCATAATAATGAAATAGATAAATTCTATGAATTGATTTCTAAAGGTTCAAAATTATTTCAACTATCAGAAAAGACTTTTTTTAAAAAAGGCCTCTTTTCTAAACCTAATATTTCTGATTTATTACATCTACTGAGCACACCTTTTCAATTGTTTTTTAAAAATTATAGTCAAATAATAGAAAAATCTTTTTCAGATGAAAAAGTAAGGAAAATACTTAATAGATATCCAACATATGTAGGTTCCTCTCCATATAAATCTTCAGGAATATTATCTGTTATTCCATATATGGAATTAAGTTATGGAGCATGGTATATTTCAGGAGGCTTATATAAGCTAATCGAAAAAATCGAAAAAATAATAGTTTCGAAAAATATAAATATTATTAAGGACACAAAGGTTTCAAGAATAAATCATGTTAATAAAAAAGTTCAATCAGTAACATTGAGTAACGGTGAAAATCTCGAATGCGATATTATTGTTAGTAATGTTGATCCCTTAGTTACTAAAACTATGATCAATAAAAACCTTAAAATCAAAGAAAAATCTCTATCAATGTCTGGCTTAGTTTTACTTGTTGGTTTAGATGAAAAAGTTCCAGAAATATTACATCATAATGTTATTTTTTCAAAAAATTATAAAAAAGAATTTCATGAAATTTTTAATGATAAAAAATTTCCATCAGATCCAACGGTTTATATAAACTGTCCGTCTAAAAGTGATAAAAGCTTAGCACCAAATGGATCAGAAAGTATATTCCTAATGTGTAATGCCCCTGCTACAAGTGAAAATTGGGGTGAAGAAGAGATAAAAGATGCTATATCAAAAATAAGAACAACGCTAAAAAAACATAAATTAGAAAAAATTATTGATAATTCAAAATTTTTAGAGGTAATTACTCCAAATGATTTTGAAAAAAAGTTTGCAGCACCGTATGGTTCGATATATGGTAAAGTTTCGCATGGAGTTTTGGGAAGTATTATTAGACATCCCAATAAAGATAAAAAAATAAAAGGGTTATACTATGTTGGAGGTGGAGTCCATCCTGGTGGTGGAACCCCCATAGTTGTAATGTCTTCAAAAATAGTTAGCAATGAAATCATTAATAAATATACAAAAAAATAATAAAGTAAAAATTATAGAAATAGCGATTTTTCTGTTTTTTTTAATTTTATTATTTGGTGGGATTTTTGCAGAGTTAGAATATATAAAAGAAACTCCATCATGGGCCCCAAATTTATTCATGTTAGTAGGAAGTTTATTAATACTTTTATATTCAAACAGGAAGCTTTCATACTTACTGTTATCTATAGGATTATTGGGATTTATTTATGAAATTTTAGGGGTAAAAATAGGAATACTATTTGGTTCCTACAACTATAGCGAAGTTTTTAATTTAAAGCTTTTTTCTGTACCCATTGTAATGATTTCTGCTTGGATAATAATTGTAAATTTTAGCCTGAGTTTCATTGAAAATATTAGGAATAAAGCTTTTATTTTATATGGCCCATTAATTATGGTAATAATAGATCTAGTTATTGATCCAATTGCTGTGATTGGGTTAGAAATTTGGATTTGGGATGAAAAAGGCCCTTATTACGGAATACCTAACCATAATTTTTTAGGATGGTTTTTTCTTTCTATTCCTATTTTTATTTTATTAAGTATTTCAAAACAAAACACAAGTTTATATAGTAGGATAATTTCAAATTTAGTTATTAGCTTTTTTTCGATTATAGGATTAATAAACGAACTTTATTTTCCAGCAATATTGGGTATTGTATTAGTAATATTCAATTATTTAATTCTAATAAAACAAAGAAAAATTAAAAGGTCAAAATGATTTATAGAAATTATGGAACAAGAGGAATTAATCTTTCTGCAGTAGGTTTAGGAGGTATATCAATAAAAGGATTAGGTCTAAAAGAATCTTCAAAAATCATAAGTTTTGCAATAGATAACGGTGTAAATTATTTTGACGTAGCGCCTGGATATGGAGACGCTCAAGAACTTATGGGGAAAGGACTAAGAGGAAGAAGAGAAAATATATTTTTAGCTTGCAAAACTAAATATAGAAATTCTAAAGATTCCATGAATGATTTAGAAAATTCATTAAGAATATTAAAAACAGAAAATTTTGATCTTTATCAACTTCACGGTATGAAAACAAAAAAAGATTATGATGAAGTAACTAGTAATAATGGAGCTTTAGAAACATTATTTAAAGCCAAAAAGGATGGAAAAATTAATCATCTAGGATTCTCTTGTCATTCTACTGAAGTCGCTAAATTACTACTAAGCAATTATAATTTTGATTCTATATTAATTCCCGTAAACTGGAATTTGATATTAAATCATAACTTTGCAAAAGATTTAATCACATATTGCAATAAAAACAGTGTTTCAGTTCTTGCCCTAAAAGTTATGGCAGATAGATTGTGGAAAAATCAAAATGAAAGAGACAAAAAATTTAAAAATTGTTGGTATAAACCTCTTTCAAAAACAAAAGATATCAATTTAGCTGTAAAGTTTGCTTTATCTCTAAATATAACTTCCTTTTTACCTCCAGGAGATCCTAATTTGTTCATAAAAGGAGTTAATGCTACAAATGCATTTTCAGAAATAAATAAAGAAGAAATTGAAATATTAAGAAATTTAGGAGATAGCAAAACTTCTATTGGATCAAAAGAGGAAATTTTCATATAAATGAGAGAAGTAAAAATAAAAGCTTTAATTTTTGATGTATTTGGAACAGTAGTTGATTGGAGGAAAACTCTAACAAATAACTTAAATTCTTATTTACCTAAAGATTTATCAAAATCAGATCTAGAGGAATTTTCTCTAAAATGGAGAAAAGGATACTCTGATTACACTCAAGAATTCAATCAAAATAATAATACTTGGAAAAATGTCGATCAAATCCATTTGGACAAGCTATTAGAAATACTAAAAGAATTCAAACTAATTAATCATATGAACGATGATTCAATAAATAAATTAAATAAAATTTGGCATAGATTAAATCCATGGGAGGATTCAGTAGAAGGCTTAGGTTTACTCAAGAAAAAATTTAGTATAGGTACACTATCAAATGGAAATTTTTCGTTGCTACTTAATATGAGTAAATACGCAAAATTACCTTGGGATTTTATTTTTTCTGGAGATATATTTTTAAAATATAAACCAAATAAATTTGTTTATGAAAAAGCTACTGAATTTTTAGGAATAAATGCAAATGAAGTCATGCTAGTAGCAGCGCATGAAAATGATCTAATGGCAGCTAAAAAATCAGGAATAAAAACAGCTTACGTACATAGACCATTTGAATATTCAGATATTGCGAAAGAAAAGCCTGAAAGTAATTTTGATTATTCCTGCAATAGCTTTATTGAATTAAATAAACAATTGAAGCATTGATTCTATACTAAAATAGTTGACAATTATATTAATAAT
>PABO01000015.1 GCA_002699165.1 Chloroflexota bacterium | reverse complement strand
CTTGAAAAAAAGAAAAAAGGATTTAGAAATATATCTGAGATAGAACGTGAAAAAACTATCGAGCAATTGAAAATAATAGATGAAGACATCAGTTATTGGAAAGAACTAAAAGGACGTGATGAAGAAAAATAATATAATCAGGTTATTTATCTAATGAAGTTATTTGCATGGATTCTATTTACAGTAATATTAATAGGCTTATTTGCTGTGTTTGGATGGTGGGGCATTTTAATTTATGGATTATTTATTGCCCTTTCTCGTTTAGCAAATATACTCCTAAATCTAAAAGAAGAGAATGTTATTGAACCAGCATCCCCTAGAGATTTGATAGCTCCATTTTTATTTATAATTCTTATTTTATTAATCCCATTTAATGGTTTAAGGAATCGTCTTTATTATAAATACTTCTCCCCCCACTTATAAGGAACAAAAAGATGAGTGATTATCAAAAAGTAATAATAAGTTTTGGACTAAAGACCAGATATCATTCAGAACCTATGGAGCTAGACGTTCAAACTCAAATGTTAATTCTGACTACCCTACCATTGAACGAACATGGGCATTATTATATGAATGTATCCTGAGTTAGCAGCTGATCGAAATACCCCAGGACTAGAAGGGCTCATTGTTTCAATTTCTACTTCGTCTCCGTCTAAAACACTCAAGATTTCATTTAAGAATTTTGAATTGAAAGCAATTCTAGTTTCTTCACCTTCAATACTAGCCTTAACTCTAGATTCATTTGATCCTAATTCTTCAGCTTGGGACATTATTCTTACTGAACCTTCTTCGGAATCATCTGAAACCATTCTAATTATTCCACTTCCATCTCTAGCAAAAACTGACGCAGCATTTGTTGCTTGAAGTAGATCTTCTCTGTTAACTCTACAAGTTGTTCCTTTCTCTGAAGGAATCAATCTTTCATAATCAGGAAAATTTCCTTGAATTAATTGTGTTACAACTTCAACATCTCCAAACTTAAACAAAGCTTGACTTTTTTGTTCTGTAACTGTCATGTCAAGCATTCCTGAATCTGTTCCAAGTAAGGAAAAAATTTCATTCATAGTTCTACCTGGAACAATCACTGAAACATCTTCATCTACGGATGATTCACATGAACCAGATTCTATCGCCAATCTAAAACCGTCAGCTGACGCTAATGTTAGCTCATTGCCCTTAACATCTACTTTCACACCGGTTAATGCTGGTCTAGATTCATCTGATGCAACTGCAAATCTTACTCTAGAAAGAGAACTTTTGAAGTCAGAAGAAGAAATTGAAACCTTAGGACCATCACTAATATTTGGTATTGGTGGATAATTTTCTGGATCAATTCCATTCATTTGAGCATCAAAATTAGCACAATGTATTTTCATTCCTGTAGGACTCGGCACTGTTTCAATATCAACTTTTTTATCTGGTAATGTGTTTATAAAGTCAGATAACATTCTTGCTGGAATTGTGACGGAACCTTCTTCTTCAATTTGAGCACCTATCCAAGTCGTAATAGCAATCTCAAGATTTGTAGCAGTTAGTTTTAATCGTCCGTTGTCAGTAGCCATAAGGACATTTTGTGTTTCTGGAATGGTAGATCTTGTAGCAACAGCTCTACTGACAGTTGCTAATCCTTTTCTTAAATTGGATTGAATACAGCTTAATTTCATGAGATCCCTTTATAAATCTAAATAATAATTTACTTATAAGTAAAGTATAAAAATTAGAAGTAAATTTACAAGGATGAATTATAATGACTTTAGAAATTTTATTGATATAAGATAAAAATATGAATGATAATAATGATAAAACTAAAGATTTTGCCGAAATAGATCTTGATAGAGAAATGAGAACTGGTTTTCCTGAGGTTATTTTTGGCGAAACTAAAACTCCAAAGCAATCGGCACTAATTGCTGAAAAAATTTATAAAAAATCTGACTTGTTTTTAATTACTAGAACTAATGATGAAACTTATACTGAAGTACAAAAAATAATTCCGGAAGCTGAATATGATGAAGTAGCAAAAATGATATTTTGCACAAAAAAAGAACAAAAGATTTCTGGAAAAATTTCAGTAGTGAATGCAGGGACATCTGATATTCCAATTGCTAGGGAAGCTGAAATAACAGCAACTCTTATGGGTGTAGAGGTAGAATCAATAAATGATGTAGGGGTTACAGGAATTCATAGAATACTTAGTAAAGTTGAATCAATTAGAAAATCTGACTGTATAGTTGTAGTAGCTGGAATGGAGGGTGCTTTACCTACAGTAGTCGCTGGATTAGTAGATAAACCAGTAATTGCAGTGCCTACTTCTGTGGGATTCGGCACAGGTGAAAAAGGATACTCCGCACTATTAACTATGTTAAATTCTTGTGCTCCAGGTATATCAGTTGTAAATATTGATGCTGGATTTTCTGCTGGGTATCAGGCAGGATTAATAGCAAGCCAGTAATTTGTTCATTAAAATAGCTTGTAACTATTTTATTTAAGTGTTTTCAAGTACGCAATAATATCTGCAATTTCTTGCTTCTCGGATTCTTCCCAACTAGCAGGCATAAGATTGGAATAACCTTCAACTATATATTCTCCTGGGTATCTTATAGACGCTTCAATATAATCATCTGATGAACTATAACCAACTCGTGTTGCACCTCTATCATATATTCCAGCAAAACCAGGTCCTACAATTTTATCCGCACCAGTTGAATGACAAGCATTACAACCTTCATTAATAAACCACTCTGAACCTGACGAAGGATCACCGACTATAACAACTTCTACTACAGGAGCAGCACCTGCCATAACCATTTCTTTGGCTGCAGGAGTAGGATTAAATACAATCGGGTCTGAAGGAACTTCAGTTACTTCACGACACGAAATTAAAGTTATCGACATTAAAATTACAAAAAATAGAAATATAAATTTTTTATTCATAATCCGAGATTATAGCTAGATTGTTTTTCTCTTCAACTTAAATGTAAATGAAGTCATATAAAAAATAAAGACAAAAAAATAACGATTAATCAGAAATTCTTCTTATTTCAATAATCTCACCAGGAGCTAATGCAACTTTTCTAAACTGAATTCCTAATTTCAACATCCAGTACGACAAAGTTGATTTGCCACTTTCACCTAAACCAAGTTTTTTTGCAGCTCCAGAAAGCCCATATTCATTAACAAGCTCAGGGATTATAACCTCAAGATCTCTCTTGAATTTCTTTTCGAGACTTTTCATTTTTGTTGTTTTTTTTACATCTTGCGGCATGTTAAAAAGTATAACACAACAAGCAGAATTTGTATAAAACATTTTCAGTTATTAATTTGAACAAGTTCAAAACTTATTCAAGACATAGTATTAATTCAAGTTCAAATAACGGGTTTTAAATTTAGTAAAAAAATCAAAAGTTTTGATAAAAAATATAAATATATGTAATTAAATTTTCTTTATTGATGAAATTTATAAGTTGACTTAGAGTTTACAATATTTTAATTTAAAGGGGGCTATATTAATTATGTATACTTTTTATTAGATATTCATTTTAAAGGGCCTTAAAACAGATGTTCAGTATAGAAAACACCATTATCAACTGGGTAATTAACTCCTATGAAACCATTGGATATCCAGGAATCTTCTTTTTTATGGTTGTTGAACCTACTGTTCTCCCCTTCCCAGGAGAAATTATACTAACTTTAGCTGGTTGGCTACTAGTTAATAATAATTATGACTTGTTTTATGTAAGCACTATCGCAACAATTGGGACTCTAATTGGATGTTTAATTGAATACTATATTTCAAGAAAGTTTGGTTTAAGGTTAATAAGTAAATTTGGCAAATATTTCTTCATTACCGAAAAGGATATAAAAAGAACAGAATCTTATTTTTTAAGATATGGATATTACTTTCTTTTCATAACTAGATTTATTCCTTTGTTTCCAAAACCTTTAACTTCTATAATTGCAGGGATTTATAAAATGAATATTTACAAATATTCATTAATTACATTTGCCGCTTCTTTTCCCGCAAATCTTATATATATTTATGTTGGAAATAAATTAGGTAAAAATTATGAAAATATTGCAGTATATATAGACCCAGTTAAGTTACCTTTGTTGATAATAATTTTTATACTGATTTTATTTTATTTTGTAATAAAGTTTTATAAACTCAAAAAATAAGTCATTAGCATAAAAAAATTTTAAAACGTAAATGTATATTATTAATAAATATACAAATCTTAGGAAATATTTATGAAAATTTTATGTGTTTTATATGATGACCCAACAGATGGAATGCCTGAGTCATATCCTATGAGCGAACTTCCTCATTTAGATAAATATCCTGATGGAATGACATTACCAAATCCAAAATCTATAGATTTTAAACCCGGAGAGTTACTGGGGTGTGTTTCAGGAGAGTTAGGTCTTAGAAAATTCTTAGAAGAAAATGGACATACTTTGGTAGTAACTTCAGATAAAGACTCAAAAGGGTGTATTGCGGATAAAGAGTTAGTAGACGCAGACATAGTAATTTCTCAGCCTTTTTGGCCATATTATCTAACCAGAGAAAGAATTGAATCAGCAAAAAACTTAAAAATGGCNATTACAGCTGGTATTGGTTCTGATCATGTTGATCTACAAGCGGCTATTGATAATAAAGTAGATGTTGTAGAAGTTACATATTGTAATTCAAGATCAGTATCTGAACATATCGTAATGATGATTCTAGCAATGGTTAGNGATTATCATAATCAACATAGAATAGTTAATGATGGTGGTTGGCATATAGCTGATGCAGTTAAGAGATCTTACGATGTCGAGGGGATGAATGTAGGAACAATTGCAGCAGGAAGAATTGGATACGATGTCTTAAGAAAGATGTACCCTTTTGACGTGAAACTACACTACAATGATCGACATAGATTACCTATAGAAAAAGAAAAAGAATTAAACTTAACTTTTCATGACACTGTAGAATCTTTAGTTTCGGTCTGTGATGTTATTAACATAAGTTGTCCATTACACTCAGAAACTGAAAACCTTTTTGATGAAGAGCTTATTAGTAAGTGTAAAAAAGGTGCGTATGTTATAAATACCGCAAGAGGCAAGATTGTGAATAGAGAAGCAATGGCTAAAGCGTTGGAATCTGGACACATTAGTGGTTATGCTGGAGATGTTTGGTTTCCTCAGCCAGCTCCCAACGATCATATTTGGAGAAAAATGCCAAATCATGGAATGACACCTCATACCAGCGGAACATCTTTATCAGCTCAAGCTAGATATGCAGCTGGAGTCAGAGAAATTCTAGAATGTTTTTTTGAAGGAAAAAATATTAGAAATGAATATCTTATAGTTGAGGATGGCGACTTGGCTGGAATGGGAGCACATTCATATTCTAAAGGAAGTGCAACTGGTGGATCGGAAGAAGCTGCAAACTTTAAGAAATAATAAAAGTTTTATTAGTTATAGTCATAGTAATCAAAATAAATATTGCCAATAAGTAAACTTCAACTTTATAATGGTAAGTACTCGTGTGCCCGTAGCTCAGTTGGATAGAGCGATTGGTTTCTACCCAATAGGTCGGGGGTTCGAATCCTCCCGGGCATGCCATAATCAAAAGCNATTTTNTAATATAAAGGGTATTTCGTTATTATTAAAATTTATCCTTACTTACAATTTTAGGAAGGTTTGCCATTCTTTTAGCTAATTTAGAAACAGACCTTTCGAAAAACCAAGCTAATCCTGTATGAATATCATCATTAAATGGTTCTACCCAACTATCATCAAGAAAACCAGGACCGAAATATGCACCTAGAAGAGAACCTGAAGTAGCTCCAAAACTATCTGTATCGGCCCCTTGGCTTACTTGAATACAAATTCCATGACCTACATTTTTAGCAAACTTTAAAGAATTTATTAACATTCCTATTTCTTGATAAATTCTACAATGGCCGTATTCTCCATATTTATCACTAATTTTATCGTATGCTTCCTCCCATGTTTTAGAAGCTTTCACATCATCAAAACAAACAGAAACTCTTTCATAAAACCTACTCTTTTGGGGTACAAACTTAAGAGCAGTTTCTATTATTTCATCTCTATCTTCCATAATTTGAGCGCATGAAATAGCTGCTGCTATAAACATTGTCCCGTAAACNCCAGTACGATTATGTGTAAAACTTGCATCCCTCCATGCTAACTCCGCAGCCATAGATGGGTTCCCAGGATAGGCATATCCATAAGCATCTGCTCTTATTGCAGCTCCACATAATTCGTCTCCAGGGTTTAATATATCGTTAAAAACATCAATTAAGTCTTCTGGATTATTTGTAGGCAAAATATTTCTTGGGCCANTACCTCCTTTTTCCAAAAAAGTAGCTCTATCCATTCCATCAATTTTTAAATCCATTCCTGACTTTAGTAACTTTGTATTTTCAGGTCCAAATGTAGTACTAATAGGCAGATGATGAATCCAAAGTTCTTTCATATTCTCATGATTAAAATCTGGACCAAATTTTTCTAAAATAAGCATTCCCATGATTGTATAGTTAATATCATCATCTGGAGCAACATAATTTATAAACTCCCTNGCAGTCTCAGGGAAAGATCTATGAACTCTAGGGAGAACATTTTCAATATTTTTGGAAATATATTGTGACATTGGCCATTCATCAATGTCTTCTAAGGCTTTTCTTATTTCATGACCTGTAAACATAGCTTCAAGAGGCTTTCCTAACATGCAACCGCATAAAGATGCTATAAAAGCTGCTTCTACTCTTTTTGAGCTATCTTCCAAATCAATTTCTCCAATTTGTCCCTTTGGTCTTGTGGGGTTCATTTCATTCAAGATATCATTTATAGAACTTGGTTCTATGTAAGCCCAATCAGCTCTAATTTTTAAGTTAGCTAATTTTTTAGTAAAGTTTACAAAAACGTCATAGCTATCAGGTAAAGAATCTAACTCATTCTGTAATCCTTCAATATCATGTCCTTGCTCTCCTTTATTTAGAACAACACCATGAAGCCTTTCTCTTAATGTATCTAATCTAATAAGCATTAAAANCTCCTTATCTAGCTGTATATCCACCATCTACAGGTATAGCTGTCCCAGTGATAAAAGAAGATTCATCACTAGCTAAAAACAAGGCTGCATTTGCAATATCATCAGCAGTTCCAAGTCTTCCCATAGGGTGCAATTCTATTAATTTTTTGTGTACAGTCTCATCATCAGTAATAGATTTAGTTAGATTAGTATAAGCAAATCCTGGGCAGAGTGCATTAACTCTGATCGAGTATTTTGCAAGATTTACTCCCATATCTCTGGTCATTTGAACTACTCCTCCTTTTGAATGAGGGTATGGATTGAATCCGTCTGAAAATCCTAAAGTATCTGAATAACCTACTAGACCAATTATTGATGATAAATTAATAATTGAACCTCCTGGTTTTTTTTTCATCTGCTCAACACTTTCATAAGACATCAGCATTGAACCTTTTAAGTTGACTTCCATAACAAAGTCCCACTTTTGCTCAAAATCCCAATCTGCTGGTGCATGCCTTGGAGTAACTCCTGCACTATTAACTAAAATATCCAACTTACCCCAGTTATTTATAGCTTCATNAGCAATTTTTTTACAATCTGATCTTTTAGTTACATCTGAATTTAAAATCACATAATTTGGTTTATAAGAAGAAATTTCATTTTCTAGCTCACTCAAAAATTGATCACTAATATCTGAGCAAATCACTTTGCATCCCATCTCTAAAAAAAGTCGTGATGTTGCCATTCCAATTCCTGAGCCCGCTCCCGTAATAACAGCTACTTTTCCCTCTAATCGTGACAATATAAATCTCCTATATACAAATAATTAAGTAAATAATATATTCCTATAAATGAATTTTATATACCATTATAAGAACTTAATTTAAATAAATGATTATGAAAAAAGAAAAAAACATAGCCCCTATATTCAGAAGATTCATGGCAGCATTTGTCGATACTTCTTATATTTTATTATTATATTTTGGGCTAAATATTGTAGGAAAAAATATTTTAGGGATCACTTACTTCGCATTTGATTACCTCATCATTATTGCTTGTTTCTGTTATCTCGTTATTCCAACAGGATTATATGGTAAAACAATTGGTAAATGGGCATTAAGAATAAAAGTAGTAAATCCAGAAGGAGATACTATAGGGATAGGGGCAGCATTTGCTAGAGAAATTGGTGGCAAATTTATTTCTATATTGCCTTTTTTGATTGGTATATTTTGGATAATTAAAGATGAAAAAAATAGAGCTTGGTATGATATATTTTTTGAAACTCTAGTTATTAAAGAAGCTAAAACGGAGAAGAAAAAATGAGTATTTCAAAAGGAATCTTAGACGTTCTAGAAAAATCTAGTTGGATCAGAAAAATGTTTGAGGAAGGAATCCAATTAAAAGAACAATATGGTGAAAAAAATGTTTTTGATCTTTCTTTAGGTAATCCTTTATTAGAACCTCCAAAAAAGTTTAAAGAAAAACTTATTAATCTTGCAAATTCAGAAGAAAAAGGGATGCACAGATATATGCCAAATCCTGGGTTTATTTCAACTAGAAAAGCTATTGCAGAAAATCTCAACAATGAATTCTCAATCAACGTATCTAGTGAAGAAGTTATTGTGACTACAGGTGCTGCAGGAGGTCTTAATTCTGTTTTAAAAACTTTACTAAACCCTGATGACGAAATTATTATTTTTGCACCTTTTTTTGTTGAGTATTTATTTTATGTTTCAAACCACAACGGAAAATCAGTAATTGTAAAAACAGATGAAAATTTTGTGCCAGACATGGAAGACCTAAAAAGTAAAATTACAACTAAAACAAAAGCTATCATTATTAATTCTCCCAATAATCCAACTGGCGTACTCTATCCAAAAGAAACTATTAAGAAATTAGGAGAAATAATTCAAGAAAAAGAAAAAAAACTAGGAACAGAAATTTACTTAATTTCAGATGAACCATATAGAAAAATTATTTTTGATGATTCAAAATATCCTTTTATTTTTGAGTATCATGATAGATCAATTGTTGTTACTTCCCATTCTAAAGATCTTGGATTAGCAGGTGAAAGAATTGGATATATTGTAGTTTCTCCAAAAGATAAAAATAAGGAAGTTTTATTTGATGCAATTATTTTTTCTTTACGAACTCTTGGGCATGTAAATGCAACAGCATTTATGCAAAAAGCCATTGAAGATATTCAAAATGAATCTGTGGATATAAATGTATATAAAAAGAAAAGAGATTTTTTATACAAAGAGTTGGTTAATATTGGTTATGAATGCGTAAAACCTCAAGGCGCTTTTTACTTATTTCCAAAAACTCCAATTGAAGATGATGCTAAATTTGTACAAGAGCTTCAAAATCATAAAGTATTAACTGTTCCTGGTAGAGGATTTGGATTAAATGGATATCTTAGAATATCTTACAGTGTTGACGACTGGGTTTTAGAGGGTTCAATTACAGGATTTGAAAAAGCATTTAATTCTTTTAATTAGATTCCTTTAATCCTGATCCTGTAATAGGAATTAATACTGTTTCATCTTTCTTTATAGCATTTTCTGTAACAAGCTTTTCAAGTGAAGAAAAAGAAAATGCACATGTTTTTTCTGAAAATATACCTTCTTCTTTTGCTAATATTTCATGCCACTTTAATGCTTCTTGATCATAAGAAGAGCTAGCTGAACCATTACTATTTTTTAGAGTATCAACTATTTCGTTTAATCTAGGTGGATTGGAGACTGATATTCCAGACGCAACAGTTGTATTTTTAGTATCAAAAGTCCATTTGGTATGGTTATATGCTGCAACAATTGGTTCAATAGCTTTTGATTGAGCTGCATGAAGTTTCGGAAGATTAACATTTTTATATTCTGAAATATCTAAAAATCCCCTCCATGTACCTAGTAACAAAGATCCATTTCCTGTCGGAAAAATAATATGTTCAACTTCTCCCAAATTAGAATATATTTCATATGCAAAACTTTTCATTCCTTCAGAAAAATATGGAGATAAATTATGCGANAAATATGGAATNTTATTTTTTTCAGAAAATTCTTTTGCTGCAGTAGTAGAATTTTCTCTTGGACCTGAAATTTTATGTAATTCAGCACCAAATATAGATATTTGATCAAGCTTNCCCTGCCCTGCTGTTTCAGGGACAAAAATATGAGCATTTATGTTACTAGCACCCGCATATGCAGAAAGTGATGCACCTGCATTTCCAGAAGAATCCTCAACAAATTGAGATACTTTTTCTTTTCTTGCAACATTTATTACTAATGAACTTCCTCGGTCTTTAAAAGATCCAGTTGGTGACATAAATTCTAATTTAGCAAAAAGATTACTTAAACCCAATTTCCTGCCAATCTTTTGCAGTGGTATTATTGGAGTGTTACCTTCTCCTAAAGAAAATGATTCTGGGTCATTTTTAATTGAAACGAGAGGATCTATTCGTTTTTCAGATATATCCTCACAAACTAAAAGTTCATTACAACCTTTTTCACAATAGATTCTTTTTATAGAATTATCATTTTGAATAACATTGCACTTGTAACATTTTAATGAGTAGCTTTGCATTTTGAATCCTTAATTGAATTATCTCTGATAACAAAAAATAATCAAAGAAAAAAAGGACTCTCCAACTCAAAATTATTGTAATATTTTAAATTATAAATTTAAAAATAAATTAATTATGAGATTAAAAGATTGTCAAAATTTTCACGACTTTAGAAAGCTAGCTAAAAAGAAACTTCCTTCTCCTATTTTTCATTACATTGACGGAGCTGCAGAAGATGAAACTACATATAGAAGAAATACTAGTGCTTACGAAGATGTTGATCTAATACCAAATGTACTACGAGGAGTAGAAAATATTGATCTTTCTACTACAATATTTGGGAAAAAATTAGCTCTTCCTTTTTATTGTTCACCTACAGCACTTCAAAGATTATTTCATCACCAAGGTGAAAGAGCTGTTGCAAAAGCTGCTGAAAAGTATGGCACAATGTTTGGTTTATCTACAATTGGAACAGTTCCAATTGAAGAATTAAGTGAGTTTAATACACCTAAGATGTTTCAATTTTACTACCATAAAGATCATGGTATAAACGATGCTGTTTTAGATAGAGTAAAAGAATCTTCTTTTGACGTAGTAGCATTGACAGTTGATACTATCACTTCAGGAAATAGAGAAAGAGATTTAAGGACTGGTTTTACATCTCCTCCAAAACTTACATTAGGCAGTTTATATAGTTTTGTTTCAAAACCNATGTGGGGATTAAATTATGTTCTTAGAGATAAATTTGAATTACCACTCTTAAAAGATAGTGTCAGTGAACTCTCGAATGTCTCTACTTCTATAGGAAGTTATTTTTCAACTATGCTTGATCAATCAATGAGCTGGGATGATGCTGAAAAACTTGCTTCTGATTGGGGTAAGGACTTTGCTCTTAAGGGTGTAGTGAGTGTTGAAGATGCCAAAAGAGCTGTAGATATAGGATGTACAGGAATTATAGTTTCAAATCATGGCGGAAGACAATTAGACGGACAAGTAGCTAACTTTGATGTTCTAACAGATATCGTTGATGCAGTTGGAGATAAAATCGATGTTATATGTGAAGGTGGCATACAAAGATCTACTCATATGCTAAAAGCTCTATCAATTGGCGCAAAGGCTGTAGCGGGAGGTAGATTGTATCTTTATGCTTTGGCTGCTGCAGGTCAAGCTGGAGTTGAAAAAGCTTTGGGTCTATATAAAACTGCTTTAGAAAGAGACATGAAGTTAATGGGTTGTACTAATATTGAAGAATTAAGTAGAAAAAATCTTAGATTCAGATAAAAAATTTACATTTCTTTTCTAAATACGTCCAATATTTGGTCTACATACTCTGACTTACAAGATTCACCCATAAGACCTATTCTGAATACTTTACCAGCGAAGTCACCCAGTCCCCTACCGATTTCAATATTGTAGTCATAAATCAGTTTATTTCTGAATTCTACATCATCAATATGTTCAGGCTTTGTAACTACTGTTAATTGGTCTAACCTATCTTCNGCTGATATTGGAAGACCAAGCTCAATTTCAGTCAATCCTTTTCGTAGTTTTTCAGCATTTATTTTGTGCCTATTCCATCTATTCTCAATACCTTCTTCTTCAAGAAGTCTAAGGGATTCATAAAGTGCATAGATTGAGCTTACAGCAACAGTATATTGAGGGACATGTTTATTACCCCAGTAATCATTTACCAATGAGAGATCTAAATACCATGACGAAGGTTTTGTTTTTCTATTCTTAATATATTGGTAGGCCTTTTCCGACATAGCACAGGGTGATAATCCTGGGGGAGAGGCAAGACATTTTTGCGATCCTGAATATGCAAAATCAACATTCCAATCATCAAAAAGTATTTCAGTGCCAGCTATTGAGGTTACGCAATCAATCATAAATAAAGCATTTGTTTTAGAAACTATTTTTCCAAGCTCTTCAATATTTTGTAATACACCTGTACTTGTTTCAGCATGTGTTGCTACAACAAGTTTTGTGTCTGGGTTTTCTCTTAATGCATCTTCTAAAAGCGAAGGATCCATTTGTTTACCCCATTCAGTTCTAATAGGAATAATTTCTAATTCTAATCTTTCAGCCATAAGAATTTGTCTTTCACAAAAATATCCATAGCTACAAATTATTACCTTATCTCCTCTTTCTGCAAGACATGTAAGGCCAGCTTCCATCCCTGATGATCCCGAACCACTCAAAGCAAATGCATGATCTTTAGTTCTGTAGAGATTTTTAAGCTCAGATCTTACTTCATCTAGAATTTTGAAGAAGTCTGGATCCAGATATCCAAGTATAGGATTTGACATAGAATTAAGTACATCTGGATTAGCAGATGATGGACCAGGTCCTAGAATAATTCTTTTATTTACTTTTAGAGGCTTCAAAGAAAATTCCTATTGATATATATTCTTAAGAATTAATTTATTATAACTGAAAGGACAAAAATATGGACCTTGGATTAAATGGCAAAAATGCAATTATTACCGGTGGGAGTGATGGTATTGGATTATCAGCAGCTATTTCTCTTTCTAGAGAAGGTGCTAACGTTGCTATACTTGCCAGAACTCAAGAGAAACTAGATAATGCTGTGAAAGAAATAGAGAAAGATGCCAAAGGTAAAGTAATGGCAATTTCTACTGACGTAAGAGAAGAAGCTTCAGTTATAAATTCAATCAATCAGGTAAGAGATGAATTTGGAAATATAGATATATTAGTCAACAATGCAGGGACTTCTTCTGCATCTCCACTTGAAGAAATGACTAATGAACAATTAACTGAAGACTTGAATCTGAAGGTTTATGGAGCAATTTACTGTGCCAGAGCTGTTATTGAAGATATGAAATCTAGTGGATCTGGAAGTATAGTGAATATCACAACTCCAGGAGGAAAAGCTACAGCTGGAGGTAGTCAGCCCACATCTTTATCTAGAGCTGCAGGAATTTCTTTAACTAAAGCTTGGTCAAAAGAATATGCTTCCCAAAATATAAGGGTAAATACTGTTTGTGTAGGGTTATTAAAATCTGGTCAACATAGAACAAAAGTAGAAAATATACAAAAAGAAAAGTCAGATTATACTTTAGAAGACCATTGGGAAATAATGGGAAAAAATGTTCCAATGGGAAGAGTAGGTGAGGCTATAGAGGTTGGTAACGTAATATGCTTTCTGTCATCATCAAAAGCAAGTTATGTAACAGGAACTGCAGTAAATGTAGATGGAGGATCATCTCCAGTAGTCTAATTATTTAAGAAATCTAAGGTGCAGGAGAGGAAAACTTTAACACCATTAATCATGGCTTTTTCATCAAAATCAAACCTAGTATTATGATGAGGATATTTGTTCCCTACGCTTGCACCTAGAAGAAAATAAACTCCTGGGATTCTCTGTAAGAATTCTGCCATATCATCTCCTACACTAACTGGTTCTGTTGGACCAACAAGTGAATCATCTAAAACTTCTCTCGCCCTATCTCTAACCCATGATGCAACCTCTTGTTCATTCACTACAGGACCTGCGCCATACATAATTTCAGTACTCGCAGTTGACCTCATAGATTCTGCACTAAGCTTACTGATTCTTTCTAAAGAGGAGTAAATTCTTTCTCTTACATCTTGGGAATATGCTCTAATTGTACCTTCTATACTTACAGAATCTGGAATAATATTTGGTGCAAAACCTGATTCAATTTTTCCAAAGGTTAAGACTCCAGGATCTTGAGGAGAAATTTCTCTACTTACAATTGTTTGTGCATTAGATATTATATGAGATGCAGCTACTATTGGATCTATATTTAGGTGAGGAAGAGCACCATGCCCTCCCCTTCCTTTTACTTCTAAAGAAAATGCATCAGCAGATGCAAAAACAGCTGAATCATTTACTCCTACAAATCCTGAAGGTAATTGATTCCATATATGTAAACCTAGTACTCTTTCAGGATGATAATCTTCAAATAATCCATCATCAATCATTGCTAATGCACCCTGAACAATTTCTTCGGCAGGCTGAAAACATAAAATAATTTCACCTTTGATTGAATCTTTAAGAGATTGCAGTAATCTAGCAGTTTCTAAAAGAATTGAAATATGTCCATCATGTCCACATGCATGCATAGCACCATTTTTTGAAGCAAAATCTAACCCAGTTTCTTCAGTTATGGGTAATCCATCTATATCTGCTCTAATCATTATGGATCTTCCCTCTCCCAATCCACCTTTGATAACACCAACTACTCCAGTTTTACCATACTTAGTACTGATCGGGATTCCTAGTTTTGTGAGCTCGTCTTGAATATATTGTGAAGTTTTTTCTTCCTGAAATCCTAATTCTGGCATTGAGTGAAGCTTTCTCCTGTGAGCTGAAAGATTTGAGTTAGATTCTGTTAATAATTTCTTGAAATCCATTTAATATTCACCTTGCCTTGCTTTTGAAGCTGAAATCCCTCTTTTTTCAAACTCATTTTGAGCTATTTCAACATTTTCTTTTTTCCCATTCCATATTTTTAATGGTGCTGCCTGTAAACCTCTTCCATATGAATATGTAAGTTCCCAAGGAGACTTTTTCTTTTTCGCGTAAATATTTATTTGATTTAAGTTGTCTATAGATTCTTGATCTTCCTGTCCTCCTGACAGAAAGGCTATGCCTGGTACTTCTTTAGGCACAGTATTCTCAAGAACATCAACTGTATATTTTGCAACTTGTTCTGAATCTGCTCGATGGGATGCATCTTTACCAGAAAGAACCATATTAGGTTTTAAGACAATCCCAGGCAGATAAACATTACAATCATCTAAGTCACTAAACACTTTTTTTAATGTTTTAGTAGTTACTTCGGCACATTGATCAACTGAATGATTTCCATCCATTAATACTTCTGGTTCAACAATTGGAACTAGTCCAACTTCCTGGCTTAAAGCAGCATATAAAGCCAAGTGATATGAATTAACATTTATTGCATAATTAGATGGAAAATTATCGCTTATATTAATTACAGCTCTCCATTTTGTAAATTTTGCACCTAATAATAAATATTCTTCTAATCTTTTTCTTAATCCATCAAGCCCTTCTGTAATTACTTCTCCATCACTTAATGGAAGCGGGTGAGTTGATTTATCAACTTTAATTCCAGGAAGAATATCTTTATCATTTAATAAATCTACAAATTTTTTCCCACCTGATGTACTTTGCCTTAAGGTTTCATCAAAAAG
This sequence comes from Chloroflexota bacterium, assembly GCA_002699165.1. GTDB lineage: Bacteria > Chloroflexota > Dehalococcoidia > Lucifugimonadales > Lucifugimonadaceae > TMED-70. Next base: position 118,759 of record PABO01000015.1, on the reverse strand, counting down.
AATAATTCCACTTATATAATTTGATATGGATTGAGTTTGAAATAAGAGTTGTCTCCAATCCCTCCTATTATCTTCCGTTGATTCTACTTTTATTGAGTCAAATCTTTTTGTAATAGTTCCTGTACTTTCATCAGCGGCTAAAATCCCTTTATTTGGCATAACCATATGATTAGCAACTCTACTTAATTCTTTTGTATCCATTAATCTCTCTCCAAATTATGAAATAAAAATAATATTTAACTATATATAATTAGTAAAAACTTATAGCATGTTTCAATAAATTGGAACTGTCAATCTAAGTTCAAAAAGAGAATTTCTTAGCATATTTGCACAACAAGATTTAGAAAATTTAAAATTTAAAAGAAAATATATCTAAAAATTTTAGAATTTTAAAAGTTTGTTCTAGAAAGTGTTCTAGAATATCTCTAAAAAAACAAAAATTGATCTTTAGAGATATTCGATTAAATCAAAAACTAAGATTTACCTTTTGATTTGTTAACCTTAAGAGCTCTACCGTCAACTTCATGACCGTCCAATGCTGAAATAGCAGTATCTGCTGAATCATCATCCATCTCCACGAAACCGAACCCTCGTGATCTATTAGTTTCTCTGTCTCTAATTACTTTGGCACTTGCTACATCTCCATGCTCTGCAAAGAGATCTTTTAGTCCATCGTCATCTATACTCCAAGGGAGGTTACCTACATATATATCCAATATTTTTTCCTTCTTTTTTTTAATACTTAACTATTAGAACATTTTTTACAAAATTCTGCATATAAAAAATCAGACATAATAAAAGAATATTAAAGAATTTGCTAAATTTAACATTTTAGTAACAAAAAATAATTTTTATAATTATTATAAAAATCTTTCAAGAAACTATTCCTTGAAGATTGAAAAATTAAAATCTTAGTAATATGTTGATAATAATCAAATCAAGTAATTTATTTTAAAATGATAAAAAATAATGAAGAGTTAAATAGCTATCTAACTAATCAAAATCTCAATGAAGATTTAATATTAGTGCTGAAAACTATATCTGATTCTTGCTTTGAAATATCAGAAACAATAAGATCTTCTGGAATAAATAATCTAATTGGTAAAACTGGTGAAATAAATGTTCAGGGTGAGAAAGTTGAAAAATTAGATGAATATGCAAATAATCTTCTCATCAGAAATTTATCCCACTCAGGGAAAGTTTTCTTGATGGGATCAGAAGAAATAGAATCGGCAATAATACCTAATCCAAATAATATTGATTCAGAATATGTTGTGGTTTTTGATCCTCTTGATGGATCTTCAAATATTGATGTATCAGTAACAATAGGAACTATTTTTGCGATTTATAAAAAAATCAATAATGATCAAAACGATTTAGAGAACTTATTACAAAAAGGAAAAAACGCTATTGTTGCTGGCTATACTGTATATGGGTCATCAACAGTAATGTGCTTGTCGTCATCAGTTGATACTTCTTTATTTTCTTTTGATAAAAATGGGCGTGCCTTAAGAACTCACTCAAATATAAAACATGGTAATTCAAATATTTACTCTGTTAATGAATCAAATTGGAATAATTTTACTGAAAAAGATAAAAGTTGGATAAAAAAATTAAAGTCAGGGACTGAAGGAGAATATACAGCAAGATATGTTGGATCTCTTGTTTCTGATTTTCATAGAAACCTTATAAAAGGTGGAGTTTTTGCTTATCCTTATGATTCAATCACTGGAGAAGGAAGATTGAGATTAATATATGAATGCAATCCATTATCATTTATAGCAAAGAATACAAATGGTGACGCTAGTGATGGCGAAAGAAAAATTCTTGAAATAAAACCTTCAAATCTACATCAAAGGGTAGGGTTTTATGTTGGCTCTAAAAAAGAAATGGAAATAAGAAAAAAATCTTAGATTACATTCAAGTCCTTGAAAATCGAACCAAGTTCAATTATTCCTTCATAATTCTTTTCAATTGGTTCAAAAGCAAAACATAACCTAGCCATATTTTGGCCATCGCCGTTTGGTGCAAACATGTCACCTGCTATATAACCAACACCTCTATCAAAAACTTCATCTCTTACTTCAGCTAAATTAGTACCATCAGTCATTTCAAACCATGTATAACATCCTCCAAGAGGAGAAGACCAACTAGCTTTCGTTCCAGCAAATGCTTCTTCTAAACCTTTTTCCATTGATTCTTTTTTCTCTTTTAGGATTTTGTCGTAATTACTTTTCTGCTGTTCCAAATTACTTCTTAAGTAACCATCAATAGCATAAGCAGCAAATTGATTAGGACCAGATCCAACTTTTACAGACAAAGCTCTATCAATGACCTCATTACTTGCTGTAAAGAAGCCTAACCTTAATCCAGGAGCAATTAATTTTGAAAAAGAGCCAACATAAATTACCATTCCTGAATCATCAAGTGAAGCAAAGGCAGGCTCAGCTTCTCCTTCAAATCTGTTATCTACATAACAATCATCCTCTAGAATAGGAATTCCATATTTATGACATATATCTATTATCTGTAACCTTCTTGATTTCGGAAGTGTAGAACCTGTAGGATTTTGATGCTCTGGAATCGTATAAAGCATTTTTGGCAAAACACCATGATCATTTTTTATTTTATTAATTGTTTCTTCAAATTTTTCAGGAATTAGTCCTTGGTCATCCATAGGCGAACCTATCGTGTTTACATTATAGTAAGATAGCTGCTTAGTGGTACCCATGTATACAAATTGTTCAGTAATCACATAATCTCCAGGATCACACAATGCTTGTATAATCAAACCGTTTGCTTCACCTGAACCATTACATAATACCAAAGAATCTTTATCAGTCTTTATACCTCTATCAGAAGCAATTTTATTTGCTGTAAATTCTCTTAATGATTCATCTCCTTGAACATGAGGATAATATGCCATTTCTTTAGCTACTTTTTCTAAATTAGCATCAACTTTAGATTTCAACCCATCTATCAATCCATACATTGGAACCTCTTCAAATGGCGGATAAGCTACTGCAAAATCATACTTTGCATGAAGCGTTATTAACCTATCTGCATCTGTTGATTTTTCAGACCATAAACTGTCAAAATTAAAACTACTCATGTCACCCTCTATTTCACTATGAAATGTTGTATAATTAGGGTATACACCCTATTTTTTTATCAGGCAAGTTTAAAAACCCGTATTAAATACAAGTTCTTATTTTAAAGAAAATTCAATACAATAAAGTATCTGGGTAACAAATAAAGGAGAGAGAATTGGTTCAAAAGTCTAACGAAGACAATTCGTCTATGGAAAATGATTTCCAAGAAGGATTTGAAAACGAAGAAGGAATTCATAGAAGTAGTCAAACTGGAATTGAAGATGAGGCAAATGAAGAGGAAAAAGATCTGAAATCCTTTTCTAGTTCCGAACTCACAAGCTGGGAGCAGGAAAGAGACTCAAAAAATGATAATAATAAAAAGAATAAAGATGATTCAGAGCTAAGTAACGATACTGTAAGAATGTATCTTAAGGAAATAGGTAAAGTAAATTTATTATCTGCAAGTGATGAAGTTATTCTAGCTAGATCTATTGAGACTTCTATACGTCTAAAAAAACTGATGGCACTACCTTCTGATTTTTCAGAAGAATCAATTGACTATACAACAGATTTTTACGATAACCATGAACTCAATTCATTCGTTATGTCTAAAACATTAGATAGATTTTCTGAACTTTCAAAGCTAATCAAATCTCTAAAAAAGTACCTTAATATTAAAGGTCAAATAAAGTTATCAGATTTATTGGTGAATGAGCAAATTAAAGAAATAGTAGATGGACAAAAAGTTGATGAAATTTTTATGGAAGCTGCAAAGTACATCTCAGATGCAATAGGGATATCCCTTGAAGAAGCCGAAGAAAAGATAATAGACCTTTCTGTACTAAGAAGAATTATCCCAGAAAATTATCTTATGACATCAGATATTGATTTAGAAAAACAAATTAAAAATCAATCGAAAATCATTGAAGACATCACTAAAAACTCAATAAGGTACCATTTCAAAACCATTAAAGAAGAGGGTGAAAAAGCAAGAAAGCATTTAGGGGAAGCAAACCTGAGATTAGTAGTTTCAGTGGCCAAGAAACACCTTAATAGAGGATTATCAATGTTGGACTTAATTCAAGAAGGTAACATTGGACTAATGAGAGCAATTGAAAAATTTGATTTTCGGAAGGGATTTAAATTTTCAACCTATGCCACATGGTGGATTAGGCAAGGTATTACTAGAGCTATAGCAGATCAAGCAAGAACTATTAGAATACCAGTTCATGTAGTTGAAACATTAAATAAAATCATGAGATCAAGACGTGAGTTAGCTCAAGAATTTAATAGAGAACCATCTATTGTAGAGCTATCTGAGAGATTAGAAATGGAACCTAAGAAAGTTGCTGAAATTCTAAAGATGGCTCAAGAACCTGTATCATTAGAAACTCCAATTGGTGAAGAAGGGGAAAATGAATTAGGAGACCTTATTGAAGATGATTCTACCCCAACTCCTCCAGAGGTCGCAGCTCAATCTTCTATGAGAAGCCATATCGATACAGTTTTAAGTCAACTAAATGACAGGGAAAGAAAAGTATTAGAATTAAGATTTGGAATAACTGATGGAAAACCAAGAACCTTGGAAGAAATTGGAAAAGATCTAAGTCTTACTCGAGAAAGAATTCGACAAATAGAAAGAAAAGCTCTTGGAAGATTAAGATCTGATAGAGATGTTTCTGATCTAAAAGAACTAATCTCTTAAATTAAAAACATTCTTTATAGACTAAACAAAAATACATAGTATAATTTTTTTGAAAAATTTATTTTTAGGAGTATTTATTTGTCTAAGAGATTATCATTCCAATCTTCAATTGATTGTTCAGATATTTTTACTGAAGAATTTCAAAATCTATTAGTAAAGTTGCATGAAAAATTTAATAATGAAGTAAGTGAAATAAGAAAAGAAAGAATTACTAACCAGGAAAAAGCCCGAAATGGAACAATGCCTAAGCTCTTAGATGCCTCTGAGGCAAATGGAGATTGGGAAATATCTGAATTACCAGAAGATCTTCGAACTCCTGGAATTGAAATCTCAGGACCTGCTGGAATTGCTTCTATGCTTATCAATGCCTTAAATCCAGGACCAGGTGGAGTAAGAGCTGAGGGAGATTTAGATGATGACGAAGACGCTGCTGGACATACATTAGAAGACTCAATTTATGCTGCAAGAAATAGAATGCAAGCAACATTAGGAACTCTGCAATTTGATAATGAGACAACAGGAAAACATTACGAATTAGAACCTGGAAAAATTCCTTTTTTTATGCACAGAGAAAGAGGTCTACATTTAGATGAACCGAGTGTGACTATTGATGGAAATCCCATTTCTGCAACAATATTGGGAACAGCTCTAACATTATTTTTTGGAGGAAGAGAGCAACATAAAAAAGGTGAAGGTGTTTATTTTTATATCCCAAAAACTGAATCTGCAAGAGAAACTAAATTTTACAATTCTTTATTTACCGAAATAAAAAATTCTGTTAGTGAACTAAAAGATATAAACATCAAAGGAATTATTCTAATTGAATCATTACCNGCTGTATTCCAAATGGAAGAAATGCTTTATGCGTTGGGTGAATATGCTGCAGGTCTAAACGCTGCAAGATGGGATCTTAAGGCAAGTATTCTTGAGTATGTAATGCATGACAAAGATTTTGTGTGGCCTGATAGATTTGATGTAACTATTCAAAATACAGAATTTATGTCAAATATATTTAGAAGATTAGTAGCTATTTGCCTTAAGCATAATGCCGTTCCAATTGGTGGAATGGCCACTGCCCTACCTTCAAGAGATGAAGAGGTAAATATAGAAGCCGCTAAATCAATTAAAGCAGATAAAGAATGGGAAGCAAATCAAGGATTTCTTAGAGCATGGGTAGCTCATATTTATCATATGGACCCTGCTGCAGAACCATTTAAAAAGCTTAGAGAATCTGGTTGGGAACCATCTGAAGAAATGAAAAATCCAGACAACTATCCGGTTCAGATAGGAAATCCAAATGGAACTTTGACAAAAGAAGGTACAAGACAAAATGTTAGAACTCTACTTGAATATATAGAAGGATGGTTAAATGGTAGAGGAGCGAAGGGTATTGATAGATTAGCAGGTAAACCTGGTAAAAGACCTGCTCTAATGGAAGATTTAGCAACTGCTAGAATCTCAACTGGCCAAATAGCTCAAAGAATTATTCATGAATCAGTTTCAGAAGATACNGAAGAAGAACACTCATTTAAATTAGTTAAGGAAATTATAAAAGATGAGACTAACGACATAATAAATTTATTAGGGGACAAAGTTTCAGAAGATCAGAAAAGAAAGTATAATCAATCTTCTAAAATCGCCATGAAATGGATAAAAAATTATACAGAATATGAATTCAGATCTCTTGGTTCTTACACAAGAGGAGACCTAGAAGAAATTGCTGATAGCCCTGATGCATTTTAAACTTTATTAAGTTTCCTTATTCTCTGACCTGCATCACCCATACCAATTTCTGCTATGAATATATTGCCATTGGAGTCTACAGCACATCCATGAACAGCTTCACAAATCTCAGGGATTCCTCTCCATCGTGTTATAACTTCTCCAGTTGAAACATCCCATATAGAAATTCCACTACCTTCACTTTGTTCAACCACATAAGCTATATTTCCTTGAAAATGAATATCTCCAGGTCCCAATAATCCATCAGTCCAAATATCTAATAATTCTCCATCAGGAGAGAATATTTGTATTCTATTATTTTCTCTATCACATACAAAAACTCTATTGTCTTGATAAACAGCAAGTTGGTGCACTATAGCAAATTGTCCATCTCCAGTACCATGTTCTCCCCAAGATAGTTCATGTTTACCTTCACTGGAAAATCTATGAATTCTTCTATTTCCATATCCATCACTAACAAAAATTTTCCCGTTTGGAGCTATAGAAGAACCTGTTGGCATATTAAATGGATTCCCTTGAGTTCCATCTGTGGTAAGAGTAAAATTTGCAAATCCAAATTCACCTAATTCCATTACGCACTCACCATTGGGTTTATGCTTAGTAACTTGATGAGTTTGATGATCTGTTAGCCAAATATAACCTTCAGTATCTATATTAAGTCCATGAGGTATTCTAAATTCACCTCTTTGGTCACCTTGATTCCCCCAGGATCCTAAAAAGTCTCCTTCATTAGACCATTTAGAAACAGGATGTTTGCCTCTTGAAAATACCCAAGCATTATTTTCTGAGTCAATATCTATATCTGCACATTGACCTAAAACCCAGTAATCAGGAATCTTTTTTGGCCAATTTGTATCAATCTCGTACCTAAATTCTCCATCTCCTACTATCATCTAATTATTCCTTTCCCATTTTCTCAATGATGCGACCTCCCTAGGCGGGTCTTGATTTGATCCAAAGGCGGTATAAGACACTTCAGCAATATATACGGATCCTTCTGAATCTACTGCCATTCCATGTGGTCCAATAAACTGATCAGGATTTTCACCTAATGTACCCTTCCCAAAAGATGTTATCTTTTCACCATTTTCATTGACTATTACAACTCTTAATCCTAGATTGGGAACTCCAGATTGAACATCAGGTGCTCCAGCTTCTGCAACATAAATTTCTTTAGAATATTGATCTGAATAAATAGCTATTGGTCTATGAAAATGCCATTGGTCTAAATAATTCCCATCAAAATCAAAAATTTGAACTCTAAAATTTTCTCTATCACACAAAGCTATTTTATTATTATCAAAAATACTAATATTATGAGGCAGTGAAAATTCTCCATTTTCAGAACCTGATTTTCCCCAACTTTTGATATGATCCCCTTCAGAGTTAAACTTATGAATTCTTGAGTTGCCATAACCATCTGAAACAAAAATATCTCCAGTATCTTCATCTATTGCCACATCTGTTGGTCTGTTAAAGTATCCGCCTTCTTGCCAGGGAGATGCTTTATCTTTCTCTCCCATAGTAAATATAAGATCTCCATTTTTAGTTCTTTTTTCTACTACATGAGCCAAATCATCAATTAAGAATAAATCATCATTTTTATCTATTCTTATACCATGAGGTCTATTAAACTCACCTACTCCCCAATGATCAATGTAATTTCCTTTTTTATCAAAAATTATTAAGGGATATAATCCCCTATTAAAAACATAAACATTATCATTAGAGTCAGTTGCTACGCTTGTAGCTTCATGAAACCTCATTGGATGAGGTAGTTTTGCCCACAATGGGACTGGAGTAAATTTTTGTGTTGTTAAAGTCATATTATCTCCTTATTGTTTTTCCCATTTTCTGAGTGAAATCAATTCACCTAGTGGTTGTGGGTCTTGCTTTGATCCCCAAAATGTCCAAGCAACTTCCCCGACATACACATTACCTTTTGAATCAGTGGTAACTCCATGAGGTGCCACAAACTGATCATCATCCTGCCCAGGGAGCCCTCTACCAAAATCTCCTACTTTTTTTCCATCAGGAGTCAATATTACTATTCTATTACCTAAGCCTTTTACTCCTTCTTGTACATCTGGTGGTCCCATTTCTCCTATGTACAAATTTTTATCCCCATTTTTTCCTTCTGTTACTGACATTGGGTGATGTAAATGCCATTGATCTATAAAGTTTCCTTCTAAATCAAAAATTTGAAGCCTAAAATTTTCTCTATCTGCAACTATGACCTTGTCATCTCCTATCATAGAAATATTATGAGGCAATGAAAATTCTCCCTCTTCCGAACCAGGGACTCCCCAACTTTTAATATGATCTCCATTAGGCGAAAGTTTATGAACCCTTGAATTACCATACCCATCAGACACAAACAATTCTCCTGTATTTGGATGAATAGCTATATCTGTTGGTCTATTAAACATATCACCTCCTTGCCATGGAGCTTCTTTACCTCTTTCCCCTACTGTAAATATTATTTCTCCTGAATTAGTTCTCTTTTGAATGAAATTTCCAGGACCATCGTCTACTAAATAAATATTATCTTCATTATCTATCTCAATTCCGTGGGGTCTGTCAAACTCTCCTTGTCCAAAAGACCTCAGGAAATTCCCCTCTGGATCAAAAACACATACAGGATCTGTTCCTCTATTGAATACATAAACATTATCTTTTGAATCAACAGCAACTCCTCCACAGTCACCATAAAAAGAAATTCCTAAGGGTATTTTTGCCCAATTTTTTACTGGACTATAAGTTATAGTCATTGTCGCCTCCGTAAGTCACTAATATAAACCATTTTGACTTATAATAGATGTTTGATTTACTTTATTGAAGCTATAACATGAAATAAATTCACTTTTTTCCATAGGATTTATATATGCGTGCTCCATACAGAGGATATCAAATTGCACTAATTGCATTTTTATCCACAGGTTTATCTATAGGCATGTCTCAATATGCTTTTGGACAATTTGCTACCCCTTTACAAGCAGAATTTGGATGGACAAAGACTCAATTAAACGGTGCTTTGTCATTAGCTTTTATTTCTGGAATAACTGGACCTATTTTAGGAAAGTCAGCTGATAAATATGGAATTAAGATTGTTCTTCTCATATCACTCTTAATGATAAGTTTAGGTTTTTTGCTTAGACCAACAATAAGTAGTTTATGGCATTGGTATTTATATAGCGCGTTAGTTTATGCTGGATTCCCTGGAGCAACCCAAATCACCTCTGGTAAAATCGTACCACTTTGGTTTCCAAAAACTAGAGGTAGAGTAATGGGAGCTGTGACATCAGGAAATAATTTTGGTGGATTCACAATGCCAGCTCTTGCAGCATCAGTAATTTCATTTTCTAATTGGGAATCTGCATACTTAATATTTGGAAGCATTATGTTGCTTTTGGCTATAGTTTCATATTTTATAATTTCCGAATCTATGGATGATGTAGAAAAAGAATCAATAAGAACTGACAGAAGTTTAGATTTCATAAATCTAGCAAAAAAACAAGCTGCAATAGGTTTTAGTATCAAAGAGGCACTAGGATCATTTAGATTCTGGACTATAAGTGCATCTTTGATGATTGGAGTTTTAACATATCAAGGAATATTAACTCAGCTTACTCAATACTTAGAAGATGAAGGGATGTCTCAAAATATGTCTACTTCATGCTTAATGATGATTGCTATTATGGGTGTGATAGGAAAAATTACATTTGGAAGAGCAAGTGAAACCTACACTGCTAGAAGAACTCTTATACTAAGTATTTTTTTTCAAGCGATCGGAACACTTGTTTTATGTATATCGGGTAATAATTTTATTCTCTGGATTGGATGTTTTATTTATTCACTTGGATTTGGAGCTTTTGGTGCATTAATTTCTCTTACAGTTGTTGAACAATTTGGTATGAAAAATATTGGAAGTATGATGGGATTAAATGCATTCTTAACTTCTATAACAATGGCATTAGGGCCATTAGTTGCAGGAATTATTCATGATCAAACAGGTTCTTACAGAAATGCTTTCTTTGGAATAGCTCTACTATTTTTTATAGCAATGTTTTTAGTCTGGGTTTCCAAATATAGTAAAGATGCTCACTAAACGTCTAAGGACTTAATTACACTTTTTGCATAACTTATACTTTGGTAGTCTTTATAAAATTGATCGCCATTTTGAGTTCCCTCAATAGCCATATAGCCTTTATAACCAGCATTTTTCATTGAAGTAATTGCATATCTATAATCTATTTCTCCATCCTGCAAAGGTACTCGTAAAAATACAGATCTTTGATTTTCAGGATGATAAACCGTGTGAAGATTTTTACAATGCCAATAATTAGATATTGAAGCGACATTGTCTATACAATTTTCAAATTTTTCCTCTGGTTGATCATAATTCCATAAAACATTACCTAAATCAGGATTAATTCCAAAATTACTTCTATCAACTAAATCATATAAATATTTAGCTGACCAGGAATTATCAACAGGTGAATTTTGGTGAATCTCTACTGAGACATTAATATTATTATCAGAAGCTTGATCACAAGAATCTTGATAAATTTTGGATAGATGCTCATATATCCACATTGTGGCTTCTTTTGAAGAATCTTGAGATTTAGGCCATCCAGAACTTGAAGCATATGCACTTCCTTCAGGACTCCCCGGATATCTTATGGGAGCACTAATAGCTCCATTTACAACTTCAGCACCGGTAATTGTTCCATAAATAATCGATTTCTTGATCTTTTCTATATTTTCTGGCCCATTTTTTGCCTCAGTTAAAGTACCACCACTTCTAATACAACCTATATCTAAGCCAAAGCTTTTAACTTTATTTGTGAATTCTTTTACTGATTTTTCTGATCCTCCAGTTTTATCTAAAGTATCACTTCCAATTTCTAAAGCATCAAATCCCATCTCTTTCACTTTAGTTAAAAATGCATCTGTATAATCTTCAGGGGCTAAATCCCAAGGGTCCACAGAGTTTGGATATAAAGTCATTCTTCTATTTGCATAACAAAATTTCATATTTTCCTCCTTTTTTTATAGAGTTATCCATAAAAAATAAGTAATTTGAATTTATATAAAAAAATATATCATATTTTGAAAGAACTAATAAAAGAAATACTTAAAAACCCCTCTATTATTGTAGTTATTATAGGTACTTTCTTTTTTTGGTGCTCTCTTTACTTATACGTACCTATACTTCCAAATCACTCAAAAGATTTAGGAGCCTCAGCTACTATGATTGGATACATAGTTGCTTCATATGCTATCGGTCAAGTTATATTAAGAATTCCTCTAGGACTAGCTGTTGACATTTGGGGTACAAAAATTTTTGCTGTATTGACTATGTTTTGTTCTGGAGTAGGTTCTTTTGGTCTTTTTATTTCTGATGGCCCAATTGATGTTTTTTTTGCTAGATTGATTACAGGAGTAGCAGGAGCTGGTTGGGTAGCAATAAGTTTATTATTTGCCTCACAATTTAAGAAGCAGTTATTGCATTATGCTAGCTCTTTTATGATGGGAATAAATGGAGTTGCTATTACTCTTTCAACGCTCCTAAGTGGAAGACTTTCAGATTTATTTGGAGACAAAACTCCATTTTTAGCATCACTAGTAGTAAGTATTTTGGGAATGTTTATTTTATTTTGGGCTAAAAATGAAAAACCTAATAAAGTAAAAATTAATAGAAAAAGGATAACAAATATATTAAAAAATAATGTTTTATTGAGAGTTTCTGCTGTTGCAATAGGATTTCACTTTGTAACTTTTGGAGTAAATTTTGGATTCTTGCCAATACTTATTGAAAATCTTGGAGGAAGCAAAACAAATATAGGAGATATCGCAACTTTGTCTCAATTAGGAGGCATTTTAGGAATGGTACTCTCTGCATGGTTAATAAGTAAAATTGGAATCAGAAAATCAATGATTATAGGATCCTCTTGTATGATACTCAGCTTAGTTTTAGTTTCTTATATTGAAAATCTTTCTATAATAGCAGGGTTACAATTTATTTCTGGATTTGGAAGAGGAATTCTCTATACAATCACTATTACATTAATATTATTTAACTTTGAAGACAACTCTAGAGGTTTGGCAATGGGAGCATATCAAGCATATTATGCATTAGGAATGTTTTTAGGTCCGGCCATATCTGGAATAGTAGTAAATAGTTTTGGAATTAATGCTATATTTTGGTTATCAAGCTTAATTACTTTTATCGCATTATTGATAGGAGTTTATAAACCATATAAAACTGATCTTATAGGAGTAAAATAATTATGAAAAGCTACGAAGAACTTCTTGAAAAAGCTAAGGAATGGAGAGAATGGTATTATGATGGGGATCCAGGAACCCCAGAAGTTGCTAAAAGCACCGAAGAAGCATTTGACTTAATTAACGCCACATTATTTGGCCATATTTATCAAAGACCAAAATTAGATCCAAAAATAAGATCATTATGCACCATTGCAGCATTGATTGTTTTAGATAAACCAAATCAACTACCAGGTCATATTACTGGTGCCCTTAATTATGGATGGAGTAAAGATGAAATAGTAGAATTAATTACACAAATGCTTTTTTATGGAGGCTATCCAACAGCAGTAAATTCACTTGCTGCTGCTGCAAAAACATTTGAAGAATATGATAAAAGACACAAATAAATCTTTAGGAGTAATTATATGAATATGAGATTAGAAAAAGATTCAATGGGAGAATTAGAAGTTCCTTCTAATGCTCTCTACGGAGGAAATACTAGAAGGGCTCAATTAAATTTCCCTATTTCCAATCTCAGATTTGGGAGATCTTTCATTAAGTCACTGGGATTAATAAAGCAATCAGCAGCTGAAACTAACCTAAATCTCAATCTTTTAGACAAAAAATTAGCAGATACTATTATTGAATCTGCTCAAGAAGTAATAGATGGAGATCACGATAAAAGTTTTGTTGTTGATATTTTTCAGACAGGTTCAGGAACATCCACAAATATGAATGTAAATGAAGTAATTTCAAATGTTTCTATTTCAAAGCTTGGGGGAGAAATAGGATCTAGAGATCCAATTCATCCAAATGATCATGTGAATAAAGGGCAATCTTCAAATGATGTTATTCCAACTGCTATTCATATAGCTGCTGCAATTTCTATAAAAGATGACCTACTACCATCAATGAAAATATTAGAATCTTCTTTAGAAAAAAAATCAAAGGAATTTTGGGAAATCGTCAAAACAGGACGCACCCATTTACAAGATGCTACACCAATTAGACTAGGGCAAGAATTTAAAGGATATTCTGGTCAGTTGAAAAATGCTATAAGAAAGATTGAATATGCTCTAGATGAGCTATCTGTTTTAGCACTTGGTGGAACAGCTGTTGGAACTGGAATAGGAATGGATCCAGAATTCTGTGGTCAAGTGATTAAAAGAATTGGTCAAAAGACAGGAATAGACTTTAAGGAAACAGATAATCATTTTCAATCTCAATCTACAATAGATGGTATAGTTTCTGCATCAGGAAATGTAAGAAGCTATGCTGTAAGTCTTATGAAAATTGCAAATGATATCAGATGGTTAGGATCAGGCCCCAGAGCAGGAATTGGAGAAATAGCGCTTCCTGAAGTTCAGCCTGGTTCCTCTATAATGCCTGGAAAAGTGAATCCTGTAATAGCTGAGTCAATAACAATGATCTGTGCTCAAGTAATGGGAAATGATCAAACCGTAAGCATAGCAGGTCAAAGTGGAAATTTTGAATTAAATGTTATGATGCCAGTAGCGGCTCATAACTTATTAGAATCTATTGAAATTTTATCAAGTGGAAGCAAGAATTTCTCAGAACAATGTATTGAAGGTCTTATAGCTACTACTAAAGGTCCTCAAATGGTTAATCAAGGACTAGCAATATGTACTGCATTAGCTCCAAAAATAGGATATGATAAAGCAGCATATATTGCTCATAAAGCTTCAGAATCAGGAGAAACAATAAAAGAAGTTGCACTTAGAGAAACAAACTTATCTTCTAGTGAGCTTGATGAAATATTAGAGCCTCTTAGCATGACTGAGCCAAAATAAAAAAGGAGAAAAAAATGAGTATTGAAGAAAAATTAAAAGAGTTAGGGATTGAATTAAAATCGCCTCCTACTCCAGTTGCAAACTACATACCCGTCCAGCAAACAGGTAATTTGATTTATCTTTCAGGACAAGGCCCAAGAGATGAATCAGGGAACTTCATAACCGGGAAAGTTGGTTCAGATATAAGTGCAGAGGAAGCTTACGATCTTTCTAGAAATACAGCTATAAATTTATTATCTGCCATGAATGCATATTTAGGATCATTAGATAAAGTAGTAAAAATTGTTAAGGTATTTGGAATGGTAAATGCTGAACAAAATTTTATCGATCATCCAAAAGTAATTAACGGATGCTCTGATTTTTTTGTTGAAATTTTTGGAGATAAAGGAAGACATGCTAGATCTGCAGTAGGAATGGGATCATTGCCAAATAACATGGCAGTAGAAATTGAAATTATTGTAGAAGTAGAATAAAAAATCTTGAGGGGCAAAAATGTCAGAATTATCAAATATTAAAATAAAAAAGATTAATCATGTAGGAATACCTATAAATAATAGGAAAGAGTCGTTTAGCCTCTATATGGATTTTCTTGGACTAAAAGTAATACCATCTATGGTTGATGAAAAGCATGTTATTTGGTCAAAAACTAATGATGGAACTATGGTTCACTTAATTGAACCCAAAGATGGACCAGGTAATGAAATGCCTAATTTTCATGTAGCTTTTGAAGTTGAGAATTTTGATGAAACCCTTGATATTTTGAAAAAATCTAAATATGAAGTTTCTAACTATCAAACTAGACACGATGGTCAAAGAGCTATTTATATTCAAGATATGGATGGTAACACTTTAGAATTTACTACTCATAATAATATTCAACATTCAGCAAGAATTGTTGATGAGTGGGGATATACCAAAAATTCATAAAAAAAATTGAATAAAGAAAAATTCTCAATAAAATCAATAATTTGGAGTGTTTATGCTCCAAGCTTTTTATTATCAATGGGACAAGGAATATTAATTCCAGTTCTTCCTATTTTTGCAAGAGATACTTTTGGATCTGGAGACTTATTAGTTGGTTTTGCTGTAGCTGCTAGACATTTTGGAACGATGGGATTCGATGTCCCAGCAGGCATACTAATAAACAGATTTGGATTAAATAGAACCATGATAACTGGAGTTATTCTTTTTGGTTTAAGTGCAGTTATTGCTGGATTCAGTGGAAGCTTCAGTATTTTATTATTTTCAAGAATTTTAGCTGGTGCGAGTTTTGCTTTATGGTCTATTTCTAGGCACGCATATATTGCCTCTGTTATACCAAATGAATCAAGAGGAAAAGCCTTGAGTCTTTTTGGTGGATTAGGGAGAATTGCTACTATAATCGGCCCTCTATTAGGAGGTATATTAGCTGAATTCGTTTCAATAAGAGCTCCTTTCTTTCTTCAGGGTGGAGTCGCAATAGTTACTCTTATTCTGATATTAAAAACCTCTGTTAATTATGAATTAACTCAAAGAAAAACTAATGATGGATATTTAGGAGATTTCAAAAATACATTCTTAGATCATAAAAATGCTTATCTAACAGCTGGAGTTGCTGCAATTGCACTACAGTTCTTAAGAGCAAGCAGAGAAATTGTTATCCCATTATGGGGTGACAACATAGGATTAAGAAAAGATGAAATTGGTTATATCACTACTCTTAGTTTTGCTGTTGATTCAGTAATGTTTCCTATTTCTGGTTATGTTATGGATAGATTTGGAAGAAGGTATACAGGTATTCCTGCTTTTGCAATTCTAGGTTTCTCTCTAGTATTAATAGGTACAATTAATTCTCCTATTCTATTCCTTACTAGTTANTCGACTTTGATTTGTGCTTCAATTTTGTCAGGAGTAGGAAATGGAATATCTAGTGGATTAGTACTTACTATGGGCTCAGACTTGTCTCCTCCTGATAACAAAGGAGGGTTTCTTGGAATATGGAGGCTGATTTCTGATGCTGGGGGAGCAGCTGGCCCTAGCGTTATGGGATTAATTGCAAATTCTTTTTCACTAGCGATAGCAAGTTTTTCNAGTGGATTTATAGCTTTAATAGGAATTTTTTTCTTAAGGTTTTTAGTAAAAGAAACTTTAGAAAAAAAACCTAAAAAAGGAGATTAAGTTTTTCTAAACAAATTTTATCTTCATCCAAAGATCTTCCATCTACCCAAGGTTTAGCTTCACCAGATAGACCTTCAACTGCTCCTAAACTTACTGATTTTTGAATCATTTGTTTTCCCTCTTCAACAGATGGCAAGTAATTTTTACCCTTTTTCATTGATATACCTGCTATTAATCCAAAAGCACCCCAATTAGAGGTACTTGCAATAATATTTTCAGATGTAGTAGTTACAGAAGGATTAGAATAAATTCCTAATTCCAAAATTTCATTTTTATAATTACCCATTCCAATTTCATTACCTCCATCCCCTATACCTATAGATTTTGGCAACTGCTCAAATAAATAGTCGATTTTTGCATTATAATCAGAAAAATCAATCCCTTTAAAGTTTCTATATTTACCATCATCTGCAAAACCTGCCCGCTCAATTGATATTAATAATTTTGGATCGATTTCTTTTATTAACTTATTAGCATAAGAATTGGATTCAACGTGACTCAATATTGGAAATTCTAATACTTTATCTTTATGGTACATTCCTTTAAAAATATCTATTGAAAACTTGTCTGTAACAATAAATACATCGTTGCCTAAAGCAGTTAAGGTTTTAGCTAAAGCTATAACACCTGGAGGACCATCTGTTTCAGGCGATTTAGAATTCAAAATATAAAAACCCGAGCTTATAAATATNTTTCCATTAGTATTAAGAATTAAATCAGTAGATCTTTCAATATAGCCTTTTTTTATCTTTTCATAAAGAGAAGACATACCTCTTGCATCATCTTCCAGAATAATTTTTTCTATTTCAAGAAATTTCACTAAATTACAGCCATNTCTTCATCATTTAGGTCTGTAACAAACATTTTTCCTGGAGAGTGGGTAATAGAAATATCAATTTTTGCAGACTCAAGAACAAGTTGAGGTGTCACTCCACAAGCCCAATATAATGGAATATAATCTTTTTGGTTTTCAGGAATCCAAGGATCACCAAAATCAGGCTTATAAGGATCATTTATTCCAATTTCTTCAGAATCACCAATCTTAATTGGAGTTCCATGTTGGTTAGGAAACCTACTTGTAGCTTGTACAGCTTTTACAACTTTATCTTTTCTAACCCATCTTTGAGTTACAACAAGTTTTCCAGAAAAATTTCCTGCTGCCTCAGTATCTAGGGATGTAATAAACATGGGAACATTTTTTTTATTTTCAAAATAGGGTAAATCAATCCCATTTTTAACTAATTCATTTTCAAAAGTAAAAGAACAACCTAATAAGAAAACAACAAAATCTGATCTCCATATAGAAGAGATATCATTAACATATTCTACAAATTTACCATTCTTAAATATTTTATATTCTGGGATATCAGTTCTAATATCTGAACCTTCTGCATTAGATGAAACAAATTCGCCTGGATCCATAACTTCAATTATTGGGCAAGGTTTAGGATTTCTTATACAAAATAAAGTAAATTCAAAAGCATATGATTTTGGAATTATGACAACGTTTGTTTGAACATGCCCCTTCGCTAAACCTGAAGTAGTAAAATTTTTTCCCGATCTAGCTAATTCTCTTAATTCTTTAGGTCCCATAATTTAATTTCCGTTTTTTATATGATCAGAAATTTTTTCTCCAATCATAATTGCGGTTGCATTGGTGTTTGCCCTTACACAATCTGGCATAATTGAACAATCAACTATTCTTAACCCTTCAATGCCATGAACTTTACCAAATTTATCAACTACCGCCATTTCATCTGTTTCTTTTCCCATTTTACAAGTACCCGATATATGATGCATTGTGTGAACTTTAGATTTGATCCAATCGATCAATATTTTTTCATTTTCTAATGCTTCAGGTATTGGTTCAATAAGATCCCCTCTAAAAGAATCAAAGTGGCCATTCCTTGCAATTTCATAATTGAATTTAGCTCCTTCAATTAATCTCTTAAGGTCATAATCATTACTTAAGTAATTATAATTCATAATAGGATAATCTTTAGGATTTTTTGGATTTAAAGTAAGTTCCCCATGACTTTTTGCAAGAAATAATCCAGTTGTTATTGCAATTCTAGACTCACCAAAATCAGAACTTCTAAAATGTAGATCGTCCTTGGAAATTCCTCCTGGTTGAAATCTCATTACTGAAATCATATCTAATCTATCTTTGGAGTTTTCTGAAGTATATCTTAAAGCTACTTTTTGAGCTCCTACATCAGTTAATTGATCCAAAAGTTGTTTACTAGATTTCCAAACTAATTCTACAGCAGGATGATCTCTTAGGTTTTTACCAACTCCTTTTAATTGATGATGATGTTCTAGTCCAATATTTACTATTTCTTCTTTATCCCCTATTCCTGAATTCAATAATAACTTGGGACTTTCTACTGCTCCCGTTGATAATATGACTTCATTTGNTANATATATTTCATCATTTTGTAAAATCACTCCTCTTTGAATTCCTTTATCAACAATAATTTTTTTACATATTGAATTTGATAAAACTTTAAAATTATCTCTGTAGAGTGCAGGGATAACATAAGAAATACCAGTACTCCATCTCATACCGTCTACATTATTCAAAGGAAGAGGCCCTACTCCTTCAGAAAATGGCATATTATGATCATCTGTAGTTGGGAAACCCATTTGATAGACAGAATTATAGAATGTTTTTTGATCTTGTAATAATGAATCTAAAGAATGCCTCTTCACGGGTATTGGACCATCATTTCCATGGAATTCATTTTTAAAATCTAAGTCATTTTCAAGTTTTATATAATATTTCAAACAATCTTCAAAAGACCAATCATCCAAACCTTTAGATTTCCAGTTTTGAAAATCTTCAGGTATGGCTCTTAGGAAAACTTGACCATTAATTGAACTTGTTCCGCCTATTACTTTTCCTCTAGGCACTCCCATATTTTTAAAATTATCATTAGAAACTGCTTCGTATTTCCAATCATAATCAGTCCCTACTGCAAGATTTCCAGTCCAGTCAGCTCCTGTTGCCATTCCATTCTTAATTACATCAGGGATTTCTTCTATTTTTTCAAAAGTATCACCCGCTTCAATAAGTAAAACTTTATTATTTGGATTCTCACTTAATCTTGAAGCTAAAACTGCTCCAGATGATCCCGCTCCAATTACTATGTAATCATAAGTGTTCATATTATTCCTAATCTAGAGAAGCTCCACCGTTTACATTCAAAGCTTGTCCAGTAATTTCAGAGGAATCTTCTGATGCAAAGAAAGCAACAGTTTTTCCTATATCTTCAGNAGTTTGTCCTCTTCCTAAAGGAGTTCTAGCTTTTACGGCAAGCTCCTCAAAAACATCTTTGGGATCCATACCTTTTAGGTTTGGATTTTGTTCTATATGATTTTCTGCAATAGCCTTCCATATAGGGGTCCAAATCACACCAGGGCAGATTGCATTAACATTGATATTAAATTGGCCCATTTCTATAGCAAGTAAATGTGTATATTGAATTACTGCTGCTTTAGATACTAAATAAGGAGTTTGAACATTACCCCGATGCATATCCCCTAATCCTCTAGGTTTTCTTCCTCCATGAGATGCTATATTTATAATTTTCCCATACTTATTACTTTTCATATGATCTGTAATTGCATCTGCGCTATTTACGACTCCAATAAGATTTACATCATAAGTATCATCCCAATCTTTTTGGGAATAATTTTTTCTTTCTGCAAATCCTTTGGCACCTATGACTCCTGCATTTGATACAAGAATATCTATTTTTCCATAATTTTCTAAAGCTTTATCTCTAAATTTTTCAAGATCAGAAATTTTTGTTACATCTACTGAATCATATATATATTTTTCAGATAAATTTTTTGCAGTTTTCTCTGCCGATTCCCCAAAAAGATCACAAAGAGCCAATGTCGCTCCTCTATCATGCAAAACTCTTGCAATACCTGCACCTATTCCACTTCCTGCTCCAGTAATTATGGCTATTTTACCTTCTAAATCTCTATTTGGCATATTTAACCCTCTTTTTTATGAATAAAAATTATTAAGAAGTATAAGGACTATGTATATTAATAGCAAACTTATTAAATAGTTTTAGTAATTTTTCTTGAACACTAAAAATTATAGAAACTTCTTCCGTTTTCAATTTTATTTTCATCATCGTATTATGCGAAGCCACCAGGAGCATAGTCTAATTCAACTCCTGCTCTATCTGCAATAATTTTTCTTACAATACCTGAATTCTTTTTACCCCATCCATTATTTAAGGCTTCTATAACTTTTTGTTCTAGAATATTAGACATATCTAAAGGAACTTTATTTTCTCTTCCCATTTCACAAGCTAATCTTACATCCTTTGCAGCAAGTTCTAAGTAAAAAGACATTTCGTCACCTTCAAAATTATAAACACTAGCTTCTTTCCAATTATCAAAAGGAGGATTTTTAGCTGAAGCACACCTTGATATAGCATCAACTAAAGTATCTAAATCCATACCTGCTTTAACTCCTGATGTTAAAACTTCTGTAGTAATACTTAGAAGCAAACCACTAAAAAGTTGATGTGAAAGTTTACAAATAGTTCCACTACCTACTGGCCCACAATAGATAGCTTTATCTCCCATAGCATCTAGAGCTGGCTTTATTTTCTCATAAGTACTCTCTAATCCACCTACCATTATTGACATATCTTTTTTCATTGCCCCAACTACACCTCCACTAACAGGACAGTCCAGAAATTCTACACCTTTTTGCTCAAACAATTTATGAAGTTTTTTTACCATTGACAATGAGTTAGTAGAAGCATCTAGAATAATTGTTCCTTCTTTAATGGTTTCAATTATGCCATCTTTTCCCAAGCATACTTTTTCAACATCTTGGGGCATTGGTAAACTCATAAATAAAATATCTTTATTTTCAGCACAAATAGATGGAGTTTCTGCCCAATTCCCTCCATTTTCTAAAATATCTGCAGCTGCTTCTTGATTTAGATCACAAACTGTAAATTCTGTTGCAAATTCTTGGATATGCTTTGCCATTGGTTTACCCATATTTCCTACACCAATCCATCCGATTTTCATACATACTCCCTACTATTTGATATACATAATATATGAAATCTAAGATAACCTTAAATATTAGGAGTTAGAATTGGAAAAAAATAATTACAAATTAAAAGATCTTGATAAGCTAGTTTCTTTAGCCAAAAGAAGAGGGATAATTTTTCCTTCAAGCGAAATCTATGGGGGTTTAGCATCTGTATGGGATTATGGTCCCGTCGGAGTTGAAATCAAAAGAAATGTAAAAAACTTATGGTGGAAGTCATTTGTTACAGAAAGAGATGATATTTTTGGACTTGATGCTTCTATATTAATGCATCCTAATGTTTGGAAGGCGTCGGGTCATTTAGATTCATTTTCTGACCCTTTAGTTGAGTGTTCTGAAACGGGTAAAAGATATAGAGAAGATCATATTTTTATTCTAGAAGTTCAAACAAAAAAAGAAAATAAAATTATTTCTATTGAAGCTAGTGATGAAGATGAAGCTAAAAATAAAGTTAAAGATAAAATCTTGTCAATCATTCCATTGAATGAAAGTAAAAGTAGTAATAATCCTTCACCTGATGGAGGAACGCTTTCAGAACCAAGAAATTTCAATCTAATGTTTAAAACTTTTATAGGGCCAGTAGAAGACTCTAGTGCAACAGTATATTTAAGACCTGAAACAGCACAAGCAATGTTTGTAAACTTCTTAAATGTTCTTAATTCATCTAGAAAGAAAATTCCTTTTGGGATAGCTCAACAGGGCAAATCTTTTAGAAATGAAATAACTCCTGGAAACTTTACTTTCAGAACTAGAGAATTTGAACAGATGGAAATGGAATTTTTCTGTAGCCCAGAAGAAGATGAATCATGGCATGATTATTGGATAAATTTTTCTTTAGACTGGTTCAAAAAATATGGACTTAGAGATGAAAATCTAATGATAAGAAAGCATGATAAAAATGAGCTTCCTCACTATTCAAAAGCTAGCTCAGATATTGAATATCTATTTCCTTGGAGCTGGGGAGAGTTAGAAACAATTTCAAATAGAACTGATTATGATTTAAAAGCTCATTCTGAACTCTCAGGTAAAGATTTATCATACTTTGATCAAGAAAATAATAATAGATATACTCCGTTCGTTATAGAACCAGCTATGGGAGCTGATAGAAGTGTTTTAGCATTCTTGTGCGACGCTTATTGTGAGGAAGAAACTGAAAAGGAAACTAGAACTCTATTAAAGCTTCACCCAGATATCGCACCAATAAAAATAGCTGTTCTTCCATTATCCAGAAATGAAAAATTAACAGAATATAGTAGAAACATTTTCGATAAAATAAATTCAATTTATGAGACTCAATATGATGACACTCAATCAATTGGCAGAAGATATAGAAGGCAAGATGAAATTGGAACTCCTTTGTGTGTAACAGTGGATTTTGAAAGTGTTGAAGAAGATAATTCTGTAACAATAAGGCATAGGGATACTATGAAGCAAATAAGAGTCAATTCAGATAACTTGATTGAAGCTATTCATGATCAACTTAAATCATTTTCATAATAAAACTATAAAATTTTTATTTTTTTTTATAATAATATTTTTATTAGGTTGCAATGTTATAAATGAAGATAATACTTCTAATAGAAATATAAATATAAATGATATATCTTTTCCTGAAAAAACAATTTCAGGTGAAGATTTTGATATCTCAGAATTCAAAGGGAATAATATCTTAATAAATTTTTGGTTTCCTTCTTGTCCCCCATGTGTATATGAATTAGAGATATTAAAAAAAATAGATAATGATTTTGATTCAACTAGTGTTGTTGGAATTCAAATGCTTGGATTAGATACAAAAGATGATGGTATAAAAATGTTAAAAAATAAAAATATTTTATATCCATCAGTTGCAGATGAGAAAGATGAAATAGTTTTAGATCTAAATATAACTGCATTCCCTACATCGATTTTGTTCAATGAAAAAGGAAAAGAGATAAAAAGATGGATAGGTATAATTAACGAAGAGGATGTTGAAAAACAATTACAGGAAATTAGAAAAGATTAAATGAACCAAATATTTTTCACTTTTTTTTTATGGATGCACAGCATGTCTGCAGGAATTTGGCTTGGGGGATCAATTCTATATTTACTGAAGTCTCTAAGATATAAAGACAAAAAAATGAACTCTCTAGACTTTATATCCGATTATAATTCTATATTACTTGTATCAAGTATTATTTTATTTTCATCAGGCGTTATTATCGCGTTTGATCGGCTTACATATGGAGATTATTCTTCTTTAAAAGCAATTCTTTTATTGGTAAAAGTTTTCCTGACTTTTTTAGTTCTTCTAATAACTTGGAGTAATAAAAATAGTATCAAGGAATATAGAGTAAATCCTTCAGTATTTATATCTATGGCTATTTATTTAATTGCTACTATTTTGAGCGTCTACTAATAACTCTTTTATAGTTTTTTTTGACAAAGGATCTTTCAAATCTGGTTCGATTTCATTCATAGGATTTAGAACAAACAATCGTTCGGAAAATCTAGGATGAGGAATTATTAAGTCTTTTTCATTAATAATTAGGTTTTCAAAAAATAAGATATCTATATCTATTTCTCTAGGTTCATTTCTTCTATTTGATCTCAATCGGCCTAAACTTTGTTCGATAATTGATATATTTTCTAACAAATCTTTTGGAGATTTTTTATAAACAATTTTAACTACCAAATTTAAAAAATCATCCTGTTTTATTTTTACCCTGAATGGTTTAGTTTCATATATTGAAGATATTTTTTCTATTTTTGAAATTTCTCTTAAATATTCTATACATTTAGATAAATTTTTATTTCGATCTCCTAAATTCGATCCTAGTGAAAGAAAAACTTTTGAAGATTTCATACTCTATACCTAGAATCCTTAAGTACTTGTGTCATTTTTTTTACATCAATCATTTCTTTGTGATCATGAACACGCAAAATATTTGCGCCATTCAATATACCAAATGCAATTGTAGAAGCAGTTCCAAAAAGTCTATTATCTATTTCTTTTTTGGTATATTCACCTATAAAAGATTTTCTAGAAGTTCCAACCATAATTGGTAAATTAAAAGATTTTTTTATGATATCAATATTTGCAAAAATATCTTTTGATTCTTTAAATTTTTTACCAAAACCAATACCAGGATCTAAAATAATTTTTCTTCTATCAAAACCTGATTCTGTCAGAATATCTATTTTTTTTGACAGGTCTGATAAAACTTCTGAAACTACATTTTTATGTGATGAGTTTTTTCTGAAATGTCCTAAAACATAATGAACTTGATGTTTAATTATTATTTCTATAATTTCTTCATTTTCCAGCATAGAAATATCATTTGCTATTACTGCCCCTGCTTTAATCGCATGATCCAAAACTTTTGGTTTTTTAGAATCTATTGAAATAAAAATATCAAAATTTTTTTTAATCTCTTCGATAATAGGTATAACTCTATCTAGTTCTTCATTTTCAGAAATTTCCACAACATCTTTATAAACTTTTTTTGGCCGTGTGGATTCTCCCCCTACATCTACAATATCTACTCCATTAATAATCATTGATTCTAATTCTTTATTCAAATCAAAATTTGAATTCGAGTAAATCCCATCACCTGAAAAAGAATCTTTAGTGGCATTAATTATGCCCATAATTAGAGTCGATTGAGTATTTATTGAAAAATTATTCATAGAATGATTCATATAATGCCATTTTTACCTATGAAATATTATATTTCATATTTATTATTAAGTCTGATAAAAGTTGTGAAAATAAGATTTAGGAAAGATATTTGTCTGAAAATAATAACAAAAAAGATCTATTAAAAGATCTTATTGATAAAAGATCCAAAGCCTTAAAAGGTGGAGGAGAAAAAAGAATAGAATCTCAAAAAAATAAAGGGAAGCTAACT
This sequence comes from Chloroflexota bacterium, assembly GCA_002699165.1. Lineage (GTDB taxonomy): Bacteria > Chloroflexota > Dehalococcoidia > Lucifugimonadales > Lucifugimonadaceae > TMED-70. Next base: position 93,002 of record PABO01000015.1, on the reverse strand, counting down.
GCAAGAGAAAGACTTTCTCTTTTTTTTGATAATGGTAAATATGAAGAGTTAGATATTTTTGTTCAGCATCAATCCAAAGATCTTGGATTGGATAAAAATGTATACGATGGAGATTCTGTAGTTACTGGGTATGGATTAGTAAATGGAAAACCAACATTTTCATATGCTCAAGATTTTACAGTGTTGGGTGGTTCTTTATCTTTAGTTGCTGGTAAAAAAATAGCAAAAGTGATGGACTTAGCTTCAAAAAATGGAGCTCCTATAGTTGGATTTAATGATTCTGGTGGAGCTAGGATTCAAGAAGGTGTAGATTCTTTAGCTGGATATGGAGAAGTCTTTGTAAGAAATACTTTATATTCTGGTGTGGTCCCTCAGATTAGTGTTATAGTTGGTCCATCAGCTGGAGGTGCTGTTTACTCCCCTGCGATTACAGATTTTATTTTCATGGTAAAAGATATTGGCCAAATGTACATAACAGGCCCAGATGTAGTGAAATCTGTTACAGGAGAAGAGATTTCTCACCAAGATCTAGGAGGATCAGAAGCACATTCCTCAAAATCAGGAGTAGCTCATTTTGTTTATGATTCAGAAGAAGAATGTATGAATGGCATAAAAAGGCTATTAAGTTTTATCCCTCAAAATAATCTAGAAAATGCTGAGAAAAAAGATTTTTCTGAAAATACAACTAATGAGGAATTAAGAAATATTATTCCTGAAAAATCAACTGAAGCTTATGATGTAAAAGATGTTATTAATAAAGTAATTGATAATGAAGATTTCTTAGAAGTTCATGCAAATTTTGCTCAAAATATAGTTGTTGGATTTGGACGAATCAGAGGAGGCAGTGTAGGAATAGTAGCAAATCAGCCCGCTAGTTTGGCAGGGATGTTAGATATCAATGCCTCAGATAAAGCAGCAAGATTTGTTAGATTTTGTGATGCCTATAATATTCCAATAATTACATTTGTAGATGTGCCTGGTTTTATGCCTGGGGTAAATCAAGAACATCAAGGAATTATAAGACATGGTGCTAAACTAATATATGCATATGCTGAAGCTACAGTGCCTAAAATTTCAGTCATTTTAAGAAAAGCATATGGCGGTGCTTATATTGTTATGAATTCTAAAGAATTAAGGTCTGATCTAAACTTAGCGTGGCCAACAGCAGAAATAGCCGTAATGGGTCCTGAAGGGGCAGTCAATGTCATTTCAAGAAAAGAAATTTCTGAATCTAAAGATCCTGAGGCAACAAAAAATAAGCTAATTGAGGAATACAAAGATAAATTTTCCTCTCCTTTTCTTGCTGCGTCAAGAGGATACATTGATGATGTAATTGATCCTGCTGAAACAAGAAATAAAATAGCTAATTCGCTTGAAATTTTTAGTAAAAAATTTCTTGATAATCCTCCAAAAAAACATGGAAACATTCCTCTATAAGATTGAAAGGAAATAATTATGATTGATTTATTAAAAATAGCTAGAACTGAATCAGATGGAGGTAACTTATTTGAAGAAATTTCTAGTCTTTATGATAAAGCTGATATAAAACCTAGTGGATATCCAGATGCTGTTGTTTGGCAGGGAGGAAATCATGGAGACATTAAACCTGTTGCACACTCATTAACTGATGCGTATGCACTCTTAGGAACAATTGCGGCTATAGATATACTTGGATTACCTTTCTATGCTGTTCCTATGTGGTCTCAATTTAGGCATGACACTAAACTAGAAGCATTAGCATGGTTTGGAAATATACCAGCAACTTCTATTAAGTGGTCAACTGCTGGAGATGCTTATGTAAATGATGAATCTGGCAACAAAGTAGTTGTGATGGGTAAGTCTGGTAATGCACACTTAAGAACTCAAGCAGGGGTTTATTGCAATGTGAGACCATATGGTCCAATTACAGTAGTTAGAAGTATGCCTTGTTTACCATATTCTCAAAATAAAAGTAAATTTACCGTTGATGACTCTGGAATTGTTCATTCTGAAATGAATACTCCTGGTGTTCAAATGGCTTACGCAAATAGATTATTCTTAAAACTTGTAAATGATAGTGGAGCGATAGGTAGAGTAGCAACAAAGCCAACTCAAGCTATGGAAGATGGAATTAATGCTGGCCTTCATTCTTGGTTAATAAAAGACACAAAATTTGAAGTTGGAAGAAAATATGCCGTTGATCCTTATGAAGAGCATAAAGAAAGTATCGAAAAAATCATAAAATTACTTCCTTCAGATTTTAAGGATGGAATGGAAAATTGGTCAGGAAGAATTGAACAACATATCGCTGATACAAACTATGGATTATTAATATGGGATTTAATTAATAAAGAAAATACAATAGTTCTTTCAACTGATCTAGATGGAGACAGACTTACAGACTTACTTGCAGATATATCTGATCCCTTAAGATCTTACTCTGGTTTAGTAGCAAAAAAACTAGGTAAAGATATAAACACAGGCGAATTATGGGAAGATATGGGTTATACCACCGGAAATGGTAGAGATATGACTTCTGTTATGCATAGAATGGACGGCCCTCCAATACATGAACAAACATTAGGTTCTGCTGATGCAATGTTACTTAGACTATTAGATGGAGATGAATGGGTTGGAGGAACAAAACAACCTTACGATCCAAGAATCCATTTTGTATTAATTAGGGATGCTTATATTGATGCGAACCCTGATAATAAAGATTTAGCAGTTTGGTTAGACAATGCTCTGAATAAATTTGATGAAATTTACTCAGGAGAAAGACCTGGATTTTTAGAGGGTTATAAGTCTCTTAAGCAAGCAATTACCCCATGGGGAAAATAAAAATTACAAAAATGAAAGGAAATCATTATGAAATTTAAAGTATCTGTAATTGGAGCTGGAAATGTTGGAGCAACTACTGCTCAAAGAATTTTTGAAAAAAAATATGCTGATGTTGTACTAGTAGATGTTGTTGAAGATATGCCTCAAGGAAAAGCATTAGACATATTAGAGTCTGGGCCAGTGCTTGGAACTGATAGTAAAATAATTGGTTCAAATGGTTATGAAGAAACTGCCAACTCTGATGTAGTTGTTATAACTGCAGGTATAGCAAGAAAACCAGGCATGAGTAGAGATGATTTATTACTTACCAATATGAAAATTGTTGGAGCAGTTACTGAAGAAGTAGTTAAGCATTCTCCAGAATCAATAATAATTGTAGTTAGTAATCCTCTTGATGCAATGGTGCAACATGCCTATAACGTAAGTGGGTTTGATTCTAAAAGAGTTATTGGAATGGCAGGAATATTAGATACTGCAAGATTTAGTACTTTTATTGCAGAAGAGCTTAATGTTTCTGTTGAAAGTGTAAACGCATATGTACTTGGTGGACATGGGGATACAATGGTCCCTGTTATAGGATCTACTAACGTAGGAGGAGTTCCTGTAGAAAATATGATTGAGAAAAATAGGTTAGAATCTATAGTACAAAGAACAAGAGATGGAGGAGCAGAAATTGTAGCTCTTCTAAAAACTGGGTCTGCATTTTATGCCCCGTCAGCTTCTATAGTTCAGATGGTAGAGGCTATATTACTCGATAAACAACAAATACTTCCATGTGCAGCTCTTTTAAATGGAGAGTACGGCTTTAATGATGTTTACGCAGGTGTACCGGTAAAATTAGGTGCTAATGGAATTGAAGAGATTATAGAGGTAGATCTTAATAAAGATGAACACTCCGCACTATCAAAATCTGTAGATTCTGTTATTGAACTGTTAGATATTATGAAAAAAAATTAATAATATATTTCTTAAATTTTATTCATTACTTCTTTAGGCGAAACTATATGTCTGCCAAGGCCAATATCTTTTGTTTTTATACCCATAGCTAAAGCGATCATTTGAGGCATATGAATTATCGGGAGGTCAGCTTTATCTCCTCTATTATTTTTTCGTGCCTTTCCTTGATAACCATCAAGATTGAGGTGACAAAGCGGACACGGAGTCACCATTGCATCTGCACCTAGGTCTTTTGCTGACCCAGTTTGATTGCTTACCATTTTTAATGAATTCTTCTGATTAATAAATAAAACAGGAAATCCGCAACAAGAAAATTTCCCTGGAAAGTCAATTGCGATAGCCCCAACGGACTCAATAACTTGTTCTAGATAATTTTGTCTTTCTGGTTTCTCATCAAAACCTAAAGCTTCTGATGGTCTTACCATATAGCATCCATAAAATGGAGCAAACTTCAGATTAGAAAGCTCTTTTACAAAATGAGACTTCAAATTATCTAATCCATAATCTTCAACTAATATCCAAAGTAGATGTTTTACCTCAGTAGTACCTTTATACTTATAACCTTCATCTTCTATCAAAGCATTAATTTTTGCTAAATATTCCGGATCATTTTTAACTTTATGATTGGCTTGACTTAAAACTCCTTGGCATGTGGAGCAAAGTGTCATAATATCCAAGCTTTTTTCCTCTGCCATTGCAAGAGTTCGAACATTAATTGTATCTCCTAATAAAGGATTTTTTTCTTGAAGTACACCAGCGCCTGTGCATCCAGCTTTAGTTAATTCTTCTATTTCAATATTTAGTTCTTTCAAAACTGCCATTGACGAGGATAAAAGTTCTGGTGTTCCCCCTCTAGCTACACAACCAGGATAAAATGCATATTTCACTCTTCCATCTCCTTTATTTTTTGGGCTATCTCTTTAATCTTTTTATTATCTTCAGCTTTATGAGGGAAGATTGGTGGCAATTTTCCCTTAATCAAAGCTCTTATTCCAACTGGAATTAGATCTAGTAATCTCGGAATATTAAAAATTCCAGCAGACTCAAATGCAAGACGACTTTCATCTAATCTTCCGTGAGCAGTTACAGATTTTTCAAAAGAATTTGTATGATCATAACCATGTGTTTTTTTTGCACCTATTTCAATTGCAGATTCTCTAAGATCCATAATTCTGTCCATAGGTGAGACTCCTTTTGGGCAAACTTCAACACATTGCATGCATCTTGTACAATCCCAAATTCCTCCTTGTTCTTCATTCAAAAAGTTCAATCTCTCCTCTGTTTGATCATCTCTAGGATCATAAACAAATCTTGATGCTTTGGCCAATGCTGCAGGACCAATAAATGTACTATCAACTTCTAAAATAGTACAATCAGAAACACAAAGGCCACACATTATACAATTCATTTCTGTTAGCAACTTTTCCATAGAATCATTTGAAGCAATAAATTCACCTTCTTCAGGTAGTTCATCTGGTTGAAGAAAAGGACTAATTTGAGACATTTTTGCAAAAAAAGCACTAATATCAACTATAAGATCCTTAATTACAGGTTGATTCCCCATAGGTTCGACTAGCAAAGTCTCTCCTTCATCAACAAGCTCTTCAATTCTAGTTTTACATACTAACTTTGCTTTTCCATCAACTCGCATTCCACATGATCCACAAATTGAAGCTCTACAAGCACACCTTAAGCCTAATGTTCCGTCTATCTCTTCTCTTATATGAATTAATGCATCTAAAACAGTTGATGACGGATGGATATCCATTTTATAATTTTGAACCCAATTATTATCATTTAATTTTTCAGGATCAAATCTTTTAACGTCAATACTAACTTTCATATCTTCTAATAAACTCTTTCTATTGGTTCCCATTCTGTTATTGTTACATCTGGAGTATCAATTTTAATTTCTCCTTCTGAGCTCTTATAGACCAAGGTATGTTTTAACCATTCCTCATCATTTCTACCTGGAATATCAGTTCTAAAATGAGCACCTCTACTTTCTTTTCGAGTTAATGCTCCATGCACAATTGATTCTGCACAATCAATCATATTTCCTAATTCAAGGGCAAACAAAAGATCAGTGTTATATATTTTTCCTTTATTCTCGATCCTAATTGAATCTCTGTAGTCTATTTTAGTTTTATCAACTATTTTTTTTGCATACTCCATAGATTCTTGGTCTCTAAATACACCAATTCCCTTAGTCATTGCTGTAGCCATAGTATTTCTTACTTCAGAAACCCTATATTTACCATCAGCATCCATAATATTTTTTATTAATTCGAGATCACGTTTAACATAACTCTCAGTTGGTATGACTGAATTTGGTACAGACTTCACATATTCAGAGGCTTTTTCAGCAGATCTTCTTCCAAATACAACCGTATCTAAAAGTGAGTTCGCCCCAAGCCTATTTGCACCATGAACACTAACATTTGCACATTCCCCTGCTGCATAGAGTCCAGGAACTCCAGTTTCTCCATTTACGTCAGTTTTAATACCACCCATAATATAATGCATTCCTGGTCGTATTGGAACAGGCTTTTCAGACATATCTATACCTAAGAACTCTACAGATACTTCTTGTAGGTATCCAAGTCTTGTCTCAATAAATTCTTTACCTAGATGCCTTAAATCAAGAAGGACATTTCCATCAATACCTCTTCCTTCATTAATTTCGGTTTGCTCTGATCTAGAAACTACATCTCTTGAAGCTAATTCCATATAATCTGGTGCATATTTTTTCATAAATCTATCACCCTCAGAATTTAGTAAATATGCTCCCTCTCCCCTTGCAGCTTCCGATAATAAAATACCCGTTCTTGCTAAGGTTGTTGGATGGTATTGAATCATTTCCATATCCATTAACCCTGCTCCGTTATTCCAAGCTAACGAAAGCCCATCACCTGTACAAATTAATGCATTAGTTGAAGGTTCGAAAACTCTTCCAGCTCCCCCTGCAGCAATCACTACTGATTTAGCAGTAATTGATTCTAGTTCTCCTGTTTTAAGATCTAAAGCAACAACACCTCTGACAGCTCCTTCATGTTTTATAAGTGAGGTTACAAACCACTCTTCATAAACTTGTAATCCAAGCTTTAATGATTGCTCATATAATACATGTAATAAAGCAGAACCTGTAATTGCTCCTACAAAAAAAGTTCGTGCAACTTTTTGCCCACCAAATCTTCTAGTACCTAATTTTCCATCTTCTCCCCTAGAAAAAATAACTCCCATTCTCTCTAGTTCAAGAACAGCCTCTCCAGCTTCTTGACTCATTATTTCAACTGCATCTTGATCCGCCAAATAGTCACTGCCTTTAATTGTGTCTAGGGCATGACCTTTCCAATCATCTCCTCTATCTGTTAGTGGAGCATTAATACCACCTTGCGCTGCATTTGAATGACTTCTTACAGGGTGCACTTTAGTAATGACTGCAACCTTAAGTCCTAGTTTTTGTGCTTCAACAGCACATCTTAAACCAGCTAGTCCAGCTCCGACAATAAGTAAATCGTGATCGTACATTCAATTCCCTCCTAAAAAAATTATAATATCGATTTATAAATATTTAGAGCACTTATAGTGCCTTGATCAATAATTTTGTTTGTTTTAATCAATTTAAACGCCTCATCCAATGTATATTCCTCTAATTCTATTTCTTCATCTACATCAGGCTCTAATGGAGATTCAAATAAATCTTCTGCAATGAAATATTCTGTAATTTCAGAACTATAGCCTGGTGCAACAAAGAAACTACCAAAAGATTTATATATATTAGCCCCAAAACCAGTTTCTTCTCTAAATTCCCTATTAGCCGCTAGAATTGTATCTTCACCCGCATTTAGTGTGCCACATGGAAGTTCTAAAGTATATTTCTTGACTGGTTGTCTCCATTGTTTTACAAATAGAATTTTTTCTCTCCTTAATCCTATTATGAGGACTGAACCTGGATGATCAACAAAATCTTTATTAATGATAACTTTATTAGACGTTTTATATTGATCTCTTCTTATATGAATAGAATCAGACTGAAAAATTAAATTTGTCCCTTCATAATTTTTCATTATTTATTGAACTTTACCTTTTCTAATCCCTAATTTTTCTGTAATAGTTGACCAGTAAAAATGCGAAGGATTTTTTCTTAAGAACTTTGCTTTGCTTTCAGAAATTTTTAGAATAATTTTATCTCCATTTGATATTTTATGCTCAATAAATCCATCGATACTTATTAATGCATCTTTTCTTGAAGAAATAGTTATTTCACAAACAGATTCTGAATTTACAATGACTCCTCCAAATTGACTCATATGAGTTGCGATTGGCTTAATATAATAATCATTTGATTTTGGATCTATTACAGGACCGCCTAATGCCAAGGAGTAACCTGTAGAACCTGTCGCCGTAGTGACTACTATACCATCTCCTCTGTATGTAGCTAAGTGAACTCCATCGATTTCGGTTATTGTTTCAATCATAGAAACTGAAGATCCTCTTGCGATAACAATATCATTCAAAGCTTTGTAAACTACTGGATCTTTTTTAAAATTCAATTCTACTTCAAGAAGGGATCTTACTTCAGTTCTAACAGTTTCAGTTAAGTAGAAATTTAATTCATCCATAGCATTTTCACCTTCTATTTCTGTCATAAAACCTACAGTACCCATATTTATACCCAAAACTGGCACATCAAACTTTAGAGATAAAGAAACTGCTCTCAATAGTGTCCCATCTCCGCCTATTGCAATAACTAAGTCCATTTTTTCAACATTTGAAAAATCAAAATTTTCAATAATTTGCCATGAGTGATCAGAATATTTTTTAGCAATATTCATAGATAAAGATTTTGCTTGATCGGAATCAGGATTAACGACTGTACATATTTTTTTATATTTCAAAGAAATCACCTTTTTTACAATCCAGAAATAACATTGTCTATTGTGGACAAAATCAAATCAGGGTAAATTCCCAAAACTAAAACTAGTATTGATGATATAGATGCTACTAAAATATAAAAAATATTGCTGTTTCCTTTTTGTTCAAATTTTTCCGAAGATACAAATATATTTCTTAATAGACCTAAATAATAATATGCAGAAACAAATGAATTTATAACTCCAACTATTGCTAATATAATTAGTCCATTATTTACGGCAGAAGAAAATACCAGAACTTTTCCCATAAACCCTACAGTTGCGGGGATCCCTAGAAGACTAAGAATACCAAAGGCAAAAATAACAGATATAAGTGGATGAGAACTAAACAAACCTTTTAGACTTTCAATAGAAGTTGATTTAGTTAAGTTCATAATATGTTGTAAAGATAAGAATACAGATAAATTTGTAATTGCATATCCTACAACATAAAAAAGAGTACTAGATGCAGATGATTGGGTAGATATTAATGCTACAACTCCTACTAACATATATCCAGCATGCGCAACAGTAGAGTATGCAAATAGTCGCTTTAAATCTTTTTGTAAAATTGCTCCAAGATTTCCAATTGTCATTGAAGCAAAAGAAATTATTGATAAAAGAATAATAAGGTTAGTAAATGAAAGATTATTCGAAAATATTTCTGAAAAGATTCTAATTGACAGTACAAATCCTGCAACTTTAGACACAGTAGACAAATAAGTAACTACTGGCATAGGGGATCCTTGATACGTATCTGGAGTCCACATATGCCATGGAGCTATCGAAAGTTTAAAGGCTAAACCAATAAATAAAAATACTAAACCTAAAATAATTGCTGGATTAATTTCAGTAATATTCAATTCAAGTAAATTTAGACTTCCTGTTGTTCCATAAATATAAACTACTCCAGTTAAGAAAATCCCTGTAGAAAAAGAGGCCAAAATCAGGTACTTAAAAGCAGCTTCTAAACTAAATTTACCTCTACCAAAAGCAATTAATGCAATTATTGGCAAAGAAGATAATTCTAATGATAGATATATAGTAATAAAATCAGTTGCCATTATTACAAATAGTGATCCAACCAAAGATAATATAATCAAGCTAATAAATTCTGAGCGAAAAGATATTTGATTTACAATATAATCGAAAAAAGCCAAAACTATGGCTATCGTCAGTAGGATCATAGTTATTGCAGAAAACAAATAAAATTTATCAAATACAATTGTTTCAAAAAAAAGTGTTCTATTAGATTCAAAATTAAAATATTGTAAAAATAAGACAAATACTGAAAATATTAATCCAACTAAAGTAGAAGCTAGAATTATTGATTTTTTATTAGTAAAAAAATCAATCATTAAGACAAATAATGCCGTTAAGATCAAAATTATTGGCGATAAAATGTAAAGTAGATCATTGTAAAACATTATCTAATTATCTCCTTTATACCTAAGTCGAAAAAATCTATAAAAATATTAGGCCAAATTCCTATCAAAATTATAGGAATAGTAATTATGAAAGCAGGAAGTAAATCAAAATAACTGGCATCTTTTAGTGAATTGAAATCATATGTTTTATCATCTTTTTCTAGTCTATTATCACCAAAAAGAGCTCGCTGTGTCATCCATAATATATATCCAGCAGCTAAGACCACACCAAATGCAGATATTATAGTGTAAACAGGATAAATTTTATATGTCCCCAAAAATATCATTATCTCTGAAACAAATCCAGAAAATCCAGGTAAACCAAGTGAAGCTAATCCTGAAATCATGAAAAATAAAGCAATCATTGGCATTTTTCTTGTCAATGCACCTAATTTATTTATATCTCGAGTATGTGTACGATCATAAATTAGACCAACAGTCAAAAATGATAAGCCTGTTATTGTTCCATGAGTAAACATTTGCATTGCAGAACCGTTTAATGAATATAAGGAAAAATTCTGACTATTTGTCATCGCAGAAAAACCAAGTAATACATAACCCATATGACTAATTGAAGAGTATGCTATTAGACGTTTTAAGTCAGTTTGTCTAAGGGTAACAATAGCACCATATATTATTGAAATAGTTCCCAATATAGCTAATATATTTGAATAATCAAAAATTTGAAATCCAAGAGTTTCTTGAAAAAAACCTAGGTTAATTCTAAATAAACCATAACCAGCCATTTTTAATAATACTCCAGCTAACATTATTGAAACTGCAGTAGGGGCATCTGTGTGTGCGTCAGGAAGCCAGTTGTGAAGAGGCCAAAGGGGAAGTTTTACAGCAAAAGCTATAAAAAAGAAAATAAAAATAATAGAAGCAGGAATAACTAATTTTTGCCCCGCAATTAATTCAGGAATACCAATTATTCCTAGTTCGGGAATTGAAACCATGGAAAGATTAGTAACTGATGAGCTACTGAATAGAGCTAATATTGCAATCAGCATAAAAGCTCCTCCAGCAAGAGTAAAAATAACGAATTTAGTAGCAGAATATTCTTTTCTACCAGAACCCCAAATACTGATTAACATATACATAGGGATTAACTCAAACTCAAAAAATACAAAAAATAGTAACAAATCTAAGGATGTGAAAACTCCCAGTACACTCATTTGTAAAAGAAGTATCCATATAAAATATTCTTTTACTCTTGATTGAATTCTCCAAGAAGCCATGAATGCAACAAGAGATAAAAGTCCAGTTAATAAAACTAATGGGGCAGAAAAACCATCAATACCAACAAGATAAGATGATTTTATATTAAAAGAATCTATCCACTTAATATGATCAATAAACTGAATTCCTCCCAAAGATTTATCGTAGGACAAAAATAATATTAAAGATAATATAAATGTAATTATTGATGAAATAATTGAAGCAAAGACAATATGATTTCTAGTTTTTAGAAAAAGTAAAAAAATTGCAGTTAATGCCGGGAAAAAAACTGTGATTGTAACTAAATAATTCATAATATTAACCCAATAAAACCATTATAAATATAGCTATACTAGCGAACATTATCATTGCTAAACTATATGTATGAATTTGACCATCTTGCAAACCTAATGACTTAAAACTCAATCGACCAGTAAGCTTTGAAAGATTTACATTTACACCATCAAATATATGTTTATCTAACCATTCTCCAGCAGAACAAATTATTTCATAAAATATATTTTCTGTTATAACTTTTTCATATAAGTAATCCATAAAGTATTTTTTATCCAGTAGGGTATTTAGTGAATTAAAAAATTTATTTTTTTTCAACTCAATTTTATTTTTATAGGTATTTATTCCAAATAAAATTCCTAAAACAGATATAAAAGCAGAAACTATGGCTATTGAAAAATTGAATGAATGAGAGCCATGAAAATGAAAAATTTCTAAACTTTTTTCTAAAAACAGACCAAATAAATGTTTATCAATAAAAATCAAATTTGAAAAAACAGGGTTTACTAGATAGCCTATAAAAATCGCAAAAAATGATAAAAATATTATTGGATAAACCATATTTTTAGGAGATTCCCCTATATGAACATGTTCAATTGTTGGAGGTATAGGCAAATGTTTTTTTTGGAGATCTTCTAATTCTTTATCTCCTCCTCCTCTAAATTCTCCAAAAAATGTTAAAGTTATCGCTCTAAACATATAAAAAGCTGTAAGAAATGCGACTATAAGCCCTACAATAAGACAAATATTTCCTAAAAATCCACCATAATTATATGCAGATAAAATTATTTCATCTTTTGACCAAAAGCCTGATAAAGGAAATAAACCTGCGAGAGATAGAGAACAAATAAGCATTGAAGAATAAGTATATTTCATGCTATTTTTTAATCCTCCCATGTATTTCATATTGAATGTTCCACTTGCATGATGAACTGAACCAGAACTCAGAAATAATCCTGCCTTGAAAAAAGCGTGAGTAAAAAGATGAAAAATAGCTGCGGTATAGGCACCTAATCCAAGAGCCATGAACATATAACCCAACTGAGATATAGTTGAATATGCAAGAACTCTTTTTATATCAGTTGTAGATAAGGCCATTGTCGCTGCTATAAAAGAAGTCAAACATCCAACAATTGCTACCAAAGGCATAATTTCAGAAATTTGAAATAGTGGAAATAATCTAGCTACCAAAAACACCCCTGCTGTAACCATCGTTGCTGAATGAATAAGTGCAGATACAGAAGTTGGACCTTCCATGGCATCTGGAAGCCAATTATGAAGTGGAAATTGAGCTGATTTACCTATCCCTCCAATTAAAAATCCTACAGCCAGAATAGTTGCAACTCTAGCGCTAATCTTATCATCCAATATAGCATCGTATAAATTTGGTATTTGTAGATAACTTGAGTCGATATTGAAAAGATAAATTATAGAAAAAAGGAAACCAAAATCTCCTAGCCTAGTCATTATAAAAGCTTTTTTTGCAGCGGCCGCAGCTGAGCTTCTTTCATGCCAAAATCCAATAAGTAAGTAAGATGAAACTCCTACTAATTCCCAAAAAATAAATAATTGAAGGATATTTCTAGATAAAACTAGGCCTAACATAGATCCAGTAAAAAGGGCCATATAAGCAAAATATCTTGTATAGCTTTTATCTCCATGCATATAGCCAATTGAATAAATTTGCACAAGGAAAGATATTCCCGTAACTACAACTAACATAATAGCTGTCAATGGATCTACCATAACAGAAAAATCTAAAGAAATATTATTAATATTTATCCAAGAAAAAACATATTTATTCTCTGAATGTTCTAAATTAAAAATTACAAAAATTGACAGCAAAAGACATATCCCCATACCAAAGGCATTAATTAAACCTGATATTTCACTCTCAGATCCCAATTTATACCTTATAAATAAAGCATTTATAACAAATACAAAAAAAGGAACAGCTAAAATTATTAATGCTAAATTTTCAATCAAAAGTATCTCCTTATACTTTTCTAATTATTTCATCAGCCACATGTTCTCTACCCTTGGGGACTAATATTCTAAACTTTGATAATTCTGACCAACTTAATAATCCATCCTCTGGCATTATTTTTGTTGGAAGGCCTTCAGCTTCAAGTAAATTTTTATAAGTTTCAGCGATACTTAAGTTATCTACTTTTTTATAATCAATCCACATAATTAATTCTTCATTTCTGATAAATCACTCAGCTCAACAGTAGATTTAAACTTACCTAAAGCTAAAACCATAGCAAGAGCCAGTGCTGTTTCTCCAGCAGCTACACAAATTATAAATATTCCTAGAATATTTCCTGATAAAATTCCAAAGAAATTATCGACCGAAACATCACTCATAATAGCTAAATTTAGACTATATCTATTAAAACCAACTACAGATAAAACTACAGAATTAAAAATCAGTTCTAGGGACATTAAAGTTATTACAATATTTTTTCTAGTAAGTAATCCAAATATACCTATAGAAAATAAAGCTGAAGAAAAAATAAGTATGATTTCTAAAGTCATATCGCCTCAATATCTCCTTCCTCATCATTTTCAATTGTATTTTTTGTAACAGCTATTGATCCAATCACACAAGCTACAATTATTAGACCAATAATTTGTAAAGAAATAAAATATTTAGTAGACAATAAAGAGCCTATGGGGATTATGGAATCTTTGAACAAACCATCTCTCACTTCAGAAATATTCGTTTCTGCATTCACAAGAGTTATAGTTTTGTTTTCTTCATCTATAGTATATTTATCAAATAAAATTTCATTAATTATCGGATCTGAAATTTGATGTGTTTTATCCCAATCTGTGCCCAAAACTACAAAAACTAGGACAATAAAAATAAGTAAAGATGTCATAGAAGAAAGAATAAATCTTAATCCAAATGTTGATGAAGATGCAGTTTGCAAATCCTTAACTAGCAAAACTGAAAAAGCCATCAAGACAGATACAGCTCCTATATAAACTAAAATTTGAACTGCTCCTAAGAATTCTGCATTTATCGCAAAAAATACAACAGCAACAGTCATAAATGATATAGCTAAAGCTATAGCTGCCCTAAAAACATTTGTTTGAGAAACAACATAAATAGCTGTTGCTATACCTATAAGTGATATAAAAACAATAAATATATCTAGTAATGAACTATCCATTGTATTTCCTTTTGTTAACCCAGTTTTGTTTTATCTTTTCATCACTAGGTTTCTCATGCCTTCCTGCATCCTTATAGTCAGAAAGATCTTTATCCCAAGGGTTATAGTCTTTTTCTTCAAATTGAGGTCTAAACCAACTACTTGGGTTCTTATTTTGAGATATGAGAGTTTCTTTATCTAGTACTAAATTAGCTCTGTGATAGTTACCTTTTTCAAAATCAGTCCCCATATGTAAAGCATCATAAGGACAAGCTTCTACACATAGACCACAAAACATGCATCTTCCAGTGTCTATATCAAATTTATCTATCGCATAATTTTCTCCGGCTTGAAGATTTTCACCACTTGCATGAGTAACAATTTCAATGATTCCCAGAGGACAGTATTTAGCACAAGAAGCACATGCAGTACATCTATCGTCGTACCAAACAAACTCATTACCTCTAAATCTTGGGAATTGTTCTATCTTAACTTCTACTTTAGCTAATCCTAGAAGTGCATATAAAAATTCTTTTCTATTTTCTTTAAACAAATTGAGAATAGATTTATTTTTACTTCTTGCTAAACCNAGTACTCCTACACGTTTATCTGGATATTGAATAGTAAAAACTGGTGAAAAAAGATTTCTAAATGTTACTGATAGACCTTTAATTAACCCAAATCCTAGCATTTAACTTTTCTCCTTAATAAACTTTGGTTTATCTGAACCAACAGGATAACTGTTTGATTGTATTTCATCATCGTAATTTTTTGTTCTAAGCAATTTAAAAACTAATAAAACAAATGGAAAAGCAAAGATCCAATTTNCTAATCCAATATAAATAAGTCTATGTGATTCTCCATCTGTCCAAATTATTACAGCTATAGATGTAACTATAATATTTACTAAAGTTAATTCAAATAAACCTTTCCAAGCTAAGTTCAAAACCTGNTCAATTCTAAACCTTGGCCATGAGGCTCGAATCCAAATAATAAAAAANAGTACTGCTATAACTTTGATTGTTAGCCAGAAAATACCAGGCAATATTGGGCCATTAGGGCCTCCAAGAAATAATGTTGAAAAAACTGTTGCTGCCGCTATTGCTGCTGCAAATTCTCCTAGATAAAACAAACCCCATTTCATTCCTGAATAATCATTTTGATAACCTGCAGCTAGTTCAGATTCCGCTTCAGTCANATCAAATGGAGTTCTATTTATTTCGGCTANTGATCCCAAGAAGAAAACTATTGCTGCCACAGGTTGAATTAAGATAAAAGGAATTGTTTGGTATATTACAATATCTAGAACTGACATTGATTCACAAATTAGTAAAATACCGACCAAAGAAAGGCCCACAGGTATTTCATAAGAAATCAACATTGCAACAGATCTCAATGCAGAAAAAATTGCAATTCTATTTGCTGAAGCCCACGCTGCACAAATAATAGATAAACCACTTATTGATGTTACTGCAAGTATAAACAATACACTTACATTTATATCTACTGCATACAAGCTTATTCCAAAAGGAATTACTGAAAATATTATAAAAACAGGGATTACTAGAAGCATAGGAGCTACATTAAATATATATTTATCTGCCTCTTCAGGGACAATATCTTCTTTAAACATAACCTTCACAGCATCAGCCGTTGATGTAAGTATCCCTTGTGGTCCCCATCTATTTGGACCAGATCTTTGCTGAAATCTTGCCAACAGTCTTCTCTCACCCCATATAAGAGCCAAAACTCCACCAAGCACTCCATTTATGATAGCAAAAGCAATAATAATACCTGTTACGACTGTAAGAATATGACTTTCAAATTTCATATCTTTTATGATTAGATCAATAGAAAAATCTAAAATGTCATAAATAAATTCNAACATTATCTATCGACCTCTCCCATATTTATGTCTATTCCACCAAAAGTAACAAATAAATCACCAAAAAGAGTACCTATAAGCATTTCCCTTAAGAGAGTTAGATTTATCAAGGATGACGACCTAACATGCCACCTGTAAGGCGAAATAGATCCATCAGAAACTAAATAAAATCCTAGTTCTCCTTTGGAACCTTCGATTGCTACGTAGCAATCTCCTTTTGGAGGCCTTATTAGAAAAGGTACCTCATCATGATGAGGTCTAACTGGCCCTGGTTCGATAAAATCCACACATTGCTTTACTATTTTTAGGCTTTCTCTCATTTCCTGAACTCTCAATAAATAGCGAGAATAATTATCTCCAGCATTATGAACAGGAACATCAAATTGAACTTTATCATAAAAATCATAAGGATCATTCTTTCGTAAATCCCATGGTACCCCTGTAGATCTAAGTATCGGACCAGTAATTGAAGCATTAATTGCTTGCTCAGGTGTTAATATAGCAATTCCTTTAGTTCTTGAAAAAATAATTTCATTTGAAGTTAATAGTCTCTCCAATTCATCTATTGCCGAAGGGAATTCANCTATAAAGCTTGAAAGATTATCCCAAAATTGTTGAGGAGCATCCATAAATACACCTCCAGGCCTTAGATATGAATTTGTTATCCTAGCCCCACANAGCATTTCGAACATTTGTAGAATCTTTTCTCTTTCTCGCATAGCGTATGTAAGCGGAGTTCCCCATGCACCAAGATCTTGTATCAAAAAACCTACAGCAACTAAATGACTAGCAATTCTTTGTAATTCTGAAGCTATCATTCTAAGCCAAACCCCTCTAGTTTCAGGCTTAATATTTGAAAGTTTTTCAACTGCTAAAATATATCCTTGGTTATTTAACATTGAAGAGACATAATCCATCCTGTCGGTCAACGTTACAACTTGAGTATATGTTCTTTCCTCGGCTAACTTTTCAGATCCCCTATGAAGATAACCAAAAATAGGCTCTACATCTATTATTGTTTCCCCATCAAAAGTAACCCTCATTCTAAATACACCATGAGTTGAAGGATGTTGTGGTCCCAAGTTAATTGTTATCGGTTCACTTTTTATTGACATCAGTTTTCTTCCTCTTTAGGAACTATAGATTGTGAATTTGTAACAAAATCTTTTCTTAGAGGATGACCAGGAAATCCGTCCCATAACAGGATTCTTTTCAAGTTAGGGTGGTTATTAAAATGTATACCCATTAAATCAAAAATTTCTCTTTCTTGGAAATCGGCTCCTTTCCAAAGTGAAAAAACACTATCTATTTCAGGCTGATCTTGTCTCCCAAAACCTACCTTAGTTTTTATAGTGGCTTTTGACAAAGTAATGAGTGATTTTAAGTGATAAACAATTTCAAAATGGTCAATATAATCTACTGCAGTTACTGAAGATAAAAGATCAAAAGAAAAACCTGAAGTTTCTTTCAAAAATTTCAATACTTCATAAATTTTTTCACTTTCAACACAAACAGAATCTTTGTCGTAAGAAACAACACTTTTGTGGATGTGCTTAATTATTTCTTCTGATAAGGTTTTTCCATTCCATTCTTCCATAATTTTATACATCTCCTGCTTTCTGACCGGTTAAGCTGTATCTTTTAATTTTCTCATGCAGTTGCATAATTCCATACAGTAATGCGTCAGGCCTTGGAGGACAACCGGGAACATAAACATCNACTGGAACTATATGATTTACACCTGGTACGACAGAATAACTCTCATAGTATGGGCCTCCAGAAGTGGCACATACTCCCATTGAAATAACCCATTTTGGTTCAGCCATTTGATCATATAACCTTCTTAATGGCACTGCCATTTTCCAAGTAACGGTACCTGCAACTATCATTAAATCTGCCTGCCTAGGAGTTGCTCTAAAAACTTCCATCCCAAATCTCGATATATCAAATCTCGACATTGCAGATGCAATCATTTCAAATGCACAACAAGCTAAACCAAACTGAAGTGGAAACATGCTAGATTTTCTTGCCCAATTTAGTAACTGATCAGCAGAAGATACAAGCACATTCTTATCAATGTCATCTCCATCTATAACAGGTTCCGGAAAAGGAGAAATATGAGTGGACTTCATTGAGTTAATCAACCCTCCTTCTTCCCTATCAAGATCTTTGGTTGAAATATCTAATGGAATTCTTTCTATTTTATCCATTCTAAGCACCCCTTTAGCCATACATAAATAAATGAAACTGTTAGCACCGTCAAGAAAATGAGAATTCCCAAAAAGGGCAATATACCCCAAAAATCAGTAATCAAACCATGACTAACAGCCCATGGGAAAATAAGAACTGTTTCAACATCAAAAGCGACAAAAAGCAAGGCATAATAAAAATATCCAAAACTGAACAAAGAAGGTTTTTCACTAAATGCGGGATGACCTCCCTCATAAGCAGCTTTTTTAATACTGGTTGATCTGCTAGGGGTAATACCAAATCTTGTCCCAAATTTAGCTGCTGCTAACATTCCAATTGGCACTAAAATTGAAAGTGCGACAAAAATCAACAACAAGCTATATTCTTGTAAGTAAGTTTGTTCCATTAAGAGATATTATTTTAGATTATTATCTTAAACTTTTGCTAAAGATTCAAGTTTATTAATAACTTTAGCTTTCAGCTCTTTAGCTTCCATAATATCTGGTGATTTACCTTGAGTTTTTTTATCCCATAAAACTTCATCATCAACTGTTACTTTAAAAGCTCCTGCAGTTCCAGGCTTTAATGAAATAGCTATAGCTGTACCTGCCGCTTGAAAAAGCTCGCTAGTCATCCAAGCTGCTAAATTTGCATATCCGCAAGGAACACAATATTCTATTTCAGCTTCCATTTTCCAATCTGCCATATTTAACCCCTTTATATATTCTCTTAATAATATAATTTACTATAATCATTTAAAAGGTAAATATATCAACATAACGTTTTTAAAAGGTTTTATGGAAAAAAATAATTTTGTTAACTTAAAGAATGTCTCTAGAGAAGATATCTCTAGAATAATTGATTGGATTAATGATAAAGAGATCTATGAAAATTGGTTTGGTCAATATGCGTATGAAAAATCTGCTCATCTAGGATATGAACCTAAAGATATGNTGAATGCCTCAGAGGAAGAGTGGAATGAAGTTTTTCATGATCCTCATCATGAACCTCACAGGTCAATTTTTTCTATATATAGTGAAAATGTTCATATCGGAGAAGCTCAATTATCTATAGATGAGTCACTTGGAGATGTTCAAATGTCTGTTCTTATTGGAAATAAAGAATATTGGCACAAAGGATATGGGACCCAGACTGTTCTTGCTTTGTTAGAACATAGTTTTCTAAACTTAGGTCTATACAGAGCTTGGGCGGATATCCCAGAATTTAATGTTCATGCTATTAAATTATTTGAAAAAATTGGATTTATTCATGAAGGCACCTTTAGAAAAAGCAGACCAAAAAATGGACAAAGATTCAATTCAGTAATTATGGGTTATTTAATAGAAGAATATGAAAATGAGTACCCTGAGGGTATTTCAAGCCACGTTTTAGAGTGGGATGGAAAAGCCATCTAATCACCCCAAAATTTACTTTGCATCATATCAAGATATTTATATGCTGATCCTGTATTCACAATAACTACCTTATCTGAATCCTTTATAAAACCAGAATTTCTTAATTTCTTAGAAGCNATTAATATAGCCCCTCCTTCAGGAGCAGCAAATATTCCTTCTTCTGAAGCTAATAATGAAACGCCTTCAAGCATTTCTTCATCATTAATTCTTACAGCTGTACCTTTACTTTTATTCAAAATATCATAAATTATAAAATCACCTACAGCCAGAGGCACCCTCATTCCTGCAGCCAAGGTTTTTGGATTTTCAAAAGGTTTTGCAAACTTTTCTTTTTTTTCATAAGCATCTACTAATGGAGAACATCCTTCTGCCTGGACAACAACCATTTTAGGTTTTTTTGATGATACTAATCCTATTTTTTCTAATTCTTCAAATGCTTTCCAAATTCCTACTATTCCTGTTCCTCCTCCTGTCGGATAGATGATTACATCGGGGACTTCCCATTTCATTTGTTCTGCAATTTCTAATCCCATAGTTTTTTTACCTTCCACTCTGTAAGGTTCTTTTAGAGTAGATACATCAAACAAATCTCTTTTTTCAGCCTCAATAGCTGAAGCTTTTCCAGCATCAGATATAAAACCATCAACTAGATTTACCTTAGCTCCAAAGGCTATACATTCCATTTTATTAGCTAGAGGAGCGTCTTTAGGCATAAAAACGTTTGCTTCCATTTGTGATTTAGCAGCGTATGCTGACATAGCTCCAGCTGCATTACCAGCAGATGGCATAACAATCCCTTTTATTCCAAATTCTTTAGCTTTAGATATGGCAGCAGAAAGACCTCTGGCCTTGAAAGAGCCTGTAGGATTATTGCTTTCATCTTTTACAAAAAAATTATTTATCAAAAGTTTTTTTGATAAATTTTCTAGTTTCATAAATGGTGTGTTTCCTTCTCCTAATGAAACAATATTTTCTTCATTCAAAACTGGTAAAAGTTCTTGATATCTCCACATATCGTTTCTTCGTTTATATAAACTTTCTTGAGTCAAAGTAACTGCTGCTTTTTTTAAGTCATATCTTGCAAGTAAAGGTTTATCAGAGCTAGGACTTAGTCTCATTGGTTCATCAATAGGAAAAATATCTCCAGTCAATGAACATTCTAAATGTTTAAATGTGCTTAATGTTTTACTCAAATTTTTGCTCCAATGCTCTCATTTCATTATTCATATCCGTTTTAAATGGTATTGGTATTTTTAAAATTTCACTCATAGATATTGATACTTTTTTAGCAACTTCTTTTACAGAAATTGAGCTATTCAAAATATTGCTAATAGAATTAACTTTTAGGTTTTCCATCCCACAAGGGATAAATGAATTGAAAAAAGAAAGATCATTATTCACATTTAATGAAAATCCATGAAGTGTAATATTTCTTATAATCTTTAAACCTAGTGCTGCAATTTTTTCACCTGAAGGATTTTTGTTTTCATGATATTCTTCTTCAGAATCTCCATTAACCCAAATCCCTCTTCTTTGCTTAACAGTATGAGATTGTATTTTGTAATACCCAAGTGTTCTTATTATTGATTTTTCTAAAAATCCCACATAATCCAAGACTCCTTTAAAATTATCCTTAAGATTAATTATTGGATAACAAATCAACTGCCCGGGGCTATGCAATGTTACTTGTCCACCTCTATTTGTTTTTACATGTAAAAAATCATTACTATTATGATTCAATTTCTCAATTTCTGACTGTGATATCCTTTCTTTTGAACCATAAGTAAGTACTTTGTCATGTTCTAAAAAAAGAATAGTTTGATTTATTTTGTTTGAATAAACTAAGGAATTTATTTTTTCCTGAAGATTCATAGATGACAAATAGTCCATCTTTCCTAGAAAAACAGCTTGAATATATTTAGATTTATTTATCATAATTAAACATCACTCTAATAAATTATATATACATAGGAGAAATGTATGGAAATAAAAAAAATATTAATTAGAAATTCTTATTTAATTTTAATAGGAATTTTAACTCTTTTAGTTTCATGCTCAAGTACAGAAACTCAAGAATCAAGTTCTGTGGATACTATAGGACCACCAACTGGTAAAATAGATCAATCAAAACAATATTCTGCAGTTTTTGATACTGAAGTAGGTGAATTTACGATATTGCTTTATGATGATAAGGCCCCATATACGGTAGAGAATTTTATAAATTTAGCAAATTCAGGTTATTACGATAAAACTACATTTCATAGAGTATTACCTGATTTTATGGCACAAGGAGGGGATCCTTCTGCAACAGGTGCAGGAAATCCAGGATATAGGTTTGGAGACGAATTCCATGTAGATTTGAGGCATGATTCTGAAGGAATATTATCAATGGCTAATTCAGGAGTTAACACTAATGGAAGTCAATTTTTTATAACTTTTGGACCATTGCCATTCTTGGATGCATTTGATGAAAATAATAATGAAAAAAACTGTCAAAATATGCAAGTCTCATGCCATGCTGTTTTCGGCAAAGTGAGTACAGGCATGGAAATTGTAAAAAGTATTAGATTACGTGATCCAATGAGAGATGCATCACCCGGAACTGTCATAAACAAAGTGAATATAATCGTTAAATAAATTATATATCTAGATAAGGTACTGTTCTCTTAAATCTAACTTGTTTTCCGGCAGATCCGATCCATGGACTCTGAGTTATGTCATTTCTTTCGTCTGCTGGGAGAGAATTAATTCTAATGCTTGGATCATCTTTAATTGGATGTATCTCCATATATATTTTTTCATCAATAAATTCAAAAAATCCTCCCCTATAAGGCAATTGCTTTATATCTGAAAAATTTATTCTTTTAGGATAAATAAACTTAATTATTATATTTCTAGAAATAGTAGAGAAATCAACGATAACGTTATTTTGAATATCAATTAAGAATCCTGTGATCTTAGTTTGCCTAATGTTATTTATTACAACTAAGGATATTAATAAAATTATCCCTAAAACAACTAACAAATAATAATATCTTAGTCCAAAAATATATATATATTTTGTATTGACATCAATTTTAATTTTCTTTGTAATACTTTCGTAAGATTCTTCTAAATAATTTGTACTTAAATTAATATCAATAAATACAGTGTCTTTAATTTTTTCATCTGAAGATAAATAAATATTAAAGATATAAGATTTATCTGTATCTTTGATTTTAACCGGATCTATTTTGAAAGAAAAATTATTTTCAGAGGTTATTTTTTTTTCAATTTCATCTAACCCAACAAGATAAGGATAATTATTTACTTTAGTTTCAAAAGTAGTTACTAAAAATTCTTTATTATTTTTACCATTCAAATCATTGATTCTAGTAATTTCTATTTCTGGGAAAAATTCAATTTTAATTTGATCATTCTTTTTTACCGGGGTGGATAAGTTTTTCCANTGAAGAGTGTACTCAACATCTACAATTGATTGATCACTTATTGGAGGAAGCTTTGCAGTATAGATTCCATCTAATGGAAATTTATCACTTTCGTTACCCAAATCATTCATTATTTGAATAGTTTCAATTCCTCTATTATCTCTAATTCTTACTTGCATTTCAGCGTCAGCAATATTTAACCTTTGATTATCTATATAAGCCCCTACTTCTAAAATTATTTCTGATCCAATTCCAAATATTTTTTGTCCGTATGTCTCTAATATAAGTGGATTTTGAGTATCAGTTAATATTTCCAATCTACCAGATTCTCCTGAAGAAATTATTGTCCAAGTACCAGATTGAGGATTTNCAATATCTAAAAATAAAATCCTCTCTAAATCCCAAAAATCATAATCTAAATTNGGCTTAATCTCTATTCCATCTGGGTTAATAATTGAAATATTAATTTGAGGATTTTCTTTGTATATTCCTAAACTTACTTTTTTGACTGTGGGAGGAATATTAATAAAATTTGATAGTGGCTTAGAAGATAAATTTGTTTGTAGTATNGAAATAGGGTTATCCATAAATATCTTCATGAATTCGATCATTGATGTTGTAGATGAAGAGTCAAAATCAATAAAATTTCCATTAGTAGTTTCAGAAAATCCTTCAAAAAGACTTCTTTCTGGTGATCTTGACGAGGGTAATGACATCACATTTAGGGTTATCTGTGAAGATGCATATAAATCAGATAAATTTTTCAANTTAACTTCTGAAGATTCCTCTAAATCACTCAACCTTAAATTCGATATCATATAAAAATTAGAATTAGTGGTGTCTACCAATTCTGCAATTTTAGTAAAAGCCTCAGAAATAACTAAGTAATGATTGGAATATTGATTTTCATCCTCAACTGGAAGATCAGTAAAAAATTTATTAATTTTTTCATCAATCTCATCTTTTTTTATATCAATGAATGGATAGCTATTTTTCCCATATGGTTGCAGTATTACAGTTTCAGAAGCATTTAATGTATGAATTCTAACTATTTGATTTAGAATATCTTTTGAAATAGAGAAATCAACTTCATCTTCATAATTTATATCAAAAGCTATAAAAGTAATTTTTTCTTTCAAATTCTCATCAGCAAATATGTTATTCGGGTTAGTCGTAAAAAAGATAAGAGAAAACATAAAAATAAAAATAAATATAATTTTATTTTTTGAAAAAGTAGTCAAATAACTTATTATTTTTTTCTTCAAATGTTTCATTATTAAATAATAAACTTTTTCACAAGATAAATCCTTAGTGAATTTATCCGAGATAAANCAAAAAATTCTATAGGGAAAAAAATAATATGAAAATAAAAAATATTAAAACTACATTATTTGAATATGATTTAGACAGAACTATGGGAGATGCAAACTCTCCAATGGGTAGGAAGAAAGCTAGTGGATGTGTTCTTGAAATAATTACGGATGAAGGATTAAGAGGTATTTCAATTGGAGGTCAAAACTCATTGCCTCAAATAAATTCTATATTTAATGGAATTCTTTTAGACAATGACCCTAAAGCTATCTTTAGTATTTGGAAAAAAATGGTTGAGAAATACTTTAAGGGTGGCCATGATGGTATTGCAAATGATGCGATTTCAGCGATAGATGTTGCTTTATGGGACTTAAAGGCAAAAATAAATGAAGAACCTCTTTGGAAAACTTTAGGGGGTAACAATAATAAAGTAAACGTTTATGCATCAGATATTGCTCTTCCGATAAGTGATGATGATTTATTTAATTGGTTTTCAAAAATGTCTGATAAATTTGGTTTTAAGGGTGGTAAATTAAAAGTTGGATTAGATCAAGATTCTGACTTGAAAAGGCTTGAATTAATGAATTCTGCCCTATCTAAAAATTGTGATAATCCTATACTCTATGTTGATTCAAATGAATATTGGTCACCNAAGCAAACAATAAGAAACATTTCGGAAATGGAAGAAAGATTTACTTTAGGATGGATTGAAGAACCAGCACGAAGATGGGATTTCCTAGGTTTAAAAAAAGTTTCTGATTCTATAAAAACTCCAGTATGTGCAGGAGAGAACTTAGATACTCTTGGAGATTTTCTGCCATATTTTCATCATAGATCTGCAGATGTGATTCAAATAAGCCAAGGAATGACAGGTATATCAGGTGCTCTCCAAATAGCTGATGCTGCTTATGCTTTAGAATTACCGGTTACGCTAGGTGGCTCTATTGGAATAATTCACGCTCACATTGCAAATGCAATTCCTAATTGTATAACTGTAGAAGTTCCTCACCCCGAACCTGAATCAAAAGTTTTTACTTCAGATGTAAAAATCAAGGATGGATATGCATTTGTAGGGAATAAACCTGGACTTGGAATAGAAATAAATTACGAAGAACTTTCCAAGCATAAAGTAGAAAAAGTTTCTCAAAAGGCTGGTCCAAGTCCCTATGGAAGAAGACCAGGTGCAGGACTATTTGAGATTCCTCCAACCAAAGAAGAAATGAGAGAGGCTCAAACAAAATGAAAATCACTTCCTATAAATTAGAAAAATATAAAGAAATAATGAATCGTCCTCTTGGCGACTCAAATGGGCCCAGTGGAGAAGATTTGATTTCCTCAAATATATTGAAAATATACACAGATGGAGGAATAACAGGTATTGCACCGTTAGGTAATGATTATGTGAAAGATTTTTTCCCATTGATAGAAGGAAAAGACCCTAGAGAAGTATTTTCTATTTGGAAATCAATGATTGATTTTGTTTTTAAGGGTGGAGATGAAGGTGAAGCGCATGCAGCATTATCAGCAATTGATATAGCCTTATGGGATATAAAAGCAAAAATAAATTCTGAACCTTTATGGAGAACTTTAGGATCAAATGAACCTAGATGTAAAGTTTACGCATCTGATATTGGATATAACCTTTCAGATGAAGAACTCTTTGATTTTTTTTCTAAGATGTCTGAAAAAGGAGTGGATTCTGCAAAAGTAAAAATTGGAATCTCTTTAGAAGATGACCTTAGAAGAATAGGTATCGTTTATGATGCTTTATCTAAAATTACTAAAAGACCTAGAATAATGATTGATTCAAATGAATATTGGTCCGTAAAGCAAGCTATTCAAACCATAAACAAAATAGAAGAAAAATTTGATATTTTTTGGGCAGAAGAACCTGTTAGAAGATGGGATTATAAAGGGCTAAAAATGGTTTCAAATAATATTAAAGCTGCAGTTTCTACAGGGGAGAACCTAAATAATGTTGGTGATTTTTATTCACTAATAAATAATCAAGCTGCTGACATACTAAATGTTAGTAGTTATCAATCTGGAGTAACTGGATTACGACAGATTAGTAATGTAGCTTATGCATATGAGATTCCAGTTACAACTATGAATTGTATAGGGAATTA
Source organism: Chloroflexota bacterium (assembly GCA_002699165.1). Lineage (GTDB taxonomy): Bacteria > Chloroflexota > Dehalococcoidia > Lucifugimonadales > Lucifugimonadaceae > TMED-70. The sequence goes on along the minus strand of PABO01000015.1, from coordinate 65,854 downwards.
TAATGCTCACATTGCTACATCTATTCCAAATCATATAATGATGGAAGTAGTTGATCCTGGAAGAGAAAAAGCTTATTCTAAGTGGAATGATAATATTGCAGATGGTTATCTACATTTAGATGAAACTCCAGGAATAGGACTCATAGTTGATGAGAAAGCATTATTAGAATTAAAAAATCAAAAAATAGAAAGAGAACCTAGAAAACCTTGGGGAAGAAGAAAAGGAGCTGGGTTATTTATCCATGATTTTGAGAAAAATGAAGTAAAGTGGAAATAAGAAGGAGTTTTTCAGTTGAAAGTAACAAAAATAACTAGCATTCCAATTAAAGATGAAGAGGGAAGGGTTTATTTTTTTGTCAGAGTTGACACAGACAAAGGAATCCATGGATTAGGAGAAGTAGGAATTGCTAGACAAGGAAATGCAATTGCAAAAGCAATAGAACATTTAAGTGAAATAGTTATTGGATCTGACCCATGGGAAACTGAAAGATTATGGCAAGTAATGTTCAGATCATCATTTTTCCCAGCTGACAAAGTTTATTCGTGTGCTATATCAGCAATAGATATTGCCTTGTGGGATATAAAAGGAAAATCTGTCGATATGCCTGTGTATAAACTACTCGGAGGACCTTATAGAGAGAAAGTTATATGTTACCCTCATACCCAAGGAAATTCTTTAAAAGAACTTTTGGATACATGCGAAGAACATCTCAATAAAGGTTGGAAATTTCTCAGATGGCACCAACCTGGTAATTTTATCAATGATCTAGAATCAAATATTTTAGAGCCAAGAAAGTCTATTAAAATTGCTGTTGAAATTATGGGTGAAGTGAGAGAAAAATTTGGATTTGATCCAGAAATAACGTTTGATGTTCACACAAGGCTTGATCCTCCAGAAGTTATTGAAATGTGCAAGGATTTAGAATCCTTAAAGCCATTCTTTATAGAAGACCCTATTAGATCAGAGAACCCTGGGTCATATAATCATATAAGAAATAAGATAAACCTTCCAATTGCTGCAGGAGAACAATGGGCCTCTAAATGGCCATTTAGAGAAGTTATAGAAAATGAATTAATTGATTATGCAAGGATAGATTTATGCATAGTTGGGGGCTTAACTGAAGCATTAAAAATTACTCATTGGGCTGAAACCCATTATATAAATATAGTTCCTCATAACCCATTAGGTCCTGTATCAGCTGCAGCTTGCGTTTCATTGTGTATGGCTTCAAGCAATGTTGGGGTTCAAGAGATGCCAAAAGCTCCTGGTAGTTATGCTCAAAAGCTTTTCCCAAAACAAATTGAATGGGAAAATGGATATTCTTGGTGTCCAGATACTCCTGGGCTAGGAGTTGATATTGATATGGATATTGCAGAATCAATGAGAGTAGATCCAACAGGATTTTCACCAAGATTATCAAGAGAAGATGGGAGTTTTACAAATTGGTAACTAGAGGTTTTTTTGGGAAAAAAGATAAAAATGATCGAGTTCCTCCAGGGCAATATTTAGAGAATAGGTTCCCTGTGCTATCTGCTGAACCTACTCCAAAAATAAATTTAGAAGATTGGAATCTTTCTATAATTTATAATAATGAAACTTTAGCAGAAATAAATTGGGATACCTTAAAAAGTTTACCTTCATCATTAATTACAAAAGATATTCATTGTGTAACAAGATGGACTAAATTTGATATGAATTGGAAGGGTGTAAAAATATCAACTTTATTTGAGAATTTGAAAGTAAAACCTCCTACTGATTGGACAATGATAGGATCATTTACAGGTTATACAACAAATGTCCCCCTAGTTGACCTAATAATGGAACATACTATAATTTCTTATTCTTATGAAGATGAACCTATATCAGCTGAACATGGAGGTCCAATAAGATTAATAGTTCCTCACTTATATTTTTGGAAATCTGCAAAATGGTTCGATAAAATCACATTTCTAGATAAAGATACTCCTGGATTTTGGGAAAATTATGGATATCACATGTATGGAGATCCTTGGAAAGAGCAAAGATATTCTTGACAATGATAGAATCTCAATATTTCAATCATGCGGTAATAAAAAATAAAAAAATAATAAATGAAGATCTTTGTATGATTGATTTCAAAATTGAAAATTGGAAAGGTCATATACCCGGTCAATATTCAGAAATGTGCTTAACTGCAGAAAATGGATATCAAGCAATAAGACCTTACTCAATAGCAAGTACTCCCAAAATAGACGGTGCAAGTTTTTTAGTTGAAAAAATTCCAAATGGAGAAGTTTCTAGTTTTTTATATGATTTTTCTGATATTGGAGATAAAATTCAAATTTCTAATCCTATCGGTATGAGGTTTATATTACAAAATAAAAAGATACCAATATTTATTGCATCAGGGTCTGGGATTGCTCCTTTTATTTCGATGTCAAATTATCTCAAAAATAAAAGAGAGCTTTTTTATATGTATCATTGGTCTAAAAACTTTTCAGGTCTTGTAAACTTTATGGAAAACAAAAAAGATTTAAATTCATTCTATTTTCCATCTATAACAAGAGAAAAACCTCTTAATTGGCTTGGAGGTAAAGAGAGAATTAATTCTAAAACTTTCATAAACCTAGACAAAAATAAAAATTATGAACTATACATTTGTGGTTCAGATTTATTTGTTGAAAATGCTTTAGAAATAATATCTAAAATAAAAATTAATTTTGATATTTATACTGAAAGATTTGGTTCATAAATCTAAGGATTAAATCTAACTACATTTTTGATAACTTTATTTTTTTGGTCGGTATAATCTTCATAGCAGTTTTGTAGATCTGAAAGATCAGAAACATGTGTTTTCAAAGATTTTGGATCCCACCAACCTCTTTCAGCTAATGAGACTAATTCTCTTATCTCGTCTATAGGCAAAGGAGTTGTAGCAATTTGAGTTGCATGTATATCTAAATTTTTTCTTAACATTAGACTATGTTCAAATTCAACCATGTCTTCGGTGACAATACTAAAAGTAATAAATTTTCCTTGAGGTTTTAATAGATTTAAGCAGATATTAAATCCATCTTTATTACCTGAAGCGTCAACAACAATATCAAATAGTTCACCATTTGTAATATCTTCTGTTTGTTGAATTAAATTTTCGAGAGAGGTAAATTTCATAGACTTAGTTGCGCCCAATGAAATACTTTTTTCAAGCCTGTAATCATGTTTATCTATACCAACAACTTCTGCAGCTCCCTGTTTTGAAGCAAACATGGTAAAAGATAAACCGATTCCACCTTGACCAAGAACAGCTATTTTTTTCCCAAATATATTTCCCCAATGTTTAGCTGAATACAAAACAGTTCCAGAATGTTGTAACATCAACCAATCTTCAAGATCTCCCCAATCTGGTAACTGAATAATTCTGTCATGAGTCTGATCTATGTATTCAACTGCACCACCTGTTCCAAGACTACCATCAGGCTTTCTATAATTTGGAATAACAATAGCTCTTGAACCTACAGGATATCTTTCATCTTTTGACTCAACAACAATTGAAGCAACTTCATGAGTTGGCATTCCTGGAGGTAATGGATAGTCCTCTTCAGGTATAACCTTATCAAAAGCACTATGAATATCTGATCCACATATTGAAATACATTCAGTCTTAAATCTTACGTGACCTTCTTCAAGATCTCCAAGGTCAGGAATATCCCTTATTTCAACTTTTCTGTATCCAGTTATTTGTGCAGCTTTCATATTTAGCCCTCCTCATAATATGGTGGGTCCGGCAGGACTTGAACCTGCGACCAATCGGTTATGAGCCGACTGCTCTGACCACTGAGCTACGGACCCTGCAGTTTAATTTCTCTCATTCTTCATTGAAGATAATCTTATACGTTTACCTTCAAGAAGAAAAGGTTTAAACTTTCTAAAATAATTATTTCATAAAAACATAATTTGGGGGTGCAAAAAATGAAAATAACAGATATAAATTTAAAAATTTATCGATGGGAAAGATCGGTTCCCATAACAAATGGGCTGTATACATACACACATAATGTATTAAATATTATTGAAATTGAAACTGATGAACCTGATATTACTGGAATAGGGATCTCAGCAGGTATAGATGTTAGTCCTTATGTTGCCAGAGAACTTGTAGATCATTTCAAGAAAGGAATAATAGGCTTAGATCCTTTAGATAATGAAAGGATTTGGCATGAAATGTGGAGACCAAAACTTGTTGGAAGAAGAGGAGTTACAACTAGAGTTATATCGGGAATAGATATTGCTTTGTGGGATATCAAAGGTAAGGTAGCAAATTTACCAGTCTATAAATTATTAGGAGGCTTTACTAATAAAGTTGATACATACATAGCCGGCGGATATTACGAAAAGGGAAAAGGATTAAAAGAATTAGCAAAAGAAATGGAGGATAATGTTCATATGGGAGCTAAATCGGTAAAAATCAAGGTAGGAGCTTTATCTATAAATGAAGATATAGAGAGAGTAAAAGTTTGTAGAGAAGTAATTGGAAATGATGTCAAATTAATGGTTGATGCAAATAATGCATACAGACATTATCAAGCTATAGAATTTGCTAGAAAAGCAGAAAAATATGATTTATTTTGGTTTGAAGAACCAGTAGAGCCTGATGATTATATAGGTCAAGCAGAAATTACAAGATCGACTTCAATACCAATCGCAGCAGGTGAAAATGAATATACAAGATATGGATTTAGAGACATGATAAACCATAGAGCTGTTGATATTTTACAGCCAGATTGTCTTATTCTTGGGGGTGTTACTGAATTTATGAAAGTATGCGCACTTGCTCAAAGCAATGACTTAGATATAGCTCCTCATGGAGCTCAAGAAGTACATATTCATTTAGTATCAGCCATTCCAAATGGATTGATTCTTGAATATTACAGAGATACAGTGAATCCCATGCACGGAAAAATATGGGAAAATGAATTAATATTAAAAGATGGATACGTTTATGCCCCAGATCTTCCAGGATTCGGACTTAATCCTAAATGGAAAGATTTAGAACCTTATAGAGTTTAATTACTTCTGATTATATAATTATATTATGAAAAATGGAGAATTCTTATGAAAGACGTTTTTGACGCTGCAATAAATGAAATTAAAAATAATAGAAAATTTGTTATTTCTACAGTAACAAGAACCCAAGGTTCAACGCCTCAAAAACCTGGAGCTAAATTACTTGTAAGACAAGATGGATCAGGAGTTGGGACTCTAGGAGGAGGATGTGTAGAGGGAGATATCTGGTTTGCATCAAGTGAAAAAATAAAAAGAGAAGAATCTGCTGAGGTTAGACCTTATGAATTAAATGAAGATTTAGCAGCTAAAGATGGACTAGTCTGTGGAGGAACTATGCATTTTATGATAGATCCTATTGAAAATAAATTAGAATTTGAATTTTTCTTAGATGAAATAAATAAAGCTTATAACGGAGACAAGCCTGTTGCACTAGTACAAGTACTAGAATCTGAAAAAGACGAAGAAACAGGCAAAAAAATATTGATACGAGAAGATGGATCAAAATCTGGAGATTTAATTTCTGAAATTATTGATGAAAAACTAATTAAAGAATCTAGAGAACTATTAGCACTAGGCAAAAATAAAACATTAAAGATTGAAGATAAGTTATTTTATATAGAAGCTTTTACTACACCTCCAAAATTACTAATAGCTGGAGGAGGTCATGTTTCTAAAGCTATTGCTAATTTGGCGAAACCCTTGGGATTCGAATTAAATATATTTGATGATAGAGATGAATTTGCAAACAAAGAAAGATTTCCAGAAGCTAACGATGTAAAAGTAGCAAGTTACGGTGAAGGATTTGACCAATTTAATATAAATGCCAATACATTTATAATTATTGCTACTAGAGGTCATCGACAAGATGATACAGCTACAAAAGCTGCATTAAGTACAAATGCATCTTATGTGGGATTGTTAGGATCAAAGAGAAAAACTATTCTTATAATAGAAAAGCTCCTTTCAGAAGGAATAGATGAAGAATCCTTCAAAAAATTAAAAGCTCCCGTAGGATTAAACATTGGAGCAAGAACACCTGAAGAAATAGCCATATCCATAATATCTGAGATTCTATCTTTTAGATTAGGAGGAGATGGAAATTCAATGATGCTTGAATCAAAATTTATAGATAAAATTAGAGCCAAAATTTCAAAATCAAGTGAAATAAAAAATTGAATCTATGCATAACAATTTTCATGCAATAATCCTTTCAGCAGGTATGTCATCTAGAATGGGTACACCTAAAGCATTACTAAATTGGCATGGTCAAAAACTTATTGAATATAACCTAGATAATTTGATCACCAATGGAATTACTAATATAAATTTAGTTTTGGGTCATGAGAAAGAAAAAATTCTACCATATGCACAAAGGAAAGAAGTAAATATTATATTTAATAATAATTACAAACAAGGTAAGTCGTCCTCTATTCTTGAAGGACTAAAAAATATTAAAAATGAGGCAGAAAATATTATATTAAAAAGTGTAGACCAACCACGACCCATATGGTTTTTAAAAAAAATCATTACAGAACATTTAGAAAAAAAATCAATAATTACAGCTCCTATAAGTGAAGGAAAAAGAGGGCATCCTATTATTTTAAATAAAAAAGTTTTTAATCAAATTTTAAATATTAACAACTATAAAAATGGGCTTAAGGATATTTTTAGAGAAAATAATGATTTAGTAAGCACAGTTAAAATGAAAAATAAATGGACACATTTGGACCTTAATACTAAATCAATATATGAGGAAGCGCTTTTATACCCTTTGGAAAAAAATGAATAATTCAAATGAAATTGAAAATATATTAAATGAAGCTATAGATTTTGTTGAAGAAAATATTAATTGGAAATTAACAGAGCATGATTTGCTTCAGTTTATATCTGGAAAACTAGAACAAAATAATTTTGAAGTTTCAAACAAAAATATTGTTTTATTTGATCACAAAGAAGATGAAAATCATTCTATAGATCCAGAAAAATCTAAAGTTATTAGAAAAAAAGGAGAGTTATATATTAGAATTATTTATAAATTTAATGAAACTTTCAAAGAAAAAACTATTGAAAAAAAAATTATCTTAAAATTATGATGAATTAAACCAAATTTATGGAGTATCTTTATGAAAAATCTACTTGACGGTAAAATAGCAATTGTAACTGGTGGAAATGGTGGTATTGGATTAGGAATAGCAGAAGGTTTTGCTGAAGAAGGAGCTAAAGTTATAATAGCTTCAAGAAATAAAGAAAAAAATAATTCTGCAATTCAAAAAATAAAAAATATTAGTAAAGATTCTACAACTTTTGAACTTGATGTAAATAATCAAGATTCAATAAATAGCCTTATGGATTTTGCGATAAAAGAATATGGTTCGATAGATATATTAGTAAATAATGCAGGTATAAGTAGAAGAAGTGATGAACCTCATCTTTTACCAAAAAGTGATTGGAATGATGTTATTGACACTAACTTAAATTCAATTCACCATATGACTTCTGCCGTTTTTCCACATTTGAAAAAAAATAAATCTGGAAAAATCATAAATATAGGTTCAATGATGTCAATTTTTGGAAATGCCAATTCTGCTGCTTATGCTGCTAGTAAAGGTGGAGTAGTTCAATATACTAAAAGTTGTGCTATTGCATGGGCAAAATACAATATTCAAATCAATACTATTTTACCAGGATGGATTGTTACTGATATGACTAATGAATTCAAAAAAGTAAATCCTAAAAGATATGCATCTATTGCGGGTAGAACTCCAGCTGAACGATGGGGAATACCAAAAGATTTAGCTGGAACTGCAATTTTTCTTTCTAGTTCATTCTCAGATTTTGTTAATGGTGTATCTATTCCTGTAGATGGTGGATATAGCGTAATGTAAGTGCAATTTTGATACTACTTAAAAAAATGATTTAATGGACCATTTCCATTCCCTATCTTATATGCTTTATTAATAGCATTTGTGACATATTCTTTAGATAACCTTACTGAATCTATTAAATCTTCGCCTCTAGCTAAATAAGCTGTAATTGCAGCCGAAAAAGTACAACCCGTTCCATGTGTTGAAGTCGTATCAATTCTTTTTACAGTAAAAGATTGGAAATTTTTCCCGTCATAAAATATATCTTCTGACACATCAGATTCAAAAAAATGACCACCCTTAATAACTACGGACTTAGGACCATAATTTTTCAAAATTTTACAGGCTTGATAAACATCATCTTTAGTTCTTATTTCAATTTGCGTTAATTCTTCTGCTTCCGATAAATTTGGGGTAATTACTGTAGCTAGTGGAAATAATTTTTCCTTGAGTGCATTTATCGCCTTTAATGAAATTAGAATGTCCCCTGAAGTAGCTACAATAACAGGATCAATAACTAATTTTAGTTCATTCAATCCTTTCAAAGATTCAGCTACGTCGATAACCGTTGAATCTTCTGGAAGCATACCAGTTTTAACTGCATTAAACCCAATATCTTCTTTTATTGAATTAATTTGATTTTTCAAAACACTGTTTGGAATAATATGAATATCACTGACACCTGTAGTATTTTGAGCTGTTACAGAAGTAATTACTGAAACGCCATAACAGTCTAGTGATCCAAAGGTTTTTAAGTCTGCTTGAATGCCAGCTCCTGCTCCTGAATCTGAGCCTGCTATAGTCATACAAATAGGAAAAATTTTACCATCAGGTTTCATGGATTTACTTTTATCTAAATTAAGTTATAAAATATTTATAATAATTATTCTAACAGAGGTTAAAATGTCTTGGAATTTCAAAAATCTTATACCAAATTTAGGAAATATAACTGAGGGGCCTTGTTGGGATGGAGTCAATCTATTATTTTCTAATATATCTAATAATAGAATACTTTCACTAAACATAGAAACTCAAATTATAAAAGAACTATTTAATGACACCGGAGAGGCAAATGGTTTAAATTTCAATAGTAGTGGTGAACTTTTTGCATGTGAAGGTGGTCGTAGAAGAATCGCGAAATATAATCTTGATGGAAAAAAAGAAACAATAGTTGATAATTTAGATGGGATTTCAATAAATAGTCCAAACGATTTAGCCATAAATAGAAATGGAGATATATATTTTTCAGATAGAGTAGGAGATATAAATCCAAAACTTGGACTAAATTTTTCAGCTATAATTTCTGCGGAAAAGCAAGAAGATGGAACTTATAAGTCTTTCAGAAGAACCTTCGACACTTCTATGCCAAATGGACTGCTATTCAATGAATCAGAGGATATATTATATGTTGCTCAGTCAGACTATAGAGCTGATCAAGAAAGAGAATTAAGATCATATGTGGTGAACAAAGATGGCTCATTATCAGACATGAATATATTACATAATTTTGGTCCACATAGAGGCATTGATGGAATGACTTTGGCACATGATCCTAAATCAAATGAAAATTATATTGTTGCTGCTACAGGATGGGAAATATCTGGTCCAAAAGGTAATATAACTGTTTTTGATAAAAATGGAAAAATTATTGAAAGACATCAAACTCCATGCGAAAGACCTACAAATTGTACTATTGTCGGTAATAAAATTTATGTTACTAGTATTGAAGGGCACCTTCTAGTTGCAGAAACAGAACTAGAAGGCTTACATATTTTTCCTAATCATTAGAATATTTAGTTATAAATAAATCATCTATATCTAATTCTTTTTCTAGAAAATTATTCTTAAACATCCAATTATATGTTTCAACCCACTTTGATTTTTCTTGATAACCAAATGGATTCCCATTAGATTCCCATACAGGAATTAATAGTTGAATACCTTCTCTTTCAACATCTTCTTCTACAATTTCCTCGCCAGCTATTTTTATAAGACTATCAATGGATTTTTCTGGATTATTGATTGCAAATTCAAACCCTTTCTTAAAAGAATTTACAACTTTCTCAACTTTTTTTTCATTCTCATCAAGAAACCTTTTATTTGTTATCAAAATTAACTCATAGTAATTAGGAACTCCCCATTCCTCTAACTTCATAATTTCTATATTAAATCCTTGTAGTTCCATTACTATAGACTCATGAGTCCAATATGCACCTATTATTGCATCTACTGAACCTGAAACAAGAGCTTTTACTAATTCAAATCCAACATCAACTGTCTCAACATCATTTATATCTATGCCTTGATTTTCTAGAACTGTTTCTAGCATTGCCTTATTTGATGGGATACCTGGATATCCTATGACTTTACCCTTAAGGTCCTTGGGAGTTTTTAAGTTTGATTTTTCAAGAGTCATAATTGAGTTTAAAGGATGTTGAGAGATACTTAGAACTGAAACTATTTCTAAACCTGCTGATTGAGCTTGTAATATATCTGGATGATAAGACAAGCCAAAATCATCTCTTCCTGATGCTACCGCAGAAATAATAGCAGTAGGATCTGAAGGGGTATATAGATCTAAATTAATTCCTTCACTTTCAAAAAAACCCTCATCTATTGCCGAGTATATGCCGGCATGATTAGAATTAGGGTACCAATCTAAAGCTAAACTTACCTCATCATTTTTATCTGTACTACATCCAATAAGTAATATTGAAAATAATAAAGTTATCAAAATTTTCATTTTTTATCCTTTCACTAGTTTGTTTTCTAATAATTTAACAACCAAAAATAATATAGATGCAAAAACTGAAAGAATTACAATTGATGCAAAAACTCTTTCAGTTTGAAATAAAGGACCGGAGACTTTCATTATCCATCCTAAGCCAGATTTTGAACCAATCCATTCTGCAACGACTGCTCCAATTACTGAACTTACACTAGCTACTTTTAGGCCAGAAAAGAAACTAGGTAAAGCCAACTTTATCCTTAAAATCCTAAATATTTGGAAATTATTTGCTCCCATTGTTTTGAGCATATTTTCCATCTCTAAAGCATTTGTTCTTAGTCCATCAAAAACTCCTATAACAATAGGAAAAAATGAAATCAAAAAAACTACTACTATTTTTGAAAACAACCCTGCTCCAAACCAAACAATTAAGATTGGAGCTAAAGCAAATATAGGAATAACTTGAGAAGCAATTACATAAGGTAAAAAAGATCTTTCAAAGAATTTATAACTAGACATTAAAACACCCATTAAAATTCCTAAGAAAATTGCTAAAAATAATCCTAAAAAAATCTCAGAAGCTGTAGTAAATGTATGTTTGAGTAAAAAAAACTTCGAATAATATAGTTCTTGAAATATCATTTTAGGAGAAGGCAGTAACCATGTTTCAAAATATCCTATATTACAAAGAATTTGCCAAATAAAAATTATTATTACAAAAGTCAAAATTGGAAGAAGATATATTGAAATAAGCTTTGGTAAATTAGATATCATTTTTTTTCACCTCATCTAATTTCTTTGTTAACAATGTTTTTTGTTCAATAAATTTTTTTTCAACAATAACACTAGTTTTTCTAGGATGAGGCATAAGAATATCCATTTTAAACTTAAAATTATCAAACCCCGAATCCATAACTATAATTTGATCTGAGAGGAATAAAGCTTCCTCAATATCATGAGTCACTAAAATAATAGATTTATTAATATAGTCTTTTAAGTTTTCTATCCAACTATAAATTTCAATTCTCTTAATAGCATCAAGAGATGCAAAAGGTTCATCTAATAATATGAAATTAGAGTCTTGTAATATAGTTCTAAGAAAAGCTACTCTTTGCCTTAATCCGCCCGAAAGTTCCTTAGGGTAAAAGTTTAAATAATTTTCAATTCCTAAAACTTTAGCTTTTTGTAACATATCATCATATGTCTCAGCATTTTTTTTATTTTTTATTTTTAATGGAAGTTGAACATTTTCTTGAACATTCAACCAGGGTAATAATAGGTCATTTTGTTGCATATAAGCAATTTCACCTAACCTTTTATCTTTATCTTGCAAGAATACTTTACCTTTAGATGGTTCTAAAACTCCCGAAATCAGTTGCAATAATGTACTCTTCCCGCAACCACTATGCCCAATAATAGATACAGTTTTATTTGAAGGAAAAGTATATGACAAATTATCTATAATGGAAGATTGGTTTTGAAAACCAAAAGTTAAATTTTCTAAAACGATACTATTAATTTTTCCCTCCGCTAGAATTATCTAGTTCAGGTTTAATGGGTCGGTTGTAATAACCCTCTCAGCATTATAAGCTCCCCTGTAATACACAACTTAAATATACTATATAAATACTTTTTTAGAAACTTTAATCTTTTCTTATAGAATGGTAATAACGAATCAAAGGAAAATAGCATAAATAAAAATTTTATTGTAGCAATCATTTTTTTAGTATTTTTTTCTTGTTCTAATAATGAAGAAAAAATAAATTATTTGTCAGTTCAAGAATTATTAGATCTATCAAATCAAAAAATCTCAAACTCACAATCATTTAGCTTTATTCTAAATCATAAAAATGGTTTCACTTCCTTACCTGGAGGATATAAAATTTCAAAAGCAGAAGGAGATATTGAAAAGCCCGATAAATTACAGATCAAAGCTGAAATAATTTCTAATAATTTCTTAATAAAACTTTCATACTTATCTTTAGAAAATAATTATTGGATTACAAATCCTATTAATTTTGAATGGATAAAAACTCCAGAGGAAGACAACCCATTTAAGAACATAAATCCAATAAATATTATCAGTGATATTTTTACTGAAATCGAAGATGAATCAATTAGTTCTGTAAATAAAGGTTTATACGAAATAAGCGCAAAAATAAATTCTAATAATCTTAAGTCTTTAGTTGGAGACATAATCATTCCAAATGAAAAAATTAATTTATCTTTGATTATTAAAGATGATGGGTCTGTAAAAAAAATATACATTTATGGTAAGGTTCAACCTGAGGATAATTATGAAACAATTAGAGAGATAAATTTTGAAAAATGGAATGAAAAAATATCATGGCAGCAACCTTAAAATCAAATAAACGATTATTTTATATTTTTATACTTTGCCTTGCTGTATTCATAGCTGCAGATGATCAAACTGTTATAGTTACTTTGTTACCAAGTATGGTAATGGACCTAAGTATTTCTATAGGGGAATTAAATAAAATTTCTTGGACAATCACTTCCTATTTATTGGGGTTTACAATAGTTATGCCATTAGCAGGAAAGTTATGTGATAAGTATGGTTTTAGAAATTCTTTAATATTTTCATTATTAGTTTTTTCTATAGGTTCATTACTAGTAGGAATAACCTCAAGCATACCTGATAAACTTTTTTTCTTATCTAAATTAAATTGGTTGATTTTTTTTAGATTCCTACAGGCTATGGGAGGAGGAGCTATTATTCCAATAGCTATAGCATCAGTATCAATAATACTAGAAAAGAAATATTGGATATACGGATTTGGACTTATTGGAGCTTCAGCTGAAGCTGGTGGAGTTATAGGCCCTTTGTGGGGTAGCTTAATCCTAGAGATATGGGATTGGCCTGCAGCATTTTTCCTTAATTTACCTTTATCTTTTTTTGTTATTATCCTAATTCTTACTATGCCAAAATCAAAAAAAAATATAGTAAAGATAAAGTTAGTAGATACTGTATTAATTTCATTAGTATTAATTTTGATCACACTATTAGTATCTGAGTTCAATAATTTAGGTTTTATACAAATAGTTATTATAATTATTCTTTCCTTAATAATTTCAATCGGAGTAATAAAAATAAGATTTTATGGCCAAGATCTAATTCCAAGCCAGCTCATAGTTTCAAGAACTTTTTTATTTACATTTATAACTCACTTTTTTATTGGATGCAGTCTAATAATAGTTATGGTGGTAATTCCTCTATCTGGATCAACTATATATCAGTTAGATAATATTTCTATAGGATTATCTTTACTCAAAGTAACTGCATTTATTGGAGTAGGATCTCTTTTCGGAATATTTTTTTCAAAAATAAGCACTTCTCTTACCATGATTTTAGGATCAATATTTATTTCTATGGGAACATTTCTATATTCAAAAAATTTAGATATCCCGACTGATCAAATTAATATTATATTTTTTATAATTGGTATTGGTTTTGGACTTTTTATAGTGCCCATTCACAACACTGGACTTCATAATATTGGTGAAAATATTAGAGGTATAACATCATCTATGATCTCACTTTCTAGAATGATTGGTATGATTTTTGGGCTCTCATTAATGACAACAATAGGAACCGCTAGATTCTCTGAATTAGTCACTGGTATTCAAGTTTTTTCTTTGGATCCAAATGTACAAAACAAAATAAATGACAACATCAATCAAGCTGGGTTAGAAGTTTTCAATGAAATAATGTTAGGAGCTTTTATATTTTCATTATTAGCGTCTTTTTCAGCGTTAATATTATCTTATGTTTATATTAAGAATTAGAAGACAGAGTATTTTATTCTGCAACTACTGATGCAATAGCATAATTCCTTGAATGACTAATTGATAAGGCTATGCGCTTTATGCCTAATTCTTGAGATTTCTTTTTAGCATTACCATGAAGTAAAATTTCAGGAGCTTTACCCCTTGCCCTATATACTTCAATTGACTTCCAAGGCACTCCTCTTATTCCTGTACCCAAGGCTTTCATAACAGCTTCTTTAGAAGCAAATCTTGCGGCTATCTGAGGATACCTACCTCTACAATAGGAAATTTCTTGATCTGTAAAAATTTTTTTCATAAATCTTTCAGGATATTTTTTACAAACATCCTTTATTCTATGAATTTCAATAATATCAATTCCAGTTAATAACATTTTTTTATATTTGAATATATTATTTAGTATAAAAGTTATTTATTTTTAAATACATAAAGAAAGAGAAAAATGTCTTCTAAATTAATTGATGGAAAAAAAATAAGTGCTGAAATTAAAAACAATCTAAAAATATCAATTGATAAAATAAAAAATAATTTTCCAAGAACTCCTCATTTGGTTGTTGTTCTTGTAGGTAATAATCCTGCCTCAATATCTTATGTAAAAGCAAAAGAAAAAGCATGCCAGTTAGTTGGAATAAAATGTCATGTTGAAAGACTTAGTGAAGAAGTTTTAGAAAGCGATATTATAAGATATATTGAAAAATTAAACCAAGATGATCAAGTTGACGGAATGATTGTACAATTACCTCTTCCTCAAAATTTAGATGAAGAAAAAATAATTCAAACTATATCCTCTTTAAAAGATGTAGATGGATTAAATAATGAAAATCTAGGTTTACTTGCATCTGGGCAACCACGATTTGTTCCTGCTACGCCTTTGGGGGTTCAAACTATGATAAATCAACTAGATTTTGTGACTGAAGGATCAAAAATAGTAATCATAGGTAGAAGTAAGTTGGTTGGAATACCATTAGCATTACTTCTTTCATCAAAAACTCCAAAAGGAAATGCTACAGTAACTATATGTCATAGTAAATCTAAAGATATAGGCTCGCATACTTTGAGTGCAGATATTATTATAGTAGCTACAGGATTCCCGCACACATTAAAAAAAGATATGGTGAAAAAAAATTCAATAGTCATAGATGTTGGTGTTAATAGAATAGAAGATAAATCAAAAAAAAATGGATTTAGACTCATAGGCGATTCTGATTTCGATGAAATTATTGATATTGTTTCGAAAATAACTCCTGTACCAGGTGGGGTCGGCCCTATGACAATAGCAATGTTACTTGAAAATGTTACAAAAGCATTTTACATAAACAATGCTAAAAAACTGTAAATAATATTATAAAAGCTAGATGTAAATGCAAAGTTAATTTAAAATTCTCCTATGGCTACACTAAAAGAAGATAAGAATAAAAAAGTAAAAAAAATTCATAATGAAAAAAATGAGATGCTTGAACTATACAAGCAAATGTATCTCATTAGACAATTTGAATTAGCTTGTGGGGAAAATTATACAAAAGGAAATATAAGAGGATTTTTACATTTGTATATTGGTCAAGAAGCTACTGCAGTAGGTTCAATATCTTGCCTTAATGAAGAAGATTATATTATTACGCATTACAGAGATCATGGACATGCATTAGCAAGAGGACTAGATGTAAATAGATCAATGGCTGAATTATTTGGAAAAAAAACAGGTCTTTCCAAGGGTAAAGGAGGATCAATGCATCTTTTTGATTCATCTAAAAAATTTATGGGCGGTCATGCAATTGTGGGTGGCCAATTTCCTGTTGCGACTGGCTTAGCATTAGCATGTCAATATAAAAAAACAGGAGGTTTAGTTGTTTGTTACTTTGGAGACGGATCTACAAATCAAGGTACATATCATGAAACATTAAATTTAGCCTCTGTTTGGAACCTCCCAATATTGTTTATATTAGAAAATAACAAGTACGGAATGGGATCTGCAATAGATAGAGTTAGAGCAGGTGGAGAAGATTTTTATACAGGTGCTGACACATATGATATACCTGCAGCTCAAGTCAATGGAATGGATGTTCTAGCGGTTAAAGAAGCAACTGAAATAGCAGTTAAAAAGGTTCGTCAAACTGGCGGACCTTTTTATTTAGAATGTAAAACATTTAGATTTGTTGGCCATTCTCTTGCTGACGGTCAAAAGTATAGAAATAATGATGAAATTACAGAATGGGAGAAACAAGATCCTTTAGTGAAATTTCCTGATTGGATTAAATCAGCTGGAATAGCAACCAATAAGGATTTAGAAAAAATAAAATCTGAAATCAATGAAGTTGTTGAAAAAGCTGTTGATTTTGCAGAATCAAGTGATGAACCAGATATTTCTGAACTTGATAAAGATATTTACAAGAAGTAGAAGATAAAATGACCGAAATTTTAATGCGAGAAGCTATAAAAAGAGGATTAGAAGAAGCTCTTGAAAGAGATCCTAATGTTTTAGTAATGGGAGAAGATATAGGAGAATATGGTGGAGCATATGCTGTAACAGATGGATTTCTATCTAAGTTTGGACCAGAAAGAATTAAGGATACTCCAATTTCTGAAGCAACATTTATTGGGACAGGAATTGGTGCTGCAGCAGCTGGATTAAGGCCAGTTATTGAACTGATGTCTATAAGTTTCTCTCTAGTAGGATTTGATCAAATTGTAAATATGGCAGCCAATATAAGATATATGTCAGGAGGCCAAATAAATGTTCCTATGGTTATAAGAGCTCCTACAGGTGCTGGAGTTCAGCTTGCAGCTACTCATTCACAAAGTTTTGAAACATGGCTAGCTGAAGTTCCTGGGATTTTTTGTGTGTGTCCTTCAAATCCAAAAGATGCTCTTGGTTTATTACGAACTTCTATTAAGGATAATAATCCCGTTATTTTTGCAGAGCCTGCGCTTTTGTATGGACTTAAAGGAGAAGTTCCTGATGAATATTATGAAATACCTCTAGGATCAGCTTCCATTAAGGAAGAAGGTAATGATTTATCTCTAGTCTCTTATGGTGCAGGAATGAGTATATTATATGAAACTTCTGAAATATTATCAAAGAAAAATATTAGTTGTGAATTAATTGACTTGCGCTCGCTAAGTCCGATAGACTATCAAACAATAGGAAAATCAGTAAAGAAAACAAACAGATTAGTTGCCATAGATACAGCTAGAAAAAATGGTGGAATAATGGCAGAAGTTGTTGCAAATGTACAAGAGTCATTTAATGATTGGCTGGATGGTCCAATAATTAGGATAGGAGCAAATGATGTTCCTTGGCCTTACAATAAAAATTTAGAAGCTGAAGCATATCCCTCAGCTGAAAAAATTGCAAATCATATATTAGAAAAATTAATTTAACCTTATAGGAGAGAATCTTGGCAAAAGAAATTACAATGCCTTCAATGGGTGCAGATATGACTGAAGGAACAATAGTAAAGTGGTTGAAACAAGAAGGAGATAAAGTTTCAAAAGGTGATAAATTAGCAGAGATTGAAACAGATAAAACTGTTGTAGAAATGGAATCATATAATGATGGCTTCCTAAGAAAAATCACTGCTGATGAGGGATCAAAAGTACAAGTTGGGAAAATTATTGGTTATGTAGGTGAAATGAATGAGGAAATACCTGAAGCTGATGAAATTCAAAATGATAAAAAAAACGAGTCTGTAGAACAAGTAGATGATACTGTCGTCAGCATATCAGAAGAAAAACAACAAGAGCAAAATCCAACTCAAATTGAAGATTCTGTAGAAATTTCTTTAGATTCCGATTCAGTGCAAATTAAAGCATCTCCAATGGCTAAGAGACTTGCTCGAGAAAAAAGTATACCTTTATCAGATATAAATGGAACAGGCCCAGGAGGAAGAATAACTAAGGATGATGTCAATAATCATGTTCCTGGACCAAGACTTGTTTCTTCATCACAAGTAAATAAAAATAAAAATATGACTTTAGATGGAAAAGATATTGAATTAAATAGTATGAGACAAGCTATTGCGAGAGTTACAGTTAAATCTAAAACTGAAATCCCTCATTTCCAAGTTACAGTAGAAGTAGATATGACTGAATCAATGAAAATGAGGAAAGATATAAATGAAGATCTAGAAAAAGACGGGATGAAAGTATCTGTCAATGACTTAGTCCTGAAAGCTACCATAAATTCCTTAATAAATAATCCTAAATGGAACTCTTCTTTTGATGGGGATAAATTAATTATGCATTCTCAAATCAATCTAGGAATTGCAATAGCACTTGAACAAGGTCTGATTGTTCCTTCAATATTAGATGCTCAAAATTTAGATTTAGTATCTTTATCTAAACAATCTAAAGATTTGGGTAGTAGATCAAGAGGTAATGGGAATCCATTAAGTAATGAAGAACTTACTAAAGGTACATTTTCTACATCAAATTTAGGTATGTTTGGAACTCATGCATTTACAGCAATAATTGTCCCTCCACAAAGTGGAATTATTGCCTTAGGAGAAGTAAAAAAAGAACCAAAGGTAGTTGATAATAAAGTTGAAATAAGAGATATTATGTATGCAACTTTATCTGCAGACCATAGAGTTGGAGATGGTGCTGAAGGTGCAGTTTTCATGAAAGAATTTAGTCAATTACTAGAGAAGCCTTCAAGGCTATTATTATGACATCTAACGTAACTCTTATAAGCTATTCTCAGGCTTCTGATAAGTTTGAAGATTTAGGTCTAAAAGATTGCCAAGAGTTAATAGCATACTGTGCTAGAGTATCAAATCCTTCAAATCAACTAAACTCAGAAACTAGTGAAAAATTAATTAAATATTTAATTAATAATCAACATTGGTCTCCCTTAGAAATGGTTAATGTTTGCTTAGAAATTGAAACAACAAGAGATATAGCAAGACAGATACTTAGACACAGAAGCTTCAGTTTTCAAGAATTTAGTCAAAGGTATGCAAACCCAACTAAAGATATGGAATTTGTCACTAGGGAAGCAAGGCTTCAGGATGATAAAAACAGGCAAAACTCTATTGATATTGAAGACTCAAAATTACAAGAAGAATGGAATATCAAACAACAAAAAGTAATTGATGAGGCTTTGAAATCTTATCAATGGGCAATAGAAAAAGGAATTGCAAAGGAGCAGGCAAGGGTTGTATTGCCAGAAGGAAATACTAAAAGCCGTTTATATATGAATGGAACTCTAAGAAGCTGGATTCATTATATTCAACTTAGAGCTGGCCATGGTACTCAAAAAGAACATATTGAAATAGCTAAAGCATGTGCTGAAGTTATTGCTAAAATTTTCCCCATGACTGATAGTTTATAATTAGTTTATAAATCAGTTTTAATAAATGAGATTAATAGTTATTGACATAGGAAATACCAGTGTAGACTTGGGGCTTTTTTCGGGAGAAAAATTAACATTTACAGCTAGAATTTCTACTAAAGATAATAAATCTGAGTTTGAAATTGCCGATTCAATAAAGTCTCTATTACGAATTCAAGAAATAGAACCAAATGAATTAGATATAATTATCAGCTCAGTAGTTCCAAATAAAACTCAAATAGTAGAAAAAGCTTCACAAATAATTAATAATAAAAAACCAATTGTTGTAACTCATAAATTTGATCTCTCCATTAAAAATAAATATAATCCTGCTGAAGATGTAGGTATAGATAGGATTGTAGATAGCCTGGCTGCAATAAGGCTTTATGGATCCCCTGCAGTTATTTTAGATATTGGAACATGTTTAGTATTTAATGCTGTATCGTCAGAAAATGAATATCTTGGAGGGTCAATAATTCCAGGATTAAATATGGCTGCTGATAGTTTAGCTAATTCAACAGCTTTACTCAGACCAGTTGAATTAAGAATTCCAAAAAATATAATAGGAGAAAATTCTATTGAATCAATTCAATCAGGGATTATATTAGGTTACGCAGAATTAATAAAAGGAGTTTATAAAAAATTTTCAGATAAAATTTCTCCTAAAAATGAATGTCCTTTAATTATTACTGGTGGAGGAGCTGAATTAATCTTACCTATTTTAGATTTAGAATATATATATAATGAAAATTTATCATTTATGGGGTTAAAATATATTTATGAACAAGAAAATAATAAAAAATAAAAATATAATCTTATGTGTTTCTGGATCTATAGCAGCATATAAATCTATATATTTATCTTCTTTACTTGTAAAAGAAGGAGCTAATGTACAGGTTATTCTGACTGAATCTGCAAAAAATTTTGTTGGAGAATCTTCATTTTCGGGAATAACTCATAATCCAGTTATTACTGGATATTATGACTCAAAGACATCTCTATCAATTGATCACATTGATATAGCAAAAAAAGCAGATGTAATCTTAGTTGCACCTGCAACAGCAAATATTATTGCCAAAATTGCACTAGGGATATCAAGTGACCCGATTGTTGGAAGTATTTTAGCATCCAAAGCTCCAGTTATAATAGCACCTGCTATGGATGGAGATATGTTCAAATCTGAACAAGTCCAAAAAAATATTACAGAATTAATAGGATTTAATTATTATATTTCTGGTCCGGAAAAAGGAAGACTTGCTTCTGGAATGAATGAGTTTGGAAGAATGAGTGAACCAGATATTCTATTTGAGGAGATTATAAGTATTTTTTCAAAAAAAAAAGACTATGAAAAAGTAGAAGCCATAGTAACAGCTGGAGGAACTATAGAAGAAATTGATCCAGTGAGGTATATATCAAATAAATCTTCTGGGAAAATGGGAATAGAAATTGCAAAAGCTCTAAGAGATAGAGGTGCTTCGGTTACATTAATACATGGAAAAATAGATTCAGCTGAAGAGACACAGGGTATAAAAAAGATTTTTACAAAAAGTGCTATAGAAATGAAAAATACAATTGATAACCTTGTTGATAAATGTCAAATTATTATAATGTCTGCAGCTGTATCTGACTATAAAGTAAAAAATATATCAAAAGAGAAAATCAAAAAAGATTCTTTAGATTATATTCAATTGGAAAAAAATCCAGATATCTTAAAAGGTATAGATGGATCAAAAATAGCTAAAGTTGGTTTTGCAGCAGAATCAGAAAATCTTTTAATAAATGCTAAAAAAAAGCTATCATCTAAAGATTGTAAAATAATCGTTGCTAATGATATAACTTTAGAAGGAAGTGGTTTTGGATCCGATAATAACAAAGCTGTAATAGTAGATTTGGACGGAGAAGAATCTTTTCCACTAATGAGTAAAAGTAAATTGGCACACAAAATACTTGATAGAGCAAAAAAATTCATTGATTAGGAGAATAAGTTGAGACTTTATTGGAGAACTAGAAAAAAAGGATTAGATTTAGTTGTAGAAAATGATGAAAAAGATATTTTTATTGTTGGAGGAGTCAGGGATACTAAAAGAGGTATTGAAGCTTTAGCTAAAACTACTGGCTATGATCCTAACAGAGCTATAAAAGGACTATCATCAATGGAAGAAGGAAAGATTTTTGTAGAAAACTTCCAGCCTTGGTTAGAATTTTTTCCTGGAGAAGATTTAAATATAGAAATGGAGTAAAAAATGGAATTAAGAGAAATTATTGAAGGTCTGAAAGAATATGATTCAGCAACAGTTCAAAACGCTATGATGACTATGGATGAATATGATAAAGAACAAATTGATTACTCTGGACCAGATTTAAAATCATTCCATTTAGAATCAGGAACAGTTGTAGGTATAGCTGTAACATGTAAAGTTACTCCTCTTTATGAACCAGCAGAAAAACTAGACTGGGATGAATACTACGACACAATTGATCAATCTGAATTACCTGTAATTGGAGTAATAGTAGATATTGAAAAAAATAAAGGTAGAGGTGCTGTTATGGGTGATGGAATGGCCTTAAAGCACAAGGTAATTGGTGCAGTAGGTGTGATTAATGGAGGATCGATTAGAGATTTGCCAGGTATTTCTGAAGTAGGTATGTCTGTATGGGCAACTGGAAGAGTACCAGGACATGGTCCTTTTAATCTAATTGAGACACAAACTCCTGTTGAAGTTGGAGATTTAGTCATAAATCCTGGAGATTTAATCGTCGGAGATACGGACGGAATTACAAGAGTCCCTATTGAAATTGCGGAAGAAACACTTAAACGATGTAAAAAAGTTCGCGATTTTGAAACTGGCATATTTGACGAACTAAAAAAAAAATTATAAATACACAGGTAAAATAGGATATAGATCTTTATAAATCTTCGATCTTAGAAATTATTTCTACTTTTATATTTTCATCATCTATTTTTTCTTTATCAAAATTAAAGCAATTTGAAGCATTAGAAAAATCTTCAAAAATAAAATCAATAATTTCAAGGTTTTCTTGATTAGTTGTAATTTTCATTTTTTCTACAGGTTTACCTAAGCCTATTCCTTCCGAAGTCTTAGATTGTCTAACTGATCTAATCGCTTTAATTGCAACTTCTAATGAATTCTTATATTTTGATTTATTTAATTCCTTAAACTCTTCTTTATTTGGCCATTTTGATTGGTGGATAGATAATGTTTTTGTTTCGTCAGAAAAGCACCATGACCATATTTCATCCGTTATAGTGGGCAGAACTGGTGCTAAAAGTCTAAGAATTACTGATAATCCCATTCTCAATGATGTTACGGCTGAAGCTTTATCATCACCTTCTGAATTAAAGACTCTTTTTTTTACAAGTTCAAGATAATTATCGGTAAAGGTATTCCAAAAAAACTCTTCAGTGATTTGTAACCCTTGCGCAAATTGATAAGAATTATAATAATGGGTTACATTTTCAACTAAATTAAGTAATTCGTCCATAAATGAAGAGTCTAATTCAATTAATTTACTCGTTGAGTATGAATCATGAGATAAAACAAACTTTGCTGCATTATATAATTTTGTTACAAGTTTATTTCCAATAATAAAAACATTTTCATCATAAGTCGTATCCGTACCCAGTCTTGCTGAAGCTGCCCAGTATCTTACTGCATCAGATCCATACTCATCAATAGTTTCTATTGGGGTGATTACATTTCCTTTTGATTTACTCATCTTTTTTCTATCAGGATCTAAAATCCAACCAGATATTATTACATTCTTCCAAGGAATTGAGTTATTATGAAGCACAGATTTTACAATTGTATAAAATGCCCATGTTCTAATTATTTCATGACTTTGAGGCCTAATATCCATTGGGAATATAGATTCCATCTCATCATATTTTTCAATCCCCCATTTAGCAACTATTTGTGGTGTTAAGGAAGATGTAAACCAAGTATCAAATACATCTTTTTCTCCTATAAATCCATTAGGAGCACCTCTTTCCTCATCGGAATAACCTTCAGGGCAATCTATCTCCGGATCGATTGGTAAACTGTCTTTATTTGGAATTATTACTTCTTTATAATTTGGATTCCCATTAGAATCTAGTTTGTACCATACAGGAATTGGAACACCAAAAAACCTTTGCCTACTTATGCACCAATCAATAGATAGATTCTCTGTCCAATTTTCATACCTCTTAGACATATAATCTGGATGCCATTTTATTTTCCGACCCGCATCTAATAATTTTTCTTTTTTATCTGTTATTTTTACAAACCATTGCCTTGAAGAAATATATTCAATAGGAGATTCTCCTTTTTCATAAAATCTAACAGGATGATTTATTTTCTCTGGCTCTTTTACTAAAGCTGGTTTTTGATCAAGTGAATTTTTAGGATCTTTCAGCAATTCAATTAAGATATTTTTAGTTTGACTTAGGGTTTTTCCCTTAATATGTTTTATATTTTCATTAGCTAATTCTGGGTTTTCACTCTCCCAAATTACATCTTTATCACTTTTTTCAAAATTAATATTTGCAACAATTCCATCTAAATTGAATAGTTGCCTTAGAGGAAGAGAATTTTCTCTCCACCATAAAACATCTGTTTGATCTCCAAATGTACAAACCATCAATATACCTGTTCCTTTTTCCATATCAACTAATTCACTTGGGAATACTCGTATTGGTGAAAAAAATACAGGAGAAATAGCTGTTTTCCCAAATAAATGTTTATATCTTTTATCATCCGGATGAGCTGTAATTCCTACACACGATGCTAATAGTTCAGGTCTAGTAGTTGATATTATAATATTTTCATTAGAGCCTTTTACGCCAAATTTAATATCATGGTATGCTCCTTGAATTTCTCTATCTTCAATTTCAGCTTGTGCGACCGCAGTTTGAAAATCAATATCCCACATTGTAGGAGCATTGGACTGATAAATTAAGTCTTTGTGGAATAAATCAATAAATGATAACTGTGCAATTATTCTTGATTTAGAATCTATAGTTGAATATTCATCTTTCCAGTCTATTGAATAACCCATTTTTCTAAATAAATCCTTAAAAACCACTTCATCTTTTGCAGTGATTAGTTCACACATTTCAATGAAATTTTTTCTATTTACTATGAGAGGCTCATCTTTTGAAATACCATCTAGTTTTTTTTGTTTATCTACATTTAAGTTTTCTATGTATGGAATATTATTATCTATTCTTACGCCAAATATATTTTGAACTCTTCTTTCAGTGGGTAATCCGTTGTCATCCCATCCCATAGGATATACAACATTAAAATTATTCATTCTTTTGAAACGAGCAATTATATCTTGATGAGTATATGAAAAAATATGTCCTACATGAAGCGAACCTGAAACAGTAGGTGGAGGCGAATCTATTACAAATGAAGCATCTCTGTTTTGATTTTCAAGTCTTTCATAGATCTTATTTTCATCCCAAATTTTTCTCCAAAAAAACTCTTTTTCTTTAAAATCAAAACGTTTAGCAAGATCTTTAGGATTTACAATTTTAAATTTTTTTTGGATACCAACACCTCCAAACTTAATAATATTTTTTTACTTAATCAAAAAGCAAAATCAACTTTTTTTTTTCTATTATCCTCAATCTTTTCTGTTGAGTTCAATCTTTTATTCTCGGATTCTAAAAATTTATATAAAAACATAGTTCCTTTTTTTGTATCTGAAGCAAGTTTTGATGGTTCAGAATTTTCAACCCTCTTCTTAAAGCACCAATATGTAAAGTTTTCAAATTCTATTTCTGTTAAACTATTTGGATTAAGATTATATTTAGATAAAAATTCTTCAATCAATTCATTATAAGAAATATTATATATTTTTGAGTATACATCTTCTGGAGTGTATCTAACAAAATTCCCATATGAGATTTGTCTTTTAAATAATTCTTCTTCAGTATAAGAAATTAGGCATCTTTCAATTGTTACTCCATAAAAATAAGACAAGTGAGCATTATACTTTTCATAACCAATTAGCTCCCTAAAACCATTTTCAGAAAAAGTAGCATATAAATGAGGAGTAAAAATCCAATCTAATAATTTTGAATATAATTTTTTATCACATTCAACATAATCAATTATTTTTATTGCTAATCTTCTCCAATTAAAAGCTTCTTTCATTAATAAGTAATCATAACTATTAAGATTACTTATCTTCCAATTACCAATTATGCTTAAAATATTAGTCCTAAAATTTTCTTTATTTATATCTGAAAAAGACTCTATGATTTTTATTTCTTCTTTATTAAATATGGGCATTCTTATTTTCTTTTTCTAGAATTTTTTCTATTCAATTTTTCCATTCTTCTTCTATCTTTTCTCGAAAGATTAGAGTTTGTGGAATTAGAGTTATTCGATGCCATTTCCATATTTTTTCTTGTGTCATCAAAATTATTTTTTTGTTCTTTAAAAATTCTGTTAGAAGTTTTTTGGATATTACTTACTCTAATTGCATCACTTGCAATTTGAGACTGTATTTGCTGCATAAGCAATGAAAACATATCAAATCCCATTTTTTTATATTGAATTAATGGATTTCTCTGCCCTATTGCTTCAAGGCCTATAGATTGTCGCATGTTATCCATTATTGTTAGATGCTCTACCCATTTAGAATCAATAGCATGTATAAAAATTTGACTGTCCAATCTATTTGATAAATCCTCTGAGAGGCTTTCTTTTCTAAAATCATAAATATTTTTTGCTTTTTCAATAAGATTTTCTTGATTGAATAAATTAGGGTCAGTTAAATCATGAATACTTTCTTCAGGGAAATAGTTTCGTAAAAATGCTAGTTTATTTACCTCCTCAAATTCTGAATTCAAATCATTTGATAAAAAATAATTAGACATCTCAGAATTTATATAGTCAAATATTTCATCACTTAATTTTTCTGAAAAAAGAGCTTTGGTTCTTAATTTATATATAACATCTCTTTGGGTGTTCATTACATCATCATAATCAACTAAAGTTTTCCTAATTTCAAAATGATATGCTTCAACTTTTGATTGAGCAGATTCAATAGATCTGGATATCATTTTATTTTCTACTGCTTCATTTTCATCCCATTTAAACATACTCATGGCAGATTTAATTCTATCTCCACCAAACCTTCTAACTAGAACATCTTCTGTTGAAATAAAAAATTGAGTTATACCAGGATCACCTTGTCTACCAGACCTACCTCTTAATTGATTATCTATTCTTCTAGATTCGTGCCTTTCAGTACCTAGGACATATAAACCTCCAGTATCTAAAACAGTTTTATTATTTTTTTCCCAATCAGAAACTTGATTATAATTTTCAGGATTTCCTCCTAATATGATATCTGTACCTCTTCCCGCCATATTTGTTGAAACTGTTATAGAATGAGGAGCTCCAGCTTCTGAAATAATTTTTGCTTCAGATTCATGCTGTTTCGCATTTAAAACGTTACATTTTAATCCTTCAGACTTAAGTAATTTTGATAAAAATTCTGATTTTTCTATAGTTGTAGTACCAACTAAAACAGGAGTACCTTTAGAATTTAATTCTTTGATCTTATCTGAAACAGCTTTCCATTTTGCTTCCTCAGTCATATAAATTTGATCAGGTAAATCATTTCTTAGAGAATCTTTGTTAGTAGGTATTTCTAAAACTTCTAATTTATATATTTTTTGAAATTCTTCAGCTTCAGTTGCAGCAGTACCAGTCATTCCAGATAATTTCCCATATAATCTAAAATAATTTTGTAAAGTTATAGTTGCATAAGTAACAGATTCTCTTTTTATACTTACTGATTCTTTTGCCTCAATTGCTTGATGCAACCCATCAGAATATCTTCTGCCTTCCATTAATCTACCTGTAAACTCATCAACAATAACAACTTCGGAATCTCTGACTACATACTGATCATTTTTTATATAGAAATTATTCGCCTTTATTGAATTTTCTAGTAGGTGAGAAAATATTTGATTTTCTTCTGAGTAAAGATTTTCAATATCTAATTCTTTCTCTACTTTATCAATACCTTTTTCAGTTAAGGCTACAGATTGTCGCTTTGAATCAATTTGATAATCAGTTTCCAAAACTAATTTAGAAGCAATTTTAGAAAATTTCTTATAATCTTGGGTTTTATCTGGAGCTGGTCCTGAAATTATCAAAGGTGTTCTGGCTTCATCTATAAGAATATTATCAACTTCATCAACTATTGCGAAATCAAGGTCTCGTTGCACTTTTTCTTTAGATTCTTGAGCCATATTGTCTCTAAGATAATCAAAACCAAATTCATTATTTGTTCCATATACAATATCAGATTTATAAACTTCTTCTCTAGTTGCATCAACTAGCTCCAGTTGATCGTTAGAGTTTTTTTCAAGTAAAAAAGAACCACTATTTTGAATACAACCAACACTTAATCCTAGGAAATTATAAATATTTCCCATCCACAGTGAGTCTCTTTTAGCTAAATAATCATTTACTGTTACAACATGAACACTTTTTTCAGACAACGTATTTAGATAAGCAGCCAAGGTTGCAACTAAAGTTTTTCCTTCTCCCGTTCTCATTTCAGCTATTTTACCCTGATGAAGACATAACCCTCCAATAAGTTGAACGTCAAAATGCCTCATAGATAAACAACGACTTGATGCCTCCCTTACAACTGAAAATGCCTCTGGAAGAATTTCATCAAGAGACTTATTAACACTATATTTTTCCTTCAAAATCAAGGTAGATTTCTTTAATTCTTCATCACTCAATGAATTATAATTAGACTCTAAAGAATTTATCTCATCAACAATTTTTAATAAATTTTTGATTTCTTCTTCATTAGAATTTTTTATTAATTTTTTTATAAAATTAAACATAAAGAATTTACTACAAGAAAAGTGCACCTACTGAATCACCACGATTTGTTCGCTTGATAGCTTCTCCTAAAAGTTCAGAAATAGGAAGAATTTTAAGCTTAGAGCTTTCATTCCGAATAGGTAAGCTATCTGTTACTACTATCTCTTTTATTTCCTCTGAGCTTACTATTTTTTCAAGAGACCCATTTGGAAAAACTCCATGTGTAGCGGCAACATAAACATCTTTAACATTATTTTCCTTCAAAATTTTTGAACCCGCTATCATAGTTCCGCCTGTATTTATTTCATCATCAAATAAAATTGCTGATCGATCTTTTACCTCTCCAATTATATTAAGAGTCTCTACCGTATCTTTATTCCCAATTCTTCTTTTTTCTATAATTGCTAGTGGAGCTCCTAATTTATTTGCGAAATCTCTAGCTCTTTTTGTTCCTCCAATATCTGGAGATACTACAACCCAATCATCATATTTTTTATCTATAA
Organism: Chloroflexota bacterium; assembly: GCA_002699165.1. Lineage (GTDB taxonomy): Bacteria > Chloroflexota > Dehalococcoidia > Lucifugimonadales > Lucifugimonadaceae > TMED-70. The sequence continues at coordinate 36,712 of PABO01000015.1, read as the reverse complement.
AATAACTTGCTAGTATGGGTAATGCAGTTAATTCATCAACTGTAGCTGAGAAAAAACCTTGAACTTGACCTGCATGTAAATCCATCATCATTACTCTATCTGCACCTGCTGTAGTTATTAAATCTGCGATCAGTCTACCTGTAATAGGAACCCGAGGTTGATCTTTTTTATCTGTTCTTGCGTAGGAAAAATATGGAATAACTGCAGTTATTCTTCCTGCAGATGCTCTTTTAGCTGCATCTATCATAATCAATAATTCCATTATATTATCATTCACAGGAAAAGCCGTAGGTTGTATTATAAAAACATCACGCTCTCTGACGTTTTCAAGTATTTTTACAAAAGTATTATCATTATTAAATTTAAATACCTCTGCCCTAGTTAAATCTTGCCCTATGTATGATGCAATATCTTTTGCTAGTGTATTGTGAGCGTTCCCACTAATAATTAATGGACCTTTTTGTGTATTTTTCATATTCAATTTTATGTATATTCATAATCTATCAAAAAAAAATATTAAAAATAATAATTTTATAAATATAAAAGTATTAAAATTTTTCTAATATATGTAATATCAAAAAAAAATATTATACTTTAAGTATAAACTTTTTAAAATATGGAAATTTATTTAGCAAACCCTAGAGGTTTTTGTGCCGGAGTTGTACTTGCAATTGATTTAGTAGAAATTGCTTTAGAGAAATATGGCTCTCCGGTATATGTAAAACATCAAATAGTACATAATCCTGTAGTTGTTTCTGAGGTAGAATCTAAAGGAGCAATCACAGTAGAAAATGTAAAAGATATTCCTAATAATTCTGTAGTAGTATTTTCTGCCCACGGCTCCCCTCCTGAAGATTATGCTTTAGCAAAGAAAAAAAATATAACTGTGATTGATGCAACTTGCCCTTTAGTTACAAAAGTTCATAACGAGGCAAAAAAATACTCAAGAGAAGGTAAAAATATAATCTTAGTTGGACATAAAGGACATCAAGAAGTTATAGGAACTTCAGGTCAGGCAAACATGAAGATAATTGACGATAGAGAAAAATTTCAGTTAGAAAAAGAAAAATCAAAAGATAAAGATGTCGTCGTCCTTTCTCAAACTACATTATCAGTTAGAGATACACAGCAAACAGTAGATAAAATCAAGTCTATTTACCCTAATGCAACAATTAGAAATGATATTTGTTATGCAACAACAAATAGACAAGAAGTAACAGTGAAGCTTGCAAAAAAAGTTGATTTAATCTTAGTAGTTGGAGCTTCAAATTCTTCAAATTGTAACAGATTAAGAGATGTATCTATACAATCAGGGACAAAAGCATATCTTATAAATTCTTATGACGAAATAAATCCAGATTGGTTGAAAGGTATTGAAAAAATAGGATTAACTTCAGGAGCATCTACACCTGATAAGTTAGTCTACGAAATAATAAAAAAACTTAACCCTTCAAATGTTTATAAGTTTGATGATATAGATGAAGATATTAAGTTTGAGATACCTAGAAAAGTAAAAGAACTCCTAAATGAATGAAAAAAAAAAGTATTTTTAATTGTACTAGTAATACCACTTATAAATTCTTGTGAATTAGATAATCGAATTATTGATTTTTACAATGGTTGTGATGAAAAATTAATTAATTATGAATCTATATCAATAAATATCCAAACTAAAGACTTTAATTATCCTCTAGAAACATACCTTGGTAAAAATATTAACGAATATAAATTTGGACTAATGTGCAGAGAAGATCTAAGCCCAAATATAGACGGAATGATTTTCCAATATGAACAAGAACAAGAACAAAAAGGATTTTGGATGTATAAAACTTATTTCCCTCTTACAATAATATATTTTGATAAATTTGGTAATTCAGTTGGTTTATCAAGCATGGAGCCTTGTACAAGAAAAATATTAGAAACAAAAAATAGATTTGAATTTAGGTGTTTAGAAGAATCATATGATTATTTGCCTACAAAAAAATATATAAATGTCCTAGAAATAAAAAATGATTATAAATATTTAGAAGAAATAATTAGTTTAGAGAAAGAAGAAAACCTTAGACTTATTATAAAAAATTGATAATATATCAGTATCTAAAAATTTGAGGAATCAATTGAGCTTATTAATCCTAGTCAGGCATGGTAAAAGTTTATGGAACGTAGAAAATAGATTTACAGGATGGACTGATATTTCTTTATCAAATGATGGTATCAAAGAGGCTGAAATTGCAGCTTTAGAAATTTTAGATAACAAAATAAATATAGATAATGCTTATAGTTCTATTTTCAATAGAGCTATCAAAACAGGTGAAATAATTCTTAATAAATCAAATCATGAGTTTGTAAAATTAGAAAAAGACTGGCGCTTAAATGAAAGGCATTATGGAGATTTACAAGGTCTAAATAAAGATGAAACAGCAGCAAAATTTGGAAAAGAAAAAGTATTCCAATGGAGAAGAAGTTTCAAAACAAAACCTCCATTGCTAGAAAAAAAAGATCAACAAAAACAATTAGAGAATCCTCTTTTTAAAAACATACCTAAATCTAGAATACCCCTAGGAGAATCACTTGAAGAAACAGTAAATAGAGTAAAAGAATTCTGTAATGAAATTTTGTTTAATAAATTAGAAGAAGAAAAAAATATTTTGATAGCTGCTCATGGAAATAGCATAAGAGCTTTAATAAAAATAATAAAAAATAAGTCAGAAAAAGAGACAGAAAAGCTCGAAATTCAGACTGGAAAACCAATAATTTTCAAATATAAAAATAAAGTATTTACAAAATTTAAATAACTACACGGAAACGTTTACCTGTAAATTGATACATGATACCGTGTACACGTAATAATTGATGAAAAGCAAAATAAAAAAAATTTATTATGGATGGTGGATTAGTATTGCTGGTGGATTAAATACTGCTATATCAAGTATTCCTACATTTAGTGGTGGAAGTATTATTTTCAAGGCTATTGAAGATGAATTTAATTGGTCAAGAACAGTAGTTTCAGGAGTCGCATCATTTGGTAGATTCGGAGGAGCTTTACTGGGGCCTCTTGAAGGATTTCTTACAGATAGATTTGGTGCATGGAAGATGATTCTTATTGGATTTTTTGTTGCTAGCTTAGGTTTATTTTGGCTTAGTACTATTAATACGATTTTGTTTTATTACTTATCTTATTTATTGGTATCAATTGGTGTAAGTATTGGAGGTTTTGTACCCTCAATGTCCGCAGTTAATGTTTGGATGCCTCACAAAAGATCTACAGCTATGAGCTGGGTAATTGGAGGAAGTTCTTTTGGAGGATTTTTTTTACCCTTGATGGTACTTTCAATTGATAAAAATGGATGGAGAGAAACAATGATTTATCTAGCTATAATATTTATCATTGCTGGTCCAATATTATCATTCATAATAAAGAAAAGACCAGATATAAGTTTTTTAGAAAAGCTAAAAGAATCTAAAAGAAAATTTTTTTCAGATACGAATATGCATCCTAAAGAAGCAATGAAAACTCAGCCTTTTTGGATACTAGCTTTATCACATCTTTTTGCAAATATATCTGTTGGAGCAATTTCTGCTCATCTGTTTTTATATTTGACAGATGAAAATGGCGTTGGTTTAGATATTATAACCGCTGGTACAATCTTACCTATTATTTCTATACTGCAGTTTTTTGGACAGCTATCAGGAGGAATATTAGGAGATATTTTTAATAAAAAAATTATTATTCCAATATTTTTTATAGTCCAAGCATTAGCTATCGTAATACTTGCATATGCAAGTAGTTATTCAATAGTTATTTTATTTTCAATTCTTTGGGGAATAGGTTTTGGGATGCGAACACCAGTATTTCATGCTTTAAGAGGAGATTTTTTCGGTGGAAAATACTACGGTACAATTTTAGGATTAAATGCCTTCCCTATGGGTATAGGCATGATGATATCTCCTGTAATTGTTGGTTATTTTTATGACAAATATGATACCTATTACCATTCATTCATTGTTATGGCTACTCTCTGTATAATCTCTTGTATACTTATAATTGTTATTAAAAATCCAAAAAATTATGAAAAAAATTAAACATATAGAACAAATTGCAGATGAATTAGGAATTGAGAAAGATTCATTAGAATTATACGGGAAATTTAAGGCTAAAATTCCTCTTGAAAATATAAATAAAAATAAAATTTCTAAATTGGTTGTTGTAACTGCAATAACTCCTACTCCACTTGGTGAAGGGAAATCCACAACTGCCATAGGATTAACTCAAGGCCTAGGAAAAATAAATAAAAATGTGGCATTAACAATAAGGCAACCTTCATTAGGACCAGTATTTGGCCATAAAGGAGGAGGAACAGGCGGAGGAAAGGCTACCGTAGAGCCTGCAGTTGATATTAATTTACATTTTAATGGTGATTTTCATGCAATGGAATCTGCTCATAATTTATTGGCTGCAATGGTAGATAATACAGTTTATAGAAATGCTATCAAAGAATTTTATCCTGAGAATATAACTTGGCGAAGGGTTACAGATGCAGAAGATAGATCCTTAAGAAATATTATTGCTGGAACTGGAGGTAAAAATACTTCTCCATTAAGGAATACTGGATTTGATATATCAGCAGCTTCTGAAATAATGGCTATTTTGGCATTAACTGATTCATATTCCGATCTTAGAGAAAGATTAGGGAATATCGTTGTTGGTTGGAAGAAAGATAAAACGCCTGTGTTGGCTAAAGAGATCAATGCTGTAGGATCAATGATGGCATTGCTTAAGGATGCAATCAAACCAAATCTAGCTCAAACAGTTGAAGGGCAACCTGCTATTGTGCATATGGGACCTTTTGGAAATATTGCTCATGGATGCTCATCAATATTAGCAGATCAAATAGCATCATCTTTTGCGGATTATGTAATAACTGAAGCTGGATTTGGAGCGGATTTAGGATTCGAAAAATTTATGGATATAAAGGTTCGCCAAGGAGGACCAAAACCTTTCTGTGCTGTAATTGTTGCGACTATTAGAGGATTAAAATGGCATGGTGGAGTTGATGTTAAGAAACTTAATGAGAAAAATAAAAAAGCTATAATTGACGGTGCTGAAAATTTAAAAAATGCTATAAGAATAGTTTCTAGATATGGATTAAAATCGGTCGTTGCAATAAATAAATTTCCAGACGATACAAAGGAAGAAATAGAACTTATAAAAGATATTTGTAAAGAAAATAACTCTATTGCTATAGAGTCTGATGGATTTGCAAAAGGTGGAGACGGAATGATTGAATTAGCTGAATATATTTCAAGTTTAGAAAATAATAATGAAAAAATTAATTTACTATACGAAGATTCTGATAGTCCAATTGATAAAGTTGAAAGTCTTGCTAAAAATATTTATTCTGCTGATAAGGTTTCATGGAGTCCAATGACAAGAACAACGCTAAGGCTTTTTGAGAGTCAAGGTTGGAATTTTCCTATTTGCATGGCTAAAACACATTTATCTGTTTCTGCAGACTCTAAATTACGGGGGGCTCCTACTGGTCACACACTCCCAATTAAAGAGGTGAGAGTACTTGGAGGGGCTAAACAAATAGTAACTTTAGCTGGAGACATAATTACACTACCAGGTCTCCCTAGTAATCCGAATGCTTTCGATATTGATCTTAACGATGAAGGAGAAATAATAAATATTCTATCTACCTAATGATTAGAATTATAATGTTTAGAAAGAATGTCTTCTCCATAATCTCCATTGAAATCTCTTAAAACTGAATGAATATGATTTGCATTGTTTTGAGTATTATCATACTCAATTAGAAATTTATCATGTCTTATAAAATAATAATGCTCTTTTGATATATCAATCGATCCTGACCAAGCAAAAGTTGTATTTTCAAATCCATTTTTTAATATTTGATTTAGATAATTTAGAGCATATTCTTCTGTAAATCTATTCGTATACACCTTAATCAGGTCTATAAGATTATCTTTCTGTTTATCATTTAATTTATTGAAATTTAGCCCTGCATTAAAATCTGAGGAATTAAAATTCCTATAATTTGCAGTTAATATATCAGGAGGAGCCGTTGGGTTTATAATTGCAATTTTTCTATTATCCTCGGATAGGGATGTGACTAACTTTCGAGCTACATCTTCTTCAAGACTGAGTGCCCTAAATCCTTTTTTTTCTCCTTCAAGAACCTTTGCTGGATTTGCTCCAAAAAAAAGAGGGTGCATAGAAATATAATCAGATTTCACGTTTACAGTTAAACCTATATGATGTCCACCAAATCTGTAACCCCATGGTTTATCCGAAGAAGGATCTCCAAAAATAGCTAACCAGTATCTTTCTTCAGATCTAACCCATGCACCATTACCTCCATCGTTAGAATTTGAGTGATTTGCTTCATAATCACCTAAAATAGATTCTAAATTTATAATTGATTTAGCTGTTTGATATCCTTTATTTGAATATGTAAGTTCCAATAATTCATAAACTAATTTACGTTGATATGGTTTCATCTGAAAAACCAAAAGTCCATTTTGTTCATGCGGAGTGTAATACCAAATAAATCTTTCATCATCTTCAAATTTAAAATTAATTTTCTTTAATTGAAAATTATCTAATGAATTTAAAATTTCAACTAATTTATCTGAAATATTTGTAATTTTTTGGGTATATTGCATTTTAATTCTCTTGGAGATTATTTTATATATATATTATTATTTTTCTATAAAAAGTTTATTGAAAGTATATCAGCTTAAAAAAATATAATGAAAATTACTATAAGTGGTTCTAGTGGATATTTAGGAAAAAGTTTAGTATCAGCACTTTCAAAAGAAAATTTTGAAATAAATTGTCTTCTAAGGAATAAAAATAAAAAATATTTTTGGGATCCTCAAAATAATTTTTTACCTCAAAACTTAATCGATGAATCTCAAATAATAATAAATTTAAATGGTGAAAGAATAATAAATCCATTTAAAAGAAAAAAATTTTCAGAGATAAAGTCTAGTAGAATTAGCTCTACTAAAACTTTGATTAATTCAATTAAGAATTCTAAAACACCTCCAAAATTAATAATTTCAGCATCTGCATGTGGGATTTATGGAGATAGACCAAATGAAATAATTGATGAAAGATCTCCAAAAGGAAGAGGGATAATTGCAGATTTAGTAGAAGAATGGGAATCAATTCAGCAACTTGAAAAAACAAGGATTGTTTTTTTAAGATTTGGAACAATAATAGATAAAAATGCAGACATATATACTTATATGAAGAAATACAGCAGCATAATTGGAATCAATAAAATCGGTTCAGGAAAAAATTATTTCCCCTGGATTTCTAAAATAGATGCAATAAGAGCAATTCTTCACATAATTAATAATGAAAAACTAAAAGGCCCTATAAATTTAGTTTCAAAAAATCAAATTACCTTAGGAGAGGTTTTTAGAGAAATAAATATGGAATTAAAGCCAGTAATAAAATTAANAATACCCAGGATAAGTGTACCTATTATATTTGGAAAACTGGGTGAGGAAATATTATTAAGTGATCAAAAGATTATACCTACAAAGCTGAATNATTCAGGTTTTAACTGGATGAACACAACTCCATCTGGAAGTATTAGCTTGACTCCCTAACCATTTTTCTCAAAACATAAGGTAGTAAACCCCCATTGTAATAATATTCAGCTTCAATTTGAGTATCTATCCTCAATAAAGTCTTAAATTTTAAAATAGTTCCATCATTTTTTTTTGCTGTCACATTGATTTCTGAATTTGGAGTAATGCTAGATTCTAACCCTTCAAATTCAAAAAATTCAGATCCATCTAAATTTAATATTTCAAAATTTTCATTGTTTATAAATTGTAAAGGTACAATACCCATTCCAACTAAGTTTGATCTATGAATTCTTTCAAAACTTTCAGCTATTACCACTTTAACTCCCAATAAAGCTGGACCTTTAGCCGCCCAATCTCTTGAAGAGCCAGTACCATATTCTTTACCAGCAATTACAATTAATGGAACATTGTCTTTTTGATATAGCTCAGAAGCTTCATAAATTCTCATTTTTTCATTTGTTGGGAAATGAATTGTCCAGTCACCCTCATCTTCAACAATCTGATTCCTAAGTCTAATGTTGCCAAACGTACCTCTGACCATAATGTTATGATTTCCTCTTCTAGAACCGTATGAATTAAATTCAAACCGGGGAACATCACTTGAAATTAACAGCTGCCCAGATGGTGCAGATTGAGGTATAGATCCTGCTGGAGATATATGATCAGTAGTTACTGAATTACCCAAAATTACAAGACATCTAGAATCTTTAATTTTAATTTTTTCAGGTAGCTTTTGATCAAAATTTTCAAAATATGGTGGCTTTTGGATATAAGTTGAATCATTTTCCCATTTGAATTTATCGGACTTAGTCGAAGAAAGTATTTTCCATTCCTCAGGTCCTTCAAAAACTGATTTATATTCATCAATAAACATTTTTGAGTCTAATGAATTTTCGATAGTATCTTCAATTTCTTGTGTACTAGGCCAAAGATCACTTATAAAAACAGGATTGCCATCTTTATCAATTCCAACTGGGTCTTTTGTAAAATCTATATTAATTGTTCCAGCTAATGCATACAAAACAACGAGCATAGGTGAAGCCAAATAATTAGCTTTGACTTGAGGATGAACTCTTCCTTCAAANTTTCTATTNCCTGAAAGTACAGCTGCAACAGATAGCTCTTTATTATCTATTTCTTCAGCTATTTCCTTAGGTAGAGGACCCGAATTCCCTATACATGTAGTGCACCCGTATCCTACAGTTTGAAATCCTATATCATCAAGGTATTTATCAAGACCAGCTGACTCTAAATATTTACTTACAACCTTTGAGCCAGGAGCTAGTGAGGTTTTCACCCAATCTTTTGGTTTCATACCTTTCATTGATGCATTTTTAGCAATTATTCCAGCACCCATCATAACATTTGGATTAGAGGTATTAGTACAGCTAGTTATAGCAGCTATAACTACAGAACCATCATCTAATTCACTATTATTAATTTGATCTTCTTCTAATTTGAAATTTTCGTAAAAATTAGTTTTTACATTTGATAAAGAAAGCCTATCTTGAGGTCTTTTTGGACCAGCTAAAGAAGGTTGAACAGCAGACAGATCAAAATCTATTTTTTTTGTAAAACTAGGATCTTTACCTTCATAGAACATATTATTTATTTGAGTGTAATTCTCCACTCTATCAATAATTTTTTTATCTCTTCCAGTCAAAATCAGATAATCCATGGTTCTATTATCCACAGGAAAGAATCCACATGTCGCTCCATATTCAGGAGCCATATTTGAGATAGTTGCTCTATCAGTTAATGATAAGTTAGTCATACCTGATCCAAAAAATTCTACAAATTTTTCAACAACGCCAACTTCTCTCAATTTTTCAACTATTGCCAAAACCACATCTGTTGCAGTAGTGCCTTCATTTATACTTCCATAAAGATTTACTCCGATGACTTCTGGTACTTGCATATAATAAGGTTGACCTAACATTACTGCTTCTGCCTCGATACCACCAACTCCCCATCCTAGAACTCCAACAGCATTAATCATTGTTGTATGCGAATCAGTCCCTACACATGTGTCAGGATATATAAAATCATTTTCATTAGAACTTAATATTATTTCAGCTAAATTTTCTAAATTTACTTGATGTACAATTCCAGTTCCCGGAGGTACAACTAAAAAGTTAGAAAAAGAGTTCTGAGCCCATTTTAATAACTTATATCTCTCTTGGTTTCTTTCAAATTCTCTAGAAATATTTTTTGTCAAAGAAGAATTTTGAGCAAAAGAATCTACTTGTACAGAATGATCAATTACAAGATCCGTTCTTACAATAGGATTAATCATTGATGCATCAATCCCTAAATTACTAACAGCATCTCTCATTGCTGCAAGATCTACAACAACTGGAACCCCTGTAAAATCTTGAAGAATTACTCTCCCTGGCATATAAGGGAATTCTTTATCAGGAACAGAATTTCCAGTCCAATTTATAAGTTGCTCTATCTGCTCTAAATTAGAAATATCATTGTGATGTGCTCTTAAAACATTTTCAATAAGAACTCTTATAGAAAATGGAATTTTACTTAGATTAATATTATTGTCATCTGTCAATGACTTAATATCAAAAAACTTTTTTTTGCCTTCTAAAAGCTCAACACTCTTCAAATATTTATTTTTATCAAAATTAATAGACATTTTCTCTCCCAAAGTCCTAAACGGATAATAAATTTAATGTTACATTCTATTATTAGATTAAATAAATAGCTAGAATGAACCAATTAGCGAAATTCATCCAAAAAAATTCATCTTTTTACTACGGATGGATTATTGTGGCTGGATCAGGTTCAACAATGTTTGTTCGTAATGCAGCTGCTACTTTAACAATTGCAGTTTTTGTTTATCCAATGAGTGAAGATTTAGGATGGTCAAGAACATTAATTGTTGGTGCTTCTTCCCTTGCAGGTATATTATCAGTATTTATTTCTCCTCTTTCAGGATATCTTATTCAAAAATATGGGTCTAAAAAAACTTTATTTTTCTCAGTCTCTTTNTTAGGAATTTCAACGCTCTTAATAAGTAGGACATTTAACCCCATTACTTTCTATATATTATTTGGGATTGGAAGAATAATTTTTAGCTCTCCTATACAAATTGGTGCGTCAACAATTGTTGCAAAATGGTTTATAAATAATAGAGGGAAAGCAACTGGTATTTTGGGCTTATCACATTCTTTGGGTATGGGATTATTTCCACTCTTTGCGCAATTAATAATAGATTTAGATGGTAATAATCCAGATTCTTGGAGGATGAGTTGGATATTTATAGGCCTAATGGTTTGGTTTATTTCTTTACCTTTAGTCTTTTTTACAATGGTAGATGATCCTAAACAAATAGACTCAAAAGATAAAAAATATCTTGAATTGAAAAATAATTTAGGAAACAAAGATAGAAACGATTCTTCGATATCATTAAAAAATGCACTCAAAACTAGACCTTTTTGGATGCTATCAATGGTTGGGTTCCTAACATACTTTATTCATACTGGAGTCAATATTCATCAAGCTGCATACNTAATAGATAAAGGTATCAATCCTATTTTTGCGGCTTCGGCATTAACGATAATGGCTCTAGGGACCGGAGTAGGGAGCTTAGTTACAGGATGGGCAACAGACAAATTTTCCTCAAAAATTGTGTATTTTTTTGGATGTATATGGTTGGGGCTTTCAGCTTTATTATTTCTTCTGATTTCTAATATATTTTTAGCATATTTGATAGGTTTCATTTTTGGAATGGCTTTAGGAGGATTGCTAGTAATTCCACCAGTTGTACTTGCAGATATTTTTGGAAAAGATAATATAGGTTCAATACGAGGTTATTCAGAGCCTTTTGTTAGTGCCGGACAAGCTATTGGAGGAATATCTGCAGGATTAATTTATGATTTCACAGGATCTTATACTCTTAGTTTTCCAATGTTTGCTTTTATTGCTTTATTAGCATGTATATTTATAATTTTTTCATCTAATGTAAAAAAAAATAAATGATATATTTTTTACTTAATAGTAAATTTTTATAATGCTGATAGACATACACACTCACGTACAACAATTTAATAAAGAAGATATAGAAATCTTAATTACAAATTCTATAAATAATAATGTTAAAATTATTATTGCAGCTGGAACTACAATATCTGATTCAAAAAGATCAGTAGATTTATCAAAAAAATATAATGAGATTTATTCAGCAGTTGGCATTCATCCTCAAAATATTTTAGATGAAAAAACTGATAATTTTATAGAAAAATTATCTAAATTAACAGAAAATAAAAAAACTATAATGATCAGCGAAATAGGTTTGGATTTTCAAAATACTTCACCAAAAAAAAATATTCAAGAAGATTTTTTTTATGATCAAATAAGCTTAGCTAAATCAAAAAAATTACCTATTGCTTTCCATGTTAGGAATGCAGAAAATGAAGCAATAAATATAATTAAGCTTTCTAAGATAAATGAAATCAAATCAGTAGCTCACTATTTTTTAGGAGATTATGATTATGCAAAAAAATTATTAGATAATAATGTTTTTATTTCAATAGCAAAGCCTTTTTTAAGAGATGATAAATTATCAGATGTTATAAAAAAATTACCCTTAGAGCAATTAGTAATTGAAACTGATAGCTACCCGCAATATTTCAAAAAAAACAGATTACGTTGGACAGAACCAAAGGATCTTGTATTAATAATAGAAAAATTAAGTAAAATAAAAAAAATTTCTCCTGAATTAATTATTGAAAAAATAGAATTCAATTCAAAATATATTCTAAATATTTAATCACTTCTTTTTTTTTGTTCTTTTAGATTTTTTTGATATGACATTTTTTTTCGATTTAGAACTTAATGCAGAATCAATATTTTTAGCTATAATTTGATAATCAATATTAGAAATAATATGTACAGGAGCCAAAAATGCAAGGTACCAATCTTCAGGTGCCCATCTTTTCAAGTAACTCAATGAAGGAGCAACATCATATCCACTCATAAATTTTTTTTCAGGTAAAATTTTTGTTGATTTTAACTTTACTCTATAAGGAAATCTAACTTCATTTTCTTCTGGGTCCCAAATTTTCTTTTTATCAAAAAATTTCTTCGAATTGACAACTGTTGATCCTACAAAACTTTTAATATCTGAAACATAAAAAAGAACTTGGTCATTTACATTTATCTTATTAGTTAATTTGTTATCTTTTTTGGTAAAACCTAAAAGATCAAAGGATCGTTTCTTTGAAATATTAAAATTTTCCAGTGATAAATTCACTAACCAATAAGTGTTAGACATAAAATATTTAGTTTATTTGTCTATTCTACCAAAACAACAGTTAATCCTGTGTTTTAAATCTTATATAAACTGCTATTGAATTCATAACTACTAATATAAATAATAGTACAATGATACCTGTGGATGCTATTGCCCTAAAGTCATCTTGCGGAAATGCAGCCCATGTATAAATCTGAAGCGGTAAAATAGTAAATCTATCTAATGGTCCTGATGGAACCATAGTTATAAATACTAAAGAACTAATAATTAATATTGGAGCTGTTTCTCCTATAGCCCTGGACATCGCTAATATAATCCCACTCATTATTCCTCCTATGGAGTGAGGCAAAATAACTCTTTTAGATACTTCCCATTTAGTTGCCCCAAGAGCGTATGCTGCATCTTTTAATGATGGTTGGATTGTCCTAATAGCTTCTTGAGAAGCAATAATTACAATTGGGAGAACCAATAAAGTCATAGTCAATGCTCCTGCTAGTAAACTTTTTCCTAAAGCTAAAGTATATGTNAAAAAAGCTAATCCAAGCAATCCATAAATAATTGAAGGAACTCCTGCTAAATTTGATACATTTATTTTTATCATTTTATTAAAAAGATTATCTGATGCGAATTCTTCTAAATATAAAGCTGTTGAGACTCCGATTGGAATCGTAAAAATTGCTGTCAAAACGACAAGCCATAACGTCCCTGCTAGCGGAGCTAAAATTCCTGATTTTTCCGCTTTTCTTGATGCATAATTAGTCAAAAAATCCCATGTAAGATATTTATAGCCATCTGAAATTATATCTACGAATAAAACTACAAGCGAAAATAAACCAACAAGTATGGCAAATAAAAAAATTGTATAAAAAAATCTTTCTTTCATAGTTTATTCATAATTTTGTGCATATTTAGAAACAATAAATCTTCCAATTAAGTTCATAATAAGTGTTAATAAAAAAAGTAATAATCCAACTGCAAAGATGCTATTGTATTCTACAGATCCCTGAGGTGTCTCTCCTTGACTTACAGTAACTATATAAGCGGTCATAGTTTGTATTGCATCAAGAGGATTCAATGTTAATGCTGGTTTACCTCCTGCAGCAAGACTTACTATCATGGTTTCACCAATAGCTCTAGATATAGCTAATATAAAAGAAGCAACAATCCCTGAAATTGCCGAAGGGAAAACTACCCTTAGAGCAACTTGATATTTTTTAGCACCTAATCCATAAGCAGCTTCTTTTAAACTCATAGGAACTGCATTCATTGCATCTTCAGATAAAGTAGAAACCATGGGAATAATCATAATTCCCATAACTATTCCTGCGCTAAGTGCATTGAAAATAATAGTATCTGGAAAAATTATTTGAATTATTGGAGTTACAAAAGTCAAAGCAAAATACCCATAAACAACAGTAGGGATACCGGCTAATATTTCTAATAACGGTTTGATTATTCTTCTTGTTCTTCGGGTTGCATATTCTGATAAATAAAANGCNCTACCTAATCCAAAAATCAATGCNGTAATTGCTGCTACGAATGCTACAAGAAAAGTTCCATTAACAAGTGGCGAAACTCCAAAATTTTGAGGAATGAATAATGGAGTCCATTCTAATCCTGTAAAAAATTCAAGAAATCCTACTTCCCTAAAAAATGGAAATGAATTAAAGCCGAGAATAGAAATAATGCCAATAGTTGTGATAATTGAGATCAATCCACTTAATCTCAATAGATTCAAAACTAAGGTTTCTTCTATTTTTCTTTTACCTATTCCTCTAGAATGTTTATCCATAAAAATTAAAAATATTACTGAGATTTAGATTATTACAATCATTTATTTCAATGTTAAGTTAATGTTAAATAATATGAATTTATTGTGGAATTTGGATAGTTATAGATAATCCTTTATTCAAAGAACTCTTAGCAAAAATTTTACCTTCATGAATTTTTACAATTTGCTTTACTATAGAAAGGCCTAATCCAGAATGTTTATCACTCCTTAATCCTTCAGATCGATAAAATCTTTCAAATATATGAGTTAATTCATTTTCTGAAACACCAGTTCCAAAATCTTTAAAAATCATTTCTAATTGTCCATTACTTTTAGTTAAATCCAATTCAATAGATGAACCTGTTTTACTATACCTTATTGAATTAGATAAAATATTTTCAAATACAATCTTAAAAAGATTTCTATCTAATCTAACTTTTTTAAATTTATTTTTTTTAGTTATCTTTAAATTTATTTTTTTTGAATCTAATAGAGTATCAATTAATATTTTTGTTTCTAAAATAAAATCATCAATTATAAATTCTTTAATATTTACAGGAAGACTACCAGTTTCTAAAGCATGAACATCTCCAATCTCTTTAGAAATTTTTTGTAATCTATTTGAATCATTGGTAATCTTTTCTAAAAAATAATCAAAATCATCTTTGTTATCGATCTTAATACTATTTTTTAAAGCTTCAACATTTAATTGAATTGATGTGACAGGAGTTTTTAATTCATGGGAAGTATTAGCAAAAAATTCTTTTCGAGTTTTATCCAATGTAACTAACTCTGTCAAATCTCTTATAAACAATACAATCGTTTCATTAACATTAATTGCCCTTAGACTAAAATGTTTTTCAGGAAAGCTTGTTTGAATTAATTTTTTAGATTCACTTTGACTAGAAGTAACACAATTCTCGACGAATTCAAGTACTTCTAGATTAGTAGTAAAGTCTGTTAATTTAGAAAAAATATTTACATTTTTATTATTTTTATCAAATAGATCTAAGGCTCTTTTATTTATACTTTTTATATTTTTTTGATAATCCAAAAACAATATCCCTTCTTCAAAATAATTTTTTGAAAGATCAAAAAGTTCCCCGAATTCTTTTATTGATTTGATTTCAGAATTTTTTTCATTGATTTTTTCTCGAATTAGCTTTGTTATTAAACTTAAATCACTTAAATTTTCCAATTTATCATCATTATCCTTAAAAAGATTATTAATATTTTTAGTTAATAAATCAAATTTAGTTTTTTGTAGATAATAAAAAAAAATATTTAATAAAAATAACAAAACGATAATAGATACTAAAAAAAACATTTCATTATTAAAAATTATTATGAGAAAAAAAGAATTTAATAATATAAAAAAGCTAAATAAAAAGACAAGTTTAGCATAAGAAATTTTAATAATATTATTTTTTAAATTAATATCTTTTTACTCCACATTTGCTTTATATCCAACTCCTCTTACTGTCAAAATTTTCCTAGGTTTAGAGTTATTTTCTTCAAATTTCTCTCTAATCCAGCGTATATGAACATCAACAGTTCGAGTATCTCCAAAATATTCAAAACCCCAAATATCTTGTACTAATATTTCCCTTGTAAACACTTTCCCTGGATTACTCATTAATTTATAGGCCAAATCAAATTCTTTGGGTCTGAAAAATTTTTCTACTCCGCCAATTTTAATTTGTCTTTTATCTAAATCAAAACTTACGTCTAAATGAGTAAATATTTTCTTAGAAACACTTTTATAATTTTCAAAAGCTATCAAATTTCTTCTCAAATTAGCTTTAATTCTTGCTAAAAGTTCAGGCATACTAAATGGTTTAGAAACATAATCATCAGCTCCAATTTCTAAACCTAATACTTTATCAATCTCTGAATCTTTAGCAGTTATGATTATGATTGGAGTGTTAATATTTTCGTATCTAATTCTTTTACATATCTCAATTCCATCTATTCCAGGGAGCATTAAGTCTAAAAGAATAATATCAAAATCTAGCTCAAGAATTAGATCTAACGCTTTTATGCCATTTTCTTCAAAAGTAACAGAGAAGTTCTCAGCAATAAGGTTATATCTTAAGGCATCTCTAATATTTTTATCGTCTTCTACAATTAGAACTTTGGGTTTCACATATGGTGATGACATTATATTAATTTAGTGATTTTTTAATATTATATATTTTTTAAATAGAATAATTTCATAAGGGAAAGAATTAAGAAATCTTTGATTTATTTCTTCTAGAAGATGATCTTGGTGAATTAGAAAAAGAATTTTTACTAAATCCACACATTAAACATGTTATTGATTTCCCTTGTGAATCCTCACTGTATTCAATTGTTCCTTTAGAGCATTTTGGGCAAGAATTAAAATAAAGCATAATAAATAAGTTATTAATTTTTATAAAAGAATAATAATAATTGTATTTTTTTGCTTATCATTTTTAGTACAAGTTTTTTTTATTTATAGGATAATGAACAAGATGAAAGATAATTTTGAATAAATAATAAGGATAAATAATATGAAATCAGAAAAAATTCCTGTTAAAGGTATATCACTTTTTCTGATTTCTTTTTTTTCTTCATTTGCAATATTGATTTATTTTTATGCTTGGGATTACCAAAATAAAATCAATGATAATACAAATTACCAACCTTCATGGCTTCAAGAAAGTAGTTTTTATATATGTCCTTTACATTAAAAATTGTAAAAAGTTTCAAAGAAGTTGACTGGAAACACTATGGATGGATAATTGTGGCAGTTGGTGCAATTGCTCAAATGATTGGTTCTGCAATAAGAATGGCTTTTGGAATAATCATCGATCCTTTAGTTGAAGAGTTCTCTTGGGATCCAAAATCAATTGGTATCGCTTACGCTATAATGTCGATGGTAACAGCTATTTCATCCCCAATGGCAGGTTATTGCTCTACAAAAATTGGTGCAAAAAAAACAATGTATATTGGATTAGCTTTATTCTTAATTGGCATGCTTTGGACTGCTCTTGCAACAACAATAATTGAATTTTATATATCTTATGGAATTATATTTGGATTTGCACAGTCTATGTTTCTAGTTCCTGTTATACCCGCTGTAGCAATTTGGTTTAAATCAAGATTAGGTTTAGCGACTGGATTAATTATAGGTATGTGGAGCTTAGGGCCAGCTGTTGTTATTCAAATAATGGGAATAATGCTAGATTCTATAGGTTGGCAACAAACATTCATAATAAGTGGAGTAGTAGGAACAGCAATAATGGTTATAGCCTTAGGATTTTGGAAGAATACTCCTGAAGAGAAAGGGGTGTTGCCCTATGGTATAGATTCATTGGCTGAGGAAGAAAAAAAAGATACTTCTAAAGAAAATATTCAAATAAACCTACAGAAAATTGTTTATGGTACAAATGCTTTTTGGAGTCTAATGAATATTCATTTTTTGGGATGTGTCGGTCATGCCGTAATACTTATTGGTTTAGTACCTTTAATGATATCTAAAGGAATTGGATATACAGACTCTGTATTATGTCTAACTATAATCATGGTTGTATCTATTAGTACAAGGTTTGTAACACCTATTTTAGGTGATTCTATAAACCCAAAAACAATTATGTTTCTTTCTTTTTTGGGTCAAGGTTTATTTGTAATACCTTGGGCATTTACGTCTGATAAATGGATGTTCTATTTAGTTGGAATTTTATGGGCTATCCCTTACGGTGGAGAAGGAACTTTATTTCCTATAATGAATAGGAAGTACTATGGTTTTTTTAGAATGGATACAACTTACGGTTGGCAAATACTAGCTGCAAGTTTTGGAATGGCTTTAGGAGGGTTTATCCCTGGATTAGTCTTCGATGTAACTGGAGGATATGTATATGCAATTTGGATTTCCGCATTTTTCTCATGTCTTGGTGCTTTTGTTATATTAACTCTAGAGACTACAAAGAAGGTCATAAGACCTTCATTTGATAATCTCTAAAAGGCATACTGGGGAGGGGACACTAATCATTTGTCCAGTGTAGTCTAAATGTCCATTTTCTTGATTGATATAAAAACTAAAAATATTATCAGAAGCTTCATTTGCAACTAAAAGAAACTTTCCACTATTAGAAACTGCAAAATTTCTTGGAGTCTGCCCTAACGTTGAAAAATGTTTCTCAAATTTCAGTTTTCCATCTTCACAGATTGAAAACTGTGCTATAGAGTCATGTCCTCGATTTGAACCATACAAAAACCTTTTATCTTTAGAAAAGTGTATATCAGCAGTAGTTGTTTCTTTATCAAAACTATTAGGTATAGTTGAAATATCTTGAATATTTACAAGATTATTTTTTTCATCTAAATCAAAAACCGAAATAGTAGAGTTTAATTCATTAATTGAATAAGCAAATTTATCAGTAGTATTAATAATAAAGTGCCTTGGCCCTGCTCCAGGAGTAATCTCAAAAGATTTGTCAGATTCTAATTTAAGTGTTTTTGAATTTATTGAATACTTTATAATTTTATCAATTCCAAGATCGCAAATATAAAAAGTTTCATCATCAATAAAATTTACTGAATGAGCATGTGGTTCATTTTGCCTTGAGGTATTTATACTAGATCCCTTGTGTGAAACTGATTGCAAAAAGTTAATCTTACCATCAGTAATTTTATATGTAGAAAAATCACCAGAGCTATAGTTGACGGCAACTAAAAAATTATTTTTTGAATTTATGGCTAAATGACAAGGATTATCACCATATGTTAATTCTTGATTGATTTTTAGTATCTTATTTTCATTAATTTTGTAAGATACAATCAAACCTGGGTTTGGAGATCCAGATTCGCCTACTGAGTATAAAAATCCATTACCTTGTGCCAAAAAAGATGGATTTAAAGGGCTTTCATCTTTATAGGAATCAATTAGTTTAAACTTACAATTTGACTCATCAAATTCAATTAGATAAATTCCCTTGCTATTTCTTTTTGAATATGTACCAACAAACCAATTCATTTTTTTATAATTCAAATATGCTGTTATAGTTTAACTTAATATCAAGTTAATGGTCGGGGTGACAGGATTTGAACCTGTGACCCCCCGCTCCCAAAGCGGGTGCGCTACCGCTGCGCCACACCCCGTAAGTTAACATTTTATACGTAAATGAGAAAGTTTAGTCTATGAAAATAACTAAAATTGAAGCAGTATACCCTTCATATAAAGAAAGTTTGAGAACCTGGAGGCCAAATTTATGGCAAATTATTATAAAAATACACACTGACAAAAAAGGTGTTTATGGATATGGCACTGGTGGTGGAGGGAAATCTTCAATTGAAATATTAAATGGTCACCTAAATAAATTATTAATTAATAAAGAAATTAGAGATACAAAAGATATAATAAAAACTTTTGAAAAACTTTTTTATGAAAGTATTCCCTATGGTAGAGGAGGAGTTGCTCTAATGGCTATTTCTGCTTTAGATTTAGCTTTATGGGATGCATATAGCAAATATAGTAAAACCCCTATAAAAAACTTATTGAGTTCAAATAAAGAACATAAAAAAAATATCAATACCTATGCAACAGGTAATGATGTAGATAAATATTATGCTTTGGGTTTAAAAAACTTTAAATTAAGTATTATCTCCAATAAAAACTTTGAAAGTGAATCTAAAGAATTAATAGACTTAATTATTTCTATTAAAAATAAATATGATGTAAAAAAAATTATGATTGATTGTTATATGTCATGGGATAGAAAATATACAAAGATGATGTCTGAAAAATTACTTGATTTAGGAATAGAATGGTTTGAAGATATATCTACACCAGATGAAATGCTTGTCAAACCATCATTATTAGGGGAATTGAATGGAATAAAACTTGCTGGTGGGGAGCATGATTTTAATTATAATAATTTCAAAATTATGTCTAAAAATAATACTTATGATATTTGGCAACCGGATATTACGTGGTGCGGAGGTATTAGTTCTTTGCTTAAAATAATAGAAATTAACAATGATAAGTTTAATATAATATTACATAGAGGTGGTGAGCCTTGGGGGCTGCCAATTATTCAATCAGGGATTGTAAATAATATGGCTGAACTACATAATCCAAAAAATATTAAAATAGAGCTAGAGCAATGGGAAAATAATTCAATTATGAATCTAGATGATGGTATATTAACTCCAAATGAATATTTAGGTTTTGGAGCTGACCCCAAAAAAGGATTGTTTGATGAGTAGTATAAACAAAGAAATAGTATTTTTAGGTACAGGAACCTCGGAAGGTGTACCCAGAGTAAGTTGCTTGACAAATGATTCTAATTGCAAAGTATGTAATGATGCGGTCAAGCCTAACTCTAAAAATAGAAGACTTAATACTAGTATTTTATTAAAGATAAAAGATGAAAAAAATCAAAAAAATATTATAGTAGATGCAGGAAAATTTTTTTATCAATCAGCAATTAAACTATTTCCTGAGCATAATGTTAAATCTATAGATGCTGTAATTCTAACGCATGCTCATCAAGATGCTGCAGGAGGGTTTGACGATCTGAGGGATTGGACAAATAATACTCAAAGTAGTATCCCTATTTATTTGAGAGACACAGATTTAGAAGTGGTAAAAAAAACATTTTATTATTTAGTTGATACATCAAAAATTACATCAGGAGGTACTGTTGCAAAACTTCAATTCAAAATAATTAATGATGATAAGATCAATATATTAGGTCAAGATTTCATTCCCCTAAATGTAAATCATGGTGAAAATTATTTTGCTAACGGTTATAGGATTGATGATTTTTCATATATAAGTGATTGCTCTTATATACCTAAAGATACGATGAAAAAAATTGAAGGTAGTAAAATAATAGTTCTAGATGCCCTACGACAAGGGAGAAAACATAAATCTCACTTATCGCTCGAAGAATCTATTGAACTAATCTTAGAACTAAAACCCAAGTTAGCCTATTTTACTGATGCATGTCACGATATCGATCATAATGATACCAATGAATTTTTAGAAATAATTTCTGAGAAAACTAATATAAAAATGCAAATGGCATTTGATGGGCTAAGTATAAAGATTTAAGTTATTTTCAAAAAGATTAATACAAAAAAGAATCAAGTATTTTTTTTTGAAAATCTACAAACATATTAAGTCCCAGAAATGACTTATTATCATAATTTACTAGTGATTCTTAATGTTAAATAACCTAATACACCAGCCAGTAATGAAGCTATCAAAACTCCAAGTCTTACAGATGTTTGAAATTCAGGGTCTGTGAAGGCTAAGCTACCTATAAACAAGCTCATAGTAAATCCAATTCCAGTAACTAAAGAAAGTCCATAATATTGTTTCCAAGATATATCTGATGGTAATTTACATATTTTTAATAAACTGCCTATATATGTGAATAGCATTACTCCAATTTGTTTTCCAAAAAATAAACCTAAAATTATTCCTAAAGTAACCGGTTCCCAAATAAGACTCAATTTCATTCCTGAAAAAGAAACTCCAGCATTAGCAAAAGCGAAAAGCGGCAAAATCATAAAATTAACCCATGGTTCGATTGAATGTTCAAGTTTAGTTAGAGGAGACTGTACTGAAGAGTCTTTAGCTTTTAAGGGTATAAACATAGCTAACAAAACTCCTGCCAAGCTTGCATGTATACCAGATTTAAGTACAAATACCCAGAGTAAAATCCCTACTACTATATAAGGAAATAAATTATTGATCTTTCTATTATTAAAAGCTAATAAAATCGATGAAGATATAGCAGCGTAAAGCAAATAATTAATCGAAAGATCAGATGTATAAAATGATGCAATAATAATTATTGCCATCAAATCGTCAATTATTGCAATTGCTACCAAAGTGACTTTTAAGGAAACCGGAACCCTATTTCCAAGTAATGTTACCACTCCTAAAGCAAATGCTATATCTGTAGCGGTTGGTATAGCCCATCCGCTAGTAGTTATTTCATTGCCAAAATTTAAACTAATGTAAATGATAGCAGGTACAGTAATTCCACCTATAGCTGCTACAGCAGGTAAGCTAAATTGCGCTCTCGTAGAAAGATGTCCAGAAATTAATTCTCTTTTAATTTCTAATCCAACTAAAAGGAAGAAAATAGCCATCAGACCATCATTAATCCAGTGATGTAAATCTTTATCTATAGCAAAATTTGAGATTTTAATACTGATAGATAAATGTAAAAATTTAGAGTATAAATCGCTTAATAAAGAGTTTTCAACTATTATTGCGGCAATTGCAGCTAAAAGTAATAAAATTCCTGCAGCGGATTTTAATTGGAAAAATTTTCTTATAATTTCAATTGGCATTTTAAGTCTCAATTTTTGAGTGATTAATGGTTTTTATGATAAAAAATCACCTAATTATATTTTTGGGTTTCCAGAAATTTTTTGTCTTATCAAAAGTCAGTAATCCTAAAAATCTATTGTCATTATTATATATTTTTATATCATCTAATTTCAATAAATTTTCTGGTAATTTTTCATCAGAAAAAGTATTACCTAAAAAATATCTTTTTTCATCAAAATCGCTTAAAACTAAAGATTGATTATTTATAAACAAATTATCTAAACCAATTATATGTTGTTCTATATGATCGGTATTTTCTATATCGATACTATTTTTTATATTAAAATCTCCATACTGAACTCTTTCTAATTCTGATAAAACTGCAAATGATTTTAATATTATTCCTAAATCATTGGCAAAACTTCTTACATAAAACCCACTAGAACATTCTATAGAAACTCTTAATTTAGGAGAATTCCAACTGATGATTTTTATATCATTTACATTTACTTTTCTTGCCTTTATTTCTACCGATCGATTCTCTCTAGCATATTCATATAGTTTTTTACCATCTTTTTTTAAGGCACTATAAATAGGTGGTTTTTGTTTAATATCACCTATAAACTCTCCTAATTTAAGCTTAATTTCTTCAGAATTTTTTGGGATTCCATTAGATCTATTTATTATTGCTCCTTCAAGGTCAAAGGTATCGGTTGAAAATCCAAAGGTTATTTCAGCAATATATGTTTTTCTAAAATTTAGGAAATGATCAAAATACTTTGTTCCTTTATTAATCAATACTGGTAATAATCCTTTAGCTAGAGGATCAAGAGTTCCTGCATGACCAATTTTTTTTATATTAAAATTAGATTTTAATTTTTTTATTACATCGTTTGAGGTCCAATTAATTGGTTTATTTATTAATAGGATCCCACTTTGATTTTCAAACATAAAATTAAATATTTTTTTTATCTGGAGAAATCTCACTAATTAGATCATCAATTTGTTTTTGAAATTCAAAACTTTTGTCATACTCAAAACGAATTTTTGGAATTCTAGATGTTCTAATTTTTTTGGTTAATCTATTTTGGAACAAAGTTCTTTTTTTGTTTAAGTCATCGATGATTAGTTCTGAATTTTCTTCTGTTGTAAATATACTTACCAATATTTTACAAAATGAAAAATCTTTACTTGTATCCACGTTAAGTATTGAAATTATTGTTGAACCTTCATTATAAAATTCTTTAGATAAATAATCTCCTATTATTTTTTTTACAGAATTATTGAATTTCTCTAATCTAAAATCTACCATAAATTATTTCAACTCATAGCACTCTAAAATATCTTCAACTTCAATTTCATGATATCCATTTAATACTATTCCACCTTCAAGGTTATTTGTTAATTCGGTAACATTTTGAGTTAAGTGTCTCATAGATTCAACTCCTCCATCAAAAATAATCTCAGAATTTCTTACAAGCCTAATTCTTGCATTTCGGAGAATTTTACCTTCGGAGACACGAACACCCGCAATTTTTTGAACTTTTCCTCTAGGAAATACTTCTAAAATTCTTGCCGAACCTATATTAACCTCAGATTTTTCTTCTCCTTTCAAACCTTGTATAATAACTTTAATTTCATCAACTAGGGTATAAATAATATCAAAACTTCTTATTGGTATATTATTAGATTCAGACTGAGATTTTGCTCCACCCTGTACAATTGTTTGAAAAGCAACTATTATACTATCTTCAGCACTTGAAGCTAACATTACATCGGATTCAGTGACGGCTCCAACTGCACCAGAAATAATTTTGACCTGTATATCTTCACTGGTAAGGTCATTTATAACTTGTTCAACTGCTGTTAATGCTCCGTTAGAACCTGTTTTGATTACAATATTTATTTCTTTTTCTTTAGANGCTTTGGCTCTCTTTACAACTTGAGAAAGAGTAGTTATTTTATTGTTTTGTTTTTGAGAAGTTCTAGATCTTTTTTGTATTATCTTTCTAGCTTCTTTCTCACTATTTACAACTTCTACAATTTCACCAATTTGATTTATACCTCCCATTCCCATCACTTGAATAGGAGTTGAAGGCTTGGCATTTTTCACTTCATTACCATAGCCATCTACCATTTGTCTGATTTTTCCTGAATTTTCTCCTGAAACTATTAAATCTCCATAATTAAATGAACCAGATTTAACTAATATAGTAGATATTGAGCCTTTCTTTGGATCATTATAAGACTCAATAATAACCCCCTTACCCGACAAATTGGAGTTTGATTCTAATTCACTAATTTCAGATAGAAGAGAAATTGATTCAAGTAATTCATCTATACCATTTCCTTTTAATGCTGATACTTCTACACACAAAACTTCTCCACCATAATCTTCAACTATTAATTCATGTTCAGTTAGTTGACCCTTAATTTTATCTATATCTGCACCTTCTAAATCACATTTATTAACCNCAATAATTATTGGGACACTTGCATTTTTTGCATGATTTATTGATTCAATAGTTTGAGGCATCAATCCATCATCAGCGGCAACTACCAAAATTACAATATCTGTAACACTAGTTCCAGAAACTCTCATAGATGAAAAAGCCTCATGACCAGGTGTATCAATAAAAGTTATCTCAGAATTTTTATGTTTTACTTGATAAGCTCCAATTTTCTGAGTAATGCCACCTTCTTCTTTTGACACATCATTAGTTTTTCTGATGGCATCTAAAAGAGTAGTTTTACCGTGATCTACATGTCCCAAAACAGTTATAACAGGAGGTCTTTTTTCTCCAATATTTTTTTCAGAGGTATCAATGGATGAACCAATGTTAAGTGCGTTTTCATTATCTATAGATTCTTTAGGTTTAATAACAGGGATTTCAAACGATTGAGCAACTCTTGCTGCAATAGAAAAATCAACTTCTTGATTTACTGAAGCCATAACTCCTAATTTCATAAGAGACTTAATAACTTCAACCTGAGATTCTTTAAGAACCTCAGCTAAATCACCTACAGTAATAATTAAAGGTAACGATACAGGATCTTTTATTATTTGCTCTGAGTTTATTTCGCCTGA
Source organism: Chloroflexota bacterium (assembly GCA_002699165.1). Classification (GTDB taxonomy): domain Bacteria; phylum Chloroflexota; class Dehalococcoidia; order Lucifugimonadales; family Lucifugimonadaceae; genus TMED-70. The sequence goes on along the minus strand of PABO01000015.1, from coordinate 10,647 downwards.
ATCGTTTGTAGTCAATTTTATTCCATTTCATTATCTTTTATTTTTTTTTCTTTTTACAGATTTCTTTGGATTTTTAGCATCACTCTTAAAAGTATTTAGAGATTCAATATCTTCTGCAAATCTAATCGTACCATTAGCATTTTCTTTAGCATTAGATCCTCCCAAATCCCATATATCTTCAGAGGAAAAATCTAAAATATCTTCTTTTTGTTTCTTCTGTTTTTCTTGTATTTGTTCTTTTTGCTCTAATTCTTGTATTTCTTTTTCAAGTGCTAAAAGTTCAGCCGTTTCATCCACAGCATTTTCCTTAACAAGTACTTCAGGTTGATCAATATCAGCCAAAACATTATCTGATAAAATATCATCTTGTGAAATTTCTGTTTTTTCATTTGGTATAGATTCAGATTCCTTAATAGGCGATTTTGTAATCTTGGTGTCAGAATCATTTTCAGGTTCAGCTTGNACTTGTTCTTCTTCAGCTTGAACATCAATTTTCCACATAGTTAATTTTGCAGCCAATCTAGCATTTTGACCTTCTTTTCCTATAGCCAAAGATAATTGTTTTTTTGGAACAGTTACTATTGCAGTACTATCATCATCATTAATTAGAACATTNGATACACTTGCTGGAGATAATGAGTTAGTAATTAAAACTTTTGGATCATCACTCCAATCAACGACGTCTATTTTTTCACCTAAGAGTTCATTAACAACATTTTGAATTCTAATGCCTCTTAATCCAACACATGCTCCCACTGCATCAACTTCTCCATCTTCTGATGAGACTGCAACCTTAGATCTTGCACCAGCCTCTCTAGAAAGAGCCTTTATTTCAACTACACCTGAGGATATTTCAGGTACTTCAGACTCAAAAAGTTTTCTTAATAATTCAGGGTGAGTTCTAGAAACAATAATTTCAGGACCTCTTGCTGTTCTTTGGACTTCAGTGACAAAAAATTTAAGCTGTTGACCAACCCTATATTTTTCATAAGATGTTTGTTCTGAAGGTGGCATTAGAGCGTTCGCCCTTCCAATGTCTACAAATATATTTCTTGAATCAATTCTTTGAACAGTTCCTGGGATTACTTGACCTTTTTTATCTTGAAATTTTCCAAAAACTAAATCTCTTTCAGCTTCCCTTAGTTTTTGTAAAACTACTTGTTTTGCTGTTTGAGCTGCAATTCTTCCTGGNTTATATTCCATAAATCCAGTTTCAATAAAATCACCTACTCTTAAGTCTGGGTTTATTTTTTTGGCCTCTTCTTCAGAAATTTCAGATAGAGGATCTTCAATTTCATCTTTTTCTCTAACATTTAAAATTGTTTTGATAATTACATCCCCAGTTTCAGAATCAACTTCAACTAAAATATCCTGGCCTTTAGCTGCAGGATCTTTTCTATAAGCAGATGCTAAAGCTTCTCTAACAGCATCAATCACTATAGTTTGAGGTAAATTTCTTTCAGCTGCCAATTGAGTCAAAGCTAAAAAAAGTTCATTTTTCAAAGTTACCTCCCAAGATAACCATAAAATTAAAAAAAGTGGGCAAAGCCCACCTTCAATTTAATTCATCCTTTATTTTTTTTCTACAGNCTCATACTATCATGTTCAGAGGAAAATCTAAATATCTAAAGATATATTCTTAAAAAAGTTAATAGTTTCTTGATAAGAAAGTTTTAGAGTTTTATTATTATCTCTATCTTCAATTTCCATTATTTTATTTTCTAGATTCCTTCTTGANACTACAATTTTATAGGGAAGAGCCAACAAATCAGAATCATTAAATTTAACTCCAGGTTGNACTGGTCTATCATCAAATAAAACATCTATTCCTAAGCTTGATAACTCTTGGTATATTTTTTCAGATATTTTCATAACTTGGTCATCTTCAGTTTGTAAAGCAGCTAGATATACAGAAAAAGGTGAAATTGAAATAGGTAAATTCATTGAATCTTTCTGAGCATTTGCTTCAATACAAGCTGCCAAAATTCTTCCTACTCCAATACCATAACAACCCATTAATATATTCTCTTCTGATCCTTCATTATTAGAGAATTTAGCATTCATTTTTTTTGTGTAAGCATCTCCCAACTTAAATACATGCCCTACTTCAATTCCTCTTTTAGCAACTAAAACGGAGCCTGTTTCACTAATAAATCCTTCCTTTGCCTCAGCTATGTCTATTGAAGAATGAACTACTAGATCTCTTTTAATATTCACATTTTTATAATGCTTATCCTTAATATTTGCTCCTATTACAAAACTTCCTGGCCCCATATTAACTGAATCATCATAAATAAAATCTAATTTATTAATTTTGAAGGGTGAAACAAATCCGGGTAACAAGCCTAGATCTATTATTTCTTTTTCAGAAGCAGGGCTTAAATTAGTAGCCTTTAGATGATTCCTTAGTTTAGTTTCATTTACATCATAATCCCCTCTGATAACACAACCAATAAAATTATTATCATATTTATAAATTAANGTTTTTAGGATTTGATAATTTGGGATACTTAAGAATTTTGATAGAGAATTAATAGTCTTAATATTTGGAGTTTCTACAAGTTCTAGATTAGAATCAGAATTTATTTTATATTCATTTTTCTTAAATACAGCTTTTTCAACATTTGCAGCATAACTATTATCTTCACATAATAGTATGACATCTTCACCTGAATCTGCAAGCATTATAAATTCATTCGATTCTTTTCCACCAATAGCACCTGAGTCAGCATCAACAATAACAACATCTGTTGAGCATCTATTAAATATATTTTTATATGCTTGGATCATTTTTTTATATGAAATATCTAATCCTTCTAAATCTTTATCAAAAGAATATGCATCTTTCATTTCAAACTCTCTAACCCTTAAGAGCCCCCCTCTTGGTCTCGGTTCCTCTCTATATTTTGTTTGAATTTGATAAAGTATAAAAGGTAAATCTCGGTAAGAATTAACATTCTTTGAAACCATATCTGTAACAGTTTCTTCGTGAGTAGGAGCTATTACCATTTCATTTTCTCTTCTATCTAAAAATTTTGCCAAAGGAGGAATAAAGGTATCTAATCTACCAGAACTTTTCCATAAATCTGAAGATTGAACAACTGGCATATTGATTTCTAAGGCACCAGATTGATTCATTTCCTCTTTTATAATATGTTTTATCTTTTCAATTGATCTCCAACCCACTGGTAAAAAGCTAAAAATACCTGATGAAACTTGAGAAATAAACCCTGATCTATGAAGTAATCTATGACTCTCAGTTTCTAAGTTTTGCGGATCTTCTCTATAAGTCTTCCAAAAAAAATTAGATAATTTTTTTGATCCTAAAAAACTATTGATATTCATTTTTTACCCCATTTATTTTCTACATAAGATTGGACCATACCTATAAATTCATTTGATATATTATCACCTTTTAGAAGCTTAATTCTTTCACCATCTACGTATACAGGTGCAACAGGATTTTCACCTGATCCAGGAAGAGATACTCCAATATTAGCTGCTTTCGATTCTCCGGGGCCATTTACGACGCAACCCATAACAGCAACCTTCAAATTTTCTGACCCAGGAAAATTATCTTGCCAATCTTTCTTTTTAACATCAAGGTAAGAATTGATTTCTGAAGCTAATTCTCTAAAATATGTTGATGTCGTCCTCCCACATCCAGGACACGATGTAACTTCCGGCTTATAGTTTCTAATATTTAATGATTGAAGGATTTCTTGGCATAATTCAACTTCTCTTGACCTAGGAGATCCAACCTCTGGAGTTAGAGACGATCTGATAGTATCTCCAATTCCATCTTCTAATAAAATTGATAATGCGGCTGTTGTTGCTACTATTGATTTAATTCCCATACCGGCTTCAGTTAAACCTAAATGTAGAGGAGCGGAACAATTTTTTGAAATTTCTCTATAACAATATACCATTTGATTTAATCTTGATACTTTGCATGAAATAATAATTTTATCTTTACCTAGTCCTAAATCTAATGCTTTTTCATAAGATAAAAGTGCACTGGCTATTAGTGCATCTGATTCGACTTCTTCAGCACTTTTGGGATTCTTAATTTTTATATTTTGATCCATTTTGGAATCTAATAGTTCTTGATCTAAAGAACCTGCGTTAACACCAATTCTTACTGGTTTATCTAAATCTTTAGCTATTTCAATAAATGTCTTAAAATTATCATCTTTTCTGTTACCTATTCCTAAATTTCCAGGGTTAATTCTATATTTATCCAAATATTCAGCACATTCTGGGATATCTCTTAAGAGCTTATGTCCGATAAAGTGAAAATCTCCTATGATGGGAACATTAATATTTTTATCTTCTAAAATTTTTTTTATTGGCTTAATTGCCTTTGCTGACTCAGCATTATTTACAGTTACTCTAATAATTTCAGAACCTGCATTATACAACTCTTCAATTTGAGAAATCGTACTATTAATATCGGCTGTATATGTATCAGTCATAGACTGAACTACTACAGGATTATTTCCTCCTATATTTACATTTCCTACTTTAACCAAATGAGTTATTTTTCTCAAATTTTCACCTCTTAATCACATTCTTGAAATATCTTTGAATGAAATAAATAAAATCAATACTATTAGTATAATAAATCCAAGCCCATGAATGTAAGACTCAATTCTTTCTGGAACCTTTTTCCCTCTTCTAAAAATTTCAACAAACAAGAAAGCTAATCGCCCTCCATCAAGTGCAGGAAATGGAATAAGATTAATTATTGACAAAGACAAACTAATTGATGACGCGAGAGTCACTAAAACAAAAATTTTATTAGAAATAGTCTCTGATGAAGAAACAACATTTCCACTTATTTGCCCGAGCCCTATAGGCCCAATTGCCTTAGGTCCATCAAAAATTGGATTAGTTGATCTATTTAGAATTCCTATAATTGAAAAATAACTTAATTTATATATCGCAACAGATTGATTTAAAGCAGTGTTGAAATTTTCTTTGAATTTTTCCTTGTAAAGTCTTTGATTGTCTGAAGATATTAAAATTCCAACTGAACCTTCTTTTATCTCATTCGTAATACCTGCATCAGGATTGATTTTTCTAGCTTCTGACAATGGAATTCCATCATCTTCAGGACTAATTACAATAGGTATCTGATCTCCAATTTGGTATTCTGAGTACTTTCTAGATTCATACAATGAAATAGATGTATCTGATGAAATATCACTAATTAAAAAAGAAGTAAAAGATCCGGAATATGGATTAATAGATCTTGCTTTTGATAAAGAAATATCAGATCCAATTTTATATGTTGGAGGATCCCACCTTGCATTGATTTTATATTTATTTGGAGAGGAATTATCATAATAGTATTTTATGTTTTCTCCAGGTTTCTGAAAAATATTAGGTATTCCTCTAAGGACTTCCCAATTGGAATTTTTACCTAGATTTTGAGANACTTCATTTTGTAAATCAGAAATTGAATTGATTTTTTTATTATTTATTGAGAGGATTTTATCTCCTGGTTTTAAACCAGATAACTCTGCAGGAGAATTAGGCATTACATCTTGAATAGTTATATCTGAAATGTTTTTTTCCACAATAGAAATATTTACTAAAAACATCATTATAAAAGGCAATAAAAAATTTATAAATGAACCAGAAAAAATTATTATAAATCTTTCAAAATAAGAGGCTCTACTTAATGATCCTTTCGAATTATTCTTTTCTTCTCCAAACAGCTTTACAAAACCACCGAAGGGAATTAAATTTAAGCTCCAAGTCATAGTGTAGAGTGAAATTTTATTCTCAGAAATTTTTTCTATTTTTACTGGTATAAATTCATTAATGTTTTCTGTAGGTTTTTCTATTGCTATTTGAGAAATTTGATCCTCAGAATTAATTTTTATAAATATTTCCTGATTTTTTCTGAGATCACTTAATTCAAAAATATAATTCTTAGAAAAATTATAAGTTTTTTTTTGAGACCAAATTGAGAAAAATTTAGGAGGGAACCCTATACCAAATTCTAAAACCCTAACTTTATAATATTTTGCAGTCAAGTAATGTCCTAGCTCATGTAAAACAACTAATGGTGTTATTACTAAGGAAAGAGTAATTATGCTAATAATTATTTGCATTGGATTTTATTCTATTAAAGATTTTATTTTCAAGTATTTCTCTCATTTCAATTATATTTTCAAAGGTAATTTCGTACTCAAATTTTTCATTAATTAGTGTCTCAATCATCAAATCTGCAATTGATACAAAAGAAATTTTTTCTGCTAAAAAAAGATCTACTAATATTTCATTTGTTATCGAGAGAGCAGATACATATAAAGGACCCTTTTTAATATAATCTAATGCAAAATCATAACATGGATATTTACCAATTTGTACTTCACTAAAAGACAGATTATTTAGATCTGATAGGTTTAATTTATTAGAATAATTGAAATTTTTAGATTCAAATCCTATGGCATGCTGTATAGGAAGCTTCATATCTGTTTTTGATATTTGAGCCTTAATCGAGCCGTCCAAGAATTCAACCATGGAGTGAACTAAACTTTCTCTATGAATAAGGACTTCAATATTTTCAATAGGAATATCAAAAAGATAACTTGTTTCAACTATTTCAAAAATTTTATTCATCATCGTCGAAGAATCTACTGTAATTTTTTCTCCCATATCCCAGTTTGGATGTTGCTTTGCTTGATCTGTAGTTATGTTTTTATACTCTTTGACATCTAAATCTCTAAAAATTCCTCCAGAAGCTGTCAAAATTATTTTAGAAATAGTTTTTGAATCTCCATCTATACACTGCCATATAGCTGATGGTTCAGAATCAACAGGAAAAATTTTGGCTCCGTTACTTTTTGCTATTTGAAATAATAATGGACCAAAAGTTACAATAACTTCTTTATTAGTAAGACCTACTGTTTTTCCTGATCTTAATGATTCAACAATAGGTAAATAAGCTTTGGAACCAGAAGAAGCAAATAGAATAAAATCTACATTTTGATCTGAAACTAAATTAATAGAATCTTTTAATTGTGTGTTTTTTATCTCAAAATTAATTTTATCTAAATTATCATAAAATTTAGGTTTATATTTTAGAATTTGAGATTTAAGTTTCTCTATATTTTTACCTGCAGTTAATCCATATACTTCAATATCTTTATTATTATTACTACATATTTCTAAGGTTTGAGTACCTATAGAACCAGTAGAACCTATTATTACAATTTTTTTCATAATAAAAATAATATCCAAAAAGAGATTGCAAAACTAGGTAAAACCGAATCAAGTCTATCTGAAATTCCACCATGCCCATATAAAATATTAGAAAAATCCTTTACTTTAATGATTCTTTTTATTTTCGATACATATAAATCCCCTAAAATTGAGGTGAAAATCACACTAAAGATTAATAAAATTTTAGTTGATAAATTAATATCTAAAATAGTATTAAAAATCAATAAACTTATTAATCCCCATATAGCACCTGCTGAAATAGATCCAATATATCCTTCTAAAGTTTTATTTGGTGAAATACTATTAATAAATCCTATTTTTGTTTTCCCAAAAATTTTACCCGATAAGTACCCAAAAATATCTATTATGAAAATCAGAGATAAAATATAAAAAAATATATGTTTCCAATTCTCAAATATATTTTGTAAAAAAATTATATGTAAAAAAAATAAAAGATAGATAAATAGATATAAAAACAAAGAAAAATTTCTAGAAAATTTATTTTGCTTTAATTGAAAAAATATCTCTAGAATAAATATAATTATTAAGATTATGATAAGAATATGGATTCTAAAACTATTTTCGAATATTAAAATTTTAATTTCAGGCAAATATAAAATTCCTAAGGCGATAAAAAAAACACCAAAAACCGCAGTGATAAATCTTTTATAAAAATTATTAAGTTCCAAAATTTCTTTTCCTCTTTGAAAATTCATTAATTACAAGAGTTAAGTCTTTTTCAGAGAACTCAGGCCAAAACACATCTAAAAAAAATAATTCTGAATATGCTGATTCCCATAATAAAAAATTTGAAAGTCTCTTTTGCCCACCAGTTCTAATAATAATATCTGGATCAGGGAATTTATTTGAAGAAAGATTTTCTGAAAATTGTTTTTCTGTTAGATAATTATTTTCTGAAAGATTAATTTTATTAATAGTTTCTACTATCTCATTACGTGAGCCATAATTAAAAGCTACTGATAAAAAAAACTCATTATTATTCTCAGTAAGTTTTTCAGACCGGTGAATTTTCTCTTGAATATCTTTGGGCAACTTTTCCTTACTACCAAGATGACTAATTTTAACATTATTTTCATTCAGCTCTTGTGACTCTTTATCTATAACGTCAGCTGCTAAATTAAGAATAAATTCGATTTCTTCTTTGGATCTATTCCAATTTTCAGTTGAAAATGCATAGATAGTTAAAAACTTTATTCCTGATTTTATTGCAGCCATAACTATTGGTTTTATATTTTGATAGCCCTTAATATGCCCCTCTGATCGTTCTAGGCCTTTTTCAATAGCCCACCTACCATTTCCATCCATTATTATGGCTATATGATTAGGTTTTAATTTATTAACTGACATTAAGTTATAAATTAAACCTGCATTATTTCAGTCTCTTTAAGTGAAGACTGATCATCAATGATCTTAATTGATTGATCTGTTAGTTTTTGAAGTTCAGTTATAGCTCTTCTAGAATCGTCCTCAGAACATGATCCTTCTTTTTCAAGTTTTCTGATTTCATCTTGAATATCTCTTCTAACATTTCTAATAGAAACTTTAGACTGTTCACTTTTTTGCTTAAGGACCTTAACTACATTTTTTCTAGTTTCTTCTGTCATAGGTGGAATATTAACTCTCAATTTGTCACCTTCAATTTGAGGAGTAATTCCTAAGTCAGAAGATTGAATCCCTTTGGAAATAATTTCAACAGCTGACTTATCCCATGGTTGAACAATTAGGCTTCTTTGATCACTTACAGAAACTTGAGATAATTGATTCAAAGGCATAGTTGAACCATGATAATCAATTTTAATACTCTCTAATAAATTTGTAGTTGCTCTTCCAGTACGAATTGATTTAATATCTGTTGTAAAAAAGTCACAGGATGAATTCATTCTTTCTGAACATTGTTTTAATAAATCTGATAATTCCATAATTTCCTTAGTTTATTTTACTAATATAATATCTAAGATTTGATAGGAGTATAGATTTTGCTACCTACTTTTTCTCCTGATATTACTTTAAGAAGATTATCTGGTTTAAATAAATCAAAAATTACAATCGGCAAAGAATTCTCCATACATAAAGTAAGTGCAGTAGAATCTAATGCCGCTAGTCGTTTACTAAGAGCTTCATGATGAGTTATTTCAGAAATCTTTTTAGCTGATTTATTTTTTTTGGGATCTGAATCATACATTCCATCAACCCCATTTTTTGCCATTATTAATATATCTGCATTTATCTCCACAGCTCTAAGTGCTGCTGCTGTATCAGTGGACATAAATGGATTTCCCGTTCCTCCTGCAAATAAAACAAGTCTTCCTTTTTCTAGATGTCTAATTGCTCTTCTTCTAATATATGCCTCAGCTACAGATGGTAAATTAAGAGCCGATTGAGTCCTAACCTCAATTTTATTCTTTTCAAGTTCGTCCTGTAATGCAAGAGCATTCATTATTGTTGCAAGCATACCAGCATAGTCTGCTGTAGATCTATCCATACCTCTTTTTTCAAACTCAATTCCTCTCCAAAAATTTCCACCACCTGCTACGATAGATACCTGTGTATTCATTTTAGAAATTTTCTTTATTTCAGTAGCGATAGTTCTTAGTACTTCACTATCAAGACCAAATTCAAGATCACCTTTGAGAGATTCTCCACTTAATTTTAGAACAATTCTTTTCGGTTTATTAACTTCCAATTTCAAACCTATGAATCTTCTGAATCACAATATTTTCTCCAACTTTAGCAGATAATTCTTTTACAACTTCTCCTACAGTTTTAGAAGCATCTCTTATATATGCTTGTGACTCAAGAATTTCATCATCTCCAAGATCAGAATTATCTTCATTTGATATTGCTTTTGGATTCATAGCAGCTATCTGCATAGCAATTTCTTTTGCACACTTAACAAACTCTTCAGTTCTTGCAACAAAGTCTGTTTCGCAAGATAGTTGTACCATAGACCCTATTCGTCCTCCAGTATGGATATAGGATTCAACTATACCATTTTCAGTTGCCCGACCAGATCTTTTTTCTACAGAAGCTAAACCTTTAGCGTTTAATATTTCCACAGCTTTATCAATGTTTCCTTCAGATTCAACTAAAGCCTTTTTGGCATCCATTATCCCTGCACCTGTAGAATCTCTTAATTCTTTAATTTGTTTAGCTGTTATTTCTGGCATTTATATCTCCAAATAATTCTTTAATTTTGTTTATTTTTCAGTTTCAGATAAATCTTCTTTTTTCTTTGTAGCTGTAGATTTTTTTGCTTTTGGTTTTGCCTTAGATTTTACTTCAGCTTTAGGATCTTCTTTTACTTCAGCTTTAGGTTCTTCTTTTACTTCAGCTTTAGGTTCTTCTTTTACTTCAGCTTTAGGTTCTTCTTTTACTTCAGCTTTAGGTTCT
>PABO01000014.1 GCA_002699165.1 Chloroflexota bacterium | reverse complement strand
AATTTTTTAGAATTTAACTGTGCTTCTATTTTTTCAATGATTGCTTTTGCAACTTCAATTGAATCCTTTTTTTTATAAATATTTTCTATATTTGCTACAAGTGCAGCTTGAGAAGAAAAAACAATTCCATTTTCAATTACCTTTAATCGATTTTGCCTTAGAGTATTACCAGTTGCTGTGATATCACAAATCATATCAGCATATCCAATATAAGGAGCTACTTCGATTCCTCCACTTGCATCAACGATATTAAAATAATAAATTGAATTTTGATTTAAAAATCTTGTTACTAATCTAGGATATTTTGTTGCAATTCTAAGATCTTTACCTTTTTCTCTCATTTCAAAAGATAAATCTGCTAAATCGGCCAAACTTTTAACATCTAACCATGCTTCAGGAACGGCTAAGACCATATCGGATGACCCAAAGCCTAAATCATCAATTATAACTATAGAATTTCCATTATCTATTTTTTTTTCATAAAAACTATCTAAGCCTACAACACCAATATCAGCTACATTGGAATCCAACCTTGAAGGTATATCAGATTGCCTTTGAAAAATAATATCTACGCCTTGTAAAGAAGGCATATTAGCTGTATAAACCCTATCATTTGGTCTAGAAACAGATAAGCCACATTTATCCAATAAATTTAAACTCCCATTATAAAGAGCTCCGGACACTGGTATTGCAAAAGAAATATTATCCAAGCTTAATCTCACTCCTTATAATCTTATTATTTTCAAAAAATATTATTTCGGAAACTTCATTATTAGCTGACCACTTTTTCGCATCGTCTAAATTAGCAAATGAAGATTTCAGACTTACTATATTACCTCTAGATCGTTCTTCTTTACAAGTCATTATTGCTTCGTTCAAATCTTTTTCATCATTTATGAAAACTGTAATTTTTTTATTAGTAGTATTTTTAATAGATTTATTATTATTTGAAATTATTTTTTCTGAATCAACAGCAAAACCTGCTGCAGGCAAACTTTCTCCTAGGGAATTACCTAATGAATCATATCTACCACCACCACCTAAAATGACATTCTCCCCATTATAAATATCAAACACAAATCCAGTATAGTAGCCCCATTCACGAACTAAACCAAAATTCATCAGAACATCTGAATCATCAATTTCATAATAGTTTAAATTATTTACCAAATCGTATAAGCTTTTTAAGTTATTTTTTACTGGAATGTTAGAAAGAATTTTATTAGCTTCTGAAATAGAATAATCTAAATCACCATTTATATTTAATAAATTTCTAAACACATCTAAACATTCAGAAAACTTTGCTTTTGAGATATTTTTAGAAAGCTTATTCATTAATCCATTTATTATTGATTCGCTATTTCTTGTTTGTTGAAATTTAGAGTCTTTATGAAATGCAAAATTTAATAAACTTGAGATATCATCAGATGAAGAGTTGAAAACACTAACTTCTTTATCAAAAAAAATACCATGTTCCTCTGCTCTTAATATAATCTGTTCGTTTGATCTTTCATTCTTTATAAAATCAATATTTTGCAACAAAAACAATCCTATTCTGTCATTAAGTTCAAAATACTTTATAACATCTTGAAGAATACCTACATGACCCATAGAAATTTTAATATCATCATGAATTACTGAACTTAGGAATATCTTTGACATTGCAATGATTTCTAGATCTGAATATATATTACTACTTCCAATGAGTTCTACACCATTTTGCCTTGAGTAATTATTGTTAATATCACCATCATACCTATAGATTTCACCTGAATAAGAAAATCTCATTTCATTATTTGTAAAATTGTTTTCCAAATATGAACGCATTATAGAAGTAGTAAAGTCCGCCCGAAGAGAAACATCTAACCCAGAGGGATCTGTAAAATTATAAATATTACTTCCTATACTTGACCCTGTCTTTCTAGAAAAAATTGAAGATTTTTCAATTATCGGTGTTTCAATTTTTTCATAACCCCAAAGAGCTGTAAAATTAAAGAATTTAGAATCTAATTTTTGCGTCAAACTAAGTTCATCAGAAAATATATCGGTAAAACCTGAGACCTTATTAAAATTATTTTTGTTTTCCACTGAATTAACTTATTTTATTTATATATATTTAAAATACTTAAATTGAAAAAATATTACTAGAGTAATAAAGAACAGAATTTAATGTGAAATCATCACATTCTAAACAGCCATTTTTCTCCCTGTTTTTTTTCTTCCGTATTCAAGAAGTTCTTTTTGCTCAGAATTTGAAAGGATTGGCGGGACGCCAACCATCTTACAGCCAAGTTCGTCAATTATATAATCTAGTCTTTCTTTTTGAGTCATACTTTGATCCAACCAACTTGAATAAAATACAATTCCATTTTTATCTAAAGCAGACTTAACTTTATTCCTAGCTTCGTTCATAATATCTGGATACGGAGGATCATGAGCGTCGGGTTGCATATAGCTCATACCCATATCTCCAGGACCCCATTCTGCAAAAGCTATCCCTGGGACTTTAGCAATATCATCTACATTTGCAACACAATGCCTATCTTCTATTTTTAACCCTAAAATCAATTCTCCTTTAGGATTTAATGGCCAAGGATCAGCAACATCAGTATAATCAGACTGTTCTAATCCCCATAGTTCCGCAGGATGCTTTTGGCCTCCAGATCCTCTGAGACCTTCTCCTATAAAATCTCTTCCAATTTCCTGATATGGATATCTTGTTACTTGCACAAATGCTTTAACTGATTCAGCACTTCTAGTATGAGTATGTAATATACCATGAACGCCAGCAGTCAGTAGGTGCCTAGCTTGCCAAGCATTGTATCTTACTTCTTCAGGAGTAATAGCATTGGATGGCAAAGTGCATACAACGGTTGGAGTTAAATGCCCACTATTTGTTGGACCTCCATCTTTTAATCCCTGCATAAATTTTGTAAGACCAACTGTATCAAAGGGATTATGCTCAAAATCTATCAAAAACATGTCTGCCAATGTTTTTGATCCCTCTTTACCTGCTTCATAACTCAATTCTTCAGGATGCTGGTGATATACAGGCTGTCCTTGCTCCCATAAATCAATTACTTTATTAACTCTTTTAGCCATAATACCCTCTTTCAACTTTTAGCTTAATTTCCAATCAATTCCCAACTCTGCACAAATATCCTTAAACCAATCTAATACCTCTGGATGATAAGGGATACCATGATCTTCTCTCTCAATTTTTTCTTCATATTCAGGCAACCCTGCATAAACTACTCTATCAACACCAGGAGCAGGTTTTGTATCCTTTATTGATCTCATATATTCATCCATATCTGCTTTAAATTTGTCTACATCAGTAAAGGCATCAATATCATAAGCAATAAAATGATGAGCAGCTTGCGACCTTCTAAAATTACCAGCCCCTGACCCTCCTAAAACACCAGCTAATATTTCTACCAGCATCGCCAATGAAAATCCTTTATGAGAACCTATTTCTCTAGTTCCTCCTGCAGGAAGCATAAGATATTCTTCCGGAACTTCAGTCTCTTCCATAATAGGCGTACCATCAGCCTTTGCAATCCAGCCAGGCATAACTTTAACACCTATTCTTTTAGCAAGAGCAATCTTATTTCCGGCAACTGATGACATAGATGCATCAAAAATAAACGGAGGTTCATCTTTTGTAGGAACGGCTACTCCAATGGGATTTAATCCTACTTTTGCTTCTGCCCCGTTTACAGGAGCTACCATGAGTCCTCCAGTTGTCATGGCTATACCAATCATATTATGCTTTAGGGCCATCTCAGCATGATAGGCACATGCCCCAAAATGTCTACCATTAATAACTGTCACAGATCCAATACCATAATCCTTAGCTTTTTCTATGGCCAAATTCATAGCGTATGGGCCAACAACTAATCCGTGCCCTGCATCAGAATCAAGGGTTGCCACAGCACCTTTGCCTCTAATAACTTTAGGTTTAGGAGTAGGATTTATATCTTTTTCTGCAAAAGCATCTACATACCTCCTAAGCATGTTAGAAACACCATGAGATTCAATGCCTCTTACATCTGCATATATCAAAACATCAGCAGAAACTTTAGCATCTTCCTTTGACATTCCCATTTTTAAGAAGATATTTTCAACTACTTCAAAAATATCCTTATGGTTTACTTTTATTGCAATATCATCTGGAACATGAAATCTCTCAAGCATACTATCCTCTTCTTTTATCTATTTTGAATAATAATATATTCTAATCTAACTCAAAGTATTTTCAAACATTTTTTCAGTTATCTTAAAAATATTCATAGAATCTTCTATTACAGCTCCTTTGAATTCACATCCTTCATAAATTGATTCTAAAAGATTCTTCATTTGTAATTCTGTACTGGTATATTTAGTATCAATTTCAAGATCAAATATTTTTGAATTATAAAAAACTTTACCAGAATTTATTCCATCAAGATATATCGAACATTTTTCAGAATGAATAGAATATCTTTCCATTCTTCCTGAGCTTAAGTAAGAGGAATTTATAGTTCCAATATTTCCATTCGCATATTCTATAATCGCACTAAAAGAAGTCCTGTATTTTGAAGCCACTCTTCTAGAATAAGCATTTATATTTTTTATAATTGAGTTACTTAAGTAGTTCATTAGATCTATTGAATGTATGGGTGATTCTAAAACCATTTTATCTAATAAATTATCATCAAATGCTCGATGCCCTATCCACTCATTAATATCCTTATTAAATTCAGCTTGAATATTAAATATTTCACCATAATCCTGAATGATCTCCTTAGATTTAGTAACATAAGGGTTAAATCTTCTATCAAAGCCTATGTAACACTTTAAATTATTTTTACTTGAAGTTTTTATTAAGTCTTCTGCTTCATAGGATGATAATCCTGGAGGCTTTTCCATAAGTACATTAATACCCATATCAAGTAACTCTTTCGTTACTTGATAATTATTTTTTGCATCAACTGCAACTACAGCAAAATATTCTTCAGAATCTTTCATACTTCTCCTAAGAGAATCCAATTCTAAAAAATAATCAGATTTTTTATAATATTTCTCCAGCTCTTCTAGGGATTTTGGATTGAAATCACAAAAAATATCAGGAAGTCTATTAAATTTCTTCATAGAATTTAAATGGCCTGAACCTCTTTTACCGCATCCAATTAAAATTAATTTATTTGTTTTTTTCATAACTAAAACTTAAACTACTATTGTTTTTTTTTAATGTAAAGTTCTATGAAAAATATCATAATTTTTTAATTCTGGGAAAAAAAAAATAACATAAAAATTAAGGTATATTTGAACTCAAAAATAATGCATTTTAAATTTCTGGGAAATTAGGGGTTGCATTTAAAAAAAAGTATTGTAATATNTAGTTATCCCAAGTGGAGAGAAGGAAGAGGAAAGCTGCAAAGTGGACCAAGGGTNAGTAAGTGGAAACACTGAAAATCTAATCAGCGAAAGCTGATTCAACCGGATCAATGAAGCAAGGGATAAAAACCCGCTTCAATGGAAGCTCTAGTTGATTGCTCAGGTAGGACTCTGGAGGTGGGTTTTTTTATTTAAACTTTTTTATTTAAGAATAACTCTAATTTATTTACTTCATTCTTGTCTAAGCGTAATCCAATTTTTGATCTCCTCCATAAAATATCATCAACTGTTTCCGCCCACTCATTTTCCATGAGCCAAAGTACTTCTTTTTCAGTTAAATTCCACCCAAAATTTTCTCCTAAGTCTGATAAAGATTCAGATTCTCCTAGAATATCTTTAGCCTCAGTCCCATAAGCTCTTATTAGTCGATTTGCCCATTTCCTATCTAAAAAATTATATTTTTTAGATAGCTCATCTACTAATTTAGNAAAATCATGGACTTCAAAGTTTCCTCCAGGTAATTTAGAATTTTGTGTCCATTTCTTTTTAATACTTAAGTACGGNTTCAGTTCATTTAAGACTTTTTCAGCTAGTTTTCTATAAGTAGTAATTTTTCCCCCAAAAATATTTACCAAAGGTAATTTTGAATTTTCATCAACAGTNTTGATAACATAATCTCTTGTGACTTTTTGAGCAGATGTTTTTTGATCATCAAATAAAGGCCTCACCCCTGAAAAAGACCAAACTATATTTTTTTTATTAGCCCTAAACTTAAAATAACTATTTATAGAATTAATAAGATATTCCTTCTCTTCTTCCGTACAAATTATATTATTTAAATCACCTTTGTGTTCTATGTCAGTAGTTCCTACTAGNGTATAGTTCTCCTCATATGGGATNGCAAAAATAACNCTTCCATCAGAATTTTGAAAAATATAGTTATATTTATTCTTAAATAAACTCTTAACAACTATATGACTACCTCTTATTAATCTAAGAGAACTATTGGTAATATTATTAAAATTATTCTCAATTATATTTTGAACCCATGGGCCTGCGCAGTTAATTATTGCCTTAGCCTTAACTGAAAACCTTTCCTTATTTCTTCCATTAACTAAGTTTATATTCCAATAATCTTTACCTCTTTCTGCATTATGAAAAATTGTTCTAGTTAAGATTTTTGCACCAAAATTTTTTGCATCTCTGCAGTTTAATACCACCATCCTTGAATCTTCTACCCAGCAATCAGAATATTCAAAACCCTTAGTAAATTCATCTTTCAAAGGAGCGCCGCTAGGATGACTTAATAGATTTACAGATTTAGTTCCTTCAAGTAATTTTCTAGATCCCAGGTAATCATAAAAAAGAAGTCCTAATCTAATTAACCAGTAGGGCCTTAACCCCGAATGATGTGGAAGTACAAAACGTAANGGCCAAATTATATGAGGCATTGATCTTAATAATGTCTCTCTTTCAACCAAAGATTCTCTTACAAGCTTAAAATCAAAATTTTCTAAGTACCTCAATCCTCCATGAATCAATTTCGTTGAAGAAGATGATGTAGCCTGAGCTAGATCATCTTTTTCACATAATAATACCTTTAATCCTCTACCAGCGGCGTCTCTTGCAACTCCGCTTCCATTGATTCCGCCCCCAATAATTAAGAGATCAAATTCTTCCATTAATAAATTTTTGATTTATGAACTATTGTTATTTGTCTTTATAGTTTAATTATGTCAGTTATAATAATCCATAAAATACTATTTGGAGATATTTATGGCCTTTGTTGAAACAGATATTCAGGATCAGATTATTATTATAAAACTAAATCGNCCTGAAAGNTTAAATGCTCTAAGTACAGTTATAAGAGAAGGAATGGCTGATGCATTTAATAAATTTAATGATGATAAGAGTTTAGAAGTAGCTATACTAACCGGAGAAGGAAGAGGGTTCTGTGCTGGTGAGGATATGAAAGAATCTCTTGAAGAGGGGAAGTTATCAGATTCACCGGGTAAAGGAGAAAAAATTTATAATCCATTCATGGCAGGAAAATTAGATAAACCTGTTATTGGAGCTATTAATGGTTATGCTATGGGNGGAGGCTTTATGCTAGTCGAAAAGACTGACTTAAGAGTTGCCGTGAAAGAAGCTATTTTTGAAATGTCTGAAGCAAAAAGATGGATGCTAGGCGGATATAATCATGGTCATTATGCCAATTTACCTCATCCTGTTGCAACCGAAATGGCATTAGGATTTAGATTTACTGCAGAAAGATTACATCAAGTAGGTTTTATAAATAGATTAGTAGACCAAAAAGAATTATTACCAACCTCTGTAGAGATGGCTGAACATATTCTTTCTTTACCTCCAGCTGCTAGAGTAAATACTATTTATATGATGAGAGAAATGGCTCCAAAAATAGAACAAAATTACCAAGACCTTGCTGAAAAATTACATGGTCATGGTCATTTAGATGATCGAATGGAATCTAGAAGAGCATTTGCAGAAAAAAGAAAGCCTAATTTTATTGGATGGGATAATCCAGAAGACAGATATAATTCCCCAAAATTAGAAGAAAAATGAAGAGAGGNTAAAAATATGAATGGACCATTATCAGGTATAAGAGCAGTAACTTGTTCAACAGCTCAAGCTGGTACNGTCCCTTATATGCTTATGGCNGATATGGGTGCTGAAATCATAAAAATTGAACTTCCTAAAAAAGGAGATGGAGGAAGAAAGGCGGGTGAAGTCATAGGTGAAGTAAGCTCTTTTTTTGAAACAAATAATAGAGGAGTGAAAAGTATAACTCTTAATCTTAAGAGTGATGAAGGAAAAGAAATTTTATACAAACTAATTAAAACTGCAGATGTTTTTGGACAAAATTTTGCTCCTGGAGCTGCNGANCGAAATGGNTTTGGATACGANACTCTGAAAAAAATAAATCCAGCATTAGTATATGCATCTGTATCTGCATATGGTCCAAGTGGGCCTAGTACTAACTTGCCTGGTACAGATGCAATTGGACAAGCGATCGGTGGTGTAACTGAAGCATTTGCTGTCCCAGGTCAACAAAGAAGAACAGGAATAGCTTCAGTGGCAGATGAAACATGTGGTTTACTTACTTTAAGTGGAGTTTTAGCTGCAATTTTGCATGCAAAAAATACAGGCGAAGGGCAAAAAGTTGAGACTTCACTAGTGGGTAGTGCTTTTAGACTAATGGGCTGGACAATGACNACAGCTATGTGGAGAGATACTNCTCCAATTACGGGAGTTAGAATAAATGGAACTAGAGAAAGAGCTGGAATAGCTGCTTGCTTTAATGANAGTGAAGGAAAACCTTTTGCATTCCAATTAGANCCTGATCATTGGAAGCCAACTTTAAAATTATTAGATTTTTATGAAACNTTAGAATCTAAAAATTTAGATGACCTTGGATTAGCATTNGAATCTGATGATAAAAAAGACAAAATCATAAGTGCATTATCCGAACTTTTTGCAACAAATAAAAGAGAATATTGGATTGNAAAAATGAGAAAAGAAAGAAGAATTGCTGCACCNGTGAATAGTATGATNGAGGCATCAAATGACCCTGATATAGTTGCAAATAATTATGTTTCTGAAGTTTATTATCCAGAAATAGATAAAACNTTAAAAGTACATGGGACTCCTTGGAAATTTTCAAAAACTCCTTCCCAAATAGGAAAAGCTCCAAAATTAGGAGCTAATAACCACGAAATTCTTAAAGATATTGGATATTCTGATGATCGTATAAAAGAGCTTATGAGTAAAGAGATTATTTAGCTCAGGTAGTTTTTCATGGAAGAAATGCTCAGGCCCTCCGGCGGTTATTAACATTTAACTATTTCCCAGCTAATTAAAATATATTAATTATAAATTAATAATTTATTTACGATAAGTTTTATATAATCTTTAAAAATATTGAGGAAATTATGAAATATTCAATACTGGGAAAAAATGGGCCAAAAGTATCAAAGATATGTCTCGGAACTTGGCCGATAGGTGGAGGAATGGGAGCTATTGAACAAAATGATGCAATAAATGCTATTCACGCATCAATAGATAATGGAATAAATTTTTTAGACACTGCTCAAATGTATNTTGATAGTGAATATATATTAGGGAAAGCTCTTAAAGGAAAAAGAGATAAACTAGTGCTTGCATCAAAGGTTTCATCTTGGAAAAATATTAGTGATATAGAAAANGCTCTAGAAAATTCTTTGAGAAANTTGCGTACAGACTACATAGATTTATATCAGATTCATTCTTGGCAAGAATCAATCCCCATGGAAGAAACTATTTCAAAATTACTTGAATTGAAATCAAAAGGTCTCTTCAAGCATTTAGGAGTGTCTAATTTTTCAGCTAAACAAATAAAAGATATGAATAAATTTTCAGGAAATCAAATTATTTCTAGNCAACCTCATTTCTCAATTCTATTTAGGCATTCAGAAAAAGAAATTATCCCTCAAAGTTATAATTTAGGAATTGCATCAATTGTGTACTCACCTATAGCAAGAGGATTGTTATCTGGAAAATATCAACCAGGCCATATTTTTGAAAAAGATGATGCTAGACATAATCATCATACTTTTAAAAATGAACACTTAGAAAAAGGCTTAAGNATTTTNAATNNCTTAAAAGAATGGATAATTGATAATAGTTATAATCCAACACAATTGGCAATAGCATGGACACTTTACACCAAAGGAGTAGCTTCGGCTATTTGTGGTTCAAAAAATCCTGAGCAAGCAATTTCAAATGCGAAAGCAGGTGATATTGACTTAACCCAGGACGATATTTTAGAAATTAATAAANTAACTGAAAANATTTCAATTTATGAATTAATCACNCCAAAAAGATTCAGTTGATTTAGTGCCAATCTACNCCATATTCTTCTCGTATGTCACTAAAAATCTTAGANATACCCATAGTTCCATATTGAAGTGATGATCCTATATTCATCATTGTGTAGCCTTCCTTAATCCATTGTTTAGCATGATCTACATCACCCATAGTTGTTGCTAATGCTTTTCCAGTTCCTTTAACTTTTTGAGCTAAATCTACCATAACATTTGCAGTTTTTGGATTAGTAGCATCAGCTCCAGGGAATCCTAGAGAAGCAGAAAGATCAGCTGGTCCAAGAAGAATAACTTCAAAATCAGGGATAGCTAAAATCTCATCAATTTGTTCCCATGCTTCTACTGATTCCATTTGTAAAATTAGTAGAGTTTCGTCATTTGCATTATCAACAACNTNTNGTTGCANNAACTCCGTCTAAATATTGTGCGAAAAAAGGAGCTATTCCTCTTTCACCTACTGGTGGATATTTAGCATCATGAATTGCTTGTTTTACTTCATCAGGAGTATCTACCTGAGGNATCATNACACCAACAGCACCAACATCGTATGCTTTTTTTATGTAGGCTGGATCATTCCATGGAATTCTAATAACAGGTGCAACACCTTTTTTTCTTCCATCAACACATAAAGTACCCATAGATTCTGTTCCCCATGGATTGTGCTCTGTATCAATCCAAACCCAATCTGGTTTACAGTTGTAAGTTGCATTTGCAATATGAGGTTCAAAACTTGGCATACTAGTAGATAAAACGGGTTTACCTGTTGCAAGTTTTTTTCTTATGTCACTTGGATACATTTTATACTCCTATTCAATAATGATTTTTTAAAATTTACTAGTTATACTATTTTAGAAGTATACCCCTTAAGAAAACTTATTGAAAATAGAAAAGGCTATTGTAATGAAATTATCAAATTTTGCATTTTTCCCTCCTATGGATCCAATTAGAAAAGATCTTGTTGAAAGAATGAAACAAGATTTTCCAGATATAGAAATTCTAGTTTTTGAAGATGAGAGTGAAGTTTTAGAAAATATTCATATAGTTGATGCTGGATATGGCTGGATTGCACCAGAAGCTATCAAAAATGCAAAAAATTTAAAATGGCTCGCTAACCCTGACTCAGGAAGNTTTGTTAATGAATCAGGAAAAGATGGTTGGTTTTATAAAGAATTAGTTGAACATCCTGTTGTTGTTACAAATCCAAGAGGAATATATTTTGATTACATTGGCAATCATGTCATGGCATACTTACTCGCATTATCTAAAAGGTTCCCTGATTTTATGGATGCCCAAAGAAAAAAAGAATGGAATAAGAATGCAAATAGACATAAAGCTATTCATCTAGACGAAGCTACNGTTATGATCGTAGGAGCTGGAGGGATTGGTCAAGAAGTAGGAAGATTATGTAAAGCTTTTAATATGAAAGTAATTGGAGTTGATCCTAAATTTGAATCNTTAGAAAATTTTGATGAAGTTATAAAACCTAGTGAATTAATAAATTCTTTAGATAATGTAGATTTCCTTGTATCTACAGTAATGCATACTCCTGAGACAGGGAATTTATTTAATCTAGATTTATTTAAGAGGATGAAATCTTCATCAATTTTTATAAATGTAGGCAGAGGAAAAACAACAAGCCTAAATGATCTAATTAATGCTCTGGAAAATAAAATAATTTCAGGAGCCGGACTAGATGTTTTTGAAGAAGAGCCATTACCAAAAAGTCATAAGCTTTGGGATATGCAAGGAGTCATAATTACACCTCATGTAGCTCTTTTAGATGCTAATGAAATGATAACAAATAGAAGATATGAAATAATCAAAAAAAATATCTTATTATTCAATCAAGATAAAGAATTACACAACATAGTAGACAAAGAAAAATGGTATTAAATTTATTTTGAGAATGAAATAATTATTGCACCTACAAAAATAATAATAATAGATAAAAACCTTGTACGTGTAATTTCCTCTCTTAAGAAAAAATAACTCCAAATTATTCCAACTATTATTGTTAGCTCCCTTGTTGTTGCAGCATAACTCATTTTAGAAATATTTAGTGCATAAAGCATAACAGAATATGCTAAATACATGACTGTAGAGCCTATAATTACTGTCTTGAAATTATTTTGAAATTGTAATTTTAAATCCATTATTTTATTTTTACTTCCAGTAAACATTATTGCTCCTAATGATCCTCCAACAGTAATAAGAATTGGATAAATAAANGGATTTATAGAGGANACTGCTTTTTTATCTACTATNGTATAAAAAGAAATATTTAGACCAACTAAAACAGATAATATTATTCCAATAATTAGATTCCTAGTTATAAGTAAATCTTTATTGATAATTGGAATAATTGAAATAAAAATCAATCCGATAAAAACTAGAAAAATACCAAACATTGCAGAGGTACTAATAGATTCATTAAAAAACAAAATCCCCCATAAAGGAATGAAGAATACAGCACTACCTCTTGCTAAGGGATAAACAATTGATAAATCTGCTAATTTATAAGCCTTTCCGAGAAAAGCATAATAAAAAATTTGAAGAATCGAATTTATTAATATAAATAACCATGATTCGAAAGATATAGGATTTCTAAATAAATATACCAAAGCTATTGGAAAAAATAATATCCATGAACCCATAGCAATTAAAACCAACATTATTTGGGGATTATCTGATTTCTTAACTAAAAAATTCCAATATGAATGCCCTAAGCAATATAAAAGTATTAAAAAACTAGCAAGTAATGTCATTTTTTATATGATTTTTTAGATAATATCCTAAAAAATAAAAAAAAAATATACAGGTAATTTAATGAAATATAGAAAATTAGGTAATTCAGGAATATTAGTTTCAGAAATAGGTCTTGGAACAAATAATTTTGGTAGAAAGCTTGACTATTCCGAATCTGAACAAGTAATAAATCATGCCCTTCAATCTGGAATCAACCTACTTGATACCGCCGACATGTATAGTAATGGTTTATCAGAAGAATATATTGGTAAAGCTATAAGTAAAAAACGAGATCAAGTTGTACTAGCAAGTAAGGGTGGAATGAATCCAATGCCTTCTCCAACTGACACAAAAGTTGCTAAAAGAGTAAATGAAGGACCTAATAAATCTGGGCTCTCATCAGTTCATATAAAAAGATCNGTTGAAGAAAGTCTTAGTAGATTAAAGACAGATTATATAGACCTATATCAAACACATATTTTTGATCCATATACAAACCAAGAAGAAACTCTAAGAGCATTAGATGATTTAGTTTCTGAGGGAAAAATAAGATATATTGGTTGTTCAAATTATATGGCATGGGAATTAATTGAAGGGATTCAAATTTCAAGAAGATATGGATGGTCTGAATTTATGACAATACAACCAGAATTTTCTATGTTCGAAAGAGAACCTGAATCAGAATTAATTTATGCATGTGAAAAATATAAAGTTGGAATATTACCATACTTTCCCTTAGCTTCAGGTTTCTTAACTGGAAAATATAAAAAAGATTCAATTCCTGAAGGTGGAAGATTATCATCTGGAAATACTGCCTGGAGTGAAAAATGGTTGACAGAAGAAAATTTTACAATAATAGAAAACTTAGAAAAATGGGCACAAAATAAAGGNATTACAATGGTTCAACTTGCCTTTTCGTGGTTGTTAGCAAAAAAATCAGTTTCTTCAGTTATAGCCGGAGCTACTAGTAAAGATCAAATAGACTCCAATATTACCGCTTCAGGAATAGAAATTTCAAATNCAGAATTAAAAGAAATAAATAGTATTTTACCTCCTAGAAACGAAGCTGGAGTAGGTAATGTTCCAAGAAGAATACAAAATACGCCTTAGTTTTTTTCTAGGTAATTCATTGCTTCCAAAATTCCACCAGATTTATGCTCTATTTCAGCTAAGGATAATCCCATCTCAACTGCCGAAAGAGTTCCCAGAAGCATAGGATCATTGAAGTCACCAAGATGACCAATTCTAATAATTTTTCCAGCCCATTTTCCAAGACCTGTACCTAAGGATGTATTAAATTTATCTAAAATTATTTTTCTTAAATTATCAGCATTAACATTTTCCTTAAAAAGCAAACTAGTCAAAGAGTTAGAATGTTCATCATCATTCATAGGTAGCAACTCTATTCCCCATCCATTTACTGCCGCTCTAGTAGCTTTTGCGTGCCTTTCATGACGTTTGAAAATATTATCAAGACCTTCTTCTTCAATCAACCTTAAAGCCTCTTTTAGACCAAAAAGTATATTTGTTGAAGGAGTATAAGGGAAAAAACCATTTAAATTAGTTTTTACCATTTCGCTCCAATCCCAATATGATCTTTTATAATCATTTTTTATAGAAATATCTAAAGCATTTTGACTAATAAAATTAAAAGCTATGCCGGGAGGTAACATTAAACCTTTTTGTGAACCAGCTANAGTAACATCTACATTCCAATCATCATGATAATAATCAATTGATCCAAGTGAAGATATTGTATCTACCATAATAATAGCTGGATGATTAATAGATTTGATTTCGTTTATTACACTTGGTATTTTACTTGTTACTCCCGTAGATGTTTCATTATGAACCATACAAACAGCTTTAATTTCATGTTTTTGATCATTCTTTAAGATTTCTATGAATTTATCTGAATCTACACCNGTTCTCCATTCGCTTTCTATATATATAACCTCAAAGCCAAGCTTTTCTGCCATATTTTTCCATAAAGTTGAGAAATGNCCCGTGTCATACATCAATATCTTGTCATTATCAGAAAGAATATTTACAAGAGCTGATTCCCAAGCTCCTGTTCCAGAAGAAGGAAAAATAATTGGAATAGATTTATTGCCTTTTACTACTTTTTTTACACCCTCAAGAAGATCTGATGTCATTTCAGAAAATTCAGGTCCTCTATGATCTATTGTTGGATTACTTATAGCTCTTAGTACGCTATCTGGAACATTTGTTGGTCCAGGGATTTGTAAAAAATGCTTACCTGTTTGCATTATTTTTCTCCTAATTCGTTTCTTAGATACTCATCATTATATATATCTGAAAAATAATATATTATATGAACTTAGTCGATTATAAAAAAATCATAAATGACTTCATCAATATTAATACAAGTTATTATTACATGTCTTCTCGGAGCAAGTTCGCCTGGCCCTAGTTTAGTTTTAGTATCAAGAAATGCAATNGCTAATGGNAAATTTAGTGGTGCAATTACGGGATTTGGACATGGATTAGGAATATTTATTTATGCATTCATAACAATTCTTGGGTTAGGCATAATAAGCAATATAAATCCAAAGTTTATTGATTACATAACAATTATTTTAGTCATATATTTACTATTTCTAGCAGTAAAAATTTATAAAGAAAATAATAATAATGAAGAAAAAATTAGTAATAAAATCTTATTTCAAAATTTTTATGATGGATTTTTGATATGTTTCTTAAATCCAAAGATNACAATTTTCTTTTTTGCAATTTTTTCTCAATTTATAACTAATGAACTAAGCTTTGTAGATAAATTTATATTAGCAGGCATTGCTTCAATAATTGATTTTTTCTGGTATACATTTATTTCTATAATGGTAGGAAATTCTTTATTGAGAAATTTTTTAAATAAAGGTAAATTTCTTAACAAAATTTCATCTGGTATCTTTATTTTAATTTCGCTTTTCATAATAATAAAAATATTTTTCTTATAATTCTGGGAAATTTTCTAAAAAATAAATATAAATAATCAAATATTTTGTAGTTTTATTTTTTTTTCTGGGAAAAATGATTGATTTTTAAAAAAAATATAATAGTATCGNAATGTCTTATAAAAATTTATNTAGAATTATAGATTTGGTTAAACAAAGGCTATAATCTTACCAAGCTATCGGCGACGAAAAAGTTTGGAAAGTTTTTTTAGAAATAAAGAAAATANTAAATAAAATAAGTAAGACTAAAGGAGCCCACTTCTTTAAACTGGTTGTTGCTCAGGCAGTTACTCTGGAGGTGGGTTTTTTAATTTAACTTTTTGAAAAGAAATTTNAATTGACAAATATATTGTTAAGCTATGAGAAATGATCTATCCTAAACTTACCTAAAAAAAACAAAAAGATATATTGTCACTAAAAAAAAATATAACTGCATATTCTGTTTTAGACTTTTCACAATGTAAGTATAAGTCTTGGCTTGATTATATTGAAAAACCTAAAAATTATCCAAAGAATATAGATCCTTGGCTAGAAATAATTAGAAAAATTGGTATTGAACATGAAGAATCTTATTTAGAAGATCTAAAAAAAACGGAAGATATTTATGAGATAGAAAATAATTTAGATTTTTCTGAAAAAGAGCGGCAAACAGATGAAGCAATAAAAAATGGAGTAAAAATTATTTATCAACCATTTTTGAAATTCAAAAATTATACAGGATCTCCTGATTTTTTAGTAAAAAATGATAATATTTATGAGCCTTGGGACATAAAGTCTGCATTTAAACTTAAGCCTGAAAATATACTTCAAATATGCCATTATTCTTATATTCTAAATAAGAAATATGGAATTAATTCAAAATATGGAAAAATAATTTTAAGAGATAGATCTGTTGAAAATATAGAAATTAAGAAATTTTATGATTATTTTTGTAATATAAATTTTAGAATTCAAAATTTTATATTTGAAAAAAAAGATGAACCCTATCCAACTAAATGTAACTTGTGTAACGTATGTGAATATAAAATTTATTGTGAAAATATTTGGAAAAAAGATGATCACTTAAATCAAGTAGCAAATATTTCAAAGAAACAAATAAATATTTTAGAGAAAAATGATATATCTACTCTTAATAAATTATCAAATTTAAATGAAAAATCAGAAATAAAAGGAATAAATAAAAATTCTTTAGAGTTATTGGTAGATCAATCCAAATTACAAAGAGAATATATTAATAATAACAAGCTTGATTATAAAATTATTTTTGATCAAAAAAAGAAAATCAATGATCCCTCAAAACAAATAGGTTTTGAAATCCTTCCCAACCCTGATCCTAATGATTTATTTTTTGATATAGAAGGTTATCCTATGTATTATGATTCCATTTATAAATCTTCTGGCTTAGAATATTTGTTTGGTGTATTCTACAAATCTTTTGACAAACATGTGTTTAAGAAATTTATTGCTGTAAATTATAAGCAAGAAAAAAAGGCTTTTGAAGAATTAATAGAATTTTTATATACCCATCTAAAAAGTAATAAAAATGCACATATTTATCATTACAATTCTTACGAAGAGACTGCATTGAAAAAGCTTTCTCAGAAATATGAAACAAAAATTAGCGAAGTAGATTTTATTCTTAGAGAAAAAAAATTAATAGATTTATATAAGGTTGTCAAAGATTCTGTAATACTATCCACTGAAAATTACCGACTCAAAACAATAGAAAAATTTTATAAATTAGATAGAGAAGAGGATATAGCATCAGGTCAGGACAGCTTAGTTGCTTTTGAAAAATATCTTGAGTCTGGACATGATGAAATTTTACAGGAAATAATTAAATATAATGAACAAGATTGCAAATCTTTAATTCATTTACAAGAATGGCTAATCAATATAAAACCAAAAAATATCGCTACTTATAAACCCGTGGAAACCCAAGAAATGTCAGAAAGAGCTATTGAACAGAAAAATCAAGAAAATGAAAATAATCAAAAAATCGCACAGATAAAAAATGAAAATGATGAAATAAAAAACATCCTAAGAGAGCTTAATTTTTATAACAGAAAAGAACAAAGATCAGATTGGTGGAATCATTTCTCAAACATAGAAAAAGATACTGAAGATTTAATAGAAGATAGCAATTGTATAGGTGGGCTAAGGAAAATTTCAGAAGAAGAAAATGGATCGAACAAAATTGTTAATTTAATTTATCCAGATCAAATAACAAAAATGAAGGCTGGAGATTCAGTTTTAGATCAAAATGGTTTAAATAGAATAATAATAACTAAAATTGATTACTCAAAAAATCAGATATCTATAAGAATAAGAAAAGATAAATTAATCCCCGTGTCATTAACTCCATCTTCACCATTAAATACTAGATCAATTGATAATGCTGTTTCAGATTTCATAAAAAACTATGAATATAAAAATTCATATCCTGCGATCAAGGACTTTTTAAGCAGGAATAATTCTAGATACAAGACTTCTATAGATATACACAATAGTTCTATAGAATCTATCTCAAAAAAAATAAAGAATCTAAATAACTCTTATTTAGTTATTCAAGGGCCTCCAGGAACTGGAAAAACATATACAACTTCAAGAATAATCGTTGACCTGATAAAAAATCAATTTAGAGTAGCTATTGTTTGCCACTCTCATAAAGCTATATTGAATTTGGTAGAAGCTATTGATGAGTATTCAATATCTATAGGATTTAAATTTAATGGTGTCTATAACTCCGGTTCAAGAAAACTTGAAAATAATTTTTCAAATATTGAAATTATCAATACAAGTAAAATTGATGTAAAAAATTATGATTTAGTGGCTGGAACTGCTTGGGCATTATCAAACTCTAAGCATCGGGAAGATAGTGAAAAAATCAAAAATTTTGACTATATTTTTTTTGATGAGGCAGGTCAAATAAGTATTTCTAAACTTATAGCATCATCTATGTCTTCAAAAAATATAATTATGATCGGAGATCATATGCAATTACCACAACCATCAACTGGTAATACAGAAGGAGAGTCGTCCCTATCACCCATAGAATATCTTCTCAAAGATCAGAATACTATAAGTGACGATAAAGGTATTTTTTTGTCAAATACTTATAGAATGCATAAAAATATTTGTGATTTTATTTCTGAAAGTTTTTATGAAAACAGACTTATGAGTGATAAAAGTACTAAGAACCAAAATATTATTAATGAGAATAATAAAGATATTCTTAACGGAATATATCTAATTGATCCCAAGCATTCAGGATTTTCTGTACAAAATGAAATAGAAGCAAAAGAAATAAAAAAAATATATGAAAAACTAATAAATAAAAACTGGAAAGATAGAGATAATAAAATTCAAAAAATTACTAACAAAGATATTCTAGTAATTAGTCCGTTTAATGCACAAGTAAATTTATTAAAACAAATTTTAGGAGATACAGCAAAAGTTGGAACTATTGATAATTTTCAAGGTCAAGAAGCGCCCATTGTTATCATTTCTTATGTCTCTTCAAATCCAGAAACTATTCCTAGAGGATCAGATTTCTTTTTTGATTTCAGAAGATTAAATGTTTCGCTATCAAGGGCTAAATGCTTAGCAATAATAATGCTAAACCAAGATTTATTAGAATTCCATTGTAATACTATTGAGGACATGGAAAGACTGAACTTTTTTTGTAAGTTAAGAGCATTTGAAAAAAAAATAGAATTGAGCTCATAATCAGAAATCCATAATGGAATGTATTTCAACACCTAACTTACTTAACTTTTTATCTCCGTCTAAATCGGGAAGGTTAATTATAAAACCTGCGCCTATTATATTTTTTGACTTAAAGTTTTCAACTAGCTTTACTGCAGCTATAGCGGTACCACCTGTTGCTAGTAAATCATCAATAATTAAAAGATTTTCATGGCCGTCCAATGCATCTTTATGAATATGCATCTCAGTTGAACCATATTCTAAATCAAAAGATACATTATATGTCTCATAAGGAAGTTTATCAGGTTTTCTCAAGGGTATAAAAGCTGCATTTAATTTGTATGCAATAGCTCCGGCAAGAATAAATCCTCGTGATTCAATACTAAGAACAGCATCAACAGACTTATCTTTCCAAGGTTCAGTCATTTTGTCAATTAATTCAGAAAATAATTTAGGATCCTTTAATAAGGTAGTAATGTCTCTATACTTAATTCCTTTTATAGGAAAATCTAATATTGTTCTTATATGTTCTTTCATGAATATATATTTTGATTGATAAAAAAAGTTTGGCACGCCCGGGAGGACTCGAACCCCCGACCCTCTGGTTCGAAGCCAGATGCTCTATCCAGCTGAGCTACGGGCGCAAAATGGGGTGGGCGGAGGGGATCGAACCCTCGATCTACCGGGTCACAGCCAGTCGTGTTAACCACTACACCACGCCCACCATGTTGAAAATGTGTATTAGTGATTTGTTGGTCCTTTACCTACAGATTTTCGATACTCATTAATTGTATCGCTTGTTGGAGGATAATATTTACCCGGAACAACGTTTTCTTTAAGAATTTTTTCTTTTATATAAGCTTCTGCTCCTTCATGATCTTCAACCCATTCTATACATTCTTCTGCAAACCAAGATGGAACGACCACAACTCCATCATTATCTCCTACAACTATATCTCCAGGTCTAACCAATACTCCTCCACATTGAATATCAATATTTTCTTCAGCAGGTTCAGCCCAAGGTCTTCCACCATAAGGAGTTCTTTCTTGAGCATAAACTATAAGATCGTAATTTTCTTCATTTAATACATCTAAGTCTCTAATTGCTCCATCAGTAACAATTCCTGCAGCATTGTTCATTTTTAATAATAGTAATTTTACATCTCCTCCAATAGCTGCATATTTCGCTCCCATCATATCAGCAACCAATACATCATCCTCTCCACATCTAGCCATAGCCAACATTTCAGGAGACTTCTCCCCTACTTTAGTCTCAAAATCAATATCTGGACGAGGCGGTAAAAATCTTAGCGTCCTAGCTCTTGCAGCTAATCTTTGGTTGGGTGTCATTACCTTAACATTTTCCATAAAAGGTAAAGGCACACCAAGATAATTATTTAAGCATGACCACACAGTAGCCACTGGAACTTTCTTAAATCTCTCTAAAATGTCTTTTGATACTTCTACAGTTTTATATGATCTTTCCATTTTTCCCTCTTATTTTTCAAAAATATAAGCTAATTCTATCAATAATCTAGTAGGTATCCCAGTAGCCCCTTTATTATGCCATCCATCATTAGAACTGGTCATAGAGTTAGCTGCAATATCCAAATGAACCCAAGGTATTTCTCCCACAAAATGATTTATAAAATGAGCAGCAGTAATACTTCCTGCCAACCTACCTCCTGTATTTTTTATATCAGCAATAGTAGAGTTATTCTGTTTTTTTGACACAGAGTCTAATGGAAGTTGCCAAACGTGATCTCCAGATTTTTCTCCAGCATTTTTTACATTTTTCATAAATTTTTCATTATTTGAAAAAGCAGATATATTTCCTTTTCCTAAACCAATTGAAGCCGCTCCTGTCAAAGTTGCTACATCAATAATAAATTTGGGATCAAATGTTTTTGCGTATGTGATAGCATCTGCAAGGGTTAGCCTTCCTTCTGCATCAGTATTTTCAACTTCAATATAAGTTCCATCCATTGCCTCAACAACATCACTGGGTCTTTGGGCCGATCCACTTGGCATATTTTCAGTGGCTAAACAAAGAACATCAATATTCACCATGAGGCCTAAATTTGCAATTGCATTTATTGCAGAAATAACAGCTGCAGAGCCTCCCATATCTCCCTTCATAGAAAACATTGAACCAGAAGGCTTTAATGATAATCCTCCACTATCAAATGTTATAGCTTTTCCAATATACCAAAACGAATTCTCATTTGGTAAAGGCTTATAAGATAAATGAATTAACTTTGGTTCTTCTATTGATCCTTGGGATACTCCTAAAAATGCATTCATTCCTAATTTTTTACATTCATTTTTATCCAATATATTACATTTTAATTTTTTGTTAGAAATAGTAGAAGAAATATCTGCTAACTTTGATGGTGTAAGATAGTTTGCAGGTTCATTAACTAAATTCCTTGCATTTTTTTCCGCTTCAGACTTCTCATAAGATTTTGTTGTTATATTTTTGATGGCTAATTTAGAATCAGTACTTGTTATTTCAAAAAAATTATCACTTTTAGATTTTTTATTTTTGTATTTATCAAAACTATAATTACCAAGAAAAAATCCTTCAATAAAAGATTCAATCAACTCCTCATTATCAAATAAATTTAATGAATCAATAAAAATATTAGCTTCTTCTATTTTTGAGTTTAAGAAATACCTTCCAAGACTTCCCCCTGATTTACGAACACTACTTAAGTTAGATTCTTCAATAAGACCTAATCCGATACAAAAAATTCTAAGATAATTAAAATTTGGAAATAAACTTTTTGGAGTATGCAAAACTGTAATTTCTCCATTGGTCGAAATATCCTCATTTAACATAGTATCAATCAATAATCTATTAGCATTCATGTCTAAAAGATCAACCGAAAAATCTTTGTTTTTTATGATAGGTAGAATTAGAGTTTGTGATTTTGTTTCTTCGTTGAGACTATTTATATGTTTTATTTTATTTTGTTGCATTGGATTTCTTTATTAATATTTTTTTTCTTAATTATATCCTTTATTTTTTATCTAATTTAAAAATTAAAAAACCAAAATATTTTATATTTTGTTCGTATTTATTTTTTGAATTTGTTCAAAACTTTCTCTAAAATAGTTCAAAAATAAGTACTTTGGTACCTTGTTTATTGGAATTATAAATAATAAATTCAATTGTATATTCAAAAATTACTGGGGGGTAAATATTGAAAAACATAAATTCGGTGAAGGTAGTTAGTGACGGTTCTTATCTTTTAGATGGAGGTCCTTTTTTTGGCCCCGTACCAAAAGTTTTATGGGAGAAACAAGCTAAGCCAGATAGAAAAAATAGAGTAAGATTAGGTCTTAATTCCTTGCTTATAAAGAGTGGTGAGGAAAATATTTTAGTAAATACTGGTATAGGTTCAAAAGAACCAGAAATAAATAGAGAAATTTATGGGCATGCTTCTTCTAGATTAATTAGAAACTTGAAAAATAACGGAGTTTCTGCAAAAGATATTACTAAAGTTGTATTAACTCAATTACACTTTGATCATTCAGGTGGATCTACTTCACTTGATAGAGAAGGAAAATTGATTCCAACATTTCCTAAAGCTAAATATTTAGTACAAAAATCAGCATGGGATGAGGCATTTGATCAAGATGAACGATTATTGCCTGCTTATGGTCATCCTGTTGAACATTTAAATATTTTACAAGATAGAGATATGGTTGAATTTTTAGACGGGAATACTGAAATAAGTCCAGGAGTATTTTGTGAAATGATTGATGGATACTCTCAAGGTCACCAAATAATTAAAGTAAATGCTGGTTCTGAGAGGATAGTTTATTTATCTGAGTTAATCCCTGCTCCATCACATTTGCCTTTAGCGTATATTACAGCTTATGATAGATATCCTGATCAAACACTTGAAATAAAAAGAAGAATTATCGCTCAATGTGAACAAGAAGGTTGGCTTATGGTATTTGCCCATGGTTACAAAGAGTATGCAGGTTATATTAAAAGGAATAATAATTCACTAAATTTAGAACCAATTAGTATTTAAAAAATTATTTTAAACTACCTACTAAATTATTTCCTTTATCAATTGAATTTACAAAAACTTGGGAAATTGGGCTTTTAGGTTTTGACCCTGTTTGAAGCATAAAGTAAGAGTAATTTTCAGTATAACCTGAATAAGGAGTTTCTTTTTCCCATAAGATATTTTGCTCTGTATTTAATAATGAATTTAGATGATTTGATTTAAGTTTTATTGCAATATCTCTGATTTCTTTTGACCTATTTGTTATCACGGAAGACTGAACTTTATTTTTTAAGTAATAAGCTGTGGTTCCAGGTCTAACTGAATAAGGGAAAACATGAATATCAGATATATCTAAATTTTTAAGTAATTTTTTTGTATTATTATGATCCTGGTCAGTTTCACCAGGGAAACCAACAATTAAGTCTGTAGTAATAGACGAATTAGGAATATCTTTTCTAATATCAGATACAATTTTTGAAAATTCTGTAGTGGAGTACTTTCTTCTCATTGCATTTAAGATATCGTCTGATCCACTTTGTAGAGGGATATGAAAATGAGGGCA
The DNA here is from genome assembly GCA_002699165.1 of Chloroflexota bacterium. Classification (GTDB taxonomy): domain Bacteria; phylum Chloroflexota; class Dehalococcoidia; order Lucifugimonadales; family Lucifugimonadaceae; genus TMED-70. The sequence goes on along the minus strand of PABO01000014.1, from coordinate 93,822 downwards.
AAGCCTATGCTTAAAAGTATCATCATTCCAAAGGTTTAATAAATCATCATTGAATTCATGTGGCTGAACAGATGATAATCTCAGTCTCTTTATTTTCGTTTCATTGAGAATAGATAATAAAAGTTTAGTTAAGTTCATCTCCTTCAAATCATATCCATAAGTACCTAATTGTGTTCCCGTCAAAACTACTTCAAAACATCCTCTTTCTACAAGATAGTTAATTTGATTTATAATTTCATTTGGATTTATTGATTTTTCTCTTCCTCTGACTTTTGGGACTATGCAATAGCTGCAAATTTGATTACAACCTTTCTGAATTGCTACTGAAGCTCTTGTTCTTCCCAACAAAATTTTGTCTATCGAATTTTCTACAGATTTTTTTTCAAAATCTATTTTTATATCATTAGCTAGAATTTCTAAAAAATTTTCTTTTTCTTGATTGTTAATTATTGTGTTTACAACACCTAATTTAGATATTTCTTGCTTATCCCTTTGAGCATAACAACCCGTTGTAACAATATGAATTTCAGGATTTTTTTTTCTTATATTCCTTAATTTATTTCTGGCTTTTTTGTCAGCAGATTTTGTCACTGTACATGTATTTAAAACGTATATGTCTGATTCATTTATATTATTTGAAATTTCCATTCCAGAAGATAATAACTTATCTGAAATTTTTTGGGAATCCGCAATATTTAATTTACATCCATGAGTTTCTATATAGACATTCATAAGATTATTACTATCATTAGATTATAGTAAACAAGTATATAACTCTTGTTACTCCAAAAACTATTTTACTCGAATAATATTTATCAAATTATAGGAAAAATATAAAATGAAAAAGAAAGTTGTTGTTACTGGAATAGGATTATTAACTCCAATAGGATTAGATAGAAATTCAAGTTGGAAGTCTATAACCACAGGTAAAAGTGGTATAAAAGCAATTTCATCATTCGATACTGAAAATTTCCAAACTAAAATAGCCGCAGAAATAAATGAATTCTCTCCTGATGAAATCTTAGGAAGAAAATTTGCTAGTAGACTAGATCGTTTCGCCCAATTTGCTTGTGTAACAGCTAAGGAAGCTATCAAGGATTCTGGAATTCATTTAGATTCTGTAGATCTTGAAAGATTTGCAGTTCTAATTGGAAGTGGAATTGGAGGAATAAAAACTCTTAGTGATCAGTTTGGTGTTTTAAATGATAGAGGACCTTCTAGAATAAGCCCTTTTTTAGTTCCCATGATGCTTTCTGATATGGCTTCTGGTCAAGTTTCAATGATGCTTGGTACTAAAGGGCCAAATTTTTCAACTGTTTCTGCATGTGCTTCGGCCGCTGATTCAATAGGACAAGGTTTACATATGATTAGACGTGGTGAAGCAGATATAGTTCTAGCTGGTGGAAGTGAAGCAGCTATATGCCCTATTGGGATTGCAGGATTTAACTCTGCAAGAGCACTTTCTACAAATAATGAAAATCCTGAAAAAGCTTCTAGGCCATTTGATGCTGAAAGAGATGGATTTGTACTAGGAGAAGGATGTGGATTATTAATTCTAGAGGAAGAAGAGCATGCGCTCAAAAGGGGAGCAACGATAATTTGTGAACTTTCTGGATATGGAGCAACATCAGATGCTCATCATGTAACTCAACCTCATCCTGAAGGAGAAGGTGCATCAAAAGCTATGGATATTGCTATAAATGATGCTGGAATAGAAAAAGAAAAAGTTGCTTATATAAATGCTCATGGAACCTCAACTCAACTTAATGATAAATTTGAAACTATTGCAATAAAGAAATCTTTTGAGGATCATGCAAAAAAATTGAAAATTTCATCAACGAAGTCTATGACTGGACACTTATTGGGTGCTGCTGGAGGAATAGAAGCTGCTTTCACATGTTTAGCAATAAACGAAAAAGTTGTCCCTCCTACAATAAACTTGTTAAATCCCGATCCTGAATGTGATTTAGATTATGTTCCTAATCACGCACTTAAAGGAAATATTCCTGCTGCTATTTCTAATTCATTAGGGTTTGGAGGACATAATAGTTCTCTACTATTTCAAGATTATCCAAATCAATAATGATACTTGAAACTGATAATTACAGAATTTTAATTGAGAAAAAAAATATAAATTTGCCTAAAATAACTAATTCTGAAATTCTAGAAAATTTATTAGATAACAGAAATATTAAAAATGAAAATAATAATGATTTCTTAACCGATTTAGATTTAGATTCTATAAATCCTTATGAATTTAGTGATATGAAAGATGCTGTAGATACTATTTCTAATTTTATTAAATTAAAAAAGAATATAGGTATATATGGTGATTTTGATGCAGATGGTTTAACCGGAACTGCAATCCTAATGGAAACGATCGAATACCTTGGATCAACAGCTAAACCATTTATTCCTCATAGAGAAAATGATGGGCATGGAATTTCTGAAAAAGGAATAAATACACTAATTGAACTTGGATGTGAGCTGATAATCACGGTAGATACAGGCACAAATTCATATGCTCTAATTGAAGAAACTATAAAAGAAAACAAAGTTGATTTCATAATAACTGATCATCATATACCTGAAAAAGAAAAATTTAATTATCCAATTTTAAACCCTGTATTGAATGCAGGAATGACAGAATACTCAGGTGCTGGAGTAGCATGGATATTATCAAAAGCTCTTTTTGATTATTTTGATATACCTATGAAAGAAGGTATTACTTCTTTGGCAACTATTGGTACTGTTGCGGATGTTGCACCATTATTGAAAAATAACAGGACTATTGTCAAAAAAGGTCTTTTAGAAATCAGCAAAACAAATAATTATGCGATTAAGGCATTAAATAATATATCGGGTAAAAAATTCTTTTATGAAACTCCTGAAACAGAATATATATCCTTTTTTATGGCACCTAGAATAAATACCCCTGGGCGTATAGAAGATCCATATACATCTCTAAAATTATTAACAGCTAAAAATGCTAAAAATGCTCATAATTTATCAGTAAAAATTGAGCAAATGAATAATAAAAGAAAATCACTATCTTTGGAGCTTTGGGAGAATATTCAAGATCAGATAGACTTTCAAAAAAACAAACCATTAATTTTCATAGATTGTACAAATTATCCTTTAGGATTACTTGGACCTTTGGCTGGAAGATTAGTGGAAAATTTATCTAAACCGATTTTTTGCTTCGCCAAGAAAGAGAATGTATACAAATTCTCTTGTAGATCAAATGATTCATATGATTTGTTTGATTCGCTTTCAAAGTTAGAGAATTATTTTGTAAATTTTGGTGGTCACGCACTAGCTGCAGGTTTTTCTATTAAATGCACTGATTATGAATCTTTCTACCAAGATATGCTTGAATCAAGTGACCTGAAATTAAAAAAATCTAAAAAAAACTATGAAGTTGATATGGAATTAGATTTTGATAGCTTTAATTATAATTTATGGGATGATATAAAAATATTATCTCCTTTTGGTGAAAAAAATCCTGATCCTGTATTCTACTCTACCAATGTATCAATTGAAAAAGTTAAGGCTATTGGGGCAAATAAAAACCACATTTCCGGTAAAATACTGAACTCATATAATACATTTGATTTTATAGGATTCAATATACCCAACATAGAATCTTTATCAAAAGGAAAAGCTAATTTAATTTTTAAGCTTAGAACAGATTTTTGGAACGGTAAAAAACAAAAAAAGATTCAGATTTTAGAAATTGAAAATTCTTAGTTTGAAAATCTCGTCTTGATAGATAGAAAAGCTACAGAAAATAAAAAGCAAACTATTGCAATAAAATGTGCTTCCTGTAATCCCCAAAAATAAACTCTGTCTAATCTAACCCATTGAATTAAGAATCTACCTAGACTATACCAAGCTAAATATATAAAAAACAGGCTTCCATTTGGCTTAAATTTATTTCTAAATAAAACTAAAATAACAAGACCAATAATATCCCAAATAAATTCATATAATGCTGCTGGATGTACTGCTGTTAATCTATCTGTACCTATGGGAAAATTACCATTGCTCCAACCTTCACTATTAGTAATACAACTCATTCCAGGAGATGAAGGGTTAGTAAAATACCATCCAAAGAAGAAGTCTGTAGCTTTAGAGCAATGTTCGCCATTAATGATATCCCCAATTCTTCCTATAGCTTGAGCTGCTAGAAGTGCTGGAGCTGCGAAATCCATAAGTCTACCAATAAGACTATTATCTAATTGTAAATATTTTGCATAGGCAACTCCGGCAAATAATCCACCTAGAATACCTCCCCAAAGTCCTATTCCACCTCTCCAAATATAAAGGAAATTTATAGGATTATCTATGTAATAATCAATATGATCAGCAATATGAACTAATCTTGCTCCTATAATTCCCCCAATTACTCCCCATGATGCCACATTGAAAATAACATCATCTTCTATACCATCTTTTCTAGATTGTTTTATAACCATATAAATTGCAGCAATTACTCCAATTACTGAAAAGAAACCATGCCAAGACAGTCCTATAATGTCTGTCTCAAAAATCATTGGATGAAAAGGTATTTTTATCATAATCTATAATATAAGTATTAGTATGTTCTAACCTTTAACATAATAAACAAAAATTTGAGCTAAATAAAGAAATAAATATGAGTTTAGACGATCATTTAGAAAAATTTTATAATTATATTTCATCTGAGAAGGGATATAGCTTAAATACTCTTGAATCTTATTCTAATGATTTAAAATTACTATCAAATTTTTTAGAAGAGAAGAATAAAAAAGACTGGGGAAATATTTCAATAAAAGATATTAATGAATATTTTGGAAACTTAAAAAATCAAACAAAATCTACTCAAAAAAGAAAATATGCCTCAATAAAATCATTTTTTAAGTTTTTAGAAAAAGATAATCAAATTAAATCTAATATTTTAGAAAAAATTAGAACCCCAAAAGTAGGATCTCCTATACCTAAACCATTGTCTATTAAAGAAATTGAAAAAATAATTGAATTCAAAGATAGTGACCAAGAAGAATTTACGAATACATGCGTGTTCATTTTAATGTATGCAGCAGGATTGAGAGTAACCGAAGTGATTTCAATTAAGATGGGAGAAATAGATTTGGATAATCAAACCGTTAAAGTTACTGGTAAAGGAAATAAACAAAGAGTATTACCTATATATAGTAATGCTTGTAAATCATTAGAGCATTATATAAATAAAGTGAGACCTGATTTGTCAAAAAATAAAAGCTATTCTTCTCTCTTATTTGTAAGAAAAAATTTAAAACAAATAACTAGACAATATATATGGAAAAAATTAAAACAGAGAGTCTTAAAAGTTGGTATAAATAAAAATGTAACGCCTCACATGATAAGACATAGCTTTGCTACTCATTTATTACAAGGTGGAGCAAGCATCAGACATGTTCAAGAATTTTTGGGACATACTTCAGTTGAATCGACTCAGATATATACTAAAATACCCAATGAAAAATTAATTCAAGATTATAATGTTGCACACCCAAGAGGAAATAAATAGAATGGGAGTATAAGGAGAAATAATTGCCAGTAGTAACGATAGAAGGATATTTGGGATCAGGGTATCAAACAATTGGTAGATCTGTGGCTGAAAAATTAGGTATAGATTTTGTTGATAGATTGATATTATCTAAAATAGCTAAAGAAATGGATAAGCATTTAGCTGAAATAGTTGATCTACAAAAAAAACCTGAAGAAAAATCTTTTACTGAAAGAATTACAGATAATTTACTTAAGGCGCTTGAAAAATCTGCTTTATCTGGTGGAGGAGCAGATCCTTTTTTTGGACATGGTATAGAAAATCTTCTTTCATCTCCCTACAAAGATTTTCCACATAATGAAGATCTTGTTGAAAATATGGATTTTTCTAAAGCTATTAAAAAAGTTATAAATGAAATAGCTAAACAAGGAAGTGTTTTGATTCTTGGAAGAGGAGCATCTGGTGTACTAAGAAATGACAATAGTGCTCTTAAAGTAGGTATATATTGCGATTTTGATGTAAGAATAAAAAAATATGCTAAAAGAGAGGATATTTCTGATGATGAAGCTAGGAATAAAATATTAGAATATGATGAAGGCAAGAAAAATTATTATCTAAATATTTTTCAGAAACAACCTCTAGATCCGTCAATATTTAATATAATATTTAACTCAGAATTATTGCCAGAAGATGAAATTATAGATGATATATGTGAAAATGCAAAAAAATATTTAAGTAAGAGAAGCTAATAAAATGCCTAAAAAAATTAGAAAAAGTAAAAAGAGAACTAAGCCAAACGTATTTGTTCAAAATAAAACATCCTCAAATATAAATGAAGAAAGTCAAAGTAACAATAATTCAGCTCAGGCTGTTCAAACCCAAAATAAAAACGCTGCAGTAGAAGTAATTCCAACAAATTATTTCGCCAAAGAAATAAAAAAAATGGGTATCATAGCTACCTCAATGATTATAATTCTTGCAGTTCTAACAATAGTACTTGGATAATATTTCATATAAGAATAGAATTTCTGAAGTCCCCAAAAAACCTGGGGTATATTTTCATTCTGATGAAAATAAAAAAATAATTTATGTTGGTAAGGCAATTTCCTTAAGTGATAGATTAAAATTCTATTTTTCAAATCCAAAAGATGTAACTCCAAAAGTAAATGAGTTAATATCTAAAATCAAAGATTTTGATTATATAGTCACAGAATCAGAGCAGGAAGCATTATTATTAGAAAATCAACTAATAAAAAAATATCAACCAAAATATAATGCACGATTAAAGGATGATAAAACTTATCCATTTATCAAAATAACAAAATCAGAGAAATATCCTCAAATATTAATCACGAGGAATCCAAATTTAACTGATAAAAATAAATACTATGGGCCTTACACTTCAATTTCAAGTGTTAGGCAAACTTTAGATTTATTATCTAAAATATTTCCTTATAGGAGATGTGATAAAAAAAATGATCAAGCAAGTAAACAATCATGCTTTGAATTAGAAATAGGAAGATGCTCTGAAGCTTATCATAATAATAATGAAATGGCTTATAAAGAAATTATTTCAAACTTAGAAAGCTTTTTGTCAGGGAAAACAAATTTTATTGTAAAAAAAATAAAACAAGAAATGAAGAAAGCATCTGCTGATCAAAATTATGAAAGAGCCGCTGTTTTTAGAGATAGAATAAATTCTATTTATAAAATGCTAGAAAAACAGAAGGTTTCTGGTATAAAAAATGATTCTTTCGATATGATTTCTTGCTTCAAGAATGATAATGAAGGCATGATAATAGTTTTCAATATTATTAATGGAAATCTTTTAGCTCATGAAAAATTTAGAATTGAAAATGTAAAAGATACTGAAATCAATGAACTACTAAGATTATTTATTTTTGATTATTACTCAAAAAATATAAATATTCCCAAAAATATACTTGTTTCACACATCCCAAATGAAAAAGAAATACTTATCCAATTTATAGAAAAAAAAATAGATAAAAAAGTTAAAATATACATTCCTAATAGAGGCTCAAAAAAAAAACATATTGGATATGGCAACTAAAAACGCAATAGAATCTCTGAAACACTGGCAAATAAAATGGATCAATGACAAAAAAAAGACTAAGGTAGCTTTAGATGAACTACAATTAGAGTTTGGTCTGGATAATATACCTAAAAGAATAGAATGTTATGATATTTCACATATTCAAGGATCAAATGTAGTTGCATCAATGTCAGTATTTGAAAATGGGATCCCTAAAAAATCAGATTATAGAAGATTTAAGATTTCTGAGGATAAAAATGATGATTTTGAAGCTATGAGAGAAGTAATTAATAGAAGATTTAATAGATTAATAGATAAGAAAAAAACAGTTTCAACAAAATTAGATTCATTTAATAAAAGGCCTGATTTAGTATTAATTGATGGAGGTAAAGGTCAATTAAGTTCTGCTTTACAAAGTTTAGATAATTTAGGAATATCAGACATTCCTGTAGCTGGAATTGCAAAAAGAGAAGAAGAAATATTTTTACCCTATACTGAAGATTCAATTATTTTAGATAAATCTTCTCAAGGTCTATATTTGATTCAAAGGATTCGAGATGAAGCACATAGATTTGCAATAACATATCATAGAAATATCAGAGGGAAGAAATCTAATAAATCAAGACTGGATCATATAGAAGGTATTGGTTCAGTAAAAAGAAAAGCACTACTTAGAAAATTTAAGAGTGTTGAAAATATTAAGAATGCTAGCCCTGAAGAGATATCACAAATAAAATATATAAATATACACTTAGCTACAACTATAAAAGAACAATTAAACTCGGAATAAATCCAACCTAGACTCCAAAAGCTTTATAGCTGCTAATATTGATTCTCTGGATTCTTCTACATCGATATTTATACCATTTAATTGCAATTTTAAATCTTTAGATTGAGCATAGTTTTCTTTATCAGGGTAAAAATTATTAGCATGAAATCTAATATCTATAATAATATTTTTTATCTTTTTCAAAACTTTATTATCATGATCATCTGAAATTAATCTCGAAATATCATTAAGTGAAGGGTTAAGATTCAAATCTCTTGATAATTTGTTTAATACAAAAAAATTCTGAGAAGTTAGATACATTTTCTTTAATTTATCTTTTTTATCGGATGATAAAAGGATTTGAGTTGCTAATGAAGTTGATTTAAATGGATTTCCATCTGTTATAAGGCCCCATAACCTCGCTGAAGATAATCTAAGGTTAAAAGCTCCACCTAAAGGATTATAAGAACGTAATTTAGCAAAATGATCTTTAGATATACTTGAAAGATTTGAAAAAACTAATGGTTCAACAAATTTCAAACTTTCAGATAAAGAATATTCAGGCAATTTCATATTTTCAATAATCATAAGTCCCCTTTTAACATGAAGGAATTTTAGAAGCAATATAGAGGAAATTATATTAGAAGAGGAAAATAAGGACATGAATAACTTTATACAAGATTATACAAATTAAGTAATAGCTAATTGAATAAATAGCAGCAAGCCTTCAATTAAAAGAGCGCAAGAAATATAAATTGTACTTTGTTTTTTAAATTAGCTTGAAGCATAAAAGAAATAATCTTTCAAACTAAAAATCTGAAGTGATTGCGAAGTGTTTCTTGAAAAGTAACAAAGAAGGCTAAGCATAATTCATAAAATTTTTAGATTGTTTTACTTTATTTTATTTTTTAGATTTAATCTATAAATCAATCTGGTTTTAAATAATTTTATAGATTTGTGGATTGTATAAATTTTATAAAATTCAAAAAGGCATACTAGAGGAATATATAAATAAAAAATTATTATTCATTTTAAAGTAAAAAACATATGAATTAATTCTTTTTTTAACCTATACTAATCATTCATATGAACTCAAATTTACAAGAAAATAAAGACGATCAATCTAAACTAAAAATGTGGTCTGCATTTCTATATTTTGACTACAGGGTTCTTTGGCTATCTGGAGTTTCAGCTACAGTAACTATGAATCTTAGAATGATCATTACTGCTGTTTGGCTTTATGAAAGAACAGGTTTAGGCTCTACCCTAGCATACCTAGGTCTAATAGAATTAGCTGTTAGAATACCTTCTAATTTATATGGTGGTGTATTTGCAGACAGACTGGATAGAAAAAAGCTTATTGCAATAACACAGTTCTCTAGTTTTATTTTTATAGGACTTATGACTATCTTAGAAAGCCTAACTCTTTTACAAATTTGGCATGTTTATTTAGTAACTGCAATACTTTCTGCAACTAGTGTATTTGGAAATCCTTCTAGATCAGCTCTTACTGCCAGAGTTGTACCAAGGAATGTTTTAGCTCATGCTGTAGCTATGAATACTATTACATGGCAGGTAGGAACAATTATTACTCCATTTCTGTTTTTTGTTACATCTTTCGCTTGGCGGGAACAGGCTACTGAATCTTTAGTTCTTTCCTTCTGGATAAATACATTCTTCGCCTTAATAAGTGTTATATCTCCATTATTTATTAGAGAAAGCGGAAAAGCTTTAGATGTAAAAGGAACTTCCAATATTCACAAAAACTTAGTTGAAGGATTCAAGTATGTTGTAGCTCATCCAATATTACCAGGTTTATATATTCTTGATATTGGGGTAACAGTAGTATCTTATTACAGAGAATTATTTCCTATTTTTGCAAAACAACTTTATTCTAGAGGAAGAGATGCAGTTGCAATATTAACAGCCTTTAATGCAGTTGGTTCAATTGTTGGTAGCTTGCTTGTAATGAACTTACATAAAATAAGAAAAAAAGGTGTTATAGTCTTGTATGCTACTCTTTTTTATGCATTTTTACTTATCCTGTTTGGATGGTCAACATCTATTTGGATTGGAATATTTGCACTAATAGCCTTAGGAGCAGCTGATGCAGTAGGAATGACTATGAGGCAAACTATAGTTCAATTAACTACACCTGACAATATGAGAGGTAGAGCTAGTGCGGCTCATTCATTAGCAGCTATGAGTGCAAATGGAATAGGAAAATGGGAAGTTGGAATAATGTCAGACTATATAGGTGCAGGAAATACTATGATTGTAGGTGGAGCTGTTTCCATTTTTGTTGTATTGATAATATGGTACGCACTATCCGGTGTAAGAAAATATGAATATTCTGAGTAATTATTTTTTATTTTCTTCTTCTGCAACTAATGCTCCCTTTTGAACATTAACCGTGGAAAGATAAATTGTTCCAACTACTATTAGACCCCAAATGATTAAAACTCCTAATTTCTGATTACTTGAATTCACCGCAATAACATAAATTATTGGCCCAATAACAGAAGAAGCTTTCATTGTAAAAGCATAGAATCCAAAAAATTCTGCAGATTTCTTAATAGGAGTCATCATTGAAAAACATGATCTAGCCAAGGCTTGGCTTCCACCTAAAACTAATCCACTAAATAATCCCATAAGCATCCATTGAAAACCAATTTGAATATTTAAAGGCTGCCATAATGAATCTCTTAAGATTTTAGGCCACACATCTATCCAGCTGTCAGATAAACTGGATGAATGATTTTTACTTACAACTTTTGTGGAATCTAATTCTCCACCAGTTATAACAACTGAAAATGAACTGGTTGGTTCCTCTGAAATAATATTTATAAACTGAGAAAGCTTGTCATTACTTAATGATTCGCCTTCAGAAATATGAAAGTTTTTCTCCCATGAAATAACGTCAATATTTTCTTCTGTAGAAGAAAATTCTATTGATGAAATAAGATCATATTCTTTTGTGTTTTGATTGTATGTAAATTGATAATCATAATCAGAATTGTTAGTAAGTTTCAAAGGAGCAAAGCCTAAAACGAAAACTATAATTACTATCCAGCCGCTTAACGCAATTACAAGAGCTTCTTTAGTTCCAAGTTTATAAGCAAGCCATCCAAATAAAGTTGACCCTGGTGCTGCTACAAATTGAACAATTAATATTGTTATCATATTAAATAACAGATCTACTCCTAGTACATCTGCTCCATATGCTCCCGCAACTGATAAAACAGTTTGAACACCGTCATTGAATATATAAAAAGCTATAAGAAAAGTAAATAAATACTTAAATTTTCTAATTTCTGAAAAAGTTTGTTTTAACCTTGAGAAAGCCGTTATTATAGTTTCAGAAAAGCTGCTAGCCTTGATCTCATTATCAATTAGCGGTTCGGGAACTGTTTTTAGTGTCCAAATTGACCATCCGAACCACCATACCCCAACAGAAACAATACAAAATCTAGTAACTAAGTCAACAGCCGATTCGTCTAGATAGATACTAGCACCTTGAATAAGAATCAAATGAAAAAGTAATAATAATCCTCCTCCAACATAACCATAAGCATATCCCTTTGTAGATATCTCACTAGCGTATTTACTAGGAGCTAAACTCGGAAGCAATGAATTATAAAAAACATTTGCACCTGCAGCACCAACATTTGCTATAAAATAACAACCTATTAACCAAGCCCAGGAATTTGCAAAATAAACTGAAAAAAAGCTAATTATAGTAAATAAGGAACCCATAATCATATAATATTTCAAAAAAGTTTTTTTCAGCGGTTTTGTATCTGCAATTGCACCTAAAATAGGACTAGTTAATGCAACAAATAAAGCTGACATAGAAACTCCCAATGCCCAAAGAGAGGAACCGGTAAAAGTTATACCTAAAATTTCAGTTCTACTTCCAAAAGTAGCTTGAAAAGCGATAACAAAATAAATAGGAAAAATTGCTGTTCCAGCTGAAGTAAAAAAAGCAGAGTTAGCCCAATCATACATACACCAACCTGTAATGGCTCTTTTCTTATCATCTGGTAATGAACTAATAGAATCTTTATTTTTACTACTAAATAAATTTTTTAACATATTATAATAACTTTCATGAAAATAATTTCAAAAATATAAAACTTAAGGTTTAGCTATTTTTCTGGCAAATAACCAAGCAAAAATTGCTTCAAAAAACAATGTTAATGACCAGGCTGAACCGCCAACTATTGCACCATAACTCTCAAAATTCTTAAATACCAATATACCAGTCCCTAATGTCATTATTAATACTAAAAATCTACATAAATTTATATAAATAATTGGATTTGTTGATTTTGAATTCATAATTATTCCTACATACAATTGCTCCATAACTAAAAAAGGAGGCAAAAAAGATAATAGTCTAAATACTAATAATGTACTTTTATATAAATTACCCTGAAGATTAAATAGATCGACAAAAATAAACTCATTTATAGGATTTATCCAAGCAATAATACTACAAATTATTAATGTAATAAAACCTACAAAATATGAAAATTCTCTTATCCTAGCAAACTTATAACCATTAGAAATCAGAGAAAGAATAGTAGATTGACAACCGTTGATTGTAAAAGAAACAGCACCAAATATACCAAATCCCACATTTACCGCAGATATAGAAATCTCAGGATTCTCTAATCTAGTTAAGCATGCATTAACTGCGGGTAAAGTGAATGCAGGAAGAAACGCGGCAAATAGCAATGGTGTAAAGAACTTAAATAAATCACCAACAAAAAAAATATTTCGATCTAATTTATGATCAGTATCTATCAAATACTTTCTTACTAGAAAAAATATTAATAATGTTTCTAAGAATAATGAAATTGAAAATGATAACATTCCAATTTGGTATCCCTCATAATTCAAAATGAAAAAAAATACTGCTAGTAAACAAGCACTAAGAAATCCAAAAATAGTTCCGATCCAAATTAAAGAAGATCTATAAGAAACTATAGATATTCCATACAAGTGCATTTTTAATATCAATAAAACAGGGATATAAAACCCCAATCTTAATCCTTTTTCTACACTATCTCTGAGATCTCCTTTAGTACCAAAAATATTCCCTAAGAAAAAAGAAGAAATAGGAGTAAAAATAATTATTACTGATATAAAAAGACAAATTATAGAAAGTAAAACTACAAAAAAATGAATTTTATATTTATTAAAATTTTTATAATAAACTATCGTTAGCTGCTGGATTCTCAAATTAGGCAAAGCAATCAAAAATAGGATCGAAAAAGCAATTGAAAATGCACTAATTGATAATTCTGGTCTCTCAGTTCTACCCATTATGGCATTTAATACTGGAGACAAAAATTGAGTTATTGATAAATTTATTGATGTTGGAATTAATAATATAAATCCCGTCAGATAAAACTTATCTAGAAAAAATAAATTTTTTATCAAAATTTAAGCTTCCCTAATTTCAAAATTTTTTTTTCTCTGATGTTTTTACAATATTTTCTAATTTTCCTTCAAATTGATCCGAATAAATCGTTATATTATCTCCTGATTTAAATTTCCAATCTCTACTTGAATAAGAAAGTTGGCTTGTTCCAAAAAAATGTAAATGAATATCACCTGGATTTCTATGAAAATCATATTTGAAATGATGATATTCCATATTGCTAAGACTATGAGACATAAAGTCTTCTCCTGACTTTAATTCTCCACTTTCGTATAAATTTATACCGTCTCTACTTATATCACAATTTATAGAAATATCCTTAAATTTCAAAGAAGTATTTAGTGATGGGCCTACTGAACAATTTCTTAGTTTTGAGTGAGCTAGATATAAATAATTAATTTGTTCAGTTTCATGATCTGAAAATTCATTCCCCAAAGAGAAACCTATTCTTACAGGATTTCTATTGCTATCTATAAAATACCAACCAACAACTTCAGGCTCTTCTCCGCCATCTAATGAAAAATCTGGCATTATTAAGTTATCTTTATGACCCATAAGATTAAATCCATTACCTTTATAGAACCATTCTGGAGCAACACCAACTTTCCCTTTTAAAGGCTTACCTCCCTTAAGGCCCATTTGAAACATTTTTGCAGAATCTGTTTCATCTTTTTTTGAATCATTTTCATTATGCATCATATCTCTAGATTTTACGGAACCTGTATGAGTCAATCCTGTGCCAGAAATAAACATTCTATAGGGATCAGGATGATCTAATGGAGGTAAAACTTTTATATCAAATTTTTCAGGATTTTCTAATAAGTCATTATAAGCAAAATCAAATTCTTCACAATTACCAATTAATTCTTCAAGAAATTCCTCAAGATTTATGCCTTCATTTATCACTTTTTCAAAAATCTTATATGAACTATCCAAATTCTTGTCTTTGGACGTTAGATTAATGATTCTATTATCTCTAATTATTCCTAAGACTCTGGATTTATTTTTTAATTTCAATTGAACTAAATGCATTTGGACCTCACGATAATTATTAGAATTAGTATTTTTTTTCTTCAGAAGATTTTTTTTGATAATAATACAATATATAAAAAATAAGGGAATATATGTCTTAATGAGTAATAATTTAGAAATTTTAATAATTAATGGACCTAACTTAAATATGTTGGGTAAAAGAGAAACTAGTATATACGGCACTAGAACTCTTGAGCAAATAAACTCAGACCTAGTAAAAAAAGTTTCAGAAGAAAAAGTAAACTTAGCTTTCTTTCAAAGTAATCATGAAGGAGAAATATTAGACTTTATGCATAAAAGTAACAACAAAATTGATGGCTGCATAATAAATGCAGGAGCACTAACTCATTCATCAACAGCTCTTCATGATGCTATAAAATCTGTTGATTTCCCTTGCGTTGAGGTTCATATGTCAAATATTTATTCAAGAAAAGAAATTTGGAGACAAAAATCTCTAATAGCTCCTGTAGTTTTAGGCACAGTTCAAGGCTTTGGAGAAAATAGTTACGAAGCTGCTGTTAAACTTATAGTTAAAAGCATAAAAGATTAAAAGTTTTTACCCCATTCGTCATAATTAAAATTTTGCTCTAAGGGATTTCGCTCCCGAACCTTATTATGCTTTTCAAGTAATTTATCTGAAAGATCTGATAAATCTCCTGGATTTCCAATTATTAGAAGAAATGCTACTTTACTGTATTCAGGTATATCTGTAACTTTCTTAACACTTTCTTCGTCCCACCCACCTATAGGATGAGTCTCTAAACCTAGTTCAGTAGCCTGAATCATAGCATTTTGACCTGAAAAACCAATATCTAAGAAAGTTTTAGGAGAAAATTCTTTTTCATTATTTGTACTAAATATTAGAATAAGTCCAGAGCTTTTTGCCATTGATTGATTGCCTGAAGACATACATTCTATTAATGCATTGAATTTTTTTGAATCTTTTTTTATAGCAATTATTCTCCAAGGCTGTCTATTCCTAGATGAAGGAGCCCAAACTGAAGCTTTAATTATTAATTCAATATCCTCATTTGATATTTCTTTTGGACTAAAATTTACTGAACTTTTTCTTTTAAAAATTGGGGTTTCTGACAATATACTTTCTCCTATACTTTCATTTAATTTTATTGTAACCTTTTCTTTTAAATCTAGTTATTATTTTGAGGTAAAAAATGATATATGAATTTAGAACTTATCAAATAAAAGCAGGCTCATTGCCTAATGTCTTAGAAAAATTTGATGAAAAAATTGAAGGAAGAAATGAAATATCTAAAATAGGAGCATTTTGGTATACAGAAATTGGTCAATTAAATCAGATAATTCATGTCTGGCCCTATGAAAATATTGATCATAGAAATAAGTCTAGAAAAGAGGCTGTTGAAAAAAATCTTTGGCCTCCTGATACTTCTAATTATATGGTAAAAATGAACTCAGAAATATGGAACCCTGTTTCTTTTAGTCCAAGATTTAGTGAAAGAAAGATTGGTCCATTTTTTGAAATGAGAATTTATACATTTGAACCAGATCAAATAGATAAAATGTTACCTGCTTGGGAAGAAAAAATTGAAGCAAGAAGCAAATTAGCTCCCTTAGTAGGTGCTTTTGTATCTGATATAGGTGATGTAAATAAATTTATGCATATTTGGGGTTATGAAAGTCTTCAACATAGGACTGAAGCACGTGAAAAATTCAGTTCTATAGGATGGCCACCTAAGTCTAAAGCAAATCCTCCAATATTCATGGAAAATAAAATTGTTATGGCTTCTAATTTTTCTCCAATAAAATGAAATCAGAACATAAATTTATTTTGTCTAAGACATTCGTATGCAATGATAGAAACAGAATTACAAATATTGATTGATCTAATATTTGGGTACATAGGAATATATATCTGTTTTCTATCATCGAAATTATCCAAAATTATTTTATTTATTCCCTTACTCTCTGATCCAAATACAAATGAATCATCTAGATTAAAATTACAATCTGAATAATTATTTTTTGCCTGAGTATCAGTGAGATAAATATTTGTTTTATTTTTTGATAAAAATTCATCAAATTCTTCATGTATAAAAACCTTAGACATATCGAAATAATCCAAAGAAGCTCTACGAAGATTTTTATTATTCAAAGTAAAACCAAGAGGCTTGATAAGATGTAGCTCAGCATTTATATTTGCACATAGCCTTATAATATTTCCCGTATTATGAGGAATTTCAGGCTCTAATAATACTATTTTGATTTATAAACTCCCTTAAGTAA
The DNA here is from genome assembly GCA_002699165.1 of Chloroflexota bacterium. GTDB lineage: Bacteria > Chloroflexota > Dehalococcoidia > Lucifugimonadales > Lucifugimonadaceae > TMED-70. Next base: position 76,727 of record PABO01000014.1, on the reverse strand, counting down.
TTTAACCATATCCTTCAAGTCATCCATATTATCTATTGGTAAATCACAAACGTAATTCTTACATAAATAAATTTTAGTACTTTTATCTTTTAATCTATTTTGCATAATTGGTAAAAAAAAGTTTTGATTATCAGGATCAATGGAAACAATTATTGTATTTGGAAGATAAAGTGAATGTAAATATTCTAAAGATTCGGAATATAACTTATCATTTGAGTTCCCTGATATAAAGATTTCTGAACTTTCTTCCTCCATTAGATGATAAAGCTTGAACCAAGAAGGTATATCTAAAGGACTTTTATCTAATAAGCCAGAAACGGTTTTAATAGATTCACCTACAATATCTAGATATTTAGATTCATTGGAATATCTATAAAGCATATAAATATTTTGAGCAGCTATAGCTGCAGCGTTAGGAATCATAGGATCAAAAAATCCTTTAGGTCTAATTATTAAGTCATTTGATTCAGGAGTGTCATAAAAAACCTTGTCTTTAGAGCTCCAAAATTGCCTTATCATGTCATCACACATTTTTTTTGCAATATCATACCATCTTGAAGACTGAGAGGAGTTATAAAGATCAAAAAGTGCTTTTATAAAATATGAATAATCTTCTAAAAATCCAATTTTATTATTTTTTGTATGAAACAAAATATCATCTTCAATAAAATTTTCTAATATTGAATTTGCAGTATTTGAAGCTTGATGTAAGAATTTTTCATCTCTGGTTAAATTATAAATATTACATAAAGAAGAAATAAGTAAAGAATTCCATGATGAAATTATTTTATAGTCAGTATTTGGTTTTATTTTTTTATTTCTAATTTTGAGTAAATCTATTTTTGACTCTTCAATAATTTTTTCGACTTCCAATCTAGGTATATTTTTCATCTTAGAAACTTCATCTACTGAATTATTCACATATAAAATATTTTTTTTATCCAAATCTCCTTCCTCTGTTATGTTCCAGTATTCTTTAATGATTTCAAAATTTAGGTCTGAAAGACTATTTTTTAACTCGTTATAATCCCAAATATAATACTCACCTTCTATACCTTCTGAGTCTGCATCCTGAGTTGAATAAAAAAGATTTTCATTTGATCTCATTTCGTCGATTAAAAAATTAATTGTCATATAAATTGAATTTTTTATATTTTGGTTATCAGTAATTTTAAATGAATTACACAAAACATTTAATAAAAGAGCATTATCATAAAGCATCTTTTCAAAATGAGGGATCTTCCATTCTCTATCAGTAGAATATCTAGAGAATCCGCCTGATAATTGATCAAAAATACCCCCATTAATCATAGATCCTAATGATAATTGAGCCATATCATAAAATTCATTGGAACCATTTTTCTTTCCTAGTAAAAATAAAATTTCTAATTTTGAAGTTTCTGGAAATTTAGGATAATCTCCAAATCCACCTTTTTCAAAGTCAAATGTTTCTTTTATTTGAGCAGTAATTTTTGAATAAATATTATCTATTTCATTTTGTTTACTAATAGAATTTTCAAATAAATTTTTTAAACCATCAAAAATAACCTTGGACTGATCATCAATGCTTTTTCTATTTGTCTGATATATTTCTATTATTTTTGCTAATACTGACTTAAAAGCTGGCAAATTATGCTTATCAAATTTTGGGAAATAAGTTCCTGCATAGAACGGGACTCCCTCAGAATTCATGAAAATTGATGCTGGCCAACCTCCACCTCCACTAATCATTTGAATAGAAGCCATGTATATAGAATCAATATCAGGACGCTCTTCTCTATCCACTTTGATAGATATAAAATTTTTATTTAGTATGTTAGCTGTATCTTCGTCTTCAAATGATTCTTTTTCCATAACATGACACCAATGACAACTGGAATATCCAATGGATAAAAAAATAGGCTTATCCTCTTTTTTTGCTTTTTGAAAAGCCTCAGAACCCCATGGATACCAATCAACAGGATTAGACGAATGTTGCAATAAATACTCAGATTTTTCTTTTGATAATTTATTCAAATCCTCTTCCTAAATATCTATTTCAATACTTACTGGACAATGATCAGATCCAAGTATTTCTGGATGTATCTTAGCATTACTTAATTTTGAATTTAATATTTCAGATGTACAGAAATAATCAATACGCCATCCAACATTTCTAGACCTAGCTCCTCCCATATAACTCCACCAAGTGTAGTTATCTCCTTCTTTGTTAAAATGCCTAAAAGTATCTGTAAATCCATGAGAGACTATATTGTCAAAACCTTTTCTTTCTTCAATAGTAAATCCAGCATTTCTTTGATTTGCTTTAGGATTCCTTAAATCTATTTCATTATGAGCAACATTTAAGTCCCCACAAAATATAACAGGCTTAATTTTCTCAAGTTCAATAACATGAGTTAAAAAATCAATATCCCATTCATTTTCTCTATAATCTAATCTTGATAAGTCTCTTTTTGAATTAGGTGTATAGACATTTACTAGAAAAAAATTATCAAACTCTAAAGTTATAACTCTACCTTCATTATCATGTTTTTCAATTCCTAATCCATAAATAGAGTTTATTGGTTCTTTTTTGGTAAAAACAAGTGTACCTGAATAGCCTTTTTTTTCAGCACTATTCCAAAATTGAGTATAACCAGGACTATCAAAATCTACTTGAGAACTAGATGCTTTTGTCTCTTGGATACAAAAAATATCTGCATCAATTTCATTAAAAAAAGATCCAAAATCTTTTTTTATACAGGCCCTTATCCCGTTCACATTCCATGACAATAGTCTCATAAAAACCTCTTTAATTGATGTTTGATAATTTGGTTACACTCATATAGTAAATGATTATATATAACACTAAAAGTATCTAAATTAAGTTATATAAACTATATGGTCTCTATCAAGACAAAAAAAATGCCTTTTATTTATACTTTTATGACAAAAATCGTAACAAAAAATATATTATTTTGACAAATGTATTTGATATTATTCATATTAGAAATATAAAAAAAGACAATTTTAATAATACTTATGAGCAATAAAAAAACATTATTTTCATTCAAGAGAGGCATAATTAATTTTGGAAGTACCCACGAAAAGAAAGAGTACATTCAATCTTTAGCTTTTATGGTTGTTGCTTCAATGGGGGAGTCAGCAAATTACCGGCAAGTAATAGAGGCTGTAGAATCAAAAATTGATGGAAAGGTACCAAGAAGGAATCTGAGGGGGGCTATAAAGGACCTTGGATCTAAATATCCCGTTGAATTTATTGGTAATAAGCAGATTGAAAAAATTAAAATCAATAAAAATAAATTGAAAAAAATACTAGTTGGCAATTCTCAGGCTAATATTTTTAAGTATATTTATGAAGAATCTTCTGAGATAAAAGATTATTTCATAACGGAATTCAAACTAAATGAAAGACAGTTTTATAGATACATTAATGGAGAAAAAGAAATCTCTGATGATAAAAGTTTAATAAAAATAGCTGCATTCATTTCTATATTTCTTTCTTCAGATCAAAAATTCAAATACTATCCAATATTTAGTCAAAAACTTTTAAGCAAACAAATTGGATACTTATTTACAAAAACCACTCCCCTATTTTCAGTAAACCCTACTTTAGAGGAAATCTTTAGTTTAAGCTTCATTATGAATAAACAAATTTTGTTATATTATATTTCAAAATTATGTAAGGACTTGGATCTTAATGGTGAAGAAACCTTTAAGGCTTTGAAGAATTTACTTGAAAAAGAAATTAAGGATCTTAAGATCACACTATCTAAATTTTTAGACTTTTTTCATACTATGGATAACGATGGAGAGTTTATTGACCCAGAAACAATAAATAGATCATCTAATTTACCCATAAATAAAAGAATTGCATTAGTTCCAAAAATTGAAAAAGATATAATTTCTTCTTTTCCTGAACTATTTGTTGATTTTTGGAAGAACTCCAAAGAAAACTTAAGTAAACTTAGAATAGAAGTTGGAAGGCAAATAAAGAGTAGAAAAAGTACAAAAAGAGATCTTCTAAATGATAAACTTGCTAGCTATTTAAGATAGATTATATATAGTTTTCAGTTATCATAATCGTTAATAATTCAGGAGAAAACAATTAATAATAATTCACAAAAAATAAAAGAATCACAAATTTTCTATTTTGATAAAAGTATATTAATAAAACTTTCTATTTCAATATCACTAATTATTTTCACCGGTATATTTGCTCAATTTAGATTCTTTCTACCCGATAATCCTGTACCAATTACTTTTCAAACTTTAGGAATTTTATTAATGGGTGGACTTTTAGGTCCCAAATGGGGGTTTGGCACAGCATTATCATATGCTTTATTAGGATTAGTAGGAATACCTCTTTTTCAAGGCGGAAATGGCGGAATTCAATACACAACAGGAGTTACAGGCGGTTATATAATTGGATTTATTTTAGCCTCAACTGCTGTTGGATTTTTAGCAAAAAAAGGATTAAGCGATATCAAAAGTATTTGGGCGTATATTATAGGAACTTTAATTGTTTATGTGCCTGCAATTATTTGGTTATCAATATTTGATTTCAGCTGGCCAGAAGAAGGCAAATTGTTATCTCAAGCAGTGTATCCTTTTTTGATTGGAGACTTTATCAAAGCTGTTGTTGCATCTTTACTAACAATTGGAATTTTTAAATCTAAACTCAGTAAACATATAAGATAAATTTGAGTAGAAAAATAAAGATACCATCTGGATGGTTGAAATACTTAGAACCTGAATTCTCTAAGTCTTATATGGCTGATATAAAAAAATTTCTTAATAAAGAATATAAACAAAACAAAATAATATATCCTGAAAAATCTTTAATATTCAATGCCTTTAATCTATGTCACATAGAAAANGTTAAAGTTGTAATTTTGGGGCAAGATCCTTATCATGGTCCAAATCAAGCTCATGGACTTAGTTTCTCAGTAAGAAAAAAAATTGCTTTACCTCCATCCTTGATTAATATTTTTAAGGAATTAGAAAACGACTTAAATACAAAATTTGACAAAAGTAATGGAAACTTAAAAAATTGGTCAGAGCAGGGTGTTTTTTTACTAAATACAACATTAACAGTAGAAAAAAATAAACCACTATCTCATTCAAAAATTGGATGGGAAATTTTCACCGATCAAGTAATTAAAACTCTCAATGATTCAAAAGATAATTTAGTATTTATACTTTGGGGGAAATTTGCACAGTCTAAAACTAAATTAATAGATACTTCTAAACATTTTGTAATAACATCCCCTCATCCGTCTCCTCTTTCTGCATATAGAGGATTTTTTGGCAGCAAACCTTTTTCCAAAACAAATGATTATCTAGTATCAAAAGGATTAGAAAAAATTAATTGGATTCAATAAATCGAAGAAAGTCAGAGAACCGATCTTGAGGGACTTAATATCGGTNCTCTTAATATAATTTTCTATTATTGATTTTTTCAATTCTATTATGTTGAAATTTTGTCTTATTAAAACAACATGCATTCTTATTTAATGACACTAAATTAGTCAATTCATTCTNTTATTTTTTATAATCCATAAAGAGAACTGATAAAACATAGTCACTTTTGTTAGTAATTATCAGTTCTCTCAGTAAAACTAGATCTTTTATATGTGTATTTTTTAAGGAAAAAATGTTCTAATTTAATTGTGCAATTTATAAAATAAGGAAAAAATATTGGATATATATGTAGGAAACTTGCCATGGTCTGTAGATGATAAAGAGTTAGAAGAACTCTTTTCAGAATATGGTGATGTAGAAAGCGCCAAAGTGATTAAGTACAAAGACTCAAATAGATCAAAGGGATTTGGATTTGTAGAAATGGATGACGAATCAGCTGCAAAAGCTATCGAAGCTCTTGAAGGACATGAATTAGAAGGTCGACCATTAAAAGTCAACCAATCAAGAGGAAAATCTGAATAAATTCAATTTCTAATTTTTTTTCAAAATGAACCACCCTAATTTCAAGCAAAAAATCATCTCAAGGGTGGAAGANTTTTTTAAGCATCTAAATAAATCAGATGGGAAACTTGATCAAATTTTCTTAAAAACATGCTTAAAAGACTTAGAGTTGGATTTTGAGATTTTAACTAATTATATCCAAGATGAAAGACTCAATATCCATCTTGAAGGTATGATAATTACAAATCAAACTAACAAAAGATTAGTTTATGCAGAAAAACTCTTTAAATTTACTCAAAAAGAATTCAAGGAAATAAGAACATTGCTTGAAGAAAACAAAGGATCTGTTGAAGAATATAAAAAAGAAATCATTTTTAAATTTAATAAATATATTTCTCCTAAAATCATTTGGATATTCGAAGACGATAAATCTATAGAATATACTGCTTTAAAGCACCTTTATGAAACAGGTGAAATAAAATAGAAATGACAACAAATTTCCCTTTTAAAAAATAATTTGAAATAATTTTAAACCCATAATAAAAAGTTTGATTATGAAGCAAAAAAGAAAATCATTAGAAATAAAAAACTATAGCGTAGTTTATAAAAATCAATTTGGGGAAAAAATTGATAGAGAAGCTTGGNTAAAAATTTCTGAAGAGGACTCNTATATAATCAAAGATATTTCTGATCAAAGAAAAATTGGTTGAATCCAGGCATTAGTCCCTTCAGATGAACGTACTACTACCCTAAAGTATTTCTTTAATCCTTTAGTTGACAAATCTAGATCATCACCTTCTTTTTCAAAAAAAACAACACCCGTATCATGAATAATTTTTATAGTATATTTTTGTTTTTCTTTTGGAAGTCTTTCTTTGATTTTCAAGTGAATATTAGATTTAGATATTTCTAATTCCTCAAGCTCAACTCCAGTTGAAGAATAAAAATCTCCTTTTTTCATTGATTTTATTATTTCTTTTACTGAAAGAGAGTTTGATTTTACATATATCCAACCTCTTCCTGGATTTGATCTTGCAGAAGAAAATTCTTGTGTAAAATGATGAGCATCATCACTTGCTACTCCATAAATCATTTTTCCTGAAGATAATATTTCATCCCAAATTTCTTCGGTTGACATTGAATGAAGAGATCCCTCATTATTAGAATGCATATGGCCATTAAATACCTCAAAAGCCCACGCATCTTTAGAATACTTTATATCATCTACAGAAACCCACCACTGATAATTTGGATGATTAATACTTGCAAGCCCTCCTTGAGAATTTACTTTATCAACTACATCATTTATTCCATCTATATTACTTTCATAAGAGCCAGGCTTAATTAGATCTTTTATACCTATACCGTTTATATGAAGAGCAGCAGGACTACCATTGATTTCTCTTATTGTTATTTCTTCACCAGGAACTAACAAAGGCCATTTATTTTTTTTATTCTCAGCTTCATCTAAAATTGTCAGATGATTATGATCAGATAATACTAAAAAATCATATTGATTATTTTTATACCAACTAGCTACATGATCTGGTGATGAATCACCATCACTATTTGTTGTGTGGGTATGGATATTCCCTTTATACCAATTCATGTTAATATAATCCTTTACATTAATTGTAATCTCGTTGAGATATAACAAATGGATATTGTAGTATTTTAATTCATACTAACAAATATAAAAGAATGAAGTACTATAAAAAAAATTTCACTATATTTTTAAGATATCCAATTTTTTCTTCAGGATTCATAATTATTATTTCATTATTAGGTTTATTTGCACCTCTTATTGCGCCATACGACCCATACGTAGCAGATACAAGAGCTAGGTTACAAATGCCTGGTGTCGTTAGTGGAAAATACAATATACAAAATTATGATCTGATCAAATCAGATGACCAAATAAATCAAAAACCTAGGTGGCAACAACTACTTGAGACTCAAGATCCTAATATAGAAAAAATAATCTTATCCAAAGGAAGTAAGTCTACAATTGAATTTAAACTTGGGCCAAATTCAAACTTTGTTGATGTAAATAGAAATGGTAATTATTTAGATGAAATTAAGTTTGATGAATTTAGTAATTGCCTTGGATTATCACAAAACGAATGTCCTCGTCCAAATATTGAGTATATAAAAATTTACAAAAAAGAAAATACTGGCTATATAGATTTTGTTGCCAAAGAAGACATTATTGATAATCAAAATGATATTATTTCTTTGGACTTGAGAGTTATCAGAGAAGATAGTAAAAAATGGTCCTGGTGGCCAAGTGGATTATATATTCTTGGAACAGACACAATAGGTAGAGATTATTTTTCAAGACTAATTTATGGGGCAAGATGGAATCTGACATTAATGCTCTTAACTGGTATATCAGGCAGCCTTATAGGTTCTGGGCTAGGAATACTCGCAGGTTGGTATGCTTTCAAGCCAAATTATAAATGGATGATTGATGAAATAATTCAGAGAGTTGTGGATATAACTAGTGTCATTCCGATACTTCTAATTGCAATTATGACTACTTTGATTTTAGGAAATAAAATCTGGGTGTTTGCTTTGATTTTGATCTTATTTACATGGCAAAACTTTGTAAGAATTATTAGAGCTAAAACATTAAGTTTAAGAACCACTGATTATATTAATTCTGCTATAGTTTCAGGAGCAAGTTCATTTAGAATTTTTACAAAACATATTCTACCAGCTCATATTAACGATATTTTAGTAATAGCAACTTTTAATTGTTCATTGATTATTTCACTTGAGGCTGTTTTATGCTTTTTTGAGATAGCCATACCAAGACACTGGACTGCTTGGGGCAATATTATAAAATTATCAGTTGAGTATTGGGATTGGGGTTGGTGGGATGGAAGTTATCCCTACAGGTATCAAACTTATATACCTGTAACACTCGTAATCTTAGTAGTATTTTCTCTAAATTTTCTAGGAGATTGGTTTAGAGACAAACTAGATCCTAAGTTGAGGCAATTAGAATAGAATAGGTTATTTTTATGATATTATTCTAAGAAAATAATATGTGAAGCTTGGAGTTTAATATGGAAAATTATGAAAAAGAAGCCATCGATGCTGCTCTTCATTGGAATGAAGAAGGTTTTAACAAAAGAGATAAGAAAATTACTATAGAAGGTTTACACTTTCCTCATATTAGATTGTGGGAAAACAAATTTTCTATATTTGAAAATGACAAGGAATTCTTAAGAGGTTATGACACTCAAACAGAAGGATTAAAAGAAGAAGGATGGGATCACACAGTTACTTTAGATATAAAAGCTGTTCAATCTGAAAAAGAAAAAGTACATCTTCTAATTCATCAGTCTAGAAGAGATAAAAATGGAAAAGAATATCATAATTTTCAAACTCTTTGGATAATGACTAAAATTAATGGTAGATGGGGAATTCAATTTAGATCATCTTTTCTGGAAGGTGCATCACAAACTAACTATAAATAATAATTTAATACCATAAAAAATTAGTAAATCCTGTACCAAAAATCAAATCAGATCCAAGCATTATTCCAAGTAATATACTTAGAACTCCAGCTAAAGAAATTAAAGAATTTTCAAATAATCTTGATTCAGATTTTACTCTAAAAGGAGCTGAAAATATCAAAGTCATAAATGACATTGATATTACAGTACCAATGCAAAAGAAAAACAAGTATAAAATTCCAGAAGTAAAGCTTGGAGTAGTTGGAAGTATCGCTAAAAGAACTGCAGCACTACCAGCCAAACCATGAACAAAACCAATTAAATAAGATTTTTGTCTAAAAAAAGGCATAAAATCAGAAAAAATACTATGACCATGTTCTTTGTTATGCTCCTTTATTTTTTTGTCATGAAAATGATTATTGTGTAAATGAGCATGACTTACTCCATCGTGATCATGTAAATGGATATGCAAGTTACCTTTATATAATTTCCAGAAAACTTGAATTCCTAAAAATATCAACATTATAGAAACTAAAATTTCAAAATAGGTTGAAATTGGTTCATATACATCAAAAAAAACATCCTTAAATAATAAAACAGAAATTCCTATTATAATAAGAGGAGTTGAATGACCTAATCCCCATGAAATACCTATCCATAAATTTTTAAAATATTTATTATAGTCTCTAGACAAAGTAGATATAGCAACAATATGATCTCCGTCAATTGAGTGTCTGAGACCTAGCAAAAAACCAACTAAAATAGCTGAAAAAATTCCTGATATTTCTAAAACTTCATGTTCCATAAATGATAGATAAGTTTAACGTTGATATTATAATAACAAACCAAAATAAAATTATTAATTAATAATGATTAGATATAAAATAATTTTATTCTTTTTAATTATGATTGGAATATCTTATTTATTAGAAAGAATAACTCGAAATAAGTTTGAAAATAAACCAAAGTTCAAATTTATTATATTTTCTTCTGTGATTGCAACATTAGGATTTATTATTGGATTTATTATTTTCTATTTACTATCTTGATCAAAAATAATAAAACAAATTAATAGAATTTAAATTAAATGAAAATAACAGACATAAAAATATTCAAAATGTCAGCACCAACTGAGCATAAGTCAGATACCAATAACTGGCTTTTTGTAAAAATCTATACCGACTCAGGAATACACGGTGTGGGAGAGGGGAGTTTGCAATATAAAGATGCAGCATTAGAGGCTGAAATATTAGATTTTGGAAAGTTCTTAATAGATAAAGATCCATTTCAAATAGAGTTTATTTGGAATTCATTTTATAGAAGAGTCACTTGGACTGGAGGAGCAGTTACAATGAGTGCTATAAGTGCTATTGATATTGCTTTATGGGATATAAAGGGAAAGGCACTAGATGTACCTGTTTACGAGTTGATGGGTGGAAAAGTAAGAGAAAAAATTCCTCTTTATGCTAATGGATGGTTTGAGGGATTAATTACCCCTGAAGAACATGCAAAAGCAGCAAAAGAAGTTATAAATAATGGATATAGATGTCTAAAGTTTTATCCTTTTATAGGTAAATATAGTCTTGAGAATGAAAATCTAAATAGTGGTGTTGAATTAGTTGAAGCAGTTAGAAATTCTGTTGGAGAAAATATACAAATAGCTATAGATATAAGAGCAAGATTAGATTTCGGTAGTGCTCTAAAGGTTCTTAATAAGCTAAAACCTTATAATATTTCATGGGTTGAAGAACCTGTTCAATTTGATAACGTTGATGTTCTAGCTAAATTAGCACAAAAAACTGAAATTCCTATATCTACGGGAGAGCAACTTTATAATAAGTGGGAATACCAAAAGCTTTTTGAACAAAAATTCATTTCAATAATACAGCCAGATATTTGCCATGCTGGTGGTTTATCAGAACTAAAGAAGATTTCGGCAGCAGCAGAAACATATTATGTAAGTGTAGCCCCTCATAATTCAAATGGACCTATTTCAACTATCGCTAGTCTTCACCTAGATATGAGTATCCCTAATTGCTATAAACAAGAAATATTTGTAAGTTACCTTGAGGGATACAAAAAAATACTTACTAATAATTTGATTATTGAAGATGGATTTTCAGCCCCTCCTGATGGATCAGGATTAGGTACGGATATAAATGAAGATGCTTTGAAAGAATTCCCAGCATCTAATTATATTCCAATTGAATCTGAACCTTATAAAGAATTCTTCTAGAAATCGACTAGGAAGTAAAAAAATACTTACCCCGTAGACTATTTTATTTACTTAACTAATCCCCTTCCAATTAGTATAGACCCAAGGTTATAAATTATAAGATATGAAATCTTAATGTACTTGGAAAGAAAAGTATATTGTCTTCAAATTAGTCAACAATTATTTCGTCAGGCCAATCTACTGTAACTCCATCAATTCCAAGTTTGATTAATTTATTTGCATCTTCAATATTTTCAAATCCCCATGAACTTATCATAAGATTTTTTTTTCTTAGTTTTTCTATTAATTCTTTGTTTAGGAGTTTATAATACGGGAAAAGTCCATTTAAATGATATTGATCTACAAAATCAAAGACCTTTTGATCAATATTTTTAGTTAAGAATCCTATAGCTATATCATTTGAAAAAAATCTTAATTTTTCTATTTGTTTTGGTAAAAAAGAACAAAAAATTATTTTTGGCTTGTTATTATTAGATTCATAAATTTTATCTTTCCAATAATTATTTTTAGAAATAAGTTCTAAAACTTTTGGAACTAAATCTTTATCTGAACCCTTAATTTCAATTACAAAATTTATATCATTATAACTTTCTAATAGTTTAGAAAATTGTGGAATTTTAGTATTTTTATATTTTTCTGAAAACCAGCTTCCAAAATCTAAGTCTAATAATTCATTCATCGTTTTTTCTTTTACTTCTCCAAATCCATTACTTGTTCTATCAATAGTTTCATCATGAATTATTACTACTTCTTTGTCTTTAGTTAGCTGCACATCAAACTCAATATAATTTATTCCACTAGATATAGCTAAATCAAATGAGTGATATGTATTTTCTGGAGACTTAGATGATAAACCTCTATGCGCTACAACATACGTCATTTTATTGAAATCTTTCTTTTAGATTAAGAATTTTTTATTAACTTTTAATAGATAAGTAAAAGTAGGATTTACAAATTGAGTTACTCTTGCTTCTAAAACTTGTGCCAGCAACATAAATGCTTCTTTCTTATCTATGTCATAATCGTTTTCTAACCACAAAATCATTTCTGATAAAGCAATTCTAAATGCATCTTCTGCAGGCCTAGCTTGAGCTGTAGTCATAATATAATCATCATTAATTATTCTTGGCCAAGTCATCCCTTTGGGTTTAGCTTCAGAATTACATTTTAATTTAACTGTTCCCCCTGTTTCAATCCCTCCTCCGCCCGATATCTCTCCATCTCCCTGAATCGCATGCATATCACCTATATGAAGAAATGATCCATCATGATTAATTGGTATTTGAACCTTCGCTCCAGTAGTTATCTCTTGAATATCAAAATTACCACCCCACTCACCTGCCCAGGCATTCCCTCTCGCTTCAAATTCTGGAGCCAAACCAACTACTCCTATCATTGGATTAATCGGAATTGATAATTTTTCATTCCAGATAATTTTTTTATCAATTATTTTAACTACCTTAAAAACTTCTCCAATTGCAGAAGGCTGCAAATAAGAAGGAAAAGCCCCGGTTGAACCTCTATATTTTGTATATCCAACTTCATGAGTTTGTATTTCTCCAATTTCAACACTTAATATTTCACCTTTTTTTGAATCATTGACCCAAATACAACCCGAGGAAGGATTTCCTCTATTATCAGGCATAGAATCATCACGGTATTTATTAAATATTTCAACTAAATTTTTATCAACATCTTTTGAATCTGGGCCTCTGTTCATTTGAGTTTCAACCTCAAACCAAATATTTTGATCTACTTTATCTGTGATTTTATTATAAGGAGAATGTTCTCTATACAATATTTTTTTTGTGATTTTTTTCATACTTATCCGATATTATAATTTGCAATCTCTACATTGCTAAATTCTCTCATAGTTTTCAAATATTCACTTTTTGATAATCTTGGAGTATGCTTTGAAATAATCTCTTTACCACTAGAAGCTCCATCATATAATAAATCAATAATAGTAAAAGCCATCATTTTTCCTGCCTCTACAACTGCTAACTCATAATCTTCGACTATAAACCCTGCAGTATGAGCAGATGCATCTGTAGCCCCTCCAACATAAGGATGAATTACAGGCATTAGATGTGCAAGATCACCCATATCTGTAGAACCACCACCATGATCAAGTTCTGATGATTTATTTTCTGTGTTTTGAAGATTTTTCTTATATATTTCTTGTAAATTACTATCATGAAAGAGAGGGAAATAACCAGGTAAAGTTGTTATTTCAACTTCTGCACCAACTGCCATAGCTCCAGCTCTCAAACAATTATCAACCTTAAGATTTGCATTTTTTATAGCTTCTAATGATGCTCCTCTTACAAAAGTTTCTAAGGTAACTATTTCAGGAACCTGATTCACTACAGATCCACCAAGTGTGATTATAGGATGAACCCTAATATGATGATCGTCATAAAAAGTTTCCCTGTTAGCATGAATATTTGACATAGATAAATTAGCAGCATTTAATGCATTTATTCCAAGATGAGGATCTCCACCTGCATGAGATGATTTTCCGTGAAATTCAATAAATTTTGCAACCAATCCATTACCTGTGCCTCCATAGCCGAATCCTGAAAAATTTCCCCTAGCATGAGTCATCATAGATATATCAATATCATCAAAAATTCCTAATTTTACTAATTCTTGCTTACCTCCTAGAAATTCAAATTCTCCTTTGGATCTTTGCTCATTTCTCCATTCAATCTCAACATATTCTTCTGATGGGACTGCAATAAAAGAGATAGAACCAGAAAGATTATTTAATATTTCCTCAGAATTCAATGCAAATAAAGTTGCTAGCATATTTCCTATTTGAATATGGTGACCGCAAGCATGGGCTGCATTAGTATCCTTATCTGAAAAAGGATGTCCTGGAACAGGAAGACCGTCTAATTCACCTATTACAGCTATATGAGGCCCAGGTTTAGCACCATGAATTGTAGTCATTAGACCTGTTATAGCAAGATTATTTACTATTTCTAAATCTAAAGACTTTAAAACATCATAAATTTTTTTATTAGTCTTAAATTCCTTATATCCTGTTTCAGGTTCAGCAAGTATATCTTTAGATAGTTGTATGGCAATACTTTTTTTATCATTTAAGTATTGAGATGATTTATTTTTTAATTCTTCAATAGTTAGCATAATATCCTCTTTTCTAATAGGAGTTTATAAGAAATTTATTTTTAAACAACACGTAGTCTCTTGGAGGAAATTATAGCGATAATAAAAATGGGATAACTAGAGAAACCACTTATTACAAGTGCTATTTGTGCATTTGTAATCTCTGAAATCAATCCACCTACTAGCCATCCAATAAAAAATATTTGCGTAGCAAACTGATATAAAGCCATAATTTTATTTCTATCTTTTTCTGATGTCT
Source organism: Chloroflexota bacterium (assembly GCA_002699165.1). Classification (GTDB taxonomy): domain Bacteria; phylum Chloroflexota; class Dehalococcoidia; order Lucifugimonadales; family Lucifugimonadaceae; genus TMED-70. The sequence goes on along the minus strand of PABO01000014.1, from coordinate 61,711 downwards.
CATTTTGAAAAATAAGATTCGCAGCTACTATCCAATATGCAGCACTAATGCCCATCAAAAATAAAACTATTATAGATAAATAATAATTTGTTGAAAATGCAAAAATAATCTGCCCTACATCCCACCCTACTGTAGAAAGTACCCAAATAAGTAATTTGCTTCTAAAAATTCCAGTATAAAAAGAAAAAATTGTTCCCAAAAATATACCTGCGCCATTGGCAGCAAAAAAGATTCCAAAACCAGTTGCTCCAACTCCAAAATTATTTGCATATTGGGGTAACACTATAAAAATAGTAACTCCAAAAATAGACTGAATTGAAACTATTATAGTTCCCCAAAAAACAACTGGTTTTTCTCTTAATATTTTATTAAAAGAATCATAAATATTTTTATCTTTTTGATTTTTTACTTGTTTATCTTCTGGGAAATAGTAAATCAGGAACGTTGAAATTATGATTATAAAACATGCAAAAGAAATAATGTAATTTGAACCTAGACTAGCAATGAAAAATGCAAAAATAAGAGGAATCACCATCTCTCCAAAAAATTGAAAGGTATAGAAAAAAGAATTAATTTTACTTAAGTTATTTTTACCAAAAGTATTAATAACAATAGTCCAGAAAGGAGGGCCAGGAACTCCCATAATTATTCCAAATAAAAAGCTAAGAATTAATAAATTATAAATATTTTTAATATCAATCAGAAAAAATAAACTAAACAAAAATAAAATTATCAAATTAGAATAAAACAATATTTTCTTTATGTTATATCTCTCTGATAAATAACCGCCTAAAAAAGAGGATAACAATATTGGCGTTGATCCTACTCCAAGTATAATACCCACCCATAAATCTTTTTGAGTAATTTCATAAGCTAACCAACTGAAAAATAATACTCTCATCTGAAGAGCATATTGAACAAGGTTTTTAGATAAAACTAATGCATTTAAATTTTTATTCTTAAATAAAGAGGTCATAAAAAGAGAAAATCCTCAAGGTTCGAATCTGAGGGGCAAATCTTGAGGATTAAATAAATAATATTATTTCCCAAAAAACCCGTCAAAGATATTGTCACAATTTATAATAATAATGATATTAATAATATAAATATAAATAAAGCGGAAACAAATGTTAAATAAAGAATCAAAAAAATATTTAGACGAAAGAAAAGTCTTAAAAGGTAAGCCAATTCAATCATTATCTCCATTGGAGGCAAGAGAACAATTCAATAAAAATAAAGATGCTTTTCCGCTTCCAGAAATCGAAATTCTAAGTATAGAAAATAAAGAAATTTTCATTAATGGGGCAAACATAAAAATTAGAATCTTTTCAGATTCTAATGAAAATAATCTCCCATTATTAGTTAATTTTCATGGAGGAGGATGGGTTCTTGGAGACCTCGATTCAGATGAAAAAATGTGTATGTATCTTGCAAAAAAATCTAAGCACAAAGTTATATCGGTAGACTATAGGTTAGCTCCTGAATATAAATTCCCTACACCTTTACAAGATTGTTACAAAGCAATTTCTTTCATCTATGATAATTATGAAGAATTTAATATTAATCCAAATAATATTTCTATATGCGGAACTTCTGCAGGAGCTAATTTAGCTGCAGCAGTATCACTGTTATTTAGAGATACTAAAGATGATATGATAAAAAATCAAATTCTGTTCACTCCAGTATTAAATAATGATTTTGAAACAGAATCATATAATGAATTTTCAGAAGGTTATGGTCTAGAGAAAGAATCAATGATATGGTTTTGGAAAAATTATATTGAAGGAGATGTCACTAAAGCAAATAAATTTTCCGCGATTATTAAGGATGAAATTACGGGAAAGCTCCCTAAAACTTTTATAATTGCAGCAGAGTGTGATGTTTTAAGAACTGAGTCAGAAATATACTATGAAAACATTAAGAAAGAAGTGGATTCAAAGTTAGAAATTTATGAAGGGGCATTACATGGATTTAATACAAACATAGGAACTATAAGTGATGCAAAAAAATGCCTTGATAGAGTTTCTGATTTTATAAATTCTTAGCTTACAACAAATCCTGTATAACTATTTTCAGCAACTTCGTCACATTTTTCTCTATATTTCCCAAAACCTCCTGCATAAGGCATAAAAACTCTTTTTTTACCTGGAACATTTGCGCCAACATACCAGGAATTGCAAGTATATCTTAGAGTATTACTAGCAACTTCTTCTAAATGATCCATCCAATTATTTTGAAATTTAATATTTGCTTCAATTTCATTTTTATCTGTTTCATATAAATAATTAATACATTCAAAAATCCACTCAACATGCTGTTCAATTGCTACGATCATGTTTGTCAAAACAGAAGGACTTCCAGGTCCAGTTACAGTAAATAAATTAGGGAAATCTGATATTGACAATCCTAAATAAGATCTAGGTCCATCTTTCCATTTATCCTTAAGTTTTATATGATTTTTTCCTGTTATATCTATAGCTAATAAAGCTCCGGTCATTGCATCAAATCCTGTTGCAAAAATTAGTATGTCAAAATCAAACTCTTTATCAGTTGTAGACAATCCTTTTTTTGTAATAGATTTTATAGGAGTAGAATTTATATCAATTAATTCTACATTTTTTTGATTATAAGTTTCAAAATAATTTGAGTCAGCACATAATCTCTTGCAACCAATAGAATCTTTAGGAGCTAGTAATTCCGCCGTTATAGGGTTATCAACAATCTCTTTGATTTTTGATCTAACGAAATCAGCAGCAATCTCATTTGCTTTTGGTTCAGTACCAACATCTGTAAAACCAGCTGTAAATATTTCTTGTCCTCCAATATCCCATCTGGTACTTAATTCTTCATTTATATAGTCTATTGGGTAATCTAAAATCTTTTTTTCTTCAAATTGATTGTAGCCTATGCCAGCTCTAGTATATTTTGCATTTTTTCTTATCTGGGAATAATTTGATTTTGCGTTTTTTATTTCTTTTTTAGATAAAGGTCTATTATTAGCTGGTATTGAATAATTAGGACTTCTTTGAAATACAGTTAAGTGTTTAGCATATTTAGCTATAACAGGAATAGACTGAACTGCTGAAGAACCTGTTCCTATGATACCAACTTTTTTTTCACTAAAATCTACCCCTTCGTGTGGCCATTTTCCGGTAACATACCAATCTCCATCAAATTTATCTAAACCTTCAAAATCTGGTTGCTTTATTGAAGAAAGTGTTCCAGTAGCCATTACACAAAATTTAGATTTATAGGTTTCAGTCTCAGTATTAATTTCCCATTGGTTTGAAGACTCAAGATAAGTTGCAGATAAAACAGTAGAATTAAAAATAATATTTTTCCTCAAATCAAATCTATCTGCTACATGATTTAGGTATTCTAATATTTCAGATTGATCAGAGTATCTATTAGACCAATTCCATTCTTGTTGTAAATCCTCAGAAAAAGAATAACTATATTCTACACTTTCAATATCACACCTTGCTCCGGGATATCTATTCCAAAACCAAGTTCCTCCCACTCCAGAACCCTTCTCAATAACTATCGCATCAAGATTAATTTCTTTTAGTTTGTGGAGCATATATAAACCAGCAAATCCTGATCCAATAATAATCACATCATATTTTTTTACTTTTTCCATTAGCTAATTTTTATCAAACTCTATCTCTTGCGTGAGGTGTAATTTGTCCTGAAATATTTCCTTCTTTATCAATTTTTATCGCTCTATTATATTTTGGAGTTACAGTACATGCATGACCTGGTTGAGCTAAAACATAATCACCTAATTTCAATGATTCACCATTAAGCTTTATAATTCCATGTTCTTCATTTTGGAAAATCAATTTTGCATTAGGTTTATCTATAAGTCTTAGTCTATTTTCTGTTGGAGGATCACTTGAAACAGCTTTAGCTCCAATATCAATAGTAACTGTATCATTAGAATTATTTTGATCTATTACCTGGCCTAATACTACTCCAGCAATTTGAAATGGTAATTCTTTCTGTTTGATATTACTTATATCCCAATAAATCCAAGTACCTGGTGAAAGTTTTATATCTTTTTCTTCTATATAAAAATGGAAAGACCAAGATCCTCCAACTATAATTTCAAAATCATCTACAGAAAGTTTTTCTTTGATTTTTTTTTCAACTTCTCTAATATCTTTTAGGGTTTTTTGTGTATTTATAACTCTATCTTCAACACTCACAATGCCATATGTTTGACCATCATATGCGTGAATACCCTTGAGTTTTTTGTAACTATTTGAAGATATATAATCAATTAGATTTGGTATATTTTCTTTGGATATACCAGTCCTATTCATTCCAGTATCTAAATCTATATAAATCCCATCTAAATTAACAATGTCCTTAACCAAATCAAAATGAAAGGTATTTGAAATAATAGTATAAAACTTAGTTTCTGGAAATATTTTTATAATTTTTTCTAGTCTTTTAGCCTTAACTTCAGAAGAAATCGGATAGGCTAAAATTAATGTTTCAGGTTTACATTCAGCTAAAATTTCTAATTCATTTAATGTAGAAGTCTTGTGCTTCTTTAGTCCATTTTCAATAAGAAGATTTAATGTATCTTTAGATTTATGCGTTTTAGCATGAGGTATTAACCTATCCTCACCCCCAACTAATGAAATTATTGATTCAATATTATTAAGTACCTTTTCTTCAAATATTAAATGCTCTGGAGTTTCAAATGATTCAACATTATTTATTTTGTAGTCGTTAAACATAAGAATTCCTAATATATTATTGATTACGCTTATCTTATCAGTAAGTTTAGCTTTAAAGATTTTATAATCAATATTTTATAGTTATTTATAAATTTTAATATATAGTGTTCTTAATAAAAACATAAGTGAGTAAATGAAAGCATCTGTCTGGCTAGGAGAAAATAAATTTGAAATTCAGGAAATAAATATTCCTAAATTGGCGGATGAACAAGTTTTAGTTAAGGTTGAAAAAGTTGGATTATGTGGAACAGATGTTCATATAACACAAGGACTTTATCCTTCAAGTCCTCCGAAAATATTAGGGCATGAATTTAGTGGAGTTATTGTAGATGTTGGGTCTAAAATATTAAAAGATAGGATTGGTCAAAGAGTTACATGTAATACTACTTCTAGCTGTGGAAATTGTATTAATTGTTTAAATTGGACGATTTCTAGATGTCTAAATTCAGAAAAAAGCACTGGTGCTTTTGCTGAATTTTCTCTTATGCATTCTTCTTCTGCTATAGAAATACCAAAAAAAATGTCATTTGAAGTTGCAGCAATGACAGAACCAGCTGCTTGCTGTTTATCAGGGACAGAAATGATCGAATATAAAGATAAGCCAAAAATTCTGATAATAGGGTCGGGTATTATGGGAATATTATGCCAACTTTTTGTACTAAAAAAAGATATTGACTGTTTAGTTGTTTCTGAACCAAATTCATTCAGAAGGAGTATAGCGAAATCTTTAGGTGCTAATTATGTTGTAGATCCTTTTGATAATAATTATCATGAAAAACTTAATGAAATTTCTGAAGGAATTGGCTTTGATATTTTTATTGAGGCAGTTGGAAAACCTGAATTACTTAATGAAGGTATTTCAAAATTGCGACCTAGAGGTCAAGCATTAATGATTGGAGTTCATCCAAGAGAATCAAAGCTAAATAGTGACCTGCATGATTTTCACTTTAAAGAGATAAAACTTTTGGGTGCATTTGGAAGAGGGAATTATTTTAATAAAACTCCAGAAAAAATCAATGAATTTAATCTTGAAAAACTAGTTACTAAGACTTATAAATTAGAAGAAATAAATGAAGCAATTGAATCAACTGCTAAAGGCGAAGGTATGAAATATATGATTGCTCCAAATGAAAGATAATTTAATGAAAAATGAATTTCAGATCATAGCACATAGAGGTTTCTCTGAATTGGCTCCAGAAAATACTTATCCGGCTTTTGATTTAGCTATAAAATCAGGTTTTCATAATTTTGAATTTGATGTTCAACTTACAAAAGATCACATACCAGTTGTAATTCATGACTTTAATTTATATAGAACGACTGGAATAGAAGGTCTTATTTCTGAAAAAAACTTTAAAGAAATAGAGAATTTACAAGCAAAAAATAATTTTAAGTTAGAGGACGGAAAATATTCAATTCCAAAGCTAGACGATCTATTAAAAAAATATTCAGGTATTTCAAATTTACATTTAGAGTTAAAATCAAGAGATCAAGAACTTGCTGAAATAGTATTTCAAACATTAAGAGACAATGGATGGTTAAATTCAAAAAAAAGTATTTATGAGCCTGGAGGAATTACTATAAGCAGTTTCTTTCTTGAACAAATAATTAGATATCGTAAATTAGATCAAAATGAAAGAACAGCTTGGTTACTAGAAAAAATAACTGAATATGACTTAGAAATCTGTACAGATCAAAAAATAGACCTCATTTGTCCAAGGGCTAAATTTTCAAATATTAATGATGTAAACATCGCAAAAGAAAAAAATATTTTAGTTAGAAATTGGGGTGTATCAAATAAAAAAGATCTAATAAAAGCTATTGATTCTGAAAGTACAGGTACAACTTTAGATTGGCCATTAAAAGGAAAGGATATATTAGAAAATTATGAAAATAACAAAAGTTAGTATACGAAAATTACAAGGAAGTTTTAAGTCGAAAGGCAAATTTTGGGAAGATAGACTTTTAAGGCCTATAGATATATATCCAGAATATGCAAATCAAGGCCATGAAAACGATAATTTACAGAAAGGAGATATAGTTAAAACTAGCTCCATATTCATAGAAATTCATACAAATGAAGGGTTATATGGAACAGCTGGGCCCATAGATTCATTACACGCAGATATAGTAGAGAAATCCTTATCTCCAATAATTATAGGCAAGGATCCACTAGCAATTGAATTGATTTGGGATCAAATGCATAGACTAAATGTGCATGGCAGACAAGGCATTACAATGATGGCAATTAGTGCTGTAGATTGCGCCCTTTGGGATCTAAAGGGTAAATTTTATAACACTCCTGTATATAAAATTTTGGGAGGCCCTACCAGAAAAAAAATTCCTGCATATGCATCTATGCTAGGTTTTAATGTAACAGACATGAATTTAGTTTCAGAAAGAGCCAAAGTCTATAAAGAAAAAGGATTTACAGCTCAAAAATGGTTTTTTAGGTTTGGTCCTATGGCAGGCATAGAAGGATTAAACAAAAATGTTCAAATGGTAAAAACAATAAGAGAGTCAGTTGGTGATGAATATGAAATAATGCTTGATTGTTGGCAATCAATGGACTACAAATATGTTGTTGAATTAGCAAAAAGAATTGAAGAATATAGGCCTTATTGGTTAGAAGAAACTGTAATGCCTGACAGAGTAGAAATTTATAAAAAAATTAAAGATAAAATCAATATACCTTTATCTGGAGCCGAACATGATTATACAAGGTGGGGTATGTTAAGATTTATTGAAAAAAATGCCCTTGATATTTATCAACCAGATATTTACTGGGCTGGAGGTTTATCGGAAGTTATAAAAATAGCAAACTTAGCAACTACTTATGATCTTATAACAATACCACACGGTCATTCATCTAATGCAACTCTTCACTTTTCATTATCCCAAGTACCTATTCATACTCCATTTCAAGAGTATTTGATAAAGTGGAATCAAGTTCATCAACATTTTCTTAAGACTCCTGAGAAACCACATGAAGGATATTTTAAAGAAACAGAATTAATTGGGCTTGGAATGGAATTAGATAAAGAAAAAATAGAAAAAGAGAATATTGTTGAAATAAAATAGGAGAATTTTATGAAAATAACTAATGCAAATGAAAATAAAAATAATTCTATAGGTCCTGATATATGGTTAGCAGGAGATCCTGAGGACTTAAAAAAATGGATGAATAAAGGAGTCAAAGGAATTGTCACTAATACTATTGTTCTAAAAGATATGACAGATAAATATGGTTCAATAATTGATTTAACTAAAAGATACTTAGACATAACTGAAAAAAAAATAGCTATAGAGATAGATGGTCATTCGACAAATGAACTTTTAGATATTGGAGAAGCTTTTACAAAATTATCTGATCAAATAATCCTAAAAATCCCAATGAGTGAACATGCTCTGGGTGCTTTTGGTGAACTTAAAAAAGCGAACATAGAAACTTTTTGTACGACTATTTTTACATTAAATCAGGCTGTTCTTGCAGCAAATTCTGGTGTAACTCATGTTTTACCTTTTTGTGAACCGTTTCTAGATGTAAATAAAGACTCTACAGAACTAATCCGAGAAATAAAAACCACATTTGAAGGGTGGAAAAATAGGCCCTATATTACAGCTGCTCTTGTTAGGTCTGTAGCAACAGCTCATAAAGCAATCTTAGATGGAGCTGATGGAATTATAATTTTTTGGCCTGTATTTGAAGAAATGATCAAATCAAAATTAACTGATGAATGGAATAAAACATTTTTAGATTATTGGAATGATATATATAAATCGGGAAATCTAGAAGGTTTAAACTATAAGCCGTAAGTTAGACATCGTAGATACTATCCATATCATATGCATCTAATGAAATGATTTCTGATTTCGCACCCTGAGACAATACAGAAACTCCTAAGCTATCTTTTTTTGATGGATAAATTCTTGTGGCAAGGCATTGTCTTTCATTTACAAAAACTTCAACAACACTTTTGTCTATGAAAACTCTCAAAAATAGATTCTCATTTTCTTTTATGTAGACTGGTGCAGACTCTGGAGGTCTCGATAAAACATTTGGATCAGAACTAGAATAAGAAGTGTCAATAGATACTATACTATCAGACGCATTCAACCTTTTATTTACTTCCCATCCATCATATTTTTCCCAATCTCTAAAGCCTCTATTCTTATAAAAAGATATTTTAGTAAATTCTTCACTATTTTCAGACCTTAAAATCCTTAATTCAAACATTGGCGATTTATCAACGTTAACTTCCATATTAATTTCTATTGAGTTTCCTGAAATATTTTCTAATAAAACTTCTTGGTTAGGAATAATTTCTAAATTTTTGATTGAAATATGTTTTGATCTTAATGACTCAATATTTCCTGCAGGTTTTATAGATAATATATCTCTATTTATTTTATCTTTACCTTCTATTCCTATTTCTCTAGGCAAAGTCATTATCTGATTCCACCCTCTAGTATCTTTAGAATTATTCATATTAAAAATCACTACATTTTTATTATTTTGGTAGGGAGAAGACGAAGGGGCATGAACACCACCTGGGTGAGCGGCTCCAAAATTAAATTCATGATGAGAAGTTACTATAAATTTATCTCTTTGTTTATCATAATCCCCTAATAAAGCTTGTCCTCCACTCATATGGCTAAAAAAATAAAGAATATATCTATCTTCTCCAATTGGCCAAAAATATGGACATGCTCCGTCATCTCCTATTTTGGTAAAATTATCACCTTCAACAAAAGGATGTATATAATCCCACTTTATAAGGTCTTTGGACTTAAATAAAAAATTTGATCTTTTCCTTCTGCCAGTTGGAATATGAGGAAGAGTACCTCCAGACAAAGAATAATAAAAATCTCCCTTTTTCCATATACATGGATCAAAAACTCGATATGGAAGAACCGTTCCATCATCACTATTTATTTTAATAACAGGTTTTTGACTATTTATCTTATCCCAGTTTAGTAAAAGATCATCATTAGAGATAGCTATCATATTTCCAACTTTTGTTCCATGATACATAGCAATAACTCTATCTTCTTCTACAAGAGTAGCTCCAGAAAAACATGCTTCTTCAGGATTAGGATAAATAGCATATGGCAAGTCTTCCCAATGAACTAAATCTTTACTTATAGCATGTCCCCAATGTTGTCTTGGGTCTTCTGGAGGATAAGCTTGATAAAATAAATGCCAAAAGCCTTTCCAAAAACATAATCCGTTGGGGTCGTTAAGAGTATTTTCTGGATTTACATAATGATAAATAGGTCTATGAGGATCATTGTCATAAGATTTTCTGCTATTTTTCAACCTTTTCATTAATGGGTTTTTTTGAAGAGAAACAATTTGATCTGTATATAATTCTGGAAATTTATATTTAGGAACTAAAGATTCTCGATTTGAGGATTTTGACATGTTACTAAGATAGCATCTTTTCTAATTCTTTAATATGTTCAGGAGATGGATCAAATCCAACCCCTAAATCATTTACTATTTCAGTTATCTTGTTGCAAAAAGGGGTAGAAATATTATTTTTTTTACCCATATCACTTACATACCCTGTTAAGTAATTTATTTCGGTTCTTCTTTTTTTCAAAACGTCCTGACCAAATGATGGCCTACTTGCTGAACCTGCTTGTTTAGCAGCATCTAGAAATTGATTCTTAATTTCTTCTATATTTTTACCATTTGCTGCATCAACAAAATTATCAGGTTCCATCCCCATTATCTTACCCATTTTAAATCCTTCAGACTTTGCAACCTTTACAACTTCTGAAGCTATTTGAATTGCAACATTTTGAGTTATTGGCTCTGTCCTAACTTTTGATGTTCCCCATCCAGTAAGTCCTGCCAAGGGATTAGCCATACAATTAACCATTAATTTAGACCATCTTTCACTAAGCAAATCTTCAGTATAGCCAGATAATCCAACTGCCTGCATCATTGCAACAAAATCCTTTAGCCTTTCTGTAACTCCTCCAGAGACTTCACCTATCTTAAAGCAAACATCTTTTCTATTATCTGTCCTCCATGCATAACCCGGTTTAGAGGCCACTGCACTTATAGTGATAATGCAACCTAGTGTTTTTTCTTCACCAACTATACTAGCAATTTTTAAGTCATTAATACCATTTTGGAAATCTACAAAATATCCTTCATCTTTTACATAGTTTTTCAAGGCATGAGTTGCCCATTCTGTGTCATAAGATTTAACAGCAATAATACCAATATCAAATTTTTCTTTTATTCCTTGTAAATTATTAATATGAATAGCTTTAGGTTTACATAAATATTCAGATTCTTGGTTCTTTACAATTAGACCATTCGAATTNATTTTTTCTATATGTTCATACCAAGTATCTATAAAAGTAACATCATGACCAGCTCTTGAGAGTAATCCTCCTGTAATTCCACCAATTGCTCCAGCTCCAAAAACGCCTATTCTTTTCTTATCGTACATCTTGAACCCTTAGTTATATTATTAAATTTCTTTGATAATAATATCTAATAAAAAAATAACAATAGAAAATTATAAGATTTGACTCAAGAATAACTTAGTTCTGTCTTCTTGTGGATTCTCAAAAAAATGTTCAGGGGTTCCAGATTCAACAATCAAGCCTTCATCAAAAAATAGAAATCTATCAGCAACTTCTTTTGCGAAACCCATTTCATGGGTCACACAAATCATCGTCATCCCACTTTGAGCTAGTTCAGTCATTACATCTAAAACTTCTTTTATCATTTCTGGATCTAATGCTGATGTAGGTTCATCGAAAAGCATAATTTTTGGTTGCATAGCCAAAGCTCTAGCAATNGCAACTCTTTGTTGTTGACCACCAGATAATTGAGATGGATATTTCATAGCTTGCTCAGGGATTCCAACTCTTTCAAGTAAACTCATTCCTAAATCTTCAGCTTCAGACTTTGGTAATTTTTTTACTTTTTGAGGAGCTAAAGTTATATTTCTTAAGACTGACAAATGTGGAAAAAGATTAAATTGTTGAAACACCATTCCAACTTCTGATCTAATTTTTTCTATATTTTTTATATTATTGTTAAGNTCTGTACCATTTACTTTAATCAGGCCTGAGTCATGTTCTTCTAATCCATTAATTGTTCTTATATAAGTAGATTTGCCTGATCCAGAAGGGCCTAGAACAACTACTACTTCTCCTTCATGTATATCAGCAGTAATTCCTTTCAAAGCTTGAAACGAACCAAAAAACTTTGTTACTTCTTTTGTTTCAATAGATATTTTTCTATCCATAATTTGTCTCCTTATTGACTAGCATTAAGCCTGTTTTCAATTGATCTACTTATTTGAGAAAGAATTATTGAAACTACCCAAAATAAAAGAGCAACAATTAATAATACTTCTATTGATTTTCCATAAAATTCTTGTTGTTGCTCAGGAATTAATCTTCCAATTCTTAGGAGGTCAGTAATGCCTAGAATAAAGACTAATGAAGTATCCTTAAATATNGCAATAAAAGTACTTACAATAGCAGGTATAACAATTCTAATAGCCTGTGGCAATGTAATAAAAAATAACTCTAAGAAGGTACTTAACCCAAGAGCAGTTGCAGCTTCTTTTTGTCCCTTAGGAATTGATTGTAATCCTCCTCTTACCACTTCAGCAACATATGCACTTGAAAATAAGGATAATACTATCATCGCTCTAATTACTAAATTTATATCATTTAATGAAAATAGGTTTGGTAAGAAATTTGGAAGTACAAACCAAGCAAAAAATAGCCAGGCAATTAAGGGAGCTCCTCTAAAAGTTTCAATAAAAACAATTGAAACTAATTTTATTGTTTTATAAGAGCTTGCTCTTCCTAATGCAAAAATCACTCCCAATGGGAAACCCGCTAATATAGCTATTATGGCTAAAATTAAGTTTACAAAAAAACCTCCCCATAAAGTTACTTTAGGGCCATCTCCTAAAACCAAAATTAAAAACATAAATGGGATAAAAATTATCCATGAAAAAATAATAATTTTAGAAAGAATAAACTTATAAGATGTTTGTTTTATGAAATAAACAGCCAAATAAAATAAAAGCGAAAAAATAACAAGAAATGCCACATGAAAAATCATATTATCAGTTGTAAAAATCCAAAATGGTATTAACAGCATTAATATGTAGAAAATCGCTGTTCTTAGCTTTAATCCATAAACCAAGCTAATTGTTGAAGATAATAAAAATGATGAAACATAAAAAATAGACCATATCCGCCATAATTGTTCTTCTGGAAATAATCCTACCAATAAAATTTTTCTATTAACTTCAATAAGCGTCCAATCAGATGTAAAAACAAAAGTAAAAAATAAAGAACATACAAAGTAAATAAAATAACAACCTACTATGGTTAATAAAATATCAATTTTAGAAGCCAATAAATTTTGTTTTATCCAACTTAATAAAAGTGTCATGTTCCTATCCTCGTAACTCTTCTATTTAAGAAATTCATAAATATAGAAATAAAAAGACTTAGACCTAAAAAGGTAACAAGTATCAGAGATAACATAGGTAAAGCGTGCCCAGCATTATTCATAATAGTTCTTGAAACCATAAAAACATCTGGGTATGCAATAGCTACAGATAAACTTGAATTTTTTGTTAAATTTAAGTATTGGTTTGTAAGAGGAGGAATAATAGATCTTAAAGCTTGAGGTAAAATAATTAGAGTAATTCTTTGATAAGAACTAAATCCTAAAGCTTGAGCTGCTTCAGTTTGACCTTTAGGAAGACTTTGAATACTTCCTCTTACTATTTCTGTGATGAAAGTACCTGTATATAAAACTAAGGCAAATAAAATAGCAGAAAATTCTGGAGAAAGTAAAAAACCTCCTGATTGAATATATGTTCCATATTCATTTACTTCTAATGTAGGAATATCAGTGTATAAACTTATTCCCAGTAAAAAATAAGATATTAAGGCAATAGTAATAAAAAATAATAAAGAAATTATATTAGGAGAAAAAAAGTTTACATTTTCTTCACGGTATTTATTTAGGTAAGATCTTAAGAATAATGTGAGTATCAAACTAACAAGAAGTATCAAAAACCAAATGGATCCATTTTCAATTGAATTTATAAATGGAAGTAAAATTCCTCTATTTGACCATACAGAAAAGCCACCAAATGTTAGCGCTTCTGAGATCTGAGGAAGTTGCAATAATACCAATTGCCAAAAGATTATCTGGATTAATAAAGGGGTATTTCTTATAAATTCAACATATCCAGCAGAAATTTTACTTATAAGAAAGTTATTGGATAATCTTGCAAGACCCATAAACACACCCAAGGTAGTTGCAAGTAAGATTCCTATAAAACTTACTCTTATGGTATTTATTATTCCTACAAAATAAGCCTGCCATCTTGAATCATTACTTGAATAATCAGTTAAGAAAGTATGACTTAATCCAAAACCTGCTCTACTTCCGAGATGGCCAAAGCCAAGATCTAAGCTAAAAGCCCTTGCAATTAAGTACAAAAGAAAAATGACCATTACAAAAGAAAAAATCAATTGAACAATAAACTTTCTGAATGTCTTATCATAAAATAAGATTTCAAGCTTTTTGTTATTTGATTCTTCAGATTTTAGTTGTTGAAATAAGTATGAAAACATATGAGAAGTTTAGCCTACGAAATTATTCATCTCGTAGGCTAATAAATTTTATAGGTATATTCCTATCTAAATGGAGGAGCGTAAATTAGTCCACCATCTGTCCATTGAGCATTTAAGCTACCTTCTCTTGTCAATCCAAGCGGAACCAAATGTCTGTCGTAAACCTCACCGTAGTTTCCTACTTGAGATATAACATTCTGCATAAAGTCTGCTTCAATACCAAAAGAAAAATCTGGTGCTTCACCGCCATCAAACCCAACACCAAGTAATCTTGCCATACCAGGGTCTGATGGACTTGATGCCATTGAAGATACATTAGAACTTGAAATTCCACTTTCTTCAGCTTGCATCATACCAAACACTACCCACTGAACAACATCATAAAATTCACTGTCATTATCTCTTGTTAGAGGACCTAGTGGCTCTTTAGATAATGTTTCAGCTAATACTACATGATCATTAGGGTTAGAAAAACCAGCTCTTTTAGAGGCTAGACCTGATTTATCAGTAGTCCATCCATCACATCTTCCTTCTTCATAAGCTGCTTGCAATGGATCATTTGTTTCAAATGTCAAAGGAGTATATGGAATACCATTGGTAGCAAATCTATCATCTAGATTTAATTCTGTAGTCGTTCCTTGTAGAACACATACAGTTGTACCTGCCATTGATTCAATTGAATCATATCCACTACTTGCCTTAACCATCATTCCTTGACCGTCATAGAAAGTAGGTACTGTAAAATCATTACCTAAATCTCTATCTCTACTTGCAGTCCAAGTTGTATTTCTAATAAGTAAATCAATCTCATTAGCTGCTAAAGCTTCGAAACGAGCTGAAGCTGTTAATGGGACATACTCAACTTTACTAGAGTCTCCTAAAATTGCTGCTGCTACAGCTTTACAAAAATCAATATCAAAACCTTCAAATTCTCCAGCAGAATTTACTACTCCAAAACCTGTAAGATTATCATTGACTCCACAAACCAACTCTCCTCTTTCAAGAATAGTTGTAAGAGTACTACCACTTGAACTATTAGAAGCTCCAGAAGATTCGTCTTCGCTGCTACATGCTGCAAAAATGAAGATCGCCATCACTAGCACCATCAAAGGCACTAACTTTTTGCGTAAAAAAAACATAATATTTCCTTTCATTTCCAAATTATTCAGGAGTGACACCAGCAACATTTGCCCGGGATTCACCGAAATTCATTTATGTTTGATGTCATATTACTATATATTTATTACAAATATATGACCTATGTCTTATATAGTAGAAATACTCTAAAAGTGTCTTATATATTTATACAAACCTAGTTAAAGAAAATTCATTTAAATTAAAATCTATCTTCTCTTCTCTTATCATTTTTGAGCAGATTTCTCCAATTGCAGGAGTAAACTTAAATCCGTGTCCCGAACAAGGAGAGCAGATAATAATATTTTTATCATTTGGATGAAAATCAATTATAAAGTCTAAATCTGGTGTATCAGTATAAACACAAACTCTACTTTCTAATAAGTCCCCATTAGCATCTGGAATATATTCTTCTAAGAAATTTCTAATATTAGTTAGATCTAATTCATTAGATTCTCTATTCAAATTTTCTGGAGAAATAAATTGTCCATTATGATGCATAGCAACCTTAAATCCTTTATCTTCAATTATCGGTTGAGTATAAAACTCTAATCCATTATCTAAATCCCAACCAGTATTTATAAGGTTTTCTGTTGAAAATAATTTCTTATCTTTAAGTGGGTCAAGCCAAAAAAGAACTTGTCTTTCAATTTTTACAGGTATATTGACCATGGGAATTAGATCTTTAATCCAAGCGCCTGAACTAAATATAATCTTCTCTGTAAAATAGGTGTTTTTATTAGTTATTACTTTATAAGAATCAGATAACTTTTCCCATGAAATTACTTTCTCATTAAATTTATGAACCGACCCAAAATCTTTTGACTTATTCAAGAAATATTCAATTGCATTCTCTACAAATACGGCTCCACTTCTATTTTCAAGCAAGCCTGTGAAGTGCTTAGGTGGGTTTAGTACTTTATATCTATCTTTTATTTCATCACTTTTTAATTCTTCAACTGGAATTTTATATTTTTCCGCAGATAATTTAGCATCACTTAAATATTTCCCGTTACTGCCTATATAAATCCCTCCATACTCCATAATTATATTTTTACTGCTAAATTCTTGAATTTCATTCCAAAGTTCATAGGATCTTTGGACAATTGGAACATAAGAAGTTCCTTCATGATAAGCTTCTCTAATAACTCTAGTATGACCATGTGAAGAACCAAAATTATGGGGTGGTTTATAAGTATCAATCCCTAAAACTCTAATACCTTTTTTTGAAAGATAATATGAACTAGCACTACCCATAGCTCCAAGTCCTATTATTATTACATCTGCAGTATTTGTTTTCATATTTTTCAACCTAATTTTTTTATTCTGTGAAAATCAATCCATTCTTCATCTAGATCAACACCTAATCCTGGCTTATTTGGAACATCAATCTTACCGTTAGACTTAACTTTTATTTCGTTCAAAACACCCCATTGATGTATATGCTCTGGTCTCCAATATTCATAAAATGAATTATTAGAGACTGATGAAATCACATGTAAATTAGCAGCATTCATTAATGAATTTCCGGCTAATCCGATTTCACAATTTATATCAAAAGCATCAGCCATTGCAGATAATTTTTTCAGACCTGTTATTCCTAATTTTCTTGTAGTACCTCTAATCATTCCAAGAAGATTATTTCCAAGAAAACTTGCAGATTCTTTGATTAGAAATGATGAATCATCGCTCATATTAATTGGAGTGTTTATAGTTTCATTTAAACGTCTGATAGCACTTAAATTTGAGATTTCTACAGGATCCTCAAACCAATAAAAATCATTTGAATCCAAAGCTTCTCCTATTTTCAATGCTTCATCTAATGAATATCCATGATTTCTATCAAGCATTAGTGTCATTTTGCTACCCACTAATTCTCTAATACCATCTATTGCTTTAATTGTTTCTCTAATACCTAATTCACCTGGATGTATTTTATAAGCAGAATATCCTTCATCCAGTAATTCTTTAGCTTCATTTATAAAGCCTTGTGAATCTTTATGCCTGGGTGGGAATGTTGCATATATAGGAATTTCAGTATTACGACCTCCTAATAATTTATATATTGGTTGATCTAAGTATTTGCCTTGTAAATCCCATAAAGCTACATCAATTGGTGCCCAGGATGGATATGTAGTATTAGAAGAGTTTTGTATTTTTTCTATCTGAGACCATAACCACTCTCTATTTTCATAATTTATTCCAATTATTTTTGGAGCAATTGTTTCTGAGATAATTTTAATTCTGTCAGATGATTCAGATGCTTGGTCTCCTATAAATGCATTACCTTCAAATCCTTCATCTGTTTGTATTCTTAATATACCTTGGATTGTTTCACCGCCTATATCAGAACGTTCATCCTGCACTTTCAAAGATCCTGTATCTCTTTTAATTACATCTACTATTACTCGAGAAATTTTCATTTTCTAAAAGTCATGATTTATTGTACCTACAAAGTCTAACCCTCTATACATACCCATATAATCCATCCCATATCCTACAACCCACCTTTTATCGTCAAGAATAAAACAATAAAAATCAGGTTCTATTTTCATATGCCTTTTCCCTAATTTATCTAGTAGTACCGCAGTATAGACTTCTTTATTAGAAGTCTTATCTAATTTCTCAGAAAGTTTATACAATGTCTCACCAGAATCCATTAAATCATCAACAATAACGCTTGGAGAATTAACATCAATATTTTCAGCTAAAAAATCATATCCATAAATTGTTGTCCCTTGTGATTCTGTAGAATTACCATAGGTTTTCGCAATCAAAGGAAACATATGATAACAACCAGACCTGATACTTTCTAATTCAGCAATAAGATTTGAGACAAACATTAAGCCACCTGTCATAATTGGAATTAGATTTACTGATTTCTCGTCTTGAAATTTAGAGTTTATCTCTATAGCAACTCGCTTAACTTCTTTGTCAATTGATTCTTTATCCCACAAAACTTTTATATCGCTAATATTTATATTTTTCATTAATTCACATCCTCTGGAAGTTTACGGCCTAAAGCTTCTGGTTGATTTCCTCCCAATAATGAAAGTAAAAATTTAGGGAAATTTCTTCTTTCAGCTCTATTAATGTATTGTATAAAAATTAATATAAATATCATTATTGGAAATGGTAATAAAGGTAATATTTGAGAAAGTGCTAAAGTTACAGATTGAGCCTTAATTGCTAAAACTTGCAATAATCCAAATCCATAGGCACCTGCAGCAGCTCTATAAGGATTCCATCCTCCGAAAATAACAATTGCAAGTATAATCCAGCCATAATTTGTTGTATGACCTTCTGACCATCCATATTTTGAATATAAAGAAAATGACGCACCTGCAAGACCTAAAAGTGCTCCACCGATAATTGTTCCCATTAGCCTCATTTTTTTTACATTAATTCCTCTAGATCTTGCCGCAACAGGATTTTCTCCTGAAGCTCTAATTGATAATCCTAAAGTTGTTTTATTTAGAAAAAACCAACAAGATGGAATAAGAATNATTGAAAAATATGTTATGAGTGAATGATTAAATAAAACTTTTCCAATAAATGGGATATTTGAGATTAAAGGTATAGAAACCTTAGTCACCATGGGGCCGTTAATTCTTACATAATCTTGACCTAAATAATTGCTTAAATGTATACATAGAATAGTAAGAACGAAACCAACTGCAATTTGGTCCATTCGCAATTTTATATCACAAAAGGAAATAAAGGCAGCTATAAAAGCACCACAAAGCATACCTGCTATAAAGCCAACAAGTGCAATATCTGAAATATACCCAAATGCAAAGCCGCATAAAGCAGAAATCATAATAGTTCCTTCAGCAGAAAGATTTATAACACCACTTTTCTCGGATATAGTTTCACCAATAACAGCAATTATTAATGGAGTACTTAATGAAATGACAGTTATTATAGTATTTTCAAAAAACATTAATTATTTCTCCAAAGCACTCTATTCAGAATAAAGTTTTCAATTCTTAATTTTTCTAAAATCAACCAACTCAAAACAAAAGTAGCTTGAATAATTCCGATTAAACTATGGTCTAATCCAAGCTTAATTTGAAGCTGGCTTCCTCCAACAATAAGTGCTGAAAATAAAAAACTAATTATAAGAGTAAAATAAATATTTCTAGAGCAAATCAAAACAATTAAAATAGATAAAAAACCAAAACCTCCAGAAATTGAAGGGACTAGTTTATGATATGCTCCTGAAGCTTGAGAAAATCCCGCAAGCCCAGCTATCGATCCAGCTATAAAAAATGACATTAATATAAAAGTACTTGAACTAAAATAAAATCTTTGAGTTGCAGACTCGTTGGCTCCTGTAGCCTTTAACCTTAGTCCAAACGAGGTATATTTTAAGACTATAAAAGTACTTACAAATAATATAAAAATTATTATTATCAACATTAGAGGAAATTCATTTTGGCCAANAGTTGGAATCCATGATGATTTATCAAAAATATCAGTTCCACTTGTAGAAGCTATTCCTTCTCTTTTCCAAGGTCCAATAATTAAATAAATCACAATACCAGATGCTACAAAATCAAGGCCTAATCCACTAAAAATCTCATGCACATTACCCTTAACTTTCAATAATCCACAAATTAGTCCCCATAGACCCCCGAATCCGATTGCAAAAATAATTTGTATGTAAGGAGAAATAAAAGAATCCCCTAAAAAGGATCTAGCAATCAAAGTAGCTCCTACAGCTCCCATTATAATTTGTCCTTCAATTCCTATATTCCACATACCTGCTGAGAAAGTATAAATTAATGCAAGTGAAGCCAAAGAGATTGGTGCCCAAACTATTAAAGTTCTTATAAATTTTGAATAACTACCCACAGAACCATAAATAATAGAATTAAAAATTTCAAATGGAGAGGTTCCAAAAAGAGTTAATATAAAAATAATTATCGAAATTGTAAAAATCAATCTTAGGATATTTATTTGTAATGTTTGAAAATTTTTATTCATATTTAGACTATTCCTGAAACATAGTTAATAACTTTTTCTTTAGTCAATTTATCCTTAAAATCTATATTTACTATGAATCTACCAGATACTGAAATAATNACATCTGAATAGTCCCAAATTTCATCAATATCGGTAGAAGAAAACATTATGGCTATATCTTTTGATTTTCTATTTAAAATCATTTCCCAAATATTTTGAGCTGAGTTAAAATCTAATCCTCTTGTAGGCTGTTCTAAAAGTAAAACAGATTGATTTTCTGGCATTAGAGAAAGCATTAACCTCTGTTGGTTTCCACCAGATAATTCATTTACATCATTAGACAAATTTGCTTTTATATTAAACTCTGAAATTTTCTTTAAGGCTATGTCCTTTATTTTTTTCCAATTTAATAATTTTGATTCGGCCGCCTTATATAATCCATAGTGCTCGAGAACACTTAATTCACTAAACAAACCTTTTTCTATACGATCAGAAGGCATATAGTAAAAGGATTTTTTATCAAGATTCATCTTTGAATCTAATGAAATTTTTGTTTCAGGAAAATCTTTTGTAAAGAAATTTTTTATATATGAATCATTTGAAGAACCTTGAAGACCAGCTATCCCAATAACTGAACCAAAATTAAATTTATTTTCAAATTTAATTTTAGGATCAAGCAAGTTATCATCAGAAACAAATATATTAAAATATTTTGAACTATTTATTTTTTTTGGATAATTTATTTCAGAACTTGAGTTTTCAAACATTTTCTCAATTATTTCTTTTGAATCAAAGGGCTTGTTTATGGAGTGAATTACTTTACCAGATTTCAATATTGTGCCTGTGTCACAAAGCTCTATAATCTCATCGAGCTTATGAGATACAAAAATAATAATTATTCCCTCATCAGATAAATTTCTAAGAGTTTCAAACATCATCTCTTTTTGNGCAAGAGAAAANGCACTTGTAGGTTCATCTAAAATAATTACTTTAGCTCCGTTATATAGAAGCCGAATCAACTCAATTTGTTGTCTTTCTCCAATTGAAAGTCTGTTTGTTTTTTGAGAAAAATTAATATTGATTCGATATTTTTCAAATAATTTAGAAATGTTATTTTTAGTTATTTGAATATTTCTATAAGGATTTTGATCTTTTATTCCCACTAGGAATGTTTCTAAGATTGACAGATTACCAAAATCTAAGGGGTCCTGATTTAGTAATCCAATTCCGCTCTGAAGAGATTCTTTTGGTGATCCNAGAATTAATTTATCGCCATTTAGAAAAATTTCTCCATAATCTGGACTCATTTGACCAGAAATAATTTTTACTAGAGTAGATTTACCTGCTCCATTCTCTCCTAATAAAGCGTGAATACCTTTATTGATAGAAATACTTATTTCAGAATTGGCTTTTAGATCTCCAAAATTTTTNGTTATTTTTTTTATTTCTATCTTCATAAAAAACCGGGCTNCTCAAGTGGAGAAGCCCTATAATTTTTATTGACTATCTCCTGTGATGCCTTCAAGTAATTGAGGCGTATACCAAATTTCTGAATCTGAAGCATATTGGCCATCAGCCAAATACTCAGTTCCATCTTGAAAATTCAATGGGCCTTCGAACAAACTTATATTGCCTGAAGCAAGGCTTTCAATAAAACTATCAAGTTTTTCAGATTCATCAGCACTTAATCCTTCTCCAGTTTTCCATCCAATTGTTGAAGAATCTTTATCATTCATATCATCCCAGTTTGGTCCTGACCAAACAAATTCAGGTTCAAATTCGCCATGACCAGCATTCATAGCAGCTTTAAGATATTCAGGGCCCCAATTGAAAAATGGAACACCTAGACAAACTTCAGGAGCTGTTTCACATGAATCCTCATAATCATAACCTACCACATAAACATCTTCACCTTCAGCAGCTCTTTGTCCTGTTACAACAAGTGCTTCTGGAGTATCAATGTGTGAAATTATAACATCAGATCCTCCATCAAAAAANCCATTTGCAACTTGAGTTGGGTCAGAGGTTACACCAGGAATGTGGAACCAAAAACCTATCCAAACAACTTCAAAATTTAGATCTGAATCACCTTCATAACAATGTTTTGCACCAAGGTAAGCAGCATTAGTAAGTCTTCTAGTCTCGTCATTTATCAACGGACCAAGGAAGCTAATATTACCTGTTTTTGTTTTTAAAGCAGCTGCACAACCTGCAATCATCTTACCATATTCCATTTTTCCCATTATATTTCCCAAGTTTTCTAAATCANCTCGGTAAGCTTTTCCTTCNTCCCATGCACTATCNCCAGATGCCCAAATCATAGGNACATCAGGAAATTTTTCTGCCGCTGCAAGAATTCCGTCTTTCATATCATCTGAAGTTGCAAATACTAATGATGCACCTTCATCTATCATGTCAGAAACAACTTGATCAACAGTTAAGTTTGGACTATCTGCAGGATTAATCATGTCAGCAACTATCATTTCACCTCCAGAGATTTCTTCTATATANTCTCCACCTTCAAAATGAGCTTGAGACCANCCTTTATCATCTCTAGGACCAACTAAAATCATACCAAATTTAAATGCTTCTCCCATTTCTTCATCATGAGCATGATCTTCATCTTCATCATGATCTTCATCTTCTAGCACTACTTTTTCTTCTGTCACTACATCTTCTTCATCGGTAGTNCCACAGGCGAATAAAGAAATACTTAGTATTGAAACTAATAATAAATTTATAAATATCTTCATTTTTAAATCCTTAAATAGCTGTATTTTTATTTAGATATGGAAACGATAACATTTTCCAAAAAAAAATATCACAAAAAAATCTATGAATTTGTTACTAAAATATTAACTTTCTTAAATGGCATAGAATTTCACAAAATTTTAAATAAAAAAGTTATGTTATAAATAAAAAAAAATAAAATAAAAAATGGAGAGAATATGGCTGGCACTAAAGAAAAAGTAGAATTTGAAATACAAAGTGATTTAATTAATATGCTTGAACATATAAAGGATAAATTTGATTTACCCTCAACGGATAAAGTTTTAAGATGTATGTTAGATTATGTTGCCACAGATGGAGATTGGGATGAAATCTTTGATGTAAGAAGATGTATTAGATGTGGTAGCAAGACAGGTTGGGAAGTATAATCTGTAGAATAATAATTTTATAAATTTATGAAAAAAAAATTTTTGTTTTCTGCATTCTTAATTATTTCTATTTTTATGGGTTGTAAAGGAGAAGAAACAGTTGATAAAGTTGTAGAAAGAATAGATTTGCCTAAAGTCTCAAAAGACTCTCCTGTTTCTCCTGAGGTTATAAAAAAAAATATAGAAACAACAGTTAAAGTTATTAAACAAGAGTCTAGGCCCCAAAGAAAATTAAGGATATTTAATTCAACTCCCACACCCACTGGAAGAATTTGGCCTGTATTAGATAAAATCAAAAAAAATGAACCGAGAAGGATTGTTTACGAGACTACAGAAAACACAATATCTGTAGCTGAAAAAACTTTAGAGAATATATTAGATTTAGCTTTTAATCCAACTCCAACTCCTACTCCAAAACCTAAAATCCCTTCTAATGATGAGAAAATAAGAAATTCAAATCAAAATATACTTAATTCTAATATTTCAATGACAAGAGATGCTTTTTTAGCTATGGATGATATATGGCTCGAAGATTTAGGTAAAGAAAAGATCATGGGGGATGTTGATGGCCTCCAATGGGGAAGACTATTGATATCTGAAAATGAATCTTTTTATATAGGTCAAGAAAAATTTGAAAATTTGTTTTCGGTTGGTTCAATAAAGGATGAGATTGGTTATTTCTACAGTAGTCAAAGTGGTTATGCAAATCCAGATATTAAGTATGGTTACGTCGTTGATGGAGGTGAAGGTCTTTGTGGAAGTAGCCATAACGGATATCAAGGGTATATAACTCAAAATGGAAATATGTCTAATATAACTTGGGGAGACTACGATGGAGTAATTTCTCCAATCGCTGAAGGAGCTTTCAGTTATGAGGGAATTAAGGATGAAGTTTATACTATAACTTTCGGAACAAGAGCATCGAATTGTTATCAAGGGCAACTCCTATTTTTACAAGGAGGTAAACTTGGAATTATAGATCCCATAAAAATGACTAATGATGGGAAACTTTTCATTAACTGGTGGCTAGTAGATATTGATCTTGGAATGAGATCTATGAAAAGAGAAAAAACATTTAATGATCTTTTTGAACAAAAGGATTTTTTTAATGACTTCTATGGACCTCCAGGTTTAAAAGTTCAAGTCAATGATTCGACACATTACTCTGGAGAATATGAATATCATTCTGAGATAAATAATAAACCTGTATGGATAAATAGAGAGTGCGGCGATGCGGGTTCAAAGTATCAATATTGTTATATTTTTTGGTATCAAGATATTAATGGTGCAAGAGATAATTATGGAAGCTTAATAGATGATGGAACTTGGGTTTTACAACCCGTACTACCAAGTAATGAGTGGAATGCGCATGCTTATACTGACTCAGAATGGCCATGGGGTGGCGGTTGGTCAGATAATATTTCAAGAATAGCCGGTAGATGATAATCAATTAATAATTATTTACTCAAAGAATATAGAAAATAAATTATAACTTTCATAATATCTTTAAAAACCTAAAAGTAATTTCTAAAAAGGAAAAAAAAATATGTCTAATAAAAAACCAAATTTTATCGTTTTTCTAACAGATGACCAAGGATATGGAGATCTTTCATGTATGGGAGCAACTGATTTCAAGACTCCTTCTCTTGATAAATTAGCTTCAGAAGGAATTAGATTTACTGATTGGTATACAAACTGTCCAGTATGTAGCCCAGCTCGTGCATCGTTACTAACAGGAAGGTATCCTGGGAATACAGGAATTAGAGGTATTTTGCCTGGTCACAGAAAGGCAGCTGGTTTGCCTGAGTCTACACCAACTCTTCCTAAAATTTTAAAATCAGAGGGATATAATACTGCCATGGTAGGAAAATGGCATTTGGGACTTGAAAAAAAGTCTAGACCTAATAATCATGGATTTGATGACTGGTTTGGTTTTTTAGCTGGAAATGTTGATTATTATTCTCATATTTACTACTATGGAGCCAACACCAAAGATAACATTTTACCTCAAGTAAACCCTACCCATGACTTATGGGAAAATGAGGAAGAAGTATGGATGGATGGTGATTATTTTACAGAAATGATTACAGAGAAATGCATAGAATATCTAAGAAAAATGACATCTGATGGTAAACCTTTTTTCTTATATGTACCATTTAATGCTCCACATTATCCTATGCATGCACCTAAAAAATATATGGATAGATTTTCACATCTTCCATGGGATAGACAAGTAATGGCAGCAATGCTTAGTGCAATGGATGATTCAGTAGGTAATATAATGGATGAGCTAAAAAGACTAGGTGTAGATGAAAACACTTTAACATTTTTTACATCTGATAACGGACCTTCAAGAGAAACTAGAAATTGGTTAGATAGTACTTTAGATCCATATTACGGAGGAACAGCTGGAAAATTTAAAGGACATAAAGGAAGTTTATTTGAGGGTGGAATTAGAGAACCTGGAATAATGCATTGGCCAGGAAAAATCCAAACAGGAATTGTCTCTAGTGAACCTTGTGCATCTATGGATATTGCCCCGACTATTTTAGAAGCTGTGGGGGTGAATTTACAAGATCATTATTTAGATGGTAAAAGTCTAATAAAATTAGCCAATGGAAATGATTCTCATTCAGAAAGAGTAATGTTTTGGGAATATTTAGATCAAACAGCTGTAAGAAAAGGAAAATGGAAATTAGTATTAAAAGGTAAACTAATTGATGCCTATGGACCAGTTCCTGAAGTCCATCTTTCAAATTTAGAAGAAGATATTAGCGAATCAATTAATCTGGCAGATAAAGAACCTGAAATTACTGCACAGTTAACTAAATTAGCAGAAGATTGGCGAAACCAAATTGAGGAAAAATGGATATCAGAATATGGTGCCCCAAGTGAAGCTCAGAGGCTAAATACTCAAATGGGATTAAATTAAATCATGGAAAAAAAAATAGTTATTATCGGCGGTGGAGTTGTGGGTATGAGTACAGCTTTTCATTTAGCCAATAAAGGTATTAGGGACATAACAATAATTGAAAAAGATTCTATTGGAGCAGGATCAAGTTCTCAAGCTGCAGGTATAGTAACTTGTTTACAATGGAATGCCACATCAGTTGTTGCTAGGATGAAAACTTTGGATTTATTTGAGAACTTTAGCAAAATATTAGATGGATATACATTCCAACAAGTTGGGTGTTTAAATTTATCTACAAAATCTGATTATGAAGATGGATTTAGTTTACGCGAGCTACATGATAATTTAGGAGCTAAATATGAGACTTACATTGGAAGAGAATTAACAGATAAATTTTCTGATGTTATAACAAAAGATGATGAATATGGAGTACTAGATCCTAGAGGAGGATACAGCGAACCTGACACTTATATTCCTGCTTTAAGAAATAAAATAGAAAGTATGGGCGTTAAAATCCAAGAAAATGAGATAGTAAATAATTTTATTTTTAATGGAAATAAAATTACAGGAGTCGTAACTTATTCAAGGGAAGAAAAATCAGAAAAAAAATACATAGCAAATGATGTCGTTTGCACAGTAAATGCTTGGACAAATGTTCTTTTAGACAATCTTGACTTTAAAATACCTATGAAAAATTTTATTCATGAAAGATTTGTTACAGAGCAATTTGATAGAGAATTAAACCTTCCTGCAATAAATGACAGGGTATATCAGAGTTATATTAGAGGAACTGAAGATAATAGAATATTAGTTGGTACATCCCAACATAACCCTGAAAACTTTAAGATAAACGATAAGGATTTTAATATTAAAGAATTAGCGCCTAATGATAATGCATTAGATTTTCTTAAAGAGTCTTTTCAACATCGTGTTCCAATTATAAAAAATAAAAAGTGGGATTATCATACAGTTGGTCTAATTAGTGTAACTGCTGATGCTACGCCAGTTATTGGCCCTGTTCCTAATATAGAAGGATTTTTTCTTTGTTCAAATTTTCACTCTGGAGGATTTGCTTATAATCCTGTTGCAGGGTTATTAGTAACTGAACATGTTTTACTTGGAAAAACAAGTATTGATTCAGATGCTTATTTACCAAGCAGATTTAAAGATTTTAAAACAAAAGCATACTTAGATAAGACACATAAACTTGAAGATTTAGAGGTAAAAAGACACTAACTAATATATTATTTTCATAAATCAGAGGATTATTAATGGAATTTGTAGAATCTATTAAAGAGGCATATAAGAGAACTTTTGACTTTACTGGAAAAACAGGAAGATCTGAATTTTGGTGGTTTAAATTATACTTTTGGGGAGGAGTCCTCATTTGGAGCATAATAGATTATTTATTGTTTGGTTTTACAATTTGGGATCCTTACTCTGAGTTTGGATGGCTAGGTGCATTATGGATTATATTAAACTTACTTCCTTATTTTTCAATAAATAATAGAAGACTTCTTGATACAGGAAAAGGTAATTGGAAAATAAAGCCACCATGGCTTTTACCTATTATTTTTATATTTTTACAAATTTTGCTTGTTTTATTTATTATTATTGGATGGATAATTCTATGGATTTGGTGGAGCGAAGAAACATTTGAAGATGACCCTGAAAAAAAACCGATAGGTATACCTCAATAGAAAGGATGAAATATGTCGCAAAGACTAAAAGATAAAATTGCTATTGTTACAGGAGGTAATAGTGGTATAGGAGAGGCAACAGCAAAACTTTTTGCAGATGAAGGTGCAAAGGTTATTATTATGGCTCGAAGAGATGAAGAAGGGAAAAGAGTTGAAAATGAAATTAAAGAAAACGGAGGGATTGCTAATTTTATAAGATGCGATGTTGGAGATGAAAATATTGTTAAGTCGGCAATAAAGGAAGCATCAGATTTATATGGAAAAATCAATATTCTTTTTAATAATGCTGGTCATGGAGCAGCTGGAGATTTCCCAGATTCTACTACTGAAGACTGGAATGCCGTTATTAACGATAACTTAAATGGTACTTTTTTTGTATCTAAAGNAGTATGGCCAATAATGGAAAATTCTGGTGGTGGAGCAATAGTAAATATGTCATCACTAGCAGCTCAAAGAGGTTTTTCTCCAAAAATGAAAGAGGTGTTTGGAACAACTGCACCATCTTACTATGTTGCTAAGGCTGGAATTGATGCATTAACTAGATATATGGCAGGTGTTGGAGGAAATAAAAATATAAGAGTAAATTGCATCAGACCTGGGCAGATAATGACACCAGGAGCAACAAGAGGAACAGTTCATGATCCAGATGGAGGACATCATGTATTTGAATCAATGTTTGACTTAACTCAAATTATACCCGGCCCTGGATATCCAAAAGATGTGGCGAACTTAGTACTCTTTCTAGTCAGTGAAGATTCCAGATTTATAACCTCAGAAATCATTAATATTGACGGCGGAGTTGCAGCTAAGATTTAAAAAATTTCTATGAATAAAGCTACAGATATAAAAGGAATCTTCTTCGATGTTTTTGGAACGGTCTNTGACTGGCATAAATCTATTTATGAAGAAACTAAGATATTTGCATTGGAAAATAATTTATCTTTTGACGAATTTATATTTACCGATAAATGGAGAGCAGGATTTAGATTATTACAATCAAAAGTAGCTTCAGGAAAAAGATCATACTTATCTATGGATGAAATACACATGGAAGTATTAAATGAGCTTTTAGAGGAATTAGAAATCGAAAATATTAGCAAAGGAAAACTTGATGTTTTCAATCAATCTTGGCATAGATTAAATCCTTGGAAAGATTCATTGAAAGGATTAAAACTTCTTAAGCAAAAGTTCTTAATTTCCGCCTTATCAAATGGAAATTTATCTATGCTTGTAAAGTTGTCTAAAAACTCTAATTTGTCTTGGGACTCAATACTTTCAACTGAAATTTTTGGAACATATAAACCAGATCCTAAAGTATATATTGGAGCTACTAATTTATTAGATATTAAACCAAAAAATAGTTTGATGGTAGCTTCTCATGCATACGATCTAGATGGAGCTAACAAAGTAGGGATGAAAACCTGTTATGTTCATCGTCCAGATGAATTTGGTAATGGAAAAAGCGAAGATTATGGAGATTTGTCAAGATTTGATATAGTTGTTGAAAGCTTTGAAGAAATTATAAATAAAATTAATTAGAAAAGGTAAGAAATGTCTGTTTATTCAATCAGTAGTATAGAGGTTAAGGATTGGGATGCATATGAAGATTATATGAAAAAAGTGCCATCCATAATTGAAAAATATGGAGGTAAATATATAGTTAGAGGTGGAGAAATCTATTCAGATAATACGAGTTGGGAACCTAAAAGAATAGTTATTCTTGAATTCCCTACATTAGAAAATCTAAATAATTTTAGGGACTCAGAAGATTATAAACCTGTTGCAGCAATAAGATTAAGAGCTTCAACTAGTGAAAGTTTTGTAGTAGAAGGAGTTTGATGAAAATAAATTCCTTATATAGGTATCCTATTAAGTCTTTTACAGGTGAGAAAAAGGAATCTGTAGAAATCAATGATCTAGGCAAAATCATTGGTGATAGAATTGGTGCATTTAGATTAGGGGAAGATCGTGGCAATTATGATAAGTGGCTGAAAAAAACTAACTACTTATCACTAATGCATGTGCCCTACTTAGCTCTCATAAAAATTAAATTTGATGAAAATTTAGAAAAAATAAGCTTAAAAATTCCTGATTATAAAGAAGTAAAAATACATATTTCAGAAAAGGAACAAATTGAAAATATGATCTTAAAATTCCTAAGTAAATTTAACTTTGAAAAACAATTTAAGCTTATTTTACCTTCTAACTCAGAAACTTCTTTTCATGACACAAAATTGGGGCATATAAGTTTACATTCTACAGAAAGTATAAAAGAACTTAATAATAAGATAAGCAATGTAAATGGAATTAGATTTAGAAGTAATTTTATTATTGATGGATGTGCTCCATTTGAAGAGTTTAGCTTTATTGGGAAAAAAATTTCTATAGGAGAGCTAGAATTTAAGGTAGAAAAAACTATAACTAGATGTGCAGCAGTAAATTGTGATCCAAATCAGGGAACATATAATAAAAGTATATTAAAAACGCTNCCAGAATTAAATGGNATAAAAGAACCTTCATTTGGGGTGAGATTAAAGCTTATTTCAAAAGGAGGTTTAATTAAAACCAAGGATTTAATAGAATTAAACTAATTCTTTTGTAATATTTTATATAAAATTTCTCCTACTAATATAGACATCATTATTCCCCATCCATCTCCACCACTGGCAACATATATTTCTTGATCAGAAATCTTGTCTATATAAGGTAAGTCATTATTAATACTGGGCCTCAAGCAAGCTGTTTGACTATGAAATTTAAAATCATATATATTGGGGTATATTTGTGAAGCTTTTTCTAAAAGTTCTTTTTTAGATTCTTGGGTAATATCTTTATTGAAGCCTTGATCCTCTAATGTTGCTGCTATCCATATTAATCCATCTTTTTTTCTTACTAAAGAACATGGTCCATGAAGATGATAATTTGAAAATTTATTTTCTTTATCATGAAATTTAATTATCTGTCCTTTAGAAGGAAAAATCTTTTTCTGAAATTTAACACCTTCAATTAAGTTTGTCCAAGGNCCTGCTGCTATGATAACTCTTTTAGCTTTATATATATTTTTTTCACCTAACACTTTATTTGATTTTTTTTCATTGGATATTCTTATTATTTGATCATTTACAAACTGTTTTTTAGAAAATCTATTAAATAATTCTTTTCTATATTTCATAGAATTTATAAATATTGTTCCATCAAATTTTGCAACTTTTCTATTAGATTCTCCATGCATAAAGTTAATTTGAGAAATATCTTGCGTTTCCAAAGAAAAATGTTTTTTTTCAGGATCTATTTCATCTATCACTTTACCAATAGCATTAAATTCAGAATCATTCTCATAAAAATGAAAAGTAGGCTTAATTTCCAATTCTATTTTCTTCTTAAATGATTCATCTAGTTCTAAAAAATTTTTGTAAGCTTGGTGGCTAATCTTTGCTACATCTAAAGGCTTAGTCTCATTCCCATGGCCAGCTCCACCCAAAACAGGATCTATTCTTCCTAAAGCATAATGAGAAGCTTCTTGAGGATTAATTGATTTATCTACTAAAATAAATTCTTCATTTGATTCAGATAGAAAATTAGCTATCGAAAGACCAAATACTCCAGCACCAATTATTAAATTTTCTGTAACTATTTGATTAATCTTTATGTCCTCCAAAAGCATTTCTCATAGCCGACAGAATCTTACCNGAAAAAGAATCTGTATTTTTTGAATTAAATCTTTGAGAAATAGAAGCATAAATACTTGGGATAGGAACAGATAAATCTATTGATTCTTTAATAGTCCATCTACCCTCACCAGAATCACTAACCATAGAACTATAGTTAGACAATTTACTATCTTTTTTTAATTCTTCAGTTATTAAATCAACAAGCCATGATTGAATTACAGAACCTGATTTCCAATTTTCTGAAATCTCATCTAGCTTTAAGTCAAATTCTTTTTTCTTTTTTAAGATTTCAATGCCTTCTGCAATTGATTGCATCATTCCATATTCAATTCCATTATGGATCATCTTAACAAAATGTCCTGAGCCTGCACTTCCAACATATAATCCATTTGGGGACTCAGGAGTTGATAGGGAATCAAATAAACTTATAAGTTGACCATATATTTCTTTTTTCCCACCAATAGTTAAACAAAAACCATTTTCTAAACCCCAAACTCCNCCACTAGTTCCACAATCTAAAAATTCTATTTTTTTCTCTTCACATTTTTTAGAATTCTTGATTGAATCTTTATAATAACTATTTCCTCCATCAATTATGACATCTCCTTCATTGAGCAATTCAATNAATGAAATTATAGTGTTATCTGTAGGATTTCCGCTTGGAACCATAACCCAGATTATTTTTCTTTCTTTAAATTTGTTAGATAAATCACTTAAGCTATTGGATATTTCAAAAGAAAATTTACTATTATTTGAAATATTTTTATCGTGATCAAATCCAAATACATTAAAACCATTATTTTTTAGTTTTTCTGCTATCTGACCACCCATCTTGCCTAAACCAACTACACCTATTTCCATTAGAACCTCAATTTTTTTTGATATTATTTTTATTTATAAAATATTTCAGCATCGTATTCAGGGACATAACCTAATTCAGTTTTTGGAGTTTCGATATCAAAAATATTATAAGTATTATTAGATATTACATAATAATGCGCTCCAGACCTAATTTTTTTATCAAGAAAAGTTTTATAACAACGATCAACAAATCTTGCTGAATCTTCTTGGTGACACCAAACTGTAAAATATGCAACTTCATCAATCATTTTATTATTATCGTTTATACCACCCCATCTAGCAGCTATGGCAAATTTATCTGTTGCAGCAAATCTTTGACACCAGGATTCAACATATGCTTTTTCTAGCCCATAATCTCCTGTTGGGCATGGTTCTAAGTTGGAATTTAGTAATTTTGGCCAANCATCTAGTTTTTCAAATTGCCTTTTTGCTATTGTGGAATATGGCTCTTTAGTAAAAGGAAAATATGCACCTCCTGTAGCGTGTACAGAACTTGAAGCTAATACAAGTGCTTCAGGACAAACATCTTGTATAGAATTAAAAACTAGGTCAGTCATTTGATTCATTTTTTCTAAAGGATCTATTCTAGCTAAGTAAATTATTAAGTCTTTGTCTAGCAAATAAGTTCTTAATTTTTCTTCCTCTTTTGCTATATCAATATTGAATAATTTTTCAGTGGAATTTTGTATTTTACATTTATCGTAAGAATCTTTTAGGTCTAAAACTGTAATTCTATATTTTGAATCAAATTTTGGAAGAAATTCTCTCAATCCAGATCCAACAGTTCCTTTTCCTCCAAGAAGTGCTACTTCAATTGTTTTATTATTTTTCATAAGTTAATAATAAGTATAAAAATTGTATTTCAAAATAATTATTTATACTAAAACAATTATTTTTTATCTGTAGATCCTTCAATAGAAATATTTGGAATCCAATTTAACCAACTAGGAAGGTACCAAGCCCTGGTACCTAATATTTTCAAAACGCTAGGTACTAATATTGATCTAACTATTGTTGCATCAATAAGAACTGCTGCACCAAGACCAAATCCCATAGATTGGAAAAAAGTTATGTCCCCTAATGCAAATCCTCCAAATACAGCCACCATTATTAAAGCTGCACCTGTGATTATACTTGCTGTTTTTCTAAGACCGAAAGCAACAGAATTATCAGTAGAGTTAGTTTCATCAAAATTCTCTTTGATTCTGCTCAACATAAAAACATGATAATCCATTGATAATCCAAAAAGTATACTAAACATGAAAAGAGGCAACCAAAATTCTAGTTGATCTACTTGCTGAAAGCCTATGAAATCTATAAGGAATCCTTTTTGAAAAACTAATACAAGTAAACCATAAGATGCTCCTACAGAAAGTAAATTCATAATTATAGAAGCGATTGAAATAGTAATCGATCTAAAAGCAAATAAAAGCAATAATAAACTTAAAAATAGAACAATACCAATAACTATTGGGAAATATTCATCAGTCATATCAACAGAATCAACAACCTCAGCAGAACTCCCTCCCACATAAATTTTATACTGATTTTTTGGAATACCTTGAAAAGCAGAAGGAATCATATCATCTCTTAATCTTTTGACTGCATTTAATGCAGGTTGATTTTGAGGATCCCCTGGTATCATAGTGGAAAATTCAGCATAGCTTACACTTCCATCCACTAAAATCTTTGGTGGTAGAAAAAAATTATCATTTGATAAGTTATTTTCAAGATTATCTAAGGCAATAATTATATTTTCGGTTTCTACATCAGCCTCAATTACAATATTTACAGGCATATCAGCNCCATACCCGTACTTATCATTTAATAATTCAAATCCAACCTTAATTGGTTCATCATCTGGCAATGCAGAAATTCCACTTGTACCTTTTTCTAAATCGAAATAAAAGTAGGAAAGAATTAACAAAAATATAACAGCTAGAGACATACTTAATACCGATCTTTTCATAACTTGAAGAGTAATAGCATTCCAAAAGCCTCCTTGATCAACCTCTTTATCTGATTCTGAAGTCAAAAATTTTATTGAAATCCCTTTAGTTCTTAGAAATGAAAGAAAAATAATCAAAATCATTATTAAACCAGATATTATCAATAGTTTTGGACCAAGTTCTTGAGTTATTGAAATAAATAAGAATCCGACAATGAACAGTATTACAGTTGCAAGTTTTGGAACTTTGAAACTATTAACTTTATCTCCAAGTAATCCGACTATTGCAGGTAGTAGAGTTACTGCAGCTAAAACAGCTACAAATACAACCACTATAGCGCCTGTTCCTAATGCATGAAATACTTTATCTGGGATAACAAACATNCCCACAAGAGCAAAAACTACNGTTAAACCACTAAACATCACTGCTTTACCAGCAGTTGTACCAGAGTCTATGATAGCTTGTAACTTTTCTGAGCCTCCTTGCCTCTCTTCTCTGTACCTTGAAAGAATAAATAAACAATAATCAATACCCACAGCAAGCCCCATCATTGACATGATGTTTGGAACAAACTCATTTAAGCTTACAAATTGACCCAAAATAGAAATTATACCAACAGCTATAGTAATGGCTACTAAAGCTAAAATCACAGGAATAAAAGCTGAAGTTACTGAGCCAAAAACTAAAGCTAAAATTATTATTGCAACAGANAT
Organism: Chloroflexota bacterium; assembly: GCA_002699165.1. Taxonomy (GTDB): domain Bacteria; phylum Chloroflexota; class Dehalococcoidia; order Lucifugimonadales; family Lucifugimonadaceae; genus TMED-70. The sequence continues at coordinate 26,253 of PABO01000014.1, read as the reverse complement.
TCCAATAGTTTCACCAGTAACTAAATCTTTTTCAGCTAGTTCTAGAAATGTATGTTCGATTGATTCTTGTCCTATAAAATAATATTGAAAATCATCATTAGAAACATTTTCTAAAAGATGCATTAGAGGACCAACTAAATCCCCGCTAACAAATGGAGCTGACATCATTACAGTAGACCCATCTTGAGAAGGATTTATTTGATAATCAGAAATAGTTCCTATTTCTTGCTTAATTCCTAAATTATTAATTTCTTCTTGAGTTGCAACAAAAAAATCTNCAATTGCTTTATTGTATTCTTNGGATGGGAACTTAAAACTGTTAGAAGTTATTACTAATAAATTATCTGAAGATACCTCATCTGCTTGATCTGAACTATCTTGTTCTTTCGAGTTTATTAAGTTCATCTTTTCATTTTTCAATTTCGATGCAAGCTTTGACTCGGTGTCTATAGTTGCTCCATCTCCACCTGATAGAGCTTCTGAAAGATAGTTTTGAGATAAAAATAATGAGAAAGCCAATAATATAATCCAAACAAAAATTACTACATATGGTTTTCGAGCACAAAAAGAAGTTAGAGATTTAAGGTTCATAGTATCCTCAGATTTAAGTAACTTTAAAATTATATATTCAACACAAACTAATTATGTTTCATAAGTGTTAAATTGTCATATATCTTATGCAATTCCCTTTATNTGAAAAATTTCTAAAATTACTTTCTGAATATTTCAACTTTTTTTTTGATGTGTAAAATACAATAATCGAATAATTATATTAAAAGAGTATAAAAATGAAAATTACATCAGTTAAGTGTGAAATATTAGATAACGATTTCCCATTTATTTTTATTCACACAGATGAAGGGATTGTTGGTTATGGAGAATGTTTTAGGAGACAACCAAGAATAACAAAATCTNTTGTAGAAAATTTATTAGAACCTATTTTATTAGGTAAAAATCCGGTAAATACTGAGCAAAGATTTAAAGAAATGATGAAAGCGGGAAACGCCCTTGAAATAGGTGGAGCTATTTGGATTGCAATTGCAGGTATAGATATTGCTCTATGGGATATTAAAGGGAAATCATTAGATAAACCTATATACGAATTACTTGGTGGAANAACAAAAGAAAAAATGCCTGTTTATGCCAGCTCAATGAAGAGAGATCTTACGCCTATCGAAGAGGCTAAAAGAGCTGTGTATTATGCAGAACAAGGATTTAAGGGATACAAACTTCATAGTGCCGTTCCAGGAAAAATTGATGATGATGCAGATGAAACAATAGAAACTGTAACTGAAGTAAGAAAAGCAGTGGGAGATTCTTTTGATGTTTTAGTAGATGTAAACGGAGCATATTCTGTTCACCATGCAATAGAAATAGGTAAGCAATTAGAACAACTTGGTGTCTTCCATTTTGAAGAACCACGTCCACATTATGATCTTGATGGTCTACGAAAAGTTTCAGAATCATTAGATATACCAATAGCTTCTGGTGAAAATATTTATAGTGAGTATGAATATAAAGATTTGATATTAAAGGGTAAAGTGGATATTGTTCAGCCAGACATAGTAAAAACTCCAGGATTTACTACTTTTATAAAAATCTCCAAACTCGCTGATATTTTAGGAATTCCATTAACATGTCATAATACACAGCCTATTATTAGTACAATCGCACATGCACACTTTGTTTGCTCTAGTGACAACTTTCCTTACTCGCAAGAATACAATATTGAAAATATTTCAATAAGAGATAAATTTCCAATATTAAGCGAACCTATAAAAATAACAAATGGTTTACTTGAAATTCCTGAGGGCCCGGGTCTAGGAGTAGAATTTGATATGAAAATTATAAAAAAGCTATCGAGTTAATTTTTTTTCATTTCCAATAATGAGAGCTTAAACATCTCTAACGTTTTTTCAATATCATTTTCTGTATGAGTAGTAGCTAAATGTACTCTACCATTTGATGAAAGTCTAATGCCTTTATGAAAAGCTATCTGACAAAAATACTTATATTTGGTTTCATCACAGTTAATAAAATGATCTCTCCAGTCTCTAATATGATCTTTATTTGTAAAAGAAATCGAAAAAACAGATCCGAGGCCTTGAGCATGAATATTCACTTTGAGATCTTTAGATAGTTTATTAATTCCACTTATTAATTTTTTCCCTTTTTTATCCAAATCTTCAAAAAAGTTTTTATTATCAATCATCTCATCAAGCGATGCATTTGCAGCTGCTATTGAAGCAACATTTGAGTTGAAACTACCACCATGGTAAACAGTCCCATTTCCAACATAATCCATAATTTCCTTTTTACCTGCAAGCATAGCTATTGGGAATCCTCCAGCAAATGATTTTGCAAAAGTTGCTAAATCAGGAGTCACTCCAAAATATTCTTTAGCGCTTCCCCCTAAGATTCTGAATCCTGTGATAACTTCATCAAATGCTAGTAAAGATCCATTCTCTTCACAAAGTTTTTTTACAGATTGTATATATCCATCATCCGGAATTATACAATTTGTGTTAGCAAGTATTGGTTCCATTAAAACACCAGCAATTTGATGGTCGTATTTTTTGAAAATATCTCTTAGGTGTTCTATGTCATTCCATCTAGCTATTATTACTCCGTTTTTAGTATTTTCATCCATTCCTTTGGATTCAGGAACTGCTTCAGGATTAGATTTATCTCCTGCTAATTCTAAATCTGGATGAACAGAATAATTAATAGAATCCATCCAACCATGATAATGACCTTCAAATTTTACAAATAATTGTCTATTTGTAAATCCTCTCATCAATCTAATAAGCAATTGATCAATTTCAGTTCCACTTGATGCAAATCTAACTGTCCAATCTTTAGTATTAAGAATTTTTAATGATTTTTCAGCAACTTCAATTTCTTTATCAAATTGTGCCGCATAAATCATACCTTTATTAATTTCTTCAGAAACTTGCTTATTTATAAAATCAGGTGCGTGCCCGAAAATATTCGGACCCATTCCTTGAATAAAATCAATATATTCATTACCATCAACATCCCAAATTTTTGACCCTTTAGCATTCTTTATAAAAAGAGGAACCTCCGAATGTTCTAAAACTCTTATTTGAGAAGAAATACCACCTGCAATATATTTTTTTGCCCTAGTATAAAGTTTTTTTGAATTATTTATATTATTCATGCATAATCCTAACTTATGAAAGTATATTAAGTTTAAGATACTAAATTTTATAAAATTAACATATAAATTATTCGCATATAATATTTTTAATAATTATTTTTTTCAAGGATTAAAAATGGCTACAAATTATCAGCAAGAGAGATCAGATGGAGTGAGAATATCAGATGCTTGGAAGTTTAGGGGATTAAAGACTGTAATTTTAGAAAATAAAAATATAAGAGTCCTAATCATATCAGATAAGGGTGCAGATATTTCAAGCTTTGTTTATAAACCTACAGATACTGAATTTATGTTTAAGACTCCTTGGGGAATTCGTAATCCTAACCTTACAGTTCCATCAACTGGTGATCCTGCATCAGTTTGGCTAGACTATTATGAAGGAGGCTGGCAAACTGTGATTCCTCATGGAGGTTATCCAAGCGAATATTTTGGTGCAGATTTTGGAATCCATGGAGATGTAAATAATATACCATGGGATGCAAAAATAATTATCGATACTCCAGAGATTTGTACCATTGAATTTAAAGGAAGAAGTGTCAGAAGTCCTTTTGAAATATCCAGAACAATTTCCTTAAAAGCAAATGATTCTTTCCTAGAAATTGATCAAAAAGTTACAAACTTTGCTGAAGAAGATTTAGATATTGTTTGGCTTGAACATATAGCAATTGGAGGAAATTTTTTATCAGAAAAATGTACTCTTACTTTGCCTAAATGTAAAATACTTACACATCCTGAAGATGTTGATAAATCATCAAAATTAAAGCCTGCTTTTTCTGGAGAATGGCCTATGGTAGACCTTAAAGATGGAACTAAATCTGATTTCAGCAAAATACCTGGGAAATCTGATAGATCCTTGGATATGGCTTATTTTACTGAATTAAATGAAGGCTGGTATGTAGTAAAAAATAATGATTTAGATATTTCTTGGGGAGTAGAATTTCCTAAAGAATTATTTAAGTATATTTGGTATTGGAGGAATTTTGGAGGAGGGTACGGATATCCATGGTACGGCAGATGTTACAACGCTGGATTAGAGCCCTGTACCGGATGGCATAATGGAGGAGTAGAACAAGCTGAAAAAAATGGATCCGCATATTCTGTAAAAGCAGGAAAAACAATTTCTGCAAAAATAAAAGCAGGTGTCGTTTTAAACTACAGTGAAGAAAAAAGGAATAATCCTTTTAATTAGTTTATTCTCCTTGTAAACCAGCATCCCAACCCCCTTTTGCCATAATACCTCCGTCAACATTTATGTACTCTCCAGAAATAAATGAAGATGCTTCACTTGCTAAGAATGACGCTACCTGACCTATCTCTTTTGGATCTCCAACTCTACCTATTGGAATATCTTTACCAAATGATTCTAAACTTTCTTCTATATCTCCTGTGATTGAAGTCCTAACCATAGGAGTATTAAACGTACCTGGATTAATAGTGTTGACTCTAATATTACTTTTTATATAGTCAAGAGACATTTGCCTAGTCAAAGATATTACTGCTCCTTTACTCGCAGCATAAGGTGGAACTAATCTTTGAGATTGTAATCCTTGCACACTAGAAACATTAATTATTATTCCTTTTCCTGATTTTTTCATATGTGGAATAGAGTATTTACTCATCAAAAAATAACTTTTTAAATTAACATTTATTACAGCATCCCACATTTCTTCGGTCGTATCTTCAACATTTTTATATGATGAAGGAGGTTGTATTCCTACATTATTTACTAAAATATCTAATCTTCCTAAAATATCAACGCACTCTTCGACTACCTTTTTAGGTGAATCAGACTTAACAAAATCTGCTTCTACAAAAATTGCCTTTCCACCTATTGATTCGATATCTTTAACTGCTTGATTCCCATGTTTTTTTGAAATATCTGCAATACAAACTGTCGCTCCATTTTCCGCAAGTACATCTGTAATTCCTCTTCCAATACCTTGCGCTCCTCCAGTCACTATTGCTACTTTTCCTTTATGATCAAACATGCTAATCCTTTCTAAGTTTCTTCTTCAAAAAGTATACACGATTTATATTTATGGTGATATTATAAATTTCATATTGGAGTAAAGGTATAAAGTGGAATATCATATAGAAAAATTAGCATCGCCTAATGCCGTAGTTGGAGAGGGTCCAGTTTGGAACTCTGCAGAAAAAAAATTATATTGGACAGATATTTATGGAGGAAAATTATTTAAGTATGATCCTGATAAAAAAACTAATGAAATAATTCATAATGGAGTTCAAGTAGGAGGATTGAGATTTAATGAGTCTGGAGGATTACTATTAGGTTCATGGGAAGGAATCCTATTATGGAAATCTGATAATGATATTGAAATTATAAAAGAAGGAAAAATTGATGGTACAGATATAAATATAAGAGTAAATGACGTAATTTCAGGACCAGATGGAAGCTTTTATTGTGGAACAGATGCTACTAGTTGGAAAAATGATGTAGTATTCAGAATCAACCCCGATCGATCAATTGATGTAGTTGATGAAGGTATAGAACTTTGTAATGGAATGGGATTTTCACCTGATGAAACAACTTTTTATAATACAGATTCTCTAAAAAAAATAATTTATAAGTGGGACTACAATAAAAAAAATAAATCCTTATCTAACAAAAGAGTCTTTGTAAAATTAGATAAAGAAGATATAGGAATAGTAGATGGAATGACTGTAGATTCTGAGGGATTTATTTGGTCAGCAATTTGGTTCAGTTCAAAAGTCTTGAGGTTTGATCCAGACGGTAAACTTGAGAGAGAAATCTCTTTTCCTGCTACTCAAACTTCCTGCCCGGCATTTGGAGGAAAAGACTTAAATGAATTATATGTAACAACCGCGAATTCTGGTACTGGTGAAAAACCAAGTGGAGTTGAACCAAAAAATTATGATTTTAATTCATATAGAGGTGGTGATTTATTCAGAGTAAAATTAGATATACAAGGGAAGTTAGAATATAAAACTAAATTTTAGTGTGAATACTTTTATGAAAAATAATAAATTAATTGTTTTAACTAATGAATTAAAAAACAATAAACAAATAATAAATGAATATATTGATTTTCACGCTAATCCTTTTGATGAAGTAATTAAGGACTTAGAAAAAAAGCCTGTCGGAAGGATGAGAATCTATCTAATACAAAATAAACTTGTAATGTTACTAGAAGTTAAGAATACATTTGACTTAAAGAATGGAATTCATATTGAACCATTTAATAATAAAGTCAAAGAGTGGCAAAAAATTATGGGATCTCTTTTTGAAGAGCTTAAGTCAGGAGATATTAGAGAATGGGAAGAAACTAAATTGATTTTTGATACCAAAGATTATTATTAATTTATAAGGAGTTATATATGGGTTTGCTTGAAGGTAAAAAAGTATTAATTACAGGAGCTAGAAAAGGTATTGGTAGAGGGATAGCAATAACTCTAGCAAAAGAAGGTGCAGATGTAGGTTTAAATGATATTGTTGACGATGAAGTTTCTCAAAAATGTATAGATATCGTATCTAAAAATGGAGTGAAAGCAACTTTTCACAAAGGAGATGTAAGTAAAATAGAGGATATAAATTCTGTATTTGACTCTTTCATTAAATCTCATAATCAAATAGANATATTGATNAATAATGCTATNTTCCCAGACCANCAAAGACCNTTCTTTGATACTGATGAAANTTATTGGGATAGAATGATGAACNTATCTTTAAANGGTTACTTTTTTGCTTCTCAAAGAGCNGCAAAAGAGATGTTAAGTAATGATAATGGAGGAAGAATAATATGTCTTTCGAGTGTTCATTCTTATGTAGCAATGCCTAATTGGACAGCATATGGAACTGCAAAAATGGCTCTTAGAAGAATGGTTAAAGGGATAGCAGCTGATCTTGCTGGAAAAAATATTACTGCAAATTGCATCGCTCCCGGTGCAATTTCAAATAGATTACCTGATGATATTGANGATGAATCTGTAGATGGACCTCCTCACAAACCAGAAGATTTCAAGAGATTTATCCCNGCTGGTATAGGAGGGCTTCCAAGTGATATTGCTAATGCCGTTTTATATTTATCCTCACATCTTGGACAATATGTAAATGGNGAAACATTATTAGTTGATGGAGGTATGATAGCTTCTCAAAAAATTCATGAATAAACTTAAATAAATTTAAAGGAAACNAAATGATTAAAATACCAATTGCAATAATAGGTGCTGGAGGGATGGGAGGAAGGCACTTAAGAGCATTAGGAGCATTATACGAGAGTGGAATGGCTAATGTTGAATTAGTAGCTGTTTGCGATATGAATGAAGATAACGCAAATCACCTAGCCAATAATGCTGAAAAAATTTTAGGCAAACGTCCCAAAGTCTTTACATCTATGGAAGAAATGAAGAAACAAATGCCTGAAATTGAAGCTGTTGATATAACAACAGATTCTGGATCACATCATGAAGTAGCAGAAATGGCATTTAATCTTGAATATAACGTTCTATGCGAAAAGCCACTCGCAATAACCATAAAAGGCTGCAATAAGGTGATTGAAGCATGGAAAAAAAGTGGAAAAGTATTAAGTGTTGCTGAGCAAGAAAGGCGGGATCCAATTTGTAGATTGACTAAAGCACTTGTAGATGCTGAAGTAATTGGAACACCTTATAGTTACCTACTTGGATCTGCAAGAGGTTCTAAAGATATAATTATTCTCCCTTGGAGACATCATAAAAATATGGGAGGAATTTTTGTAGATGCAGGGGTGCACATAATAGATCAAATGATGTACTACCTTGGAGATATAGAAGAGGTTTATGCTGTATCAAAATTATGGGAAACAAAAAGATTCAAAGGTAAAAAAATAGGAGTATCAAATTTTTATGAAAAATGGGCTAATTCCGTTCCAAATGAGATAGATGCAGATTCAGAAGATATGGTTATTTCTACTTTGAAATTTAAAAATGGAGCAGTTGGACAATGGACATCATTTTATGCGGCTCATGGAGAAATCACTGAATATGCAATGATTTATGGAAGCAAAGGTTCTATGACGCCTGCAAAACAAAGAAGAGGAGATGCATTAAGGTTAAATATTGATGGAATTGGAGAAATTTCTGGAGATGATGTTTTAGAACTCGTTCCAGATTTTCATTTAGATGAACTTACCTCAAGACTTTTTAAATCAGACAGATTAGGTTCATATAAAACACCCTTTGAAGATGTTGATAAATTTTTGGTTGCACTAGAATATTATGAACTTGGTCAATGTATTNCTGATGGAACTAATCCTGAAGTAGATGCGTACATAGGAAGAAAAGATTTGGCAGTTTGTAATGCTGCTTTAGAATCTTCTGTATTAGGAAGAAGTGTTACTATTGAAGAAATTGAAAATGAATCTACTTCTAAATATGAATCAAGTATTAATGATCATTGGAATATATAGAAAGAGTTATTAGATGAAAATAGAAAAAGTTGAAACTTTTTTTGTATCAAGATTTTTAGTTACGCGAGTAACAACTGAAGATGGGATACAAGGAATTGGGGAATCTTGCTATTGGTCATACCCTAAGGCTGCAGAAGCTACAATTCAGGGTTTTAGTGATGCATTAATTGGAATGGAAGCTAATGATATAGAACATATATGGAGTTATTTATGGAGATATAATTCTGCATTCAGAGGAAATAGTATAGGNGGTGCAATAAGTGCCATAGATATGGCTTTATGGGATATCAAAGGAAAAAGACTACAAGCTCCAGTTTGGGATATTCTAGGAGGAAAAGTAAGACAAAAGATTAGAGCAATAGCCCTAGGTGTAGGAGGAAACACACCACAAGAATGTGCTGATAGTGCTAAAAGTGCACTAGACAATGGCTTTTCAGCATTAAAATTCACACCTATGCCAGATAATTGGGCAGAACTTTCCTATAGTAAAATGATTGGTCTAGCTGTTGAAATGGTTGAAGCTGTAAGAGAAACAGTTGGTTGGGATTTTGATATAGGAGTGGAAATACATAGAAACATGCAGCCTCACGAAGCAATTGTTTTTTGTGAAGAAGTAGCTTCTTTAAGACCCTATTTTATTGAAGATCCAATTGTTCCGGATTCTGTAGTTGCAATGCAAGACGTTTCTACAAAAATGAAACTGCCATTAGCTGTTGGTGAAAGAAATATGGGAATATGGGAATTTAGAGAATATGCTCAACTAGCTAAGCCAGCATTTTTCAAACCTGACATTGCAGTTGCAGGTGGAATTACAGGGGTAAAAAAAATAGCTACAATTGCTGAAGCACATCATATAAAAATATGTCCACATAATTTTCAAGGTCCAATTGCTACTGCTGCATGCGTAGCTCTAGGAATATCTTCTCCTTCTTGGGATCTTCAAGAATCTATTCAAGAAGATGTCCCTCCAAGAAGAGATATGACAGATGAAATAATTAAATTAGAAAAAGGATGGTACATACCCTCTGAAAAGCCGGGATTAGGAATAAATTTTAATGAAAAAGCTCCCACAATGCATCCTTTTGATCCAGCAAAAATCCCACCTCCTATCGCAAGTGATGGCAGTGTTGGATTAAAGTAATGATTTAACTTGCAAATATTATTGCCCAAATTACTGTAAGTATTGTCAGGAAAATCAAAAATCTATTTGTGTACTTATTAAGTCCAAATGTTTTGTTTATAAAGCCTCCTAAAACACACCAAAAATTATGGAAAATAATCTGTAAGATAAAAAAACTTATGGGAACTAAGTAATATAGTTCAAATAGTCCTTCATAATCAACTGTAAATTCAGTATAAGCAATTAAACACATTGCCCATGTTTTTGGACTTAGAGGATGTACAAAAAGACCATTTCTTAAGCTAAGATTTTTTTTATTTGAAAATTCTTTTTTATGAGAGTTCCATCCTCTTAATGACAGCCAAACTATATAAATTACACAAATATATCCAAAAAGCTCCATTAATAATGTGTGATTCCTTATCAACAAACCTAATCCTAAAGAAAATAAAATGTTTAATACTAATTTTCCTATCACTAATCCTGATAAAAATGACAAGGATTTAAGGTAACCGTTTTGTGCTCCATTTGAAAGAAGTAATAAATTTGCTGGTCCTGGAGTACTAACCATCAATGTAATAAAAACCCAAAGAGGGAAATATTGAGAAATAATTTCAAACATACTACTATTGTAATTATCTAAGTAATTATTAAGACATGAAAATAGAAGAATTAAATATTTATCACGTAGCAATGCCTTTAATCGATCCATGGATAACTTCATATGGAGCTGATTATGAAATACATTCTATTCTAATTAAAGCTAAAAGTGATGGATATGAAGCTTGGTCAGAAACATGTGCATTAGAGTTACCTACATATTCATACGAAAGTGCAAATTCAATATTTTATAATATTTCAGAAATATTTGGGAAAAAAGTTATAGGAAATGAATATGAATCTTCTACTAAATTAAATGATGAATTAAGAGTTTATAAAGGAAATCCATTTGCAAAAGCTGGACTAGATATAGCTTGGTGGAATCTAAAAAGTGAAATATCGAAAACTCCTTTGCACAAATTAATAGGAGGGACAAGAAACGAAGTCATAGCTGGAGCCGATTTCGGGGTTGAAAAAAATATTGAAACCTTATTAAGTAAAATACAAATTGCTGTCGATAAAAGTACCCCTAGAATTAAACTAAAAATAAAAAAAGGTTGGGATAAAGAAGTATTAGCAGCTGTTAATTCAACATTTCCTAATTCTATCTTTCATGTTGATTGCAATGGTGGTTATACTATGGAAGATTTAGATTTCTTCAAATCTATTGATAAATATCAACTTGCTTTTATAGAGCAACCTCTAAGTTCTGATGATCTAATTGATCATGCTAAATTATCCAAAGCTATTGAAACTCCCATTTGCTTAGATGAATCAATTAATGGGGTCGAAAGGGCAATTCAAGCAGTTGAAATTGAAGCTTGTGAATATATAAATATAAAACCAGGAAGAGTTGGAGGATTAACAAACTCCTTAGAAATAAATAAAATTGCTGAAAACGCAGGAATACCCGTATGGGTAGGAGGAATGCTTGAAAGTGCATTAGGTGCAAGTATTTGCATAGCTTTAGCCACCTTAGAAAATTTCACATATCCTGGAGATTTATTCCCTTCAGATAGATTCTATAAAGATGATCTTTGCAAGCCAGAAAATAAATTTAAATCTCCTTATATTTTTGAGCCACTAAATGAACTTCCTACTCCAAATTTAGAATTGCTAAATAAATATACTGTTAAGTCCGCTAAATTAAATTAATCACAACAATTACAATTAGTTTCACAAGAATAATTTTCTGATGGTGGGACATCTAGCGCTGGGTTTCTATCAAAAAAACCTGATGGTTTAATATTAAAACCTATATATGCTACTGGCATTACAGGCCAATCTTCTAATCTAGGAATATGATTATGTCCCAATGTATACCATACAACTATATCTTCATCTTTGGTATCTCTACTTGCTTTTATCCATTTTGGTAAACCATCTCCACCTTTATGTTGCTGTGGATAGTCTCCTGAAGCATATAATTCTTTGCTATTAAATGGTGTAACCCATAAGTGTCCGTTCATAAATCCTGCCCTTTTATTTACAACTGAATCTTTATGACTAAAAGGCAGAACATTTTCCCCAGGAGAAATATTATAACTTACAGGTTCTCCCATATAATTCTTCTTGGAATTATTTGATACTGACCAAAATCTGGCCGCAAAAGGGTCTATTATTCTTGAGCCTTCCTTTTCATTTTTAATTAAAGTTTTCTTTGTTGAAAAAGCGTTTCCATGTATATTTTTATCAGTAATCGGATCTAAAACTGTATCAACTTCATAAACAGAATTTTTCATGCCATCAACCATCATATCTAATCGAACATTGAAGAAATGCTGATGATTATGAGCAACGACCTGGGGAGCAACTAAAGTTCCATGTTTTGGTTTGACCCCGGGCTCTATTCCAGATGAATTAACTATGCCTGTCAATTTTATTTCGTACTCAATTCCACCATCTTGATAAAAATACCAAAAGAAACCATACTCATAATTACCTACAGTAACAATTGAAGAAATAACAAGCCTTCTAGATCTTCGAGTCTCAACATCTCCAGTTCTAGTATCTGTATGTTTCCACAAAATACCATAATCTTCTTCATGCATACAAATAGCATTTTTTATTACTAATGCATCTCCCCTTATATCAAACAAAGAAGCATCAAAATATCTAATTTCCCCTAGACAATCACATCCTAGCTCCAAAGAATTAGCACATTTACCAATACCTACTTCTCCCGCATCAAAAACTTGTTTCTTAAAATGATCATTTGTAGGATCCCCATAAGGGACTATCATTTCAGATAAAGAGGCTCTATAAATTATTGGCCTTAAATTTCCATTATCTTCATATCCAACAGTATGTATTACTAAACCTTCTCTTTTTGTAAATCCAATTCTTAGGTTCCATTTTTGCCATTTTACTTGATTACCATCAACATTAAAACTTGGACCATCGGGTTGTGTTATTTGTATAGGTTTTAAATCAGTTCTAAATTCTTTTTGGTACTTCTTAGAATAATTTCCATCATTTGGAGGAATAGGTATTAATCCAAAATCTTGAATTTCAATAACTTCATTTTTATTCAAATCTAAAATCAAAGAAAGTCCTTCGATAGGTCTTGCATATGCATTATCTTCCGGCTCTCTTCTAAGCCAACATCTACCTATAGCTAGTCTTTTCCCTTTTTCATTTTCATTATCAAAATTAGCTATTGGCCAGGGGTCTATTTGAACTAAATCTGGGTTATTAATTCCCCTTTTCTTTAGGGCCTTAATTAATTTAGGATCTTGTTTCATTTTTGCTTCCCATTCATTAAAGTCCATATCTAAATCACCAAAAATAAATGCTGGTTGCACATCAGGAATAAATTCACATCTATAAATTTTTTTGTTACTTAAATTTATTTCCAGTTCATAAATTTTTTCTTCCTTAAAGTTAAGTACAACTACAAAAGCCATTCTGACAATTTGATCTCCTTTTCTGAAAGAAAGTACAGTTTTCTTTGATGGTTCAAGAAGCATTATTGTTTCAAAAAGTAGTTCTTTTCCAAGATTAGAATTATTCTTAACAATATTAGTTACTTCATTAATTTCATCAAAACTTAATGGGTCTAAAGGATGAGAAATAACATTATTAAGTTTGATTTCTTGTGATTTATTTTTTGATTTATTCAACTATATCTCCTAATTTTTTGAAAAAGATTTTTATTTATTATATTCAAATGAATTATTTTAGAAATAATTAGAATGCTATTTAAGGAATTTCTAAAAATTATAATTTCGTAAATTTCGTAATAATTATTAAACATAAATGACAAATTTATTAAACAAAATTGTCATCTTTTCGTAAAACTCTAAAAATATATTACAAATATGGATTAATTTTTTTAGATAGGTAAAGTTAATCTTCTCAAAGAACTAGCTCTCTACCCTCTAGGGAGCTAGATTGATTAGGAAAAATGTTAGAAATTAATGAAAATTATTATCAAATAATATGTAAGGATAAAATTTTAGAATTGACTCCGAAAGAATATGACGTGCTTAAGCTTTTGATTGATAATTCTTATAAAGTAACTAGTAAGTTAGAGATCATCTCTGAACTATGGCCAAAAGTAGAATTAAATTCAAGAGTAGTAGACACGTATATATCAAGGATCAGAAAAAAATTAATAAATTTAGGTCACCCAGGTATTAGGGTTCAAAATAAAAGAGGTTATAGGCTGATCACTTAATTTATTCAATAAAGTATCTATAATTAAAATCATGTCCGATATTATAAATAAATTACATAGATACATGAGGATAGGATTAAATAGATCAGGCGAGTTTCCGGATCAAAAGAATCTAATGGAAAAATTAGATTTAGATTTTGATCAGTTTAGTGAATTGATAATTGAAGCTGAAGAATCGGGAAGAGATATAAAACCTGAAACTTTTGAACTAAATCAATATACTAAACTTGATATTAATATAATTAGTTATGGAACTGAAAATACTGAACCTTTTGGGTATAAAGATTTCATAATTTATAAAAAAAAGCTAAGCGAAGAAATTGCTTACTTAGACTTTAGTGATGATCACAAAACAGAAAAGATTCTCGAACTTGCAGGTACGATTGTAAATTTTTTAGAAATACTAATTAATAAAATCAATCCAGATTTATCAGATGAAAATAAGAATCATTTTGAAAAAAATTATGAAGAAGTTATGTCTATTTATGATAAAGAAAGACCCATTATTAAAAAAAAACAACTTGAAATTAGTATTGATAAATTCTTAAATCCTTTTGAAAGTATTTTCTTTAATATTGGAATTATTTTTGAATCTTATGACACTCAAATTACTGAACCTTATAACGAGCAAGATATGATTAATAAGTATAAAAATTTAAATTTTAATGAGATAGAAAGTTTTTTGAAACTTTATGAAGACGGAGAATTAGAATAAAAAATTATTTTCCTAAGAATTAATGTGTACCTTAAGAGACTTAGAATTTTTATCGTAAGCCTTTTCAAAACCTAATTGAATATCCTTTGGTTCATATGTATGCGTAACTATGTCTTTGTAAGGGTGATTGCCTGAAGATAAAATATCTATAGCAAGCTTAAAGTCACTAATTCCATTAATATTTGCATAACAAGTAGTATTTATAAAATTAATTTCTTTCATCATAGGTTGTAAAAAATCCATTTCAATTTTTTCCCCAAATCTTCCTAAAATTAATACGTTACTAACATTTCTAACAACATTAGCACTTTGAACCAAAGATGAATTATTTGTTCCACCAACACTCTCTATTGCTAAATCTACACCAATTCCATCTGTATTATCCAAACATGCATTCTCAAGATCACCTGGCTCTGCACTAACTACGATGTCTGCACCCATTAATTTTGCTGCCTCAGCCTGATGAGGATACTTTGCAGAAGCTATTATTTTTGATGCACCAAAAAATTTTGCAGAAGCAATCGCGCCTAAACCTATAGATGAAGAACCTATGACAGCTACATTCATGCCTGTTTCAAACCTACAATACCTCAAACCATGAACAGAAATTGCTAGAGGTTCTACTAAAGCACCTTGGCTATACGTCATTTCATCTGAAATTTTATACATTCCAAATGGTTTTCTAGTTATATATTCTCCAAACCCGCCACCTGTGTCATTTACAGGATTTACACAATGCTTTGTGTAACCAAAGTTACAATAATAACAATTTTGACATGCCCTACCAGCACCACCCATATCAATAGCTACTCTACTTCCTATTTCTAGGTCTCCTAAATAATCATTAGGTAATTCCTCTATAATTCCAGATACCTCATGCCCTCCAGGTACAACCTGGGGTAAATTTCCAGCTTTTGTAAAATGAGTTTTATTTTTTCTTTCGATTGTATTATGAAGATCAGAGCCACATATTCCAGAAGATTTAACTTTTACTAATGCTTGATCTTTATATAATTCAGGCATATTAGTTTTTTTAAACATATATTTACCCTCAGCCATATCCAATCCAGCATTCATTTGTTTTTCTGACATATTTCTTCCCTTTTTTAGATTTTCCTAAAAATAAATTTAATGTACAAATCCTACTTTTTGTCCCTTGAAATCAAGATTAATGACATTACTATCACAAGTTTCACACCATACTTGTAAACCTTTTTCTGTCCAACCTATAGAAAAGCCTGAAAGTCCTGAATTTGAAGTTTCTATGACTTTTGCTAAAACATCAACTTTCTTGCCTTCTTCTTCAGATACATCTCCACAATTTTTACATGTAAAATATTGAAGAATAAACAAACCTTTTTGAGCATTTTTTATCATTAGCTCTTCTGCTCTGCGTGAATGATGTTCTGATTCATTTTTTTCAGCTAAATTATCTAACTCATCTTGATTCATTTGAAAACTCACTTAAATTTAATTAGTAACTAATTATTATTGTATAAATATATTTATAAAGAATTTTAGTTTTAGCGATAGCTTTATAAAACTATAAAACTTGAGTTTTCATGAATTTCTCCTATATTTTTAGCATTTATATAGGTACATGTTGATCTAAGGGCTCCAAGCATATTATTTATTGTATTTTTTACAGGACCTCTATCTTCAACAAGAATAGATTTTCCCTCAGATGTTCTGTAGTTAGCAACCTCACCATAATGCTTATTCATAGCATGAGTAGAGCTCATTCCATAAAGCTCTCTGTAGTTTTTATTTTCTTTTCTTATAATTTGCGACATACTTTCTTTATGAGCTGCCAAAAGAGATCCAATCATAACAAAGCCAGATCCTGCAGCAAATGCTTTGGAAATATCACCAGTTATCTTTATTCCTCCGTCTGAAACTATGAATCCTTTATATTTTTTTGCTTCCTCACTACACTCAATAGTAGCTGATAATTGAGGATATCCGACTCCTGTAGTGTCAGTTGTGTCACAAACACCACCAGAACCTATTCCTACTTTTACTCCATCAGCTCCAGAATTCATTAGCAACTTAACACCCTCAGGAGTAACCACATTTCCTGCTATTATTCCTAATTGTGGAAATTCTTTTCTAGTATCCTTAATTATTTTAGAAAATTTATCGATATACCCATTTGGAATATCAAATACTATGTTTTCAACATTTTTATTTGTTTTTTTAGCTATATGTGAAATAAATTCATCTATTCTACTAATTTTTTCTAGTCCAAATGTTGGAAAATTATATCCAAGATCAAGACCATTATTCACATACTTCACCCATTCTTTATTTTCATAAAACTTACTTACCGCATTTGTTATGTGGAATTTTTGTAATACTAATCCCATTTCAAAGGTCCCTACATTATCCATATTAGAAGCCATAATTGGTATCCCCTTCCAATTAATTCCTGATACTGGAAAAATTATTTTAGTATCTAATACAACATCTTTTCTAGAATTAATAACCGAAGATTTTGGAACAATCAAAACATCTTTAAAATTTAATTTTTTTTCTTTTGAATAAAACATATTATTATGTATAAATTATGTGGGTAATATTCGTGTTGGTGAATTAATTTAATAAATTATGAAATACTAAACTATTCTCAAAATAATAATATCAGACTAAAAGAGCTTCCTATAGAGTTTTATTGAATTTAGCCAGAAAAATATTTATCATTAAAATCTAATCTTTCATAAATTCTGAGCTCATCCTTAAAATCTCTAATTCTATTCTTTGAATGTCTAGCTCTTGATCATTCTCTAAATCAATACGTTGTAATTCTAATTCTTTTTTTAGTGATTCATAGTTATTATTTTCTATGTTTTCAATCATAGAATCTATTTTAGAAATTTGTTTTTTTATATCTTTTTGAATTATTTTTTTTTCTAGTTCCAATTCACTTTTTCTAATTTCTGGAGAAGGCTCATGAAATCCTCTCATCCCCAAATCTCCCCTTGGTTCTACTGGTTTAGTATTATTGCCATCGAAGTAATCCAAAGTAATAATAGTAGCAGAATAAATAGTTGAAATTAGGATTAGTATTGAAATTATAGCTATTGAAGTCTTAAACATATTTTTAAACATTATTTAGATAAATATACCATGTTTATTATTAATTTAGACTTTGATATTAAAAAAAGCATTTTTTACTTTTAATTATTTTAAGATTTATAATAATAAAATGAAATGGTGCAGATTCTATAACGAAGAAAAAATATCTTTTGGAATAATCGAAGATAATCTAATTATTCCAGTATCGGGTGATCCCTTCAATGGTTTTGAGAAAACTAATAAAAATTTACTTTTAGAAGAAACAGAATTACTAATTCCTGTTTTTCCAAAAACTTTTTATGCAGTAGGAGTAAACTATCTCAACCATGTTAATAAGATGTCTAAGCTAACAGGTAGATCAGCTTCTCCTCCAACAGCTCCTGATGTTGGATATAGAGCAAACAATGCTTTAATTGCTCACAATAAACCCATAATAATTCCAAAAGATGCTACTGAAAAAGTACAATATGAGGGCGAATTAGTAGTTGTAATTGGAAAAGAAGCAAAAAACTTAAATAAGAAAAATGTATGGGAACATATATTTGGTTACACAATTGGTAATGATGTAAGCGAAAGAACTTGGCAATCTAACGACAGAACTTTGTGGAGGGCAAAAAACACTGACACTTTTAAGCCAATGGGGCCATGGATAGAAACTGCTGTTAATCTTGAAAATATGATCACAACTATAAAAGTAAATAATAAAATTAAAGATCAATTTAAGACAAATAACATGATATTCGGAATTAGTGACTATCTAGTAAAAATAACTAAATATATAACTCTTTTTCCTGGAGATGTAGTTTGGATGGGAACAGATGAAGTTCCTAGCAATATAAAAAATGGTGATGTGGTTGATATTGAAATTAGTGGAATAGGAACACTATCAAATCCAGTCTTAAAAAAAATATCTTAGCATCATAAAAATTACTCAATAATATTTATATCAGCAATATTTTTACCTTTTTCTAATAATTTACGACTACTTGGCCCTAAATTTTCTATATTTAAGACTTTTCCTTGGTTTTTAAATTTTTCTGTCATTTTTCCTAAGATGTCTACTGACGATTGATCCCAAATCCATGATTCGGAACAATCTAAAGTAATTACTTTTTCACTAAAATTCAAAGGGCTTAAGATCGTCTTAAATTTATTTATAGATCCAAAAAATAATGTACCTTTTAATTTATATTTTGATTCTGAGTCTGAGATTCTTGTGTGCTCTTCTATATTTATAAAGTTTGAAGATTTCCATGCATATGTTAAGGCAGAAACTATAACTCCAACAATTACTGCAATAGCTAAATCTTGCCACACTGTAACTGCAGTTACAATAATTACGACTAACCCATCTTCCTTAGGTACATTTCTTAATATTTTGAAAGAAGTCCAAGCAAAAGTACCAATAACAACCATCATCATTATTCCAACTAATGCTGCTATAGGAATCATCTCAATCCATTTTGAAAAAAATAAAATAAAACATAAAAGAGATATGGCAGCAACAATTCCTGATAATCTGCCTCTTCCCCCTGATGAAATGTTTATCATTGATTGACCTATCATTGCACAACCTCCCATCGCCCCAAAAAAACCACATGTCAAATTACTTAGACCTTGACCAACACATTCTTTATTAGGCTTACCTTTGGTATCAGTAATTTCATCAATAAGAGTTAGTGTTAATAAACTTTCTATTAACCCTATTCCTGCAAGTGTTAGTGAAAATGGAAGTACTATCCATAATGTTTCTAGGTTAAATGGAACATTTGGAATACTAAAAGCTGGCAAACCTCCAGAAACTGAAGCTAGATCTCCAACTGTTAGAGTATTTATTTTGAAGACTATAACTATAAAAGATAGAAAAACAATTGAAATCAGAGGAGATGGAATTATTTTGCCTATTTTGGGAACTTTTGGAATGAAAAAAATTATTCCCATTGTAACTAAAGTAAGAATTATCATAATAATCAATTGATTACTCTCAAGCCATCCACCGTTAAATAAAACGCCTATCGCGCTATGGCCACCGTCAGAATGAGATATATTATTATGATCCTTAAATTGTCCAATTTGACTTAAGAAAATTACTATAGCTAAGCCATTTACAAAGCCAAGCATTACAGTTGCAGGGACTATATTAATTAATTTACCTAACTTTAATAAACCTATAATAATTTGTATTATTCCAGTTAATACAATTGCTGCAAATAAATATTGAATTCCATATATTGCTACTAATGAAACCATAACTACTGCCATTGCACCTGTAGCTCCAGATATCATTCCACTTCTTCCTCCGAATAATGAGGTGATAATTCCTACGAAGAATGCTGCATATAATCCAACTAGAGGTTCTACTCCAGCTACAAATGCAAAAGCTATTGCTTCTGGAACAAGTGCTAATGCCACAGTTAAACCTGATAAAAAATCTACTTTTGGATTATTGGTTACCTGATATTTTGCCAAAAAGTTTAATAGCATGAGGGAAAATATATCAGTAAGGATTATTTATATTCTACGTAAATAAATAACGAGTTATTGGAAAATTATAAAAAAAATAAATTACTATTTAAACAAGACCTTTTCAGAAAGTTAATAATGTTATCAAAACAGATTTAATATGAATGATTATTCAAATATAAAAATAATATTTATGGATAAAAAAACTCCAAGAATTAATAGTAAAAGAAAACCTAAAACTATAACTTATGAAGAATTAATGATAATAAATTTTTCTGAAATAAAACCATACTCTGAAAGCATAGTTAAGATTGATGATATTAATACTATAATTTTAGAAGCTAATCTTAATATTTGGCGGCAGCTATATTCAAAGAAAATATTAAGATTTATTGAAGATAGAAAATATGCTGCAAATTTCTGTAGAAAAATATTACACGATAACTATAAAACATTAAATTTATTATATGAAAATATGGGAAATGATCTAATTAAAAGTGGGATGATTAGTTATTATGAACCAACTAAAAAAAGATTTTTCAAAGGAAAGTTCTTAAACTCTATAATTGAAAATAATCAAACTTTATTTTGGTAAACAAGGAAAATAAAAATCTTTATAAGTTAATTAGACCTTATAAATAATCGTAGATATAATTAAAATGTAGTTGTTGTATGAGTGCTATCAAATAGCAGCTATTTATAAAAGTGTCCTCAGTTTGATGATTTGAATGGGGACATTTTTTTATTAAATTCTAAGATATAATATGAATGTGCTATTGTTTATATACGGAACTTGTAAGTGATAGCACATTTTTTATTTAAACCAAATTTGAAATTATAAAAAAGTTAAAAAAATAATCCCTATGAAATTTCAACAGTATCATCCAAATAAAGATTTCCTAAAAATTTATGGAAATAGATATTATAAAGTTACAGATAAAAATAAGGATTACAGGAGTGAATTTGATAGTGGTGACTGTGTTGTTAGAGCATTAACTAAAGCATTAGATATGGATTATTTAGATGTTGCTAAAGAAGTAGCTTCAGATAATAAAAAAGATATTAAGAAAATATTGAATGGCAATAAAATACCTTATGAGTGGTTAAAAGAGCTAGGTTTTTATTATTTCTATAATTCGAAGTCAAAAAAATCAAAATATTTTTCTAATAAGATAGGACGAAAGAATTCTTATAAGTCTGACTTTCTATTTACAAGTACCAGTAACACTAAGATGGAACATATTTATAATGAATTTCTAGATTCTATGATTAATGATTTTATTGAAGAGTTTGGAAAAAAAGATAACCTAACTATCATATGGAATTTTTCAAGATCTCATGTAGCTACATCCATCGATGATATCTTATATGATTCTTGGGACTCAAGAAATAAAGGAATTAATGGATTCTGGGTTAGATAAAAGTAAACTATTATATTTTTGAACTATTGATAGCAGCTTTTTCACCTGCTTTTTTTCCAAATACTGCCCCTGCCATCATTCCTCCACCTGAAGGATAATTTTTGTACCATAATCCTCCTAGCATTTCACCGACTGCAAAAAAACCTTTAATAATATCTCCATTTTTATCTAGAACTTCTCCATCTATAGAGGTTTTTAGACCTCCATAACAAAATGTCATACCTGCAATAACCGGATATGCTTCAAAGGGACCTTTATCTAATGGAAGAGCCCAGTTAGATCTTTTTGGAATGATATTTGAAACTGATTTACCATCCAATAAACTAGGATTATATTTATCAGATGAAATATTTTGATTAAAATTTTCTATATTTATTAAAAATTTATTTATATCCATAATTTTGATTTCTTTTGCCAAATCATTAAGATTATTAGCAGTATAAAAAGTTGGATTTTTATAATTTTCTAGTACTCCTGCTTTTCTATGTTTTGAATCAAATAATTGATATGCAATTTGATTTTTTTGTTCTAAGATAGCTTTTCCGGTTTTAGCATAGGTAAGCCCCCTCCATGTTTCTCCTTCATCAATAAATCTTTCTCCTTTCTGATTTATTAGAACACTAAATGGATATGCATATCTACTCCAATAATCACCAGATTTATTCTCTCCAGGTAAATCAAAATCCGGTCTGTTATAGTCTTGAGGAGAAGCATGACAAGTAGACCAATCATCATAAGGGATGGCTCCATTATTTATAGCCATTTCTAGTCCTTCACCTGTATTATGAGGCACTCCTCTAAGTTTTATATTTCTCCAATTTTCACCTAGATATTTTGCTCTCATATCAGGATTAGATTCAAAACTACCACAAGCCATAATTACATTTTTTGAAAAAAGCTTAATATTTTGACTTTTATAATTTACAACTACCCCNGTAATTTGATTATTTTTATTAATGAGATCTATCACTGGACATTCATAAATTATTTTGACTCCTTTTTGAATAGCTATATTTTTCCATCTATTTATCAATCCATAACCTTTTCCANNAAAAGAAACTACATTTGCAGAAGTNGGATTTTCAAATGTAGGTTTCCAAAAATGTCCAAGTTTATTCATCCANCTAATAGTGCTTAATGAATTGTAAACTAGTTCTTGAGAAAGGACTTTATCTGATCTATTTTCAGTAACTTTATTTATGTCATTTAAATAATTTGATTCAGTATAAGAACTTACAATATTTTTGAGTTCATTAATTTTTATTTTGAAAGCATCTAACTCCTGCTCTTTATCAGGAAATTTAATTAGAGGCAAAAGATCATCAAATGAATGATATGCAAATCTCATATGAATAGTTAAAGCACTGTTACCACCCATAAATTTTTCAGGTGTTTTTTCCAGCATTAATACACTTAATCCACTTTCTCTTGCAGCTACAGCAGCAGAAAAAGCAGCATTGCCAGCTCCTACAATTATGACATCTGAATTGATAGTTTCTATGTTATTCATTGGATTTATATTTCATAGCAAAGAATCTACGTTGTAATGAATCTTATCATTTATATATTAGGTTATAATTATAAAGCTTTCAGCATTAATTCAAAATCATGTAAACACTATGGAATCTTACTTTCAATTTGTAGCTTTATTAAGTGCTCTCACTTGGGCGTCTTCTGGAGCAATATTAAAAACACTAAAACTGAATAGAATGTTCAGTTTTCCATTTTTTGAAGCATGTATTTCTTTTTTATTAGTTAGTGTTTTAATTTTTATCATTGGTGATGTGAATTCAATAATAAGTGAAAATTTTGATTCATATGTTTTTTTCTCAATTGCAGCTTTTATAAGCTGTATAGGAACAGTTTCATACGTAATTGGAATACAAAGAACATCAATAGGCGTAGTTTTTACGATAAGTTCAAGCAGTAATGTATTAACTGCACTTTTATTAGATTTTTTACTAAATTCTGTCACACATTCAATACTTGTTTTATTAGGAGCATTTTTGGTTCTATCAAGTATTCTATTGCTAAATATTAGAAGCTTTACAAATCGCGAAAAACAAAGAATTATTGGAATTTTAGGAGGAGTTATAGCCGGTTCAATGTGGGGAATTGCAGTATATTTCAATGATAAAGCACTCGTAGAGGGATCTGTTCTTAATGGCTCTATAATTAGGGCAATAATTTCAATTATCACACTTTCCGTAGCTAGCGTTATTTTTAAACAAAAAATTGAAAAAATTATTAATAAATTTCAATTTACAAAAATATTTATAGCGTGTTCACTAATAACATTATCCAGCTTATTTTGGTTTTTATCACTTGATTACACATCAGGTTCATTAACTGCTATGTTTGGAAGTACTTCACCTATATTCGCCATTATTTTTGGTTATTTTTTCTTAAAAGAAAAAATGTTTAAATTAGAATATTTGAGTATATTTTTAGCTATATTAGGAATTATTATTATTATTTTATTTAAGAATTAGTAAAATCTACTTCAGATAAAATTAACAATAATTCTTTACTTCTAAAGTTTTCTACATTGATTATAATATTAGTATGAATATCTTAAAAATTTTTATCTTAACATTTTTATCTTTTGCTTTGGTGAGTTGTGGATCAAGTGAATCTGAAGAAATTGAGAGTAATATTTTACCGACGCAAACTCCAGTATCTATGAAAGAAAAAAAAGTAGCAACAGAGTTAATCACTCCTACAAAAGNTTCAAAACCTTTAGCTACTTCAAAACCTTTAGCAACTTCAAAACCTGCTACACAAAATAATTACGAAAGAAAATTGTTACCAACGGTAAAACCTGCTACACAAAATAAGAAAAAAACAACTTTTTANCCAACTGCTATACCTACCATAACTCCTACTCCTACACCTACTTATCCAGCTAATGCTATAGTATTTGAAAGTTTAGAGTTTGAATTATATATAAGAGAAAAGATTAATAAGGATTATATTACTTTAGAAGATATATCTAAAATTAAAGAGATAAAAATAGGGGGCCAAATTGGTCAAACGAATTTAAATAATAAAATTAGTATGGAAAACATAAATGATCTTAAATATTTTAAAAACCTTGAGGAATTAACTATTAGAGAAGCTGGAATAAAAGACATAAATGGAATAGAAGAACTTCAAAATTTAGAACATTTAGATCTTACAGGTAATGATATTGAAAATATAGAAAGAATTGCTCTTTTGAGAAATCTAGAACATCTCTATATGTATGATAATAAAATTTCTGACATTTGGGCTTTTACCCCACAAAGAAATCCCTACTTGAAACATTTATGGTTAGATGGGAATAATATACAATCACTTGGTCCATTTATACCATCAATAAATGAATTCGCAGGACAATTAACTCATATTGGAATAAGTAGAAACCCGATATTATCAGAAAATTGGGAACAAGCATTTAATGAAAATGTTAGGACTCTTCAAATTGGAGGACTAGAAATAGATAATAAAATACTTAAAGAAATATTTTCTCAAAAACATGGGTTCCCAAATTTAGGATATATAAATTTGGGAGGAAATAAAAAAATTTCTGATTTGAGCCCATTATTAAAACTTAAATCATTAAAAGAAATATCTATAGAAACAAAAGTACAGGGATCAGCATTGGACGCACTAATGAGAGATGGTGGTATAGAAGAATTAGAAAAAAATGGAGTTAATGTAAATTTTGTAAATTGGAACTACGATTAAAACTTACCAATTGATGATTGCTTTGCTCAAAAGTCTGATTTCACTTATAGGTCAATAATTCCATACTCATTTCTAATTTTAGTTGTATATATTTTTCCTCATAGATTACTTTTCTAGGTAGATGAAACTTAAGAGAGGCTTCAATATATATCTAATGTCTTATCAATGTCGAGAGATTGACGTATATTAAACCTAAGCGACATCATAAGTAACGAAAGTAAATATGGATAAAGATCAAGAAAAATCTACAGCTAAAGAAGCTCCTACATCTAAAGATAACAAAATAATTTTTGCTGAAATTTTGAAGAAAAAAAAAGAAAAGATTAATGAAAAGAACTTCAAGAATAGTAAAGAAGCCAAAGGATCAAATTTTAGAAATACAAGATCGAATAGCCCCCAAAGAATAGGAAAAGGTAGAAGAGGAAAATAATAAAAATTGATTTAATATGTACACATTCATTAACTACATAAGATCACGCAGTAGCAAGTTCAAACCATACGACCACCAGCTTATCTAAGCTAAAATAGTTTTCAAAATCCTAAATAATAGTGAACCAATATACCAACCAATAGAAAATAGGATTACTGCACTAAAAAACAACCATTCTTTATGAGTATTTGGAATATTAACTGGAATGCCATGCCATTTAAAAGATTTCATCATTTATCCTATCAGAATTTATCTCCTGTTAGTTTTTTCTCTGATATTTCCTCACAAACTTGATCTCCAACTTCAATGTATTGTTTTTCAACTAACCCTGTTCCTTTAACGCTTGAACTAGTTATTTTCCAAATATCTCTCATACCTTTATACTCATTCATCTTCATATGATGCCCCATTGTA
>PABO01000013.1 GCA_002699165.1 Chloroflexota bacterium | reverse complement strand
CTCAGGTTTTTCTATGGTTTTCTAATGTTTTTATATGGTTTTTAGGATTCTCAACCATTAGATGAACTTCAATAGGTAGAGTCGTAAGTGATCTAATTGTTTCTACTAGAGGCTGACCAAA
The DNA here is from genome assembly GCA_002699165.1 of Chloroflexota bacterium. Lineage (GTDB taxonomy): Bacteria > Chloroflexota > Dehalococcoidia > Lucifugimonadales > Lucifugimonadaceae > TMED-70. The sequence continues at coordinate 65,372 of PABO01000013.1, read as the reverse complement.
AGAAATATTTTCTACAAAATGCCCATCCATAATATCTAAGTGAAATTCATCAATTCCTGATAAATTCAATGCTTTGATTTCTTTTTCTAAGTTCTTAAAATCAGAAGATAAAATAGATGCACTTATAATAATATCCTTATCAGACATTTAATTTATCACTTATAAATTTATTTGCATTTTTTATTTGATAATTAACTGAGTTTGTAGATGTTCCTCCTAAAGAATTTCTTTTTTCAATAGAATATTTAAGATCTATTTGCATAACATCTTCATCAAACAATTCTGAAATATCCTTAAATTCTGAAAGAGTAAGTTCATTTATTGATTTTTTTTCACTAGATAATTTTTGAGAAACTTTCTTAATTATTTCGTATGCTTCTCTAAATGGAACTTTTTTGTAAGCCAAATAGTCAGCAAAATCAGTTGCCAAGATATCAGATTTCATAGAAGAATTAAGCATTTTATCTTTATTAAATGAAAGTTCAGAAAACATTATTTTTAGAACTTTCAAGGAATCTATTAATATATCAACAGATAAAATAGCTCCATTTCGATCTTCCTGTAGGTCTCTATTATAGGTAAGTGGCAAAGCTTTAATAGTTGTCATTAGGCCCATAAGATTTCCTAAAACTCCTCCAGTTTTACCTCTAATCAATTCAAGATAATCTGGATTTCTTTTTTGTGGCATAATACTAGATCCAGTTGTAAATTTTTCAGGTAAATTTATAAAATCAAACTCATCCGTTGCCCATAGTATAAATTCCTCACAAATTCTAGAAATATTAAGCATTGTTGAACTACATACATAGTTAACATCTAAAATATGATCTCGAGAAGAAACAGAATCAATTGAGTTAGTTGATATCTTATTGAATCCTAATTCATTTGCTAAAAACTCTCTATCTATAGGTATTGTTACACCTGCAAATGCACCTGAACCAAGAGGCATAATATCTAAATTTTCATAACATTGATCAAATCTATCTAAATCTCTTGAAAGCATAGCAAAATATGCCATTAAGTATTGAGAAAGAAGAACAGGTTGTCCTTTTTGTAAATGAGTATAGCCAGGCATAATAATAGAAATATTTTTTTCCGATAAAGTAACAATTTCCTGTAAAAAAGATAATAGTTCTTCTCTTAGATTTATTATTTTATTCTTAAAATATAACCTGACATCTGTTGCAACTTGATCATTTCTTGATCTCCCAAAATGCAATTTACCTGCAATATTTCCAATTTTTTCATACAAAGCTTTTTCGATATTAAGATGTATATCTTCTAAACTGTTATTCCACTTAAATTTATTAGTTTCAATCTCACTTAAGATTTCATTTAAGCCATTTATTATACTTTTAGATTCAGAAGAAGAAATTAAGTCTATTTTTTCTAGCATTTTTGAATAAGCTATTGAGACTGCAATATCTTCTCGAAACATTTTTATATCTGAATTAAAAGAACTTGTGAAATCACCAAAAATTTCTCCGCCTTGGATAGATGATGTTTTATTTTTTTTATCTTTATTCAACTTTATAAATCATTGTATTTTTGTTTTTTTGCCTGAATTCTTGCAGGTAATGAATATATATCTATAAATCCCTCAGCAGAAGCATGATTAAAGCTATCGGTCGTAGAGTACGTAGACATATCATAATCGTATAATGAAAATCTAGATTTTCTACCCACAACAGTAGAACTACCTTTATATAGTTTCAATTTTACATTTCCAGAGGTAAATTTTTGAGCATCATCCATAAAAGCTTGGATATTTTCTCTAAGACTGGTAAACCATCTTCCATCATAAACTAGATCTGAAAAGGTTGTAGAAAGAGAAGATTTTAATCTTTGTTGCTCTCTAGATAAAGTAGCTGTTTCGAGTGCAGCTAAAGCTTGATATAAAATTACCGCAGCTGGTGTTTCGTAAACTTCTCTACTCTTAATACCTACTAATCTATTTTCTAAATGATCGACTCTACCTATTCCATGATTTCCAGCAATAATATTTAATTCATCAATTAAATTTACTCCTGACTTATTTTTGTTATTTAATGAAATAGGTATTCCTTTTTCAAATCCTATTTCAACTATTTCGTATTCATCAGGAGAATTCTCTATACTTGAAGTCCATGAAAAAGCATCTTCAGGAGGAGCTTCCCACGTATCTTCTAAATCCTCTCCTTCAATTGCTAATCCCCATAAATTTCTGTCTATTGAATACACTCTATTATTGCCAACATCCCTGATAGGTAGTCCAGCCTTATTGGCATACTCCTTTTCTTCGTCTCTAGTCATACCCCATTCTCTTGCAGGAGCAATTATTTTTATAGAATCGTCACCTGCCAATGTCATTATAGATGCATCAAATCTTACTTGATCATTTCCCTTACCAGTGCAACCGTGAGAGACATATTCAGCACCATATTTTCTTGCAGTTTCTACTAATTTTTTTGACATCAATGGTCTTGCGAATGCAGTTGACAATGCATACACATCTTCGTACATTGCTCCAGCCTTAAGTCCAGGAAAGATATACTCATCAACGAATTCATCCTTCACATCTAAAATCACTGAATCTATAGCACCTGCTTTTTTAGCTTTTTCAGCAACTCCTTCAATTTCTGGACCAGCTCCTAAATCAACGGTTAACGTAATAACGTCAAGGTCATAATTTTCTTTTATCCAAACTACAGAAATTGTTGAATCCATACCTCCGCTGTAAGCTAATATGCATTTACCTTTAGACATGTTTATTTCAATCCTTCCAATACAGATTCAATTATATGAATAGCAGAATCTATTTCTTCTTTAGAAACATTTAATGGAGGCATAAATCTAATCATATTGGGTCTAACTGCGTTTAATAACAATCCAGAATTTAGAGATTCAGCAACAATTTGTGAAGAGAAATCTTCCTTCATCTCTAATCCAATTAACAAACCCATTCCCCTAACTTCTGTTATAAATGAAAATCTATCCATTAGAGCCGTTAATTTACTCTTCATATAAGCACCTGACTCAAGAGCTTGATCAGGAATATTATTTTCAACCATAAATTTAGCGGCAGCAGCTCCGGCTGCAGTGGTTAATGCATTCCCTCCAAAAGTAGATCCATGATCTCCAGGTTCCAAAACAGAACAGAATTCTTTTGAACAAAAAGCTCCTAATGGGGCTCCAGATCCTAATGCTTTAGCAAGTGTCATTACATCAGGTTCAACACCTTCGAATCTTTGGTAACCAAATAATGTCCCTAGGCGTCCCATTCCAGTTTGAACTTCATCAAGAATAAATAAAATATTTTTTGACTTACAAAAATCCTGTACCTGCTTTAGATAACCTTCCTGAGGAACATTAACTCCTCCCTCACCCTGCAGTGGTTCTATCATAACAGCGCAAGTATTTTCAGTATAAGCATTCTTGATTTCACTAATGTCATTATAGTTAACATTCACAAATCCAGGCATTAGAGGTCTCCAGTTTTCCTGGTAATGCGGTTGCCCTGTTGCAGCCATCATAGCCTGAGTTCTACCATGAAAAGAATTTAATGTAGTGATTATTTCAAAAGCACCATTTAATTCTTTTTTACCCCATTTTCGTGCAAGTTTAGTTGCACCTTCATTAGCTTCAGCGCCTGAATTACAAAAAAATACTCTATCAAGTGCTGAATTTTCTACAATTGTCTCAGCTAATGATAATTGTGGCGTAGTGTAATAAAGATTACTCATTTGCAAAATTTTTCCAGCTTGATCTTTTATAGCTTGAGTTACAGATTCATGCGAATGACCTAGATTTAATACAGCCCAGCCAGCTGTGAAATCTAAATATTCTTTACCATCATTGTCTCTTACAACAGTCCCCTCTCCTTCAACTAATACTGGAGGCATCCTATTAACAACCTGCATGTAATATTTTTTTTCCAAATCTTTATAATCTTGTGTTGATGTCATAATTCTCTCCAAAAAAATTCTTTATATTATTCTCGTACCTATATTTTCATTAGTGAATGCGGACAGTAATGCCCCAGATTCTCTTCCATCTATAATTCTTCCTGTATTAACATATTCTAATGCATTAATGCATGCTCTTATCTTTGGAATCATACCTCCTTGAGCAATTCCTGTTTCAATTAGGTCATTAGCTTGACCTTTAGTCATCTGAGGAATAACTCTTTTATTTGAATCTAATACCCCAGGGACATCAGTTTGAAAAATTATACTTTCAGCCTTAATTTCTTTTGCTATAACACCAGCTGCAGTATCAGCATTAGTATTATAAATCTGATTTTTAATGTCAATTGAAATGGCAAGTGGAGAAATTACTGGAAGAAATCCATTATCTAGAAGATTTATTAAAATATCTGTATTGCAGTTGATGATTTCTCCTACAAATCCTAATTTTTTATCTAATTGCTTTGCTTCTAAAATTCCAGATGATCCTGATAATCCGATAGCATTTACATTCATATTTTGGAATTCGGTAACAATCTCAGAATTTACCTTACCAGCAAGCACTGCGACTGCAACATCCAATGTTTTTTGATCTGTTACCCGTAATCCTTCAACAAAATTAGGTTCGATACCCTGCTTATTTATCCAAGAGGAAATCTCCTTACCCCCTCCATGGACAATTATAATTTTCCATCCTTTTTTATGTAAAGAAATTATATCTTTGAAGGTACTATCAGTCTCACCTAAAGTTGATCCACCGATTTTTATTACTGTTACATTTGATGATTTAGTCATAATAAAAAATTATGTAGTATAAGCTGAGTTAAATACAACATACTCTTCAGTTAGTTCACTTCCCCATGCTTTTGCAGATTCTTCACCAATATTTAAATTAACAGTCAATCTTATGGTGGGCTGATTCATTGCAATAACTACACTTTGATGATTATAAGGAGTAGCTATTCCATCAGCTACTATCTGTATATCATTTACAAAGATTTCAATCTTAGATTCGTCTAACTCTATCTGAGATGCTCCAACTGCCATCATTATCCTCCCCCAATTTGGATCACGCCCATATACTGCAGTCTTAACTAAATTAGAAGACACAATATACTTTGTAGCTTTTCTTGCATCATTAAGAGTTTTAGCCCCTTTGACAGATGCTTCAATAAGACGAGTATTACCTTCACCATCTTTTGCTATTTCTTTTGCTAAGAAAATACACACTTCATCTAATGCATTTATAAATCTTTTAGAATCTTCGATATTGGTGATCTTTTTATTACCTGCTTTCCCATTCGCCATTATCAGAACAGTATCATTTGTGGATTGGTCTCCATCTACACTTATTTGATTGAATGAATTATTCACTGATTCGGATAAAGCTTCCTTCAAAATATTGGAATCAATTGAAACATCTGATGTTATAAATGAAAGCATAGTTGCCATATTGGGATGAATCATTCCAGATCCTTTTGCAACACCTGCAACTGTAACCTCAGTACCACCTAAATCGAATGATACTGCTATTTCTTTTGTTCTTTTATCAGTAGTAAGAATTGATCTAGCAAAACCAGCTCCATCTTTAGTAGAAAGTTCTATTTTAGGTATAAATTTCCTCATTAAAGCCATTGGCAGTTCAACTCCAATAATTCCAGTAGAAGCAACAGCGATAGAATCTATACTTATAGATAATGATTTTGATGCTATTTCAGCAGTTTCTTTTGCATCAATAAAGCCTTGATCTCCAACAGCACAATTTGCACAGCCAGAGTTTACTACTACAGCCTGTAATTTATTATCTTTAAGAGTTTGCTTTGTCCAAGTAACTGAAGGAGATACAACAGAGTTTTGAGTAAATGTCCCAGCACTCACACATTCAGTTTCTGAAAAAATAATACCGATATCTTTCTTATCTTGACCAGGAGACTTAATACCTGCAAAAATAGATCCAGCAGTAAAGCCCTTAGGGGAACAAATGTCTCCACCCTTTATACGATTAATTTCATTTCCCATAATAAACTCCTACTGATTAACAAAATTAAATATTAGTTATAGAGACAATATTATAACAATATTGACTAAGATGACTCTATATATAAATGCGTAATGATATGGATTTGTTTTTTTTAGTGTAAATTTAGATTAGTGAATAGAATAATTTTATAACTACTTAAAAATGTTTAATATAGGTATGCTAATTGTCATAATTAAAAACAAAAAACCTATAAACCAACTAATTTTATTTAACATAATCAGATCATTTTGATAAAGATAATTATATACTGCGGTATTTAGAAAAATTTAAATCTTATTTATCTTTTCAAAATGCCAACAAATATAGTACAAAAAAGAATTGTGTCAAAAATTAAAAATTATTATCATTATTTATATAAATTAAAATTTTCAAAGAATTATTAAATGACTCAATCCAAGAACTTAAATTTAGATGTATTGATAGCAGGACAAGGTGCAGCTGGTTTTGCTGCTGGGCTTTATGCAGCAAGATACCAAATGAAAACTGCCATTGCTGGACAGGATTTTGGTGGTGAAACTGCTATTGGAGGATTAATTGAAAATTATCCAGGAAACATAGAAATAGACGGATTTGATCTTATGCTTGAGTTTAAAAAACAAGTAACTGATCTTGAAGTCCCTATTATCGAAGAAAATCTAAAGTCTATTACAAAAAACAAAAATAGTTTTTTATGTGAACTAAATAATGGACAGATGATTGATGCAAAAACAGTCATTTTAGCAATTGGTAGAGAAAGAAGAAGACTTGGTTTAAAAAACGAAGAAGAGTGGACCGGAAAAGGTGTTTCATATTGTTCTACTTGTGATGCTCCACTATATAAAAATAAAAATCTTGCAATTGTTGTTGGTGGAGGAAATGCTGCTGTAGAAGGAGCTATTTTAATAGGTAAGTACTCTAAAAAAGTTTTTTTGATATATAGAGGGGAAAAGCTTTGGAGGCCTGAACCAATACTACTTGAAACGCTAAAGAAGACTAAGAACGTTGAAGTTATTCTAAATAACAAAGTCAGCGAACTTATTGGATCAGATTTTGGAGGTCTACAAAAAATTAAATTAGAAAAAGAATATAAAGGTGAAAATGAGTTTATTGTTGATGGCTTGATGATTGAAGCCGGTGCTGATCCCAGGATAGAAATCCCTTTATCTTTAGGAATACATTTAGATAAAGAATCTAATGAAGTAATAGTTGACAAGGATCAAAAAACAAATGTAGATGGTCTCTATGCGGCCGGAGATCTAACTAATGGTTCTAATCTAAAACAAACAATTACAGCTGCGTCTCAAGGAGCAATTTCAGCCTTAAGTGCTTACAACTATTGTTTAGAAAATATACACTAAGGTTTGATAATTTTATAGTTATTTAATAACTTTCCCCAATGGGTTTTGAACGCATTTCTTACTCTGTATTTCCCTATAAATCTCAACCAAAAAGAATTATGATATAAATTCGAAGCAAAATATGCTAAATGAACCAAAGGAGTTCTTAATAAAAGTTTTTCTAGAGGCTTAAATGGACCCCAATAAATCATTTTTTGGATCCTACTAGCAAATGTGTTTTTATTTTTTGAAAAATTCCAATTTTGTCCTGTGACTGAATCTCCTATTATCTTAATCTCTGAAGTATTGGCTATTCCTAATCCATTTTCATGAGCAATTCTAAGTTTAGGAATACTCATAGGATCAAATCCCATTAATTTTGCTGAAATTGAATCTATTGCAACCTGGTCATAAGAAGCTAAAATATAATTTTTAACTTGGAATGACATAGCTCTAGGGCCTGGTCCATTTCCTGCAAAAGTTCCATCCATTACTGCAAAAATATTATCGTGTATTTCATATTGAATTCTTAGTAGATCTACAAGAGTATTATGTATGTCAGCATGTGCCCAATGTCTGTTTTGATGAAGAAGTCCTCCAAAAGCATTTTTCATAGCTCCTGTTATGGTTGTAAAAACATGAGTTTTTACAGTAGGCAAATGTATTATATTTGTTCCAAGTAATTTTTTAGGAATATTTATTCCATCTGGATAAATATTATCTAAAACAATCATTTTTTGTTTTGGTTTGTAATGAATCCAATCTTGCCCAGGGTCATCTAATACTGTACTTTTTATATTTAAGTTTTTTTCTATACTTAAGTAACCATTATTTTTTTTGCCTTCATGTGCATTAACAACTACTGTACCATTATGTGCAATTTCTAAATCTTTAAATTTTAAACTTTTAAGGCCACGTATTACTCCATCTAATTGCCATGGAGCTGTAGAACAAGCAGGAAAATAATGCTGCCAAGAAATATTTGCTTTTAATAGAGTTTTTTTCTCTAAATCAAAATTATCACTTATACCAGACAATGAAAGTAATCTTGCATAATCACCAATTATATAATTTGGTGACGTCTTAAGAACATAAACTTTTCCAAATTTACTTTTATCAATGCTGTTTATCATATTAATTAAATTATAGAATAAAAAAATGATTATAGATTCACTTACTCATATACTACCGACTGAAGTTTCTTCAAATTTAGAAAAATACAAAAAAATAGATTTATTATTTAATGAATTGTTTGATGAAAACACTAATGTTATTACAGAAGATGATCTAATAATAAATATGAAAAAATATAATATAAATAAATCTGTTATTGCTGGTTTTGGATGGAAAGATCCTGGGCTAGCTCAATTAATAAATGATTACTTGATAGAAGCAAGTAAAAAGTATCAAGGCAGTTTAATACCTCTTTGTTCATTAGACATAAATTCTAAATTTTCAGAAGAAGAACTACTTAAATGTATATCAAAAGGTATTAAGGGAATTGGTGAATTGCATATTGAATATAATAGTTTATTAGAAAAAAATTTTATATTTAAAAATATATTAAACATAGCCTTAGAGAATAACTTACCTGTTCTTATACACGGATCAGAGCCCATAGGGCATAGATATAACGGCAAGGGGACAAATGATCCAAAAAAATTATATGAATTAGTACAGAATCACCCAGATAATAAATTTATTTTTTCTCATTTTGGAGGAGGTTTAGTATTTTATGAACATATGCCTGAGGTAAAAAAAGTATTAAAAAATGTTTTTTATGATAGTTCTGCACAACCTTTTTTATACCATAAGAATATTTATAGAAATGCTATAAATTCTTCCTCAATTAATAAAATCCTTTTTGCAACTGACTTTCCTCTAATAGATATGAAAAGATGTTTATCCGAAACAGATTATCTCAATATTGAAGAAAAAAGTCATATTTTTTCGCATAATCCTATATCTGCTTATAATTTATAGTCAAAAAAATATACTTCAAATGTAAAATTAGAAAATATGAAAAAAAATAAAAAAAAATACTATCCAGAAATAGATCCTTCTATAAATTTTCCAAGAGTAGAAGAATCTATTCTCAAAAAATGGGATAAAGAAAAAACATTTGAGAAGTCTATTTCAAATAGAGATGGAAGNAATGAATTTGTATTTTATGACGGTCCTCCATTTGCGAATGGTCTCCCACATTATGGGCATATATTAACTGGATTTGTAAAGGATATTATTCCAAGATTTCAAACAATGAAAGGATCTAAAGTTGATAGAGTTTTTGGATGGGATTGCCACGGTTTACCAGCTGAAATGGAATCAGAAAAAGAACTTGGCATAACTGGTAGAAAACAAATTCAAGAATTTGGAGTTGAAAAATTCAATAATCATTGCCAAGAATCAGTAATGAAATATACAAAGGAATGGGAAGTTACTGTAGGAAGACAGGCAAGATGGGTAGATTTTGAGAATGATTATAAAACTATGGACCTAGATTACATGGAATCTGTAATGTGGGCCTTTAAACAACTTTGGAATAAAGGTTTGGTTTATGAAAAAGATAGAGTAATGCCATACTCTTGGAAAGCAGAAACTCCTTTATCTAACTTTGAAACAAGATTAGATGATTCTTACAGAGAAAGGAAGGATCCTGCTGTAACTGTAAAATTTGAAATAGATGCAACTGATGTAGATTTTGGGAATGATAACAAGTCGTATTTGCTTGCTTGGACAACAACTCCTTGGACTTTACCTTCTAACTTAGCTTGTGCTGTAGGAAAAGATATAGATTACTCGATAATAAACTTAAATAATGAAAACCTTATAATCGCTTCATCTGTTTTAGAAAATTTCAAAGATGTTTTAGAAGACTCAAAAACAATAAAAGTTATTAAAGGAGAAAATATTATAGGAACTAAATATTTTCCTTTATTTGATTATTTTATTGGGACCAAAAATGCATTTAGAGTACTTGAAGCTGATTTTGTTAATACTGAAGAAGGAACTGGAATAGTTCATATGGCGCCTGGCTTTGGAGAAGATGATCAATTAGTTTGTGAAGAAAATGGTATCCCCATCGTATGCCCAGTTGATGACCAAGGTAGATTTACCAAGGAAGTTAAGGATTATGAAAATTTATTAGTTTTTGAAGCTAATGAAAAAATTATTTCCGACCTTAAAAACAAAAATATTATAATAAAAAAACAAAATTATCTTCATAATTATCCTCATTGTTGGCGAACAGATGAGCCTCTTATTTATAAATCTGTTAATTCATGGTACGTAGAAGTATCATCATTTAAAGATAGAATGGTTGAACTAAACCAAGATATTTCTTGGACTCCAGATCACATAAAAGATGGAACTTTTGGTAAATGGCTTGCAGGAGCAAGAGATTGGTCAATTAGTAGAAATAGATTTTGGGGCACCCCAATTCCTGTTTGGAAATCAAATGATCCTAAATATCCTAGAATTGACGTATACGGGAGTTTAGATGAATTAGAAAAAGACTTTGGTGTCAGACCTGAAAATTTACATAGACCTCATATAGATAAATTGATAAGACCAAACCCTGACGACCCTACAGGTAAAAGCCAAATGGTTAGAGTAACAGAAGTTTTTGATTGTTGGTTTGAATCTGGATCAATGCCTTTTGCTCAAGTACATTATCCCTTTGAAAATAAAAATTGGTTTGAATCACATTTTCCAGCAGATTTTATCGTAGAATACATAGGACAAACTAGAGGATGGTTTTACACGATGATGGTGCTGAGTACAGCAATATTTGATAAGCCTCCTTTTAAGAATTGTATTTGTCATGGGATCGTACTAGATTCAAATGGTGTAAAACTTTCTAAAAAATTAAGAAATTACCCTGAACCAGAAATGATTTGGGATAAATATGGAGCTGATTCATTACGATGGTTTTTGTCATCTTCGCCTGTCTTAAAAGGCCAAAATTTACAAATGGATATGGAAGGGAAAGGCATTTCTGATGCTCAGAGATTAATCATAACTCCATTATGGAATGCTTTTTATTTTTTCTGCCTTTATGCAAATGCAGAAAATATTTCTGCAAAGGAAAATTACAAATCAAAAAATCCGTTAGATATTTATGCTCTCCTAAAGACAAAAGAATTAGTAGAAAATATTGAGACAAATTTGTCAAAATATGACATCTCATCTGCCTGCCAAGCCGTACCAAACTTTATTGATGCGATTAATAATTGGTATATAAGAAGAAGTAGACCTAGATTTTGGAAACATGCTGATGATACTGATTCTAGAAATGCGTATGATACTTTATACACAATCTTGTTAAATACTACTAAGGTTCTATCTCCTTTGATGCCTCTAATTTCGGAAGAAATATATACTAAATTGACTTCCTTAGAAAGTGTTCATCTGTGTGATTGGCCTAAATCTGATAATTTCCCTAATGATAGTAAATTTTTAGAACAAATGGATTTGGTAAGAGATGTTTCATCTGCTGGTTTAGGAATTAGAAAAACAAATAATATTAGAGTAAGGCAGCCTCTTAAGGAAATAATCATTGCAGGAGATAATATTGGGTGGTTAAAAGATTTTGAAAATTATATTTTAGAAGAGGTAAATGCCAAAAATATGATTCTTGATGAAAATTCTGATTCTTTATACAGAAATAAAATAAAAATTAATTTAAGAAAAATGGGTCCTCAATTGGGTAAGAATACTAGAAAATATATGGAAGCTGCAAACAATTATAATTGGAAAATGAATACTGATAAAACTATTGATATTTTAGATATTGTTCTTAAAGAAGATGAATACTTCTTAGAAAAAGAATCAAATCCCGGAACAGAAACTAGAGAAATAAATGATGGAAAAATTGTTATATCTCTAAACATAGATATTGATAAAGATTTGAAAATTGAGGGAATTGCAAGAGATATTCTAAGAGCTGTTCAAAATAAAAGAAAAGATGAAAATTTAGACATCTCAGATAATATAAATATAAAAATTTATGGGGCTAATATAGTTCAAGAAACAGTTTCTAGGCATGGTGAATATATTTCAAATAACTCACTTGCTGAAAAAATAGAATTTTGTGAAGTAAAGGGTAATTTAATTAAGATTTCTGATGATTTATCAGTAAACCTTCAAATCGAAAAAATTTAATCTAATCTTTCTATACTAGACTCTAAAATTTTATTTTGATGATTTTGTTTTCTGATGTTCAAATATATAGTGAATCTTGCACATACTTGGGCTCCAATTAATAAAATTATAGAAGAAATATAGATGAAAGCCATGAATACTATAATTGCACTTACTCCGCCATAAATAGAACCTGATACTCCGCTATAGTTCCTAAGATAAAGAATAAAAACCATTTTATTTATTTCCTCTGCTAAAGTAGCTAAAATAGCTACTGGAAGAATATGTAAAAAATTTAATTTAATATTAGGTAACCACCAAAAGCATATAGCAAATACAGAAAATGTAAGCAGAGGAGGAACTAATAGGGCTAATCTATTCCAAATATTTGGATCTATATATGGAGAATCAGGAAAATTAATTTGAATCAATTCGCTTAGGAAACTCAATCCTGTAGTCAAAATAAAAGATATAAGAAGTAAAGATGAAGCTACAAAAAGTAATGTAAAATCTATTATTCGTTCTTGAAAAAAGCTTCTTTTTTTATCAATTTCCCAAATAAAATTAATACTTTTTCTGATACTACCAAAAACTGCACTTGATGCGAAAATAAGTCCTATTGCAGCAACTGTACTTGTGGCCAATCTATTAGATGTTAAGCTATCAAAAAATCCCATTAAGAATTCATCATCTTGTTCATCAAAAATTGGAATAAGATTCTTAAGGGAATCTAGAATGGTTTTCTCAAAATCTGGAATTCCTAGAAATATAGAAAACACCATAATAATTGCTAATAAGAGGGGAAATATAGAGAAAAAAGCATAAAAGGATATTGCTGCACTCAANAGAGGTACATTTTTATCAATAAATTCATTGGTAATATCGGCTATTAGAGAAAACAGCCAAATAAAAAAACGGACTATATACATCTAGATTCTATTTTCTCTGTATGCCGAGAGATAGTTGACACAGAATTCATCTCTACCTTCCAACATATCTTTTGTGATCGAAAATGCCTCACTATTTTTGTCTATATTTAAAATTCTATCTATTTTAGATTCTACAGGATTAATGATTCCTGAGTTTGCTCCACTATCTATGGCTAAACTTATGAAAACATCGTTTACTATTCTTCTTTTTGGAAGACCAAAAGAAACATTGCTCATTCCGCCTGTTATATTTACCTGTGGCCATTTATCCTTTATCAAAGAAATTGCATCTAAAGCATCTTTACCATAAGCNGAAGAAACTGAAATAGGAAAAATTAACGGATCAATAAATAAGTCTTCAATTTCCAATCCTCTATCGAGTGAAAAATTTACTAAGGTATGAAGATTATCTAATCTTTCATTAGCATCTTCAGGCATACTGCTTTCGCTAGCAGCACTCACAACAACTTGTGCATCGTAATTAACTATCGTATCTATTAGATCTTTTCTCTCTAATGATAATGAGTTAACCATAGGCCTCATATGATTGTCATATTCCTCTAATCCAGCCTTAATAATTTCAGGATTTGAAGAATCAATGGATACAGGTATGGATGAAAGATCTTTGATGATATTCACAAGCCATTTCATAGCTACTATTTGNTCTTCAAGTTTATAGCTGTATTCATCGACATTTATATCTAAATAAGATGCAGAATTTAAGATCTGCCTATCAATTTCCCATTTAATATAATCTATTCCTTGGGAATTATTACCGTGCATGCCATGCCATATTGCTATCATAAAATGCTTTAATTGACCTTGTTTATAAGGCTGTGTCTTTTCAAAATGCTCTGGAATATCCATTACAGAAAAATTATCACCTTTTTTTCTATAAGTAATTACATCTTTTTCATCGATTTTTTGAGTTCTAATTCCACCTAATTTTATTGATCTNGTGGTGTGAATATTTTCTCCAATAATTTTAAAATTTTCCATAATACCCTTCTATTTTTCCATCCAGCCTGAGAGCTCTTTTATTCCTCCAAAAGGGAAAAAATGTAATTGATCATAATTTTTTAAACCATTAATGATTTCAGTTGGATTATGTTTAACAAGCTTTGTAAGTCCAAATTTTTTATTTCTCACAATTAATGCTGTAGCAGAAACTCCACAAATCTTTGCATAATTAATCAGCGTAGTAAGTTTAGCAGGCCCAGCTATTCCAATTTTTATTTTTATGTCTTGATCAATATCTTGAATTAACTTATTTTTAATTTCATGAATCCATCTATTAGTTTTTTCAACATCTAAGGTCCATTGAGTTACTATAGAAAAATTTAATTTGTTTTCGAAGAGCCATTTAGATTTTTCAATAAGATTTAAATCTGATTCTGAATCATCAGGATTGCCTTCTGGATGTCCTGCAATATTAATTGTAAATACATACTTAGAAAAAAGACCNGTTTGAAAAAGATCCATACTTTCAGAAAAAGGACCTTCTTGTTTCTTAGGGCTTCCTCCAATAACTAAAATATCTTTTACTCCTAAAGAAGATAATTGAAATAAAAAATCTTCTAGTTGCTCTTTGCTAGCTANAGTTCTTGCAGGGATATGAGGTATAGGATTATAGCCTGATTCTAGAAGTGATTTACAAGCATTAATTATATTTAGATAATTATCTCCAGGAATAAATGCAACAAAAACATCTTCAAATTTATTAATTGGCAAAAATTTCAATCTATCTAATTGCTTAGGGACTATTTCAAGTGAGTGCATAGACATAAAAATATATTAAAAACTTAATCGTGTGATACAAGTATAATCTATATATGAATAAATAAAAATTATTTTCTCAATGAATCAAAATAAAAATATTAACACAGACGGTAATATAACCCACAAAATCAAAAGATCATTAGAACTTTCTCCTGAAATAATAAAAATAGAATCTAGAAAAAGGTCTGGACGAGGTATAAATTCACCATTAATAATTTTATATGGTTTGATTTTATTTATTCTTTTAGGAACATTTTTACTTTTTTTACCTTTCTCAAGTAAAAATTCAGAAAATGTATCTTTAGTTGACAGCTTTTTTGTAGCAACATCTGCTGTAACTGTCACTGGATTAACTCCTTTTCAATCTGAGGATACATGGAGTACATTCGGACTTTCTGTAATCATGATTTTGTCTTTTATTGGAGGATTAGGGTTTATGATGGGAGCTGGATTTATTATTTATATTTTTTTTGGGAGAAGGTTAAATCTTGAACAAAAAATTCTTATCAATGAAAGTCTTTCAGATGCAACTCCTTCTAAGATAGCTCCAGGAAGTTCTATTAGACTTGTGATTAACATATTTATAATGAGTGTAATTTTTCAAATAATTGGNTTCATAATAATATATTTTCTTTGGCAAGGAAAAAATTTAGGAAATAATTATGACACTTTATTTAATGCAATATTCCATTCTATTTCCGCTTATAATGGATCAGGATTTGATATTTTAAGTGATAGTAATGGAGGAAGTATAGGAGAAATAAAAACAAATAGTAACCTTTTGAATATCACTATGATTTTAATTCTTTTAGGAAGCATAGGATATCCTTTCATTTTAGAATTATTTGCAAATACAAAACTTTTTCTTCAATCAAAATATAAAGAGATTTTCTTCACCTTAAATTTTAAGGTGATTTTGTTAGGAACTATACTTATTATGGTCATTGGATCAGTTCAATTTTTATTTTCTGAGTGGACAAATNTTGAAACTATTGCAGAAGATAATATTAAAGAAAAAGTTATCTATTCGATTTTTCATAGTATTACAAGAACAGCAGGGTTTTCACTAATTGACTATAACTTGATTCACAACAGTACAACCATATCAACTTTAGCCTTAATGTTCGTTGGTGGAAGTTCATTATCAGTAGCTGGAGGTATAAAAATTGGAACTTTATCAATAATTGTAATTTCATTAATAGCTACTATTTTTGGAAAAGAGGAAGTTACAATTTTTAAGAGAACTATAAGTAGAGATATAACTAGGAGGGCATTAATTATTTTTATTTTTTCTATATTTCTAATAATATTTTCTTTTATTATTATTTCATCTTTTGAACCTGATACCATATTTAGAGAGTTACTTTTTGAATGTGTAAGTGCATTTGGAAATGTTGGATTAACTACTGGAATAACTGGAAGCTTAAATGACTTCTCAAAAGTACTTATGTCGTTTTTAATGATAGTCGGAAGGTTTGGCCCAATGTTATTGGCAATTATGTTCGTTGGAAAAAGGAATAAAGAAAATGCTAAGCCTGCATACGAAATAGTTAGGATAGGTTAATGAAATTAAAACCTCAAGTTGTTGTAATAGGATTAGGACGATTCGGAACAAGTTTTGCTAGTAAAATGTATCAACTTGGATATGATGTAATGGCTATTGATAATGACGAAGAGAAGGTTCAATCTATGATAGGGCAAGTTACTTATCCCGTTACTGCTGATGCTTCATCAGAAACAGCCTTAAGAGAACTTGGTGTACAAGATTTTGATGTTGGGGTAGTTGCGATTGGTTCAAATATTGAAGTTTCTGTAATGGTTACAGTTCTACTAAAAACTTTAAGTTTAAATACTGTTATTGCAAGGGCTTCTTCTACTCTTCATGAAAGCACATTNAGTAGGCTTGGGTGCGATAGAGTGATTTTCGCAGAAGAAGAAATGGGGGATAGGCTTGCGAATACTTTATTTACACCTATTGTAGAGGACTATTTAGAGCTATCCACAAACTTAGGAATTAGTAAAATGATTGTTCCTGACAGACTGATAGGATTTAGTTTATCAGAGGCAGGTTTTGAGAATAAACCAGGTTCACAAAAATTAACTGTAGTATCAATTAAAAGAGGAGATTCATTAATACTTTATCCATCATCGGATGAAGTTTTATCTGAAAATGATGAATTATCCATAATTGGCAACAATAATAGTATTAATAAACTACTTTAGTTATGAATCAAAAAAAAATAATTCTACTTCTAGATAAAGACAAAAATGAGGAAATTCTAGATTGCATAGTNCCTTTTATAAGAGAATATTCATCTAATGTTTATTTTTTGTATGTTATTGAAATACCTGTAAAATATGAAATAGATCACGAAATAGGTAGTGAAATAAGTATTGGTGAAAAAGTATTAAGTGAAGCTAATAAATATTTACAAAAGAAAAAAATAAACTACGACTTGAATACTGAAAATTTTATTCTTATGCAATCAAGAAATGCTGGAGTGGGCATTGTAAAAGAATCTAAAAGATTAGGGATAAATATGATTTTCTATAAAAGAAATAAAAATGACTCAAGTTATAAATATGAATATATAAACAAATATTCTGAAGCAGATACAATACAACTCTTAAAAGTATAATGTTATGAATATATCAATCCTAGGAATATCTTACATTACAGAATATGTAATTGAAAAAATTATAAATTATTCGGATANCATAAAAGTTTTTTCAGAAAAAAATGATTATAACTTTGAAAATAAATATAAATCTAATAAAAGCATAAATATTCTTAAACAAAACATACTAGAAGATCAAGTTGAAAAAATATCTAAATCTTCAGATGTTATCTTCTTACTTAGTGAATCTGATCCTTTTAACTCTTTTTCTTATGAAAAAATAATTAATAATGAACCAAATAAAAAAATTATTATGTACTTAAATGATAAAGATATATATGAAATGTATAAAGAAAAAAATTATTCAGTTATAACGTATTTAGATTTAGAAAATTACGATTTCTCATATTTGGTAAAGGAATAAAATTATGTATATTATTATTTCTGGTATGAATAACATAACTATCAATCTTGCAAAAAAGTTTATTTCAGATGGTAATGAAATAACATTCATTGGCTTGGATAAAAATAAGGCAGAAGAGATAGAGAAAGATATTGGATTTGTTACCGTTTTAGGAAGTTCTTANAATAAAAGTACTCTAATTGAAGCTGGAATTGAAAGAGCAAACTTTTTTGTTGCATCAAATATGGAAGATGAAATTAACTTTTTGTCTATTAAGCTAGCTAAGCATTTGAATAATGAAATTATTTCTATATGTCTTGTAAATAAAATTTCTAATAAAAAGAATTTTTCAGGAGAGGATTTTGATTTTGCGCTTGAATATGATGAAATAATAAGTGATACTCTAAATTCTTTTATAGCAAATAAGTTTGACCAACTAATTTATACAAACACAGACAATCATACTGAAATAAGGGTTATTTCCGTAGGTAATGATTCCAACTTAATTGGAAAAACTCTTAATGATATAGACTTAAGTAAAGAATCAGAAGTTATAGCTATCATATCTTCTTCAGGTTCAATATCACATAACTTAAGTAATACATTAAACCCTCTTGATAAAATAATAATTCAAAGCACTATAATTTATAAAAATAATGAATAATACAAACAAAAAATTAAGTTATCTTGGCCCAAAAGGTACTTATAGTGAAGAAGCTGCATTGATTTATACAAATCACAACGAATTATTGCTGGTAGCAGAAAAAACTATTTATGATGTTTTGGAAAAAGTAGAAACATCAGAAGAAATAGAAGGAATTGTTCCTTTAGAGAATTCTAGAGTTGGAACAATATTAGAAACGATTGACTATCTAATAAAATCTAATAATTTATATATAAATAAAGAAATATTGCTTCCTATAGAAGCCTGCCTAATAACTAAAATGGAATTGATTGATTTAAAAGCCATCGATGAAATAATAAGTAAACCTGAAGCCATCAATCANTGTAATCTTTGGATTAAAAAAAATCTCAAAAAAAATATTAAATTAACAGAATATCCTTCGACAGCTGAAGCAGTTTCAGACTTAAAAAACCTAAATAATAATGTTGCAGCAATTGGAAATTCAAGATCTGCTGAAATAAATAAGTGTAATATTGCGGTCAAAGGAATACAAGATTACAAAAATAATATAACTAGATTTGTAGTACTATCAAACAACCCCAATAATAGTACAGGAAATGATAAAACATCTATAGCTTTTGATTTTAAAATTTCTGATGAAGCTGGTCTATTATTGAAAGCATTGGAATGCTTTGCTAAAAGAGATATTAATCTTGCAAAAATAGAAAGTAGGCCCAAGGGAAACGAAATAGGTAATTATATATTTATTATTGATTTTGACGGACACGTAGAAGATAGTTTGATCTCGGATGCTCTAGATGAATTATCAAAAATAACATCTTTACTAAAAGTTCTTGGATCTTATCCTAAATAATCCTATTCATCGTACAAGTCTTGTCTAGATCTTTTAGATTCTTCAACACCCTCTTGTACTGCATTATTCAATCTTTCTTTAGCAGAATCCACCAGGTCGTTAGCCTTAATTTTCCAATCCTTGATGTTTTCTCCTAATATTTCTCTCGTTTCATTACCGGTTTTAGGAGCATATATTATGCCAGCAATGAAACCCAACGTAGCTCCATAAAAAAAACCTTTATAAAAAGAGTCCTCTGAAGACATAATTCTTTCCTATTCTTTATTATTACTTTTAGGTTTATTNAATATTGATTTAAATATATCAACAGACTTACTTATTACATTAATTGACTCTTTAAATGAAACTATCTTTTCATTAGCATTTTCAAACTGAACCTTAATCTGATTAATTTTTCTAATCAAAAAAATTAAAAATATTGTAAGAAATATACCAAAGAATGAGAAAACAGCTAAAAAAGCTATCATCAAGTAGTCTACTAATTCAGATAATGACAAAAACAAATCCTATACTTAATTCTATATTTAAAATATATAAGAATATTAGTATAAAATCAAATCTTTTAGTATTTAGTTATTAACTAAACACTAAAAGTCAAGGTAGTCTCTTAATGTCAGAGATCTNGTTGGGTGCCTTAGTTTCCTCAATGCCTTAGCTTCTATTTGCCTAATTCTTTCCCTGGTTACACCGAAGGTTTGACCAACTTCTTCAAGTGTTCTTGGCCTGCTNTCATTTATCCCAAATCTATATTCAATAACTTGCCTTTCTCTAGGAGAAAGGGTTTCTAATACTTCCATAATTTGAGATTTAAGTAAATTTTTTGATGCAGAATTTTGAGGAGATTCTGCATTCTGATCTTCTATAAGATCAGATAAGTTTAAGTCCTGCTCTTCTCCAATAGGNGCTTCTAGTGAAATAGGATCTTGGGATGCTTTTAATATCTCATTTACTTTGTCTGTATCCATATCAAGTTCTTTAGCTATATCATCAGAAGTAGGCTCAACTCCTTTTTCCTGAACTAACCTTCTAGAAACTCTAAGTATTTTATTTATTTGCTCTACCATATGTACAGGTATTCTGATTGTTCTAGATTGATCTGCTACAGCTCTTGTTATAGACTGCCTTATCCACCAAGTTGCATAGGTTGAAAACTTAAATCCTTTTCTATAATCAAATTTTTCCACAGCTCTAATTAATCCTATATTTCCTTCTTGTACAAGATCTAGAAGCGTTAACCCTCTACCTATATATTTTTTTGCTATGGAAACAACTAGCCTTAGGTTTGCTTCAGCTAAGTGGTTTTGAGCCAAATCAGACCTAGAAAGAATTTGATTAAAATGACTATCAATTATCATCTTATACATATTTATTTGGTCCATAAAATCTTTATTTTTCAATACATTTTTTAAGTTAGAATTTGTAAAATCATCTTCTAATAACTCTGTTAGATCTGGAGGTATCAATCCCAGTAAATCAGAAATCTCCTTAACTTTAGTAGTTACTTCATCATTCGAAATATTATTTACATCTGCAACATAATTNATTAAGTCTTCTGAATACACTCCATGTATTTTACTTATTTCTGACTCTTTAGATGCCAAATAACTCAATGAAACAGAATCTGCTTTTGTAACTCCATAAAATTTTCCTATAGATTCTAAAATTGGTTTCAAAGAAACAATAGATTGGAAAATTTGTTTAATTAAGTCTGTAGAATTGATTAATTCTGCACTAGTTTCTTCAAGTTCATCGTGCATATTTTTATACTTAAGCTTCAAATCAATTGTACGAGCTAAAACTTCTTCGTCTTTTCGAGATAAAAGCTTAACATCTCCAATTTCTTTTAAGTACATCCTTATAGGGTCTTCATATGTATCCTTAAACTCTTTCTTACCCTTAGATAAAATATTCATAAGATCATCATTTTGAGCATAAGTATCGCCCGAAGGACCTGATGACAAATCTTCTTCGTCATCTAAGCTCGAAGAGCTAGAGCTAGAAATTAACACCTTATCAATTCCTGCATTATCATCTACATTATCAATATAGAGATTATCATTTAAATTATCATTGTCGCTAGTATCTTGTTTCAAGTTACCTCGCTCCTTTCTAGTTCTTTTATATTTTCAGTTATCTTAACAAGTTCATCCATTATAGATGTAATTGCGTTATCATCTTTTTGTTCATTATTTTCAAGTTCTAGTAAGCGCATTTCAGCCTCATTGAGTCTTCGTTTTTGAAAATCAATAGCCAGTCTATTTTTAACATTTTCAAGCTCAATATCTTTACTTAAGTCAGGGTCAACTACAAAATCATTTTTTAAATAATCTTCTATTTCATCATAAATAAAAATAAGGTCTTCCGATAGTGTTTTTCTATCAATTACTTCTTGTGATTTTTTCCACAGCTTAAAAACTGACCTATAGTGCAAATCTGAAAAGTACACATCTTCTACATCTTTTACATTTTCAAATAATTCATTTGAATCAATTAAGATCGCTAAGAAATGTTTTTCTTGAGCTTTTTCTGGATTGAATATTACTCTTCTTATTCTGTCTTCATCTTTTATAGTTTTGATATTTTTTCTATATTTAGATTTACTAAGATTAGAGGATTCAGATTTCAATAAATCATAACTAAGATCAGTAACTTTCGATATTTTTGCAAGATAAAAAGATTGTTGTGTTTCATCGCAAGATTCAATTATAAATGGAAGAATTAAGTCTAAAAATTTATATGTATCTTTTTGTGGTCCTTTTAGATAAATTTCTGAGTAATAATTAATAAGNTAATCAATAAAATTTTGAGCTAAATTAATCATTTCTTCCCATTCAACAGGATTAGTTCTAAAAATTTCATCCGGATCTTTTCCTGAAGTTGGAAAACAAATTTTTATACGAATTTTTTTTTCAGAATTTTTAGANCCACTCGAAATNTTTTCTTTTAATTTATCAATAGTATCTATCGCTGCTTTTTTACCCGCAGAATCATTATCAAAACAAAAAATAATTTCGCCTGAGCTAGAATCATAAGTAACAAGTTTTTTAAGTTTCTCAAAATTCTCTGCGCTGATCTGAGTTCCCATTGCTGCTACNAAATTCTGATAACCTTTATCATAACCTGAAATACAATCAAAGTAACCTTCAACTACAACTGCCTGTGATTTTAGTTTTATATTTTCAGACGCTCTATCTAAACCATAAAGAATATTAGATTTATTAAATACTTCACTATCCCTAGAATTAATATACTTGCTTTTAGAGTTTTCATGTAAAGATCTTCCAGAAAAGCCAACGATATTTGAATTTTCATCTAAAATTGCTACAGTAACTCTATTTCTAAAAAAATCTATCCAATCATTGTCATCCGTTTTTAATAAAAGATTAGAATTCAATACTCCTCTTTTATTTACTTTGTTTGATTGAAAAAAATTCATTAAACTACCCATATTTCCATCTGGGCAATAACCAATAAAGTTTTGCTTAATTGATTCAGTGGTTATACCTCTTTGTTCTAAATAATAACGAACGTTTTTTGAATTCTCAGAAGATTCATCAAATATCTGTTTAGAAAAATAATTTTGAGCTAAACTATTTACCTCAATCACTTCGCTAGAAATAATATTTGCTTTCTTGCGTTTTTCAAGTTGATCTGAAAAAGTATTATCATCATAATCTAAAGACAAGTATGCGGACAATTGTCTTAAAGCTTCAACAAAAGTCAGTTTCTCAGCAGACATTAAGTAGTCAAAAACATCTCCACTTTCATTACATCCATAACATTTATATCTTTTGCGNTCTTTGCTTAAGGTAAAAGAAGGAGTTTTTTCTTCATGAAAAATACATAAAGCTTTAGGTATAGATCCTTGGTTTTGCCATGTGATGCCTTTTGTTGTCAAAAAATCTAAAAGATCAATTTTTTCTTTAATTGTATCTTTTAAATCTTGAGCCATTTATTAATTCCTAAACACTTTCCCCTAGTGTACCTATTAATAGAAAAATTGGACACATTATTATGTTAATTTTTTGTGAAATAGTGGCAATAATATTTATTACTAATTATATGTTTTCAAATCTTAAGTTTTTTGTAATACCTGGAGATATATCTTCAGCAGTTTTTATCGCATAATGGTCAGTCATACCACATATAAAATTTGAAATAATTTCTTCTTCTTTGTGATCTTTTCTGACATGTTTTATAGGAATATTTTTCTGATTTTCAAAATAATAATTAAATAAAAATTTAATAATTTTTGTGGCAACCTTGCCGGAAATAGAATTACTTACAGGTAAGTAAAAATTTTCAAACATATAATCTCTAAGTTCAGTCATAGAATCTGAAACATTATCAGACATTTTTATATAAGGNTTACTTATATTTGTTTTGCCCGTACAATCCCAAGAATTAGTAATTACATCAGTAACAAAATAATTTATTCTATCTGATCTAGATAAATCAAAAAAATAAATAATACTTTCAGGGATTTTTTTATTAACTATAAAATTTGATCTTTTTGCATCTTCAATATCATGACTTAAGTATGCAAGAGCATCAGCAATTCTTACTATTTGNGCCTCAAGAGTCATCCCTTTTACTGCAATTTCGGTTAAAAATTTACCCTGTTTTTTTGAATGTCTCCTAATAGCTTCAATCACAAAGTTGGTAAGATTCAAGCCTTTGCCATCTTTTTCTAAAGATTCAATAATTTTTACTGAATGTGAAGAATGATGAAATCCGTTATCTAAAATTTCATTTAATGCAGATTCGCCAATATGGCCAAATGGAGTATGACCCAAATCATGACCTAAGGCAGCTGCCTCTACTAAATCTTCATTAAGATTTAATGCTCTAGCAATGGTTCTGCCTATTTGAGAGACCTCAATGACATGCGTGAGTCTAGTAGTATAATNATCTCCATCTGGTGCAACAAAAACTTGGCTTTTATGTTTTAACCTTCTGAATGAATTTGTATGTATAATTCTATCTCTATCTATTTGAAAAGCGTTTCTATANAAACCTTCAGTTGATTCAGATAGTTCTCTTATTGCATCTTTTTCATTCACAGCAAATTTAGATAAGTGAGATTGCTTTAAGGAGTTNAAAGAAAAGAAATTTGAAGAAATATCATTAATTTTCATATCATATGTTTCTCGTATGCTTAAACTGTTTTATATCTTCAATATCTCCATTCTTATATTTTTCAGGTAATAAATTAGAAATTCTTTGCATTATTTCTCCGGTTATATTTTCATATAATTTCTTATCTTTAACTAATGGTAAAGAATTAATCATAAAAGGCTCTCCAATTTTTATATTTACAGACATTTTAGGGAATAAAAATTGCAAAAAGTGTGTACATTTTTCTGAACCAGAAATTGATATAGGTAAAATTATACTTTCAGTATCTATAGCTATTAGAGCTGCACCATTAAATCCTTTTTGTAATTTCAGATTTTTGCTTCTAGTACCTTCAGGGAAAATAAGTAAAGAATTATCTTGAGAATTTAGTTGGTCTTTTGCCCAATTAATAGCTGCTAAATTTATTTTTCCTCTATTTAATGGAAATGCTCCATAAAATTTTAAAAAAATGTTAAATGGAAATCTAAATAATTCCTTTTTAGCTAAAAATTTTGACTCTTTACCTACTGCTGATGCGCACAGAGCAGGGTCAATTATTGAAAGATGATTTGAAACAGTAATAAAAGATTTATTTTTTGGAATATTTTCAAACCCAATAATTCTCAATTCTCCAAAAAGAAAAAAAGTAAACCTTAATCCTAAATCACAAATTTTGAATAACTTACCCATTTTTATACAGACTCAAAATATCTTCAACAACTTGCTCAATTGAAATATTATCAGTATTTATAACAAAAGCATGCTTATCTATCACTAATGGAGAATTAGATCTACTTTTATCAATAACATCTCGAGATTCGATCATTTTCTTTACTTTTTCAGTTGATAGAGCATTGAATTCATTCGATCGCCTTACAGCCCTTACTTCAATTGATGCATCTAGATATATTTTTAAATTAGCATTAGAAAGTACTTTTGTACCTATATCTCTGCCGACCATAACTATATTTGATTTTTCAGCTATTCTTTTTTGCTCAATAACTAAATTTTTTCTAACTAATTTCAGTTTGGAATATTTTGAAACTTGCAAATTAATCTTATCGGAAAATAAAAAGGGAGTAATATCTTTTTTTTGAAAAAGTATTCTATTTTCAAGATTTGCAAACTCGATAGTTAATTCTGAATTAATAAAGAATTTTGAGGCTTCAGTAGGGTCTAATTCTTTTTCTTGTATTATATAAGTTATGGCTCTGTACATAATACCAGTATCTAAAAAATCATAAGATAACTTTTTAGCTAGAGACCTTCCTACGACTGATTTGCCTGAGGCAGCAGGTCCATCTATAGCAATAGATTTGTAATTAGCCATTTATTATTTCTTCTCTCTTTAAGGGTAACTTTAAAGACATTACATCAAAAACTAATCTAGGATTAGCGTTACTTTTCAAATTACTTAGTGTTCTAATTAGTTCTAATACAATAATATTAATTTGACTAGTTTGGAATATATCACTTAAGTTTTTTTCAAAAATAACACTTTTATCTTTTGAATAAATAGCATTAAATGTAATATTGCAAAAATCTATCCATAAATTGAGTTCTTTATGAATAGCATTTCTATCAGTCCTGTATCTAGAAGAAAATTTTTGAGAAAATTCCATTCTTGTACTTATGTCACTATTACAAAAATCAAAAAATCTGTCATAAGATTCATAATAATCTTCAATTAAAGAAGGGTCTGAGGATAATTTTTCTGCGATTTCTATTTTCCCAAGAGAAAAGTTAATAACTTTGTGAATAATAGATTCTTCTAAATCATATTTTTCATAAATATATGATTTTATATCTTCTTTACTTGTTTCTAAAACATTGATTTTTTGAGCTCTAGATAAAATCGTAGGATAAATTGAGGAAAGATCATTAACTAAAAATAAAAAAACAGATGATTTTGGAGGCTCTTCAAGAAGTTTTAAAAAAGCATTAGAAGCTTCATTATTTAAATTTTCAGCTGAGTCTAAAATAAAGATTTTATAGTTACCCATAAAAGGTCCAAGATTAGAAAGTCTATTTATTTCTTGGACATGTGGCAATCTGATTTGATCAGATTTGTTTTCATCAATTCCCTCTATTTTTGAATTTGAATCAATGAAAACAATATCAAAATGTTTTTTTTCATCAATTTTTGAACAAGAATCACATTCAGAACAAGGTTTTTCTATATCTTGGTTTTCACAAAGTAATAATTTTGAAAATGAATAGGCTAATTTTTTCTTTCCTACATTATTTGGCCCATGAAAGATATAAAAATGTGAAATAGAATTTTTTTTTATAGAATTTTTTAATAGGTTATATGCTTTTTCATTTTTGCTTGTCATATTAATGATGTACTCAAAAGATCTTCATAACTTTCTCGCCTTCTAATTAGAAAATGGGACCCGTCTTTTATCATAACGACTGCAGGCCTTACTTGCATATTATAATTACTTGCCATTGCCAAATTATATGCTCCCGAAGCAGGCAATACCAGTAAATCATCTATTGCAGGGTTAGGTATTTCTACATCTCTTGCAAGATAATCTCCAGACTCACAAAATTTCCCTGATATAGTTGATTTCATCAATCCTTCTTTTTCTAAAATCTTTGTTACTGAAAAAACTGAATATTCAGAACCATATAAAGCAGGCCTAATATTATCTCCCATACCTCCGTCTACTGAAATATAATTTCTTACGCCCGGAATAGACTTAATTGAACCAATTCTATAAATACTTACCCCTGATCTTCCTACTAAGGCTCTGCCTGGTTCAAGAATGATTTTGGGAACATTAAAACCATTTAGATCGCATGCTTTTTTTACTGCATCTCCAATAATCTTTGCATAGTCAGAAATTGGTAAAGGTTTTTTATCAGTTTCATAACCAATTGCAAAACCACCACCGGGACTAAATTCTCTGATATCTAGCCCATATTTATTTTTCATCTCAGCAGAAAATTTATATACATATTCAATAGCTTCTGCATAAGGTTCAAGCTCAAAAATAGGAGATCCTAAATGAAAATGAAGTCCAAGCAAATTCAAAGAATCAATTGACATAAGACTTTCAATGGCCTTTTCTGCATCCCCTGTTTCAATTGAAAATCCAAATTTTGAATCTAAAACTCCCGTAGTGGTCAATAAATGAGTATGCGGATCAATCGAAGGGGAAACTCTAATCATTACATCTTGAGTTATATTTAAATCATCAGTGATTTTTTTCAGGTTTTCAATCTCATTGAATGAATCTATAGTTATATGCCCTAATCCATAATCTATCGCATCCTTTAATTCTTCTGGGGATTTGTTATTACCATGAAAATTTATTCTTTGAGGAGGAAATTTTACATGCTTTGCAATAGCAAGTTCTCCTCCTGTTACAACATCAATATTCATACCATTTTCATCTAATAATCTTAATAGATATGGATTGGAAAATGCTTTTGTTGAATAGGAAATAACACTATTGGGTATTTCAGATTGAAATGATGTTTGGAAATCCTTGATTGTTTCTACAATTGTATTCTCATCATATACATATAAAGGAGTTCCATATATATTTGCTAGCTCCTCTAAATCAACCCCTCCAATAGAAATATTTTTTTTGTTATTAACAAAAGTATTGATTGGAAATATATCACTTTCTGGAAAATGGATGTTTTCTGTCATAATTTACCTAATTTTTTATTTCAATTATTATTTTAAATTCTATAACTTTTCATTAAAAAATTCATTAAATGGATAATAGAAATAACGATTAGGAGATTTTCTAGTTAAGTGGTTTAATATGGACAGCTTAATTAGGAATGAAAGTCAGATTTGAGTAGATAAATAAATAAATTTAGATAAAAAGAATTTAGGATTAAGAATTGGAAGTTAGTAAGGTTGATTAAGAAAAAGAACTACTCAGGAAATAAAATTTTTTTTATTTTATTTCTATCTAAATTTTCAAAACTTGTGCGCTCTTTTTTCTCTAAATCAAATAACTTTTCTCTTATACTACTTAATTTCATTCTTAATTCAGCTTCAGGACTTTTGCCATTTTGGATCATTTGAAAATAAATATTAAATAATAAATCTACTTGGTATTCTGTTTCAGTATCAAGAATATTTTTTTCATCTAAATTTATCTCAAATTCCAACATCTTTTTTATCATTCTTTCTGCTGAAATCCCTGAAGGTCCATTGAATTTTAGATTTTCTAATATTTTATTTTTTTCACCTTTTAATGAACTCCAATTTTGCTCAACCTCTTCTGCAGTATTGAACTTTTTTTTACTTGATTTATCAAAAACATGAGGATGTCTAGATATAAGTTTTTGATAAGCATTATCTATAATTTGATCTTTAGAAAATTGATTTAAAGAATCTCCAATTTGAAAATAAAAAATTAAATGAGTTAAAATATCTGAGAGTTCATCAACTATTTTCAATGTATCTTTTTTTTCAACAGCATCTAATAACTCATACGCCTCTTCAACAGTAAGCTGGCCTAATTTTTCTAGAGTTAATTCTTTATCCCAAGGACATCCATCATCAGACCTGAGTTTCATAATTATTTTTTCAAGTTTATCCATGTTATTTTTTTTCATAATTTAAAAAGTTATAATATTATATGATCAAAAAAATCTTTCCCTTATTGAAAATTTCATCATATATTCTTTGGGTTCCTTTTATAATAACTATTAGTTTCGAAATGATAACATTTTCTGATTGGATTTATGAATTTAATTGGGAGAGGAACAACATATCATATAAAACTAATTTATATAAAGACCAGCTCAATTCAGTTTCTGACCAAATAAAAGATTATTTTAAGAATGATCAAGAAAAAATAGAAATATTAGTCCAACAACCAGGTAGAGGAATATTTAATTTATTTAATCAAAAAGAAATAGATCACATGGTGGATGTAAAAAACCTAATAAAGGCAACTCTTTTGTTAGAAAAAATATCATTCTTTTTTATATTTTTTTCAATTATGATAATTACTTATAAAAACGGTTATAAGCAATTATTTAATTTAATTTATAACATCGTTTATAAGTCATTAATACTTTGGAGCGGTATATTTTTTATTGTTATTTTAGGAATGATCATAAATTTCAATTCAACATTTATTTTGTTTCATAAAATTTTTTTTAGAAATGATCTTTGGATTCTTGACCCTAGAACAGACTACTTATTGATAATGTTCCCTGAAAGGTTTTTTTTAGAAATATGTTTGATAATTCTAACTCTTTTTGTAGCTATCAACATAGTTCTTCTAGTAACATCTTGGGCTTTTGATAGAAAGCTAAATCCAAGATGAAATTACCTCATTTGAAAAAATTATATTATCAATAATAGCTATATGCTTTTGATTTATGGGTTTTTTAGAGTTGTTCTTTGATATCAAAACAGCATCCATTCCAATATTTAAAGCTCCCAGTACATCTGCAACTGGATTGTCTCCAAAATGTATGGAGTTTTCTGGAGCAGTCTCTAAATTTTTAAGAGTTTCTAAAAATATTTTTGAGTGAGGTTTTGCCGTTTCCAGTTCGTTAGATAAGGAAATAGTATTATAAAACAAATTATTAATAGAAAAGAATTCTCTATATACTTTAGGCGAATTAAAGCCTGTGTTTGAAATTATTCCAATTCTTAAATTTTTAGACCTACAAAAATTTATTAATTCATGAGTTCCTTCAAAAATTTCTGGAGGATTTTCTAGGAAAGCTTTATCAATTATATCTCCAAGCTTAAGAATATCCTCAGTATTCATTTTATTTAATAAATTAGAATCAATCTTTTTTATGAAAATAAAAAGCCAATCAATAAATAATCTATCAGAATGAAATCTTGAAAATTTAGCAATTTCCTTAACAATAAAATCATGAGCTATAACAGTTTTTGAATAATTTATTTTATTTGAAAATTTAGATAAATAATCATAAGCATAATGACATTTAATTTCTTTCCTATTTTTAGAAAAGGAGGAAAAATCTTTTTCTCCAATTATGGTTTCCCATATATCAATTGTGACTGATTTATTCATAAATTTGATCGATTGATTTAATTGATTCCAAAAATAAAGCCAAAAAACAAATACTTACTAAAGATAAAAAACTATCATATTAAAAAAGGATTTATAGGGCTTTAACATAAAATTAAAAACATTATCTCTTTCTAATTATAGAAACCATAAAGATTCATCGATAGACCTTCAAGAAGGTTTCAATATTTTTTCTGGCTTAAACGGGCAAGGTAAAAGTAATTTATTTGAAGGTATATATCTTTTATCAATAGCCAAATCATCAAGAGTTTCAAATGATAAATTTCTTATAAGCAATTCTCTTTTAGAAAAAGGTGGTCATACTCAAGTTTTGGGAATTGCAGAAGAGAAAAATAGAAATATTAAGGCTCAAATTGATTATGATATTTCAAAAAATTCAGATTTAATAAAAACTTTCAGGATAAATGGCGTATTAGTATCAAATCAAGAATTTGTAGGAAATATCAACTCAGTTTTTTTTGATACAGATGATATATCAATTATTTCAGGGCCCCCTCTTATAAGAAGAAAATATTTAAATATTCTCTTAAGCCAAATAAATAATGATCATGTTAAAAACTTGCAGAGATATCAAAAAGTTCTATTTCAAAGAAATAGCTTACTTAAGAACATTAAAGATGGAAAAAGTAATGAAAAAGAAATTGAATTTTGGGATAACAGATTATCTGAAGAGGCGGCAAATATTTTTTTTGAGAGAAATAAAATAATAAAAACAATAAAAAATAGTAGTAAAGAATTTGCTAGAAATTTTAATGAAAAAATAAATCTTAATATAAAATATTTACCAAAAATAGGTAGAAATAGTGAAAATAAATTCCTTGAGGAGGAACCGAGTATAGATGAAATAAAGTTGATTTTTTACCAAGCACTAAAAAAAACTCACTCTAGAGACATAGACCAAAGAATAACAACTATAGGACCACATCGAGATGATTTTGAAATAATTTTTAATGATGCTCCTGCATCAATTACAGCATCAAGAGGACAATCAAGAATTATTTCCCTTTCACTTAAGTTATCTGAAGCAAAGGAAATAAAAAATATTACCGAAAGAAAACCTATCTTGATTTTAGATGATATTTTTTCAGAATTAGATGAAAAAATGAGAACAAAGGTAGTAACTGAAATTTTAGATTTTGATCAAATTCTATTATCTACTGCAGATATATCCTTAATAGATAAAACTAAAATTATGGATGGAAAATATTTTTCTATAAACGATGGAAAGGTAAATATTGATTAGTCAAAAAATTATTCTTTATCCAAGTCAAATTTTGAATGTAGAACATTTACCGCAGAATTAACATGGTTTTCATTTATAAGGCAAGTGATCCTAATTTCAGAAGTAGTTATCATTTCAATATCTATGTTAACTCCACCTAAAGCCGTAAACATTTCTGTTGCATAACCAGGGGCATTTTGCATACCTGTTCCAACTAGGCTGATTTTAGCAAAACCACTCCCTTTGATGATATCCTCAAAATCAAGATTTTTTTGATTCATCAAAATGTCATATGCTCTCTGGAGATCATCATTCGAAACAGAAAAAGAAAAATCTATGAAGCCATCCATAGGAATATTTTGAACAATAATATCTATGCTTATCGATTGATCAGACAAAGGCCTTAATATAGACCCTGCAGTTCCCGGTTTATTTTTTATTTTTTTTATAGTAATCTTCGAAACATTCTTATCTATTGCTATTCCTGTAACCGTTTTATTATTTTCCATATTATCCCCTTTTATAATAAGCGTTCCTTTTGATTTGCTAAATGTACCAGCAACATAAACTGGAACATTATAAACAGATGCCAATTCAATAGATCTTGGATGCATCTTAGCTCCTAAAACTGCCATTTCAAGCATATCTTCATAATTAATAAAATTTATTTTTCTGGCCTTAGAAACTATTCTTGGATCAGTAGTATAAATCCCTTCCACATCAGTAAAAATTTCACAAACCTTTGCATTCAAAGCTGCTGCTAAAGCAACGGCAGTCGTATCAGAACCACCTCTTCCTAAAGTAGTAATATCACCTTCTGTATTTATGCCTTGAAATCCTGCAATAATCAAAATTTTATTTTTATTAATTTCATTAATCATTCTCTCAATATTTATATCCGAAATTCTAGCCGACCCATGAATGTGATCTGTAAAGATTCCTGCTTGAGGTCCAGAGAGACTGATTACCTCTTGTCCTAAAGATTTTATTGACATAGCTAATAAGGTTGCAGAAACAAGTTCCCCTGTTGATAATAATGTATCCTTTTCTCGAGGGTCTGGCTCAATTTGGTTAAAAGTTACTTTTTCAGACATTTCTACTAATTCATCGGTCGTTTTACCCATTGCAGATACCACTACTACTGGAGAAAACCCTTCTAATTTTTTATCAACTATTTTTTTTGCAATTAGTTTAAGCTTGTCAACATCTCCAATAGAAGTTCCTCCATATTTTTGTACAACAATATTATTTTTCAACTAAATAAGCTCCCTTTTCTGAAATTGAAGAAATAATGCCATTTCCGTGAAGATGAAGCTTATTTGCTGCATCTAACATTTCATAATTTATAGTTACTTCTTTGTCTAAAGTTATTGCAGATATAGTTGGGCCCGAACCTGACAAATAGGTAGAAATTGCTCCTGCATTCATCGCAGCATTACTAATTGTAGAAAAACCCTTAATTGTAGGTGTTCTGTATTGCTCATGCAATTTATCCTGAAAAGCATATTTCAATAGAGAAAAATCATTTGTATTCAAAGAATTAACTAACAAGGCAGATCTAGTAATATTATAAACAGCGTCTTCTCTAGAAATTGTATCCGGCAAAGCAGCTCTAGATTCATTAGTAAGAATTTTTTGGTCAGAAACAAAAGAAACAACTTTTAAGTTTTTATTATATTTAATATTGCTAATATACCATTTTTCAAGATCTTTGAATCCTAATGTAATTCCTCCATATAAAGCAGGGCCAACATTATCTGGATGCCCTTCAATATCTGAGGCAATTTGAAAAATATCATCAGTACTTAAATCTATATTATGCACAGAACAAGCCATTAATATTCCTGCAATAATAGCTGAGGAACTACTACCTAATCCTCCTGAAGTAGGAATTGAGTTTTGACATCTAATTGATAACTCTATTTCTTTTTTTCCATATATATTTGATGTGTGTATATATGATCTATAAATCAAATTTTCTTTTGAGGTCTGTAATCTTTTTGAGCCAAAACCTCTATTTTCTATACTAAATTTTGACTTTCTAAAATTGATTTCGTTCCATACATTCAAGCATGCTCCGATTACATCAAAACCTGAACCTAGATTTGCCGAGGAGGCTGGAACCATAATTGTATTAAAGTTACTCATAATAATTTAAGATCTAATCTGTCCTTCTCCTAAAACTACCCATTTATAGGTCATTAAGTCATTTATTCCCATTGGGCCTCTGGCATGTAATTTATCTGTTGATACTGCAACTTCAGCACCTAGTCCTAATTCAAATCCATCATTAAATCTAGTAGAAGTATTATGAAATACAGCAGATGCATCTACTTTTTCTAAAAAATAATTTGCTTGTTTTTCATCTTTCGTGATTATAGCTTCTGAATGTTTTGAACCATATTTTTCAATATGATTAATAGCTTCATCTATAGTTTTTACAGTTTTTATACTAACTACTAGATCAAGAAACTCTTCTCCATAATCAGAAGATTTGGCTAGTTTGATTTTAGATTTTCCAGAAAACTTTTCATAGGATTTCTTATCTGCTCTTATCTCAACATTTTTTTCTAAATATAAACTAAATAGAGGTTCTACTAAATCCAATGAATCTTGATGAATAATTACAGTATCTAATGCATTACATACTGAAGTGTTTTGAGTTTTTGCATTATCCAAAACGCTTAGAGCTAATTCTTTATCAAAATTACTATCAACAAAGGTATGACAAACACCGACACCTCCAGTAATTGATGGCATTTTTGCATTTTGATTTACTAAATTAACTAA
Source organism: Chloroflexota bacterium (assembly GCA_002699165.1). Taxonomy (GTDB): domain Bacteria; phylum Chloroflexota; class Dehalococcoidia; order Lucifugimonadales; family Lucifugimonadaceae; genus TMED-70. The sequence goes on along the minus strand of PABO01000013.1, from coordinate 30,521 downwards.
TGAGGAGGATCCTCTTGGAATAAGTAGATCAATGTACTTGTCCATAGATAAAATTATTTCCACGGCCTTCCTATCTGTAAAATCTAAAAAATACATAGATTTTTCAGGCAATCCAGATTCTTTCATAGCTTCCGAAACAAGGCTGAAAAGAGCTAAATTCGTCTTAATGCAATCACTACCGCCTCTCATAACTAATCCATTTCCAGATTTTATTGCAAGTGATGCAATTTCAATAACCACATTTGGTCTGCTTTCAAAAATCACCCCTAAAACTCCAAGTGGAACTCTTACTTTCTTTACAATCAATCCATTTTCTCTATTATTTTGATCTATAACTTCTAAAACAGTGTCATTTAGACTAGATACATTTTTTAATGAATCAACCATTCTCTCAATAGTTGTATTTGTAATTTTCATTCTTTCGATTACATGATTTTCTATACCCTTTTTTAAAGATTCATCTAATTCATTTGAATTGATTTCAATTATTTTTTTACTGTTTGAGATAAGTTTTGATGCAAGGATACTTAAGCATAATTTCCTTTTATTTGAATCGATTAAAGACAATTCTAAGGAGAATTTCTTTACTTCAATTAATTTTTTTTCTAAAGTTTCTATCATTGTTACTAAATAGTTATCACTAGATTATTTCGATGAATTATTTCAGAACCAAAATTTTTATCAACTACATTTTGCATTTCTTTAGTTTTCATACCTTTAATTTTACTTATTTCTTTAGAAGAATAATTAGCTATACCCCAACCAATTATTTTTTTTTCTACATTTTTTATAGCAACAATATCACCTCTTGAGAAATTTCCTGATACTTCGATAACTCCTGCAGGCAATAAACTTGAATTTTTAATTGCATTAATCGCACCGTCATCTAAGATCACTTCACCTTTAGAAGAAGAATAACCTGTCATCAACCATCTTTTTCTTGACTCATTTAATGATTCTTTTGCTACAAATTTTGTTCCCATATCTTGACCTGAAATTATTCTTCTAATTGAATTCTTTTCATAACCTGAAGCAATAAACATATCAATTCCTGAATTTACAGCAATATTTGCAGCTTGTATTTTAGAGGCCATTCCTCCAGATCCTATTTTGTCAGAAGGGCCCTTTGCAAAACCTATAATTTCTTCAGAAATATTTTCTACAATATTTATTTTTTTAGCATCTTTATTTATATTTGGATCAGCAGTATAAAGACCATCAATAGTACCTAATAAAATTAAAATATCAGCATCAACAGCATTTGCAACCATTGCAGATAATCTATCATTATCCCCATAAGCCTTATCTTCTAATTCATCAGTATAGACAACGTCGTTTTCATTAATTATTGGAATTATATCTACACTAAGAAGTTCATTTAATGTATTTCTAATATTTAGATAGCCAGATCTATTTTCAAAATCTTCTCTAGAAAGAAGTGCCTGAGATATACCTTTTGAATTATTTGAAAAAAACTTTTCATAAGCTTTCATCAGTAAAGGTTGTCCAATAGAAGCTAATACTTGCTTATGAATAAGATAAGATTCGTCGATTTTTATTTGTTTGTTTAATACTCCTAGATATTGCCTCCCTGCAGCAACTGCCCCAGATGATACAACTATAACTTGAAATCCTTCATTATGAATTTCAGAAATTTGATCACATAGATCCTGAATTACAGAATAATTTAATATGTTTTCATTTTCTGTAATGAGGTCACTACCTATTTTTATTATTATTCTACTTTTTTCTAATTTTTCCATTAAACTTCCAATTTATAACAAATTAATAAAACAAAAAAATAATTTTCTAATAAAATATATTTTATCTGATTATGAAATTGAATCATTTGATAGAGGTTCACGAGTTTTTACATAATAACACCACATTTTCTAACGTGGTTAGTAAATTGCGCAAAAAAATACCTCAAAAACTTGTTTCTTATAAGTCAAGTTTCGGATATTTGATTTCTACTTTAAGTGAAAAATTTAATGTTCCCACTGTTGTAATCACATCAAATCCAGAAGAATCTTCTGCAATTTTAGATAGCATAAATTTCTGGAGTAGTTCTACTTCAAACTTAAATTTCACAGAAAGAAATGAAATTTTTCTAGAAAAATATAAACCTGATAACAAAAGTACTAAAGACAGGATGAGATGTCTTGAAGCATTATCAACAGGTTATTTTCAAAATAAAAGACCAATTATTTGTTCTTCAATACAATCCTTAAGTACAAAAACTTTATCAAAAGAAAACTTTGATAAACTTTCAATGAAAATTCATACTGGAGATAAAATCAATCAAAAAGATTTTATTGATTCTTTAATTAGTTCAGGATATACACATTCTTCTATAGTTGAATCCGTTGGCCAATTTGCAAAAAGAGGAGATATTATAGATTTATTTTGCCTGTCCGAACAAAATCCTATAAGAATTGATTTCTTTTATGACGAGATTGAAAGTATAAAACTTTTTGAAACTTCTAGTCAGAAATCTTATAAAAATTTAAATAATATTTTTATCTCGCCAGTTCAAGAAACTAATATTTTTCAAGATTTAGAAAAAATAAAAATTAATAATAATATTTTTTTTAATAACACAAATGCAGAAGAGAAAAAAAATATATTAGAAGAATTTGCATCAATGAAAAAAGGAGAACGTACAGATTTAATTAATTTCTACTCAGGATTTTTTGATAATGGATCATTATTTGAGTACATAAATGAGAATATTTTAATTATTAAAATTGAAAACCATAATATAGATTTAGAAATGAACCTAATGGAGACTAGAAGAAATGATAACTACTTAAATAAGATTGTGAAAAAAAATATTCTACCTAATTTTCCTTTGCCATATATGAGTAAAAATGAACTAAATAAAAGTTTAGAGAAAAATAAAATTTCACTTATGCTTGATCAAAGAAATTCTATTGATAATGAACTAAATAAACTTGAATTTAGCATTCCAAAAATATTTGATTTTACAAAAGATAGTATTTTTAGATATATTGACATCAAAAATAAAAATGAAAAAATCATAATTTCAACTGATTATCCATCAAGAATCAAAGAAATAATTGGATCGGATAAAACAAAAATTTTTGATGACATAAAAATTTTCTCTGAAGACAAAATAAATATCATTTCTAAAAATGCTGGTGAAGGATTTAGGTTTACTGGAGATAATGAATCTTTTTTATTGTTAACTGATAAGGAGATTTTTGGCAGGAAAAAGAAAAGGGTATATAAATCTTATTCAAATAACTTGCCTTCAAGTGTTTCATCTGAACCTTTCAAGTTAAATGATTACGTAGTTCATATTGATCATGGAATTGGAAAATTTACAGGAACAATACAACTTGGTTCTACAGATAAAGAATTTATAGTAATTGACTATAAAAATGAAGATAAATTATACGTACCATCTGATCAAATAGATAGAATACAGGTTTATAAATCTTTTCAAAAAAATGAGCCTGTTCTAGACACTTTAGGTTCGAATAAGTGGATCAAAACTAAAAGTAAAGTAAAAAAATCTATAGAAATACTGGCAGGAGAATTACTTCAGATATATGCTGCTCGAGAAAATATAAAAGGAAAAAGTTATATAAAAAGCACAGAATGGTACAAAGTATTAGAGGAATCTTTTGAATATGAAGAAACTCCTGATCAAATTAAATCAATTGAAGAAATAAATGAAGATCTAATATCTAAAAATCCTATGGATAGATTGTTATGCGGTGATGTAGGATTTGGGAAAACTGAAGTTGCGTTAAGGGCTGCTTTCAAAGTTGTAGAAAATGGCTATCAGGTTGCAATTCTTGTCCCCACTACAGTCTTGGCTCTTCAGCACTTCAAAACGTTCAAAGAAAGATTTGAACCTTTTCCTATAGAAATAGAATATATGTCTAGGTTTGTTTCTAATAAGAAAAACAATGAAATAGTTCAAAGTTTAGACGATGGTAAGGTTGATATCGTTATAGGTACACATAAATTATTAAACGAAAAACTAAATTTTAATAACTTGGGACTACTAATAATTGATGAGGAACATAAATTTGGAGTTGAGCAAAAAGAAAAAATAAAAAAAAGAGAGATAGATATTGATATTCTGAGCCTTAGTGCCACTCCAATTCCTAGAACATTAAGCCTAGCATTAAATGGAGTTAGGGACTTAAGTGTGATAAATACTCCCCCTGAAAATAGAGTCCCTGTGAATAATTATCTTTCAATCTTTTCAGAAGATCTTATTAGAGAAGCCATATTAAGAGAGATTGATAGAAAAGGACAAGTGTTTTTTGTTAATAATGAAATTTTCAATATAGAAATCATCGCACAACAGATAAAAAAAATTGTTCCAGAGGCTAAAGTAGAGGTTGCTCATGGTCAAATGGAGAAAAAACAATTAGAAACAATTATTACAAATTTCATGGAAAATAAATTTGATGTACTAGTTTGTACAACAATTATTGAATCAGGAATTGATATGCCAAATGTAAATACATTATTTATAAATAATTCTCATAAATTTGGATTATCTCAACTTTATCAAATAAGAGGAAGAATTGGTCGAAGTGAAAAAAGTTCACATGCTTACTTCTTACTTCCAAAAGACTCTAGAATAAATGATCTCTCTGAAGAAAGGCTAAATGCTTTAATTAATACATCGGAGTTTGGAAGTGGTTACGATATAGCACTAAGAGATCTTGAAATTAGAGGTGCTGGTAATATTTTAGGAAAAGAGCAAAGTGGAAATATTAGCTCAATTGGACTTGAGTTGTATAACTCAATATTAGAATCTGAAGTAGAGTCTCTAAAAAATGGGAATGAAGAATCCCCAGATTTTTTCTTGATTAATACGGTTGATATAGATATAGATTCTAGAATTCCTGAAGAGTACATAGATGATATAAAAATAAGACTTAATTTATATATGAGATTATCAAAGATAAGGGACATAAAAGATATTTTTGAAGTCAAAAAAGAAATCAAGGATAGATTCGGTGATATTCCATTGGAATTAGAAAGACTTATCAATATCACTAGAATAAAAATACTATGTCATAAATCTAATAATATTATTTCTATAACTGGTAATAATGAAAAGGTAACAATAAAATTCAAAGAAAGTTTGCTAGATATTAAGTTTTTTCTTGAAAGTAAAATAGAAGAAAATATAGAAATAAAGTCTAAAACTCTAATGTTCATTCCAGAAGATTCGGAGAAAGTTTTAGAAGAAACAGAGATTTTAATTTTTAAATTGATAAAACTTCAAAATGAAATAATTGAAAAATTTAATAGTATTTAATAAAAATTATAAAGGGAAATAATGAAATTAACGAATCCAGAAATAATAAAATCAGTAACTAATAATTGGGATGGTGATAGAGATGAAAATTATAGACCTTTAGTGTCAAAAGATTTGCTCGAAAGAATGAAACTTGTAACTACTGAAGAAGCTTGGGGAACATGTAGAAAAAATGGATATCACTTTCAGTTTGCTGGAAATTGGAATAATCTTCACCCTGATCGTGTAATAGTTGGCAGAGCAGTAACTTGTAGATGGGTACCAAAAAGACCCGATCTTGATGAAGCTATTGAAAATCAAGGGAAAAAAGAGAATAGAATAGGTTTTCAGAATTCTTGGGTTATTGATGAACTAAAGCAAGATGATTTGATAGTAGTAGATTTGTTTGGGAAAATATTTGATGGAACATTTGCAGGAGATAACTTAACCACAGCAATTAAATCAAAGACTGGAACCGGAATGGTTATTGATGGAGGAATAAGAGATACACAAAGAATTTATGATATGGATAATTTTAATGCTTTTGTTAAAGGTTTTGATCCCAGTGCAATAAATGACGTCAGTATGCCAGAAATTAATGGAATCACAAGAATAGGAAATGCAACTTGTATACCTGGAGATATAGTTCTAGGGACAAGGTCAGGAGTTATTTTTATCCCGCCTCATCTAGTAGAAGAAGTAGTATTATCATCTGAAAATGTCAGACTAAAAGATGAATTTGGGCAACAAAGGATTATGGAAGGAAAATATACACCCGGAGAGATAGACAGAGAATTTTCTGATGAAATGAACAAAGATTTTGAAAATTGGAAAAATAATAGAAAGTAGTCAATCATGTCAAAAAAAATAAAATCATTTTCTAATCCTTCAGATTTAAAAATTACAGATATGAGGATTACTGTTATAGGAGATGGGGGCTGGAGATGGCCAATTATAAAAATTTATACTAACCAAGATATATATGGATTAGGAGAAGTTAGAGATGGAGCTTCTGCTAGGTATGCACTATCTCTTAAGAGTAGAATTTTGGGAGAAAATCCATGTGATATTGATAAAATATTTCAAAAAATAAAACAATTTGGAGGTCACGGAAGATTAGGTGGAGGAGTTTGTGGAGTTGAAATGGCTCTATGTGATCTTGCTGGAAAAGCTTTTGGGGTTCCAGCTTATATGTTAGCTGGAGGAAAATATAGAGATAAAGTAAAAGTATATGCTGACACACCTGTTAAAAAAGATCCTGAAGAAATGGGAAAAGCCTTATTAGAAAGAGTTAAGAGTGGTTTTGAATTTCTTAAAATGGATATAGGATTATGGATTGCTGCTGAACACAAGAATGGAGTAGTCAATAAAAACTACATAGATGTAGGAGAAACAGGAGAAGCAAACAATATCATGCATCCATTTACTGGAATTCAAGTTTCAGATTATGGAATTTCAAAGATGGAAGAATATGTTCAAACAGTTAGAGATATTATCGGCTATGAAATCCCTTTAGCTTCAGATCATTTTGGTCATATGGGTGTTGAAAATGCAATTCGTATAGGAAAAGCATTAGATAAATTTTCTCTTGCTTGGTATGAAGATATGATCCCTTGGCAATTAGTTGATCAATGGAAAATGTTAAAAAATAGAGTAGATACCCCTGTCTGTACTGGAGAAGATATATATTGTAAAGAAGGATTTGAACCTCTTGTAGAGTCGAGAGCAATATCAGTTGCTCATCCAGATCTTGCAACATCAGGAGGAATAATAGAGACCAAAAGAATCGCTGATTATTGCAGAGATGCAGGTATTCCAATTGCTCTACATCAAGCAGGGTCTCCCATTGTTGCGATGGCAAATGTTCATTGTGCAGCCACCATAGATAATTTTATAGCCCTAGAAATGCACTCTGTGGATAATCCTTGGTGGAATGACTTAGTCAATTTAGTTGATCAAGACGGGCCCATGATAAAAGACGGTTATATTAATGTAACAAATGCCCCCGGTTTAGGAATTGAGTTAAATGAAGACGCTATAAAAGAACATCTAGCAGAATCTTCATATGGGGTGCATGGGAAAAATAGAAAATTTTCAATTTACCCTAAAGGTTATTTTGAAGATACATCTGAGTGGGATGAACTAGATTCTCATGATAGAACTTGGAGCTAATGAAATACTAAAATTAGTATTTTTATAATAAAAAAAAATGAGCAGGAAACCATATCAAATAAAAGAATGGAATGATCTATTTCTTAGTATTTCTTATGAAAAACATATAGATTTACTAGTTGTTTTAGGAATCATATATAAATCAAGTGAAGGAGAGGAAGCAATAAGAGATGCTGATCTTTCAGGAGATTCGATTATACTCACACGCCTCATGAATAATGCGGAAAGTTTTGCAGAAGCATTTGAGGGAATAGATATTGAAAGACTTTTTTATACTTATTTTTCAGAAGAGCAATATGAAGCAATGTTGATTGAAGAATGGTGTAATGATATTTGGTCTAAAAAAGGATTAGAAAATCATAAATTCCTAACTAAATGGAAAGATTTATTTAAGTTATTTCCAATTTCTGATCAACAAAAAAAAGATTTACCTGACGGAAATTTTACTGTTTATAGAGCGGGAAGCACTAACGGAATATCTTGGACAATTAACAAAGGTATAGCTTCATGGTTTTGGATAAAAAATAAATCAATCAAATCAGAACCTAAATACAATAGATTTTTAAGTATGAGAGTAACTAAAGATGATGTTATTTTTTACCATAATACAAGAGGAGAAGATGAAGTAATTTTGATACCTAATGAAAACAAAGTAGAGATAATTCCTTACAAAGAATTTAAAGAATTTGAACAATTAGAACCAATCAAGAACATGTAATGATAGAATTGTATATGAGCCGACTACTAGAATATTTTTTCTAGTACAGGATATGTGACCCTCTTTAAAATATTTTCTCTAATCCACTTTAGATTATGTTTTGAGGGTCATTTTATTTAATGGTTTCTCATATATAATTGTAAAGTGCTATTATTTACTAATTTTGCAGTTTCCTTATTGCTAGGGAAATAAATAGAAAGTGATAGCACATTTTTCTCTAAATTTATCCCTAATAAATCAGATTTACTTCTTTTTTCTTTTTAAGGATTCAGGCAAATCTTCATAATAAAAAATATAAAATAAAATTGGCGATAGTATTGCAACCCAAACCCACCATCCACCAATTATTGCAACATAAAGAATATATGAATAAATAATCCAGAATATACTTCTAGTTAATATTTTTCTCGTCGTAGAATTTATTTTCATATATAAAATTATATCTATACAAAATATAGACATCTATCTTTAAAAAAAAGAGATAACTATTTTGGACATTTATTGAAATGAAGCAATTATTGAGGTCAATGCAAAAAGTAATATAAAAATAACTGCTAATATTCCAAAAACATATCGTATTAATTTTCTTATTTTTTGTTCATTCATCCAAGATATACATTTGTTTTATCATCAGATTCAAATAAATCATTTAGAAAATTGAGTTTCTCTTTTCTAGTTATTTTAATTTCTGTACTAGAATCTTCTTTTTTTCTTTTTTCATTCATAAAAATATTAAGTTTTAGATAACTAACTCAAGCATAATCTATTTAAAAAAATCAACATAATTGATACGTAGCTACTAATAGATTCTGGCTGGAATATTAATAGCTACGCTTTATAGTATATACAGACAATAAATGATGTGTAGGGTCGTGAGATATATTCCAAGAAAATAAAGTTCAATATTACCAGCATTATCCATACTTAATTGATATAAAAAATTACGGTTGTGTAGAATAAAATAAAAAAGATTATATAAGGAATACAAATATGTCTATTCTAAGATTTCTTTCAGATATACGAAATGCAGCAATTGCTAATGCAATAATCGTTATTTTTCATATTTATATAGCTTTTGCAGTTGAAGGAATGGGGTTTCTAATCATAGTGCTTCCGATAGGAGCTCTGATAGCTTTAGCATACTTTCTGAAAGGGAAAAAGGGAGCTACTATCCTTGCCCTTCCAACAATTTCTTACATATTGATTTTTGCAACTAATTCATCCGAAATGATTGAGTCATTACAAGATGGCGGTGATGAACATATTGGATGGGGTTCATACATATTAATACCCTTTTGGTTGCTAACAATATTAATTAATGTTTTCACGATCATTGCGGAGTTTAGAAAATCAAATAAACTAGACTAATTATTCAATATGAATAATATTATTAGATTCTGATTAATTCATAATTTCTGCACGCAAAGATTTATTACTAAATTTCTCCAGAGGGTTATAATTTTTAGATGAGTGATTTTCAAAAAGTAATAATAAAGTTTGGAATAAAAAGCAGATACTATTCAGAACTTATGGAGCTAGATATCTCTAGTTTAAAACCAAACCCACAGAGCCTAAATATATTGCTCGATACTATTTCCTTCATAGAAGACGATAGTAAAAAAGATAAAGAGGTTGTCTTAGAAGCTCCTCTAGAAACTTGGAATGAGCTACTTAAAAAACAAATAATAAGATTTATTGATGAAAGAGGGTATCACTCTAATTTCGTAAAAAGAATTATGAAAGATGATTATAAAAAAGTTATTTCATTAATGAATCAAATAGGTGAAGAGCTTCTCAAAAATAAAACTAATTGTGAACCTGAAAAGAAACGTTTTAGCAATACAGTTAAAGGTAAATTCTTAAATAACATGATGTTTTTGGAGAGCGAAAAATTATTAGCACGGTATGTAGCACGATTATAGTTTTAAGAACTTTCTACTAAGAGTTAAGATAAATATTTTCAGCTAATACTAGTTATTATAATTTACATTGCTAGCTCTGAACCAATTTACAACTCATATACTGGTTGAAAATCTTCTAATTCGTAATTTATACCAATAGCTATATTTGTATCTTTATAATATTTTATTATTAAGTCATAAGAGAATGATTGGAGAGAATGTGGTATCAGATAAAAATTTAAATGTGTCTTATTTAGACATTATTGAGGGAAGTTCGGAAGCAACATACAAAATTCAAACACACGCAGATGGTCCTTCAGGAAAAATCCCTTTTACTCCTGAAATACTAATAAATGAACCGAGTGGTAATCATTTTGGGTTAACTCAAAATGCTGGTATGGGGTGGAATCCTAGTGAGTTATTAAGAAAGCAATTTTTGATTCTTTCTACCAGTGGAGGTTTAAAAAATAAAGACGGAGAACCAATAGCATTAGGCTTTCATACTGGTCATTGGGAACTATCATCTCTTGTTGAAAATGCTGCAAATACTATAAATGAAATGGGAGGGCTGCCATTTTCAGCTTATTGTTCAGATCCGTGTGATGGTAGAACTCAAGGAACTACTGGCATGTTTGATTCATTGCCTTACAGAAACGATGCTGCAAAAGTATTTAGAAGAATAGCTAGATCCTTACCCACGGCAAAAGCTGTTATGGGAATTGCTTCATGTGACAAAGGTTTACCTGCTATGATGATGGCTTTGGCTGGCATGAAAGACAAACCTTCAATAATCGTACCAGGGGGTTCTACATTGGCTCCTAAAAATGGTGAAGATGCAGGAAAAATACAGTCTATAGGTGCAAGATTTGCACAAGGAGAAATTTCTCTTGAATACGCTCAAGATATGGGATGTAGAGCATGTGCATCTCCAGGCGGAGGTTGCCAATTTTTAGGAACAGCTGGAACTTCCCAGGTTATTGCAGAGTCTTTAGGAATAGCCCTTACCCACTCAGCATGTACTCCGAGCGGTACTCCTGCTTGGGCGAACAATGCTAAAAGATCTGCAAAAGCATTAATGAATTTAGAAAATGAAAAAATATCTATTGAAAAAATCCTTACCGACAAAGCATTTGAAAACGCAATGGTGCTTCATGCAGCATGTGGAGGCTCAACTAATTTATTACTACACTTACCTGCTATAGCCCATGCAGTTGGGAGAAGAAGAATGACTGTTGATGATTGGGCAAGAGTTAACAGCTATGTTCCAAGATTAGTTGATGTTCTTCCTAACGGGCCAGTAGGATATCCCACAGCTCAATTTTATGCAGCCGGTGGAGTACCTGAAGTAATGCTTAACTTAAAAAAATTAGGATTATTGAATTTAGACGAAATGACAGTTACTGGAAAAACTTTAAGAGAAAATCTTGAATGGTGGGAAGAATCAGATAGAAGAAAATATGTTAGAAATTTTCTATCAGAAAATGATAAAGTTGATCCCAATAATGTCATAATGAGTAAATCTAATGCAACTCTTAAAGGTTTAACATCTACTGTAACTTTTCCATTAGGAAATATTGCACCAGAAGGATCTGTTATCAAATCTACTGCAATTGATCCTGAAGTAATAGATGATGATGGAGTTTATAGAAATACTGGCTTTGCAAGGGTTTTCAATTCTGAAAATGATGCAATGAGATCAATAAAGTCAACAGGCCCAGATAAATTAAAAAGAGGAGAAATTTTAGTTATAATTTGTGGAGGTCCAAACGGGACAGGAATGGAAGAAACTTACCAAATTACCGCTGCCCTTAAACATCTTTCTTACGGCAAAGAAATAGCTTTACTTACTGATGCAAGGTTTTCAGGGGTATCAACTGGAGCATGTATTGGACATATTGGTCCTGAAGCTTTAGCTGGTGGCCCTATAGGATTACTAAAAGAAGGTGATCTAATAGAAATAATTATTGATACAAAAAAATTAAATGGATCGGTCAATTTAGTAGGTGAAGATGGAGACAATAAAGGAAAAGAATGGGGAGATAAAGAATTAGGTCAAAGAAGTGCATTTTTAGAAATTAAGGCAAATAAAAATTTACCAGACGATACAAGGCTTTGGGCTGCACTACAAGATGTTAGTGGAGGAACTTGGGGTGGATGTGTTTATGATGTTGATAAAATTATAGAAACGCTAAAAGCAGGAAAAGAAGCTCTAAAGAAAAAATAAAATGTCAATAAAAATTATACCTGTCGATAAATCAAACATATTTGAATGGAGAACATCTGTAAGGACTGTCTTTGGAGATATCCCTAAAAAAGATGTAGTCAAACGAATGGTTAATGATAGATTTATGATTGATTTTGAAACTTGGAATCAACCGAGTGATAGATTAATAGCAGCATTTGATACAGATATAAATAAAATAGTTGGAACAGGAGGAGCTGATAAATACTCAATGTCAGTCCCTGGAGGTAACTCCATAAGTATGGCTGGAATTGCATTTATGGGGACATTACCAACTCATAAACGAAAAGGTATTTTTTCGTCAATGATGAATAAGCTTCATTGCCAAGCAAAAGAAAGAGGAGATTCAATAGCAGGTTTGTGGGCATCTCAGTCATTACTATATAGCAGATTTGGATATGGGCTCGCAACAATTAGGGAGGATTGGCAAATCAATTCAAATCATGCCAATTTATCAAAAGCAAAGAATGATTCAATTCGATTTGAATTAGTAGACAAAAATACAGCTTTAGAAGAAATTCCAAAAATTTATGACATATTTAGGACATGCCAAAATGGAGCAACTGACAGGACTCAGGGATATTGGAATTATATGCTTTATGAAGATGAGCAAACAATGTATAACAAGTCAGGAAATAGTGGTTTCTTTTTTGTGATTGCCTATAAAGATAATAAACCCTCAGGTTATGCATTTTATAATTTTGATAAAGAATCAGGCGTTGCTCATGAGGATGATAAAGGAACATTAAGAGTTGAAGAAATAATTTCTATAGATAGAGAAACTAATAATGCACTATGGCACTACATTTTTGGTGTCGAATTAGTAGAAGAGGTAACATTTAATAGAAGAGCTCCCAATGATTCCCTTTATTTGATGCTAGAAAATCCCAGAAAATTAAAAAGAGATACAATTGATGGACTATGGGTCAGAATAATTGATCCCATATCAATGCTTGAAAGTCGAACATATAATTATAAAGGGAATATTACTATTAGCATTTCAGGTCAAAACCAAAAAGATATTGAAGGTACTTATCTGATTGAAACAGATGGAACAAATACAGAAGTAAAAAAAGTAAAAAATAAACCAGATATTTATATGAGACCTTCAGATTTAAGCTCTATATATTTTGGAGGAACTTCCCCTGGTGAACATTTTCAAGCAGGAAACATAGATGTAGATGATCATAATTCTCTAAGAAAATTAACAAAAATGTTTTTTGTAGAGCAAAATCCTTGGTGTAACACAGATTTTTAAGAAAAAACTATGAATAATAATATATTTAGAATAGATGGAATGACCTGTGATGGGTGTGTATCTACAATTAAAACTAAGCTCGAACTAGAAAATGATATTTCTAAAGCTAATATTACATTAGATGACAGCAGACTAGAGCTTTTTTCCGATAGAAATTATGAAATTTCTGAACTTAATAAAATATTAAGTTCTGTTGGAGACTATAACGTTTCAAATAACTCAAAAAATGAAAAAAATATAATTATGAGTTACTTTAGTACTTATAAACCAATTTTTATAACTTTAGGCTTAGTTCTACTACTCACTGCAATTTCATTTTATAATACTGAAAATACCATGGATGGGTTCTTAAGATTTTTTATGGGTTACTTTTTTATAATTTTTTCTTTTTTAAAATTACAGAATGTTAAACAATTTGCTATTTCTTTTTCTAATTATGATCCCATAACAAAAAGATTTTTTAAATTCGGAATTATTTATCCTTTTCTTGAATTAATATTAGGAATATTTTTTCTTACAGCAACATTACTTTTATTTTCAAATATAGTGACATTATTTATCTTAATTCCACAAAGTATAGGGATATTTAAAAAATTGAAAAATAATCAGGCGATAGATTGTGCATGTCTTGGATCATCTTTTAATGTACCTCTATCAAATCTTACAATTATAGAAAATTCATCAATGTGTCTTATGGCTATATATTTTATATCCGTTAGTATGATTTAATTATGAGTTTATTAAATCATTCATTTGTACTTCCAGTTTCTTGTTCTATAGGATCAATACACTCTAGAAATCTTAATGAAACAGTTACAAAAGATGTTTATGTTTACGACACTGGTATCAAAAGAAAAAAAGAAATATCTAATCTTGGATTTTCATTTATTTCTAATTTTGATGAATTTCATAACTCAGTAAATAATAGACAAAGAATCAATTTAATTTAGGAGGAAAAAATGAGCAGATTACAAATAATGATGATAGAAATTGGGGCCTTATTAATCCTATCTTTTATAATCAGGTTAGTTATAAATGGCTTAGGGGTAGAAGAAGGTATGTTTTCTAGATGGTTCCCAATACTAGCGGCACTATTGATTGTTTACTCTATAAGGTTTAGAATAAGAAAAAAATTATTAGGCACTAAAAATATAAATAATGACAACGAAAAGCAAAACTAAAAAAGAAGAAATTGGGCACTTATTAAGAAGAGTGTGTTTTGGAGGATCAAAAAAAGAAATAGATTTATTATCTAAAAAAGACTTTGAAGATGCTGTAGATTTTCTGTTAGATAATGAAGATAAAAACCCTGTTCCTAAAGACCTATTAAGACGCTATCAAATAGATCTATCAGATGTTAGAAGCGTAAATAGTTCGGGAGCGTTTTGGATGTATAGATTAGCTCATTCCAAATTTCCTTTTGATGAAAAAATTGCATTATTTTGGCATAGAGTATTTGCAACGGGACAGCACAAGCTTATTCAAGGAAAAGTAATGACATCTCAAATTGAGATGTTCAGAGATCATGGGTTGGGAAGTTTTGAAAATATTCTTATTCAATTATCTAAGGATCCTGCAATGATAATGTGGTTAGATAATCAAGATAATCATAAAAATAACATAAATGAAAATTATGGAAGAGAAATTTTAGAATTATTTTCTATGGGTGTCGGAAGTTACTCTGAACAAGATATAAAAGAATGCTCAAGAGCTTTCACTGGATGGACAGTAGAGAATATGCCATACATGGCTATTAAAATGCGTAACAATACTGCCAGGCCCTATAATTACGTCGCATGGCAATTTAAGTTTGATGAAAATGATCATGATTTTGGAGAAAAAGAATTTTTAGGTGAAACAGGTAACTTTAATGGGGACGATGTAATAAAAATCATTTGCAAGCAAGAATCTACTGCAAGATATCTAGCAAGGCATTTGTATCATTTTTTCATTAAAGATGAGTTACCAGTTCCTCAATGGCCACATAAAAAACCCTTAGATGAAGATGTGATAGATTTTATTGTCAATTCTTACTTCAAACATTCTTATAATATCAAAGAGATTCTTAGAGACCTATTTAAGTCAAAATACTTTAGAAACGAAGAGATAATAAACAGCAGAATAAAAAGTCCGGCAGAATTAGTAGTGAATGCAGTTAGGTTATCAGGAGGCTTTGAAATTCCTTCTGAAGAAGTTTACGAAGCAACTATCAGCTCAGGTTTAATGGGGCAACCATTATTAAATCCTACTTCGGTGGAAGGATGGCAGGGTGGAGAGGAATGGATAAATACAGGTTCTGTGGTGCAAAGAATTAATTTTGCTGCTGATTTCTTAGGGAATTCTGAAAAAAAATTGATTAAAAATATTATGGATAAAGAACCTAACAAGAAAAATTTATTAGAGATTTGTCTAGAAGAATTGGGATATATAGAGCTTCACTCAACTACTAAAGATGTATTGTCTGACCACATCAATGATAAAGATCTTGTAATAAATGAAGAATCTATTTCCATTGTTATTAAATTAATCTCTTCATCAAGAGAATTTCAAATGACTTAATGAAAAAACTTAACGAAAAAATTAATATCGAATATTCTCACTCTGTAGGTTTCACAGCAGATGTGGGGGGTAGAGGCTTCCATTTACCTAGAGACCTAGCCATAAACAGTAAAAATAAAGTTTATGTTGTAAATAGAAGCGGAGCATTTCATACTGTAGGACTAAGAATTTCTATGCTAGATATAGAAAATAATTATTTTGGAGAATTTTCCAAATTTGGAAAAAATCCAGGAGAACTATATTGGCCTTGTTCATTGACATTTGACTCAAAAGACAATGTTTATATTACTGACGAGTACACTCATACTATTTCAGTTTTTAATCCAGAAGGAGATTTTATAAAACGTTGGGGTGTTAAGGGTGAGAAAGAAGGAGAACTAAACTTTCCTTCTGGCATAACTAGTGATGAAAATGACCTACTTTATATAGCTGATAACTTAAATAATCGAATTCAAGTTATGACTACAGAGGGTGATTTTGTAAAAACTTGGGGTGAAGAAGGTAACCAGCTAGGTAATTTTGATAAACCTTGGGGTATAAAAATAATCAATGAAAAAGTTTTAGTTGCAGACTGGAGAAATGATAGGATTCAAATATTTGATAAAGATGGTAATTTCGTAGATACATTTGGGAAATCAGGAAATAAAGAAGGTGAATTATTTAGACCTTCAGATGTTACTCAAGATGATAATGGATTTTATTATGTTTCAGATTGGGGGAATCAAAAAATACAAATTTTTGATGAAAACTTTGAATATTGTGGTTTCTTAAGAGGGGAATCAACTCTTTCAGAATGGGCAAAAGAATATATTAATGCAAATATTGATGAAAAAGAAGCTAGGAAAACCTTTGTTCCTGTAATACCAATAGATGATGTAGAACCCCATGAAGAGTCAGCTAGAATAGAATCATATTTTTGGGATCCCACTTCAGTCGTCATTGATAATAATAAAAATCTTTTAATACTAGATTCAAATAGAAATAGAATACAGATTTATAAGATAAATTAGGAGAAAGTTATGACAAAAAATGAAGAAAAAGTTCTAGTAACAATTCAGCTTTCTGGAGGGAATGATTACTTAAATTGTATAGTCCCTTGGGAAAATCCTATATATCGAGACTCAAGAAAAAATATAATGTTAAGTGACGAAAAAATAATTCCTTTGGATAATAAGTTGGGACTTAATCCTGGAATGGGAATTATGAAAAAATTTTATGAAGAAGGAAACTTAGCTATTATTCATGGTGTTGGTTATCCTACTCCAAATCGATCTCATTTTAGATCAATGGATATTTGGCATACCGCTGAACCAAATAAAGTTGGATCAAAAGGATGGCTAGGACAAGCTATAAAAGATCTAGATCCAAACAGTGAAAATGTTGTAACTGCAGTAAATTTCAGTGAATATTTACCAAGAGCCTTGGTAGCTCCAGATGTTCCTGTTACTTCAGTTGGAGATATAGAAAACTATGGTTTATTTACTTCAATTTCAGATGAAGATAATAAAACAAAAGCCATGGACACATTTAAAAGATTTTATAGCCCCGTTATGGGTAATGACTTTACAATGAATTACCTCGGTAAAACAGGATTAGATGCAGCTAAAGGTATAGATATAATCAATGAAGCTCCAAAGCTTTATAAATCAAATATTGAATATCCTGATACAAACATAGCAAAACAATTAAAAGGGGTAGCCCAGGTTCATTTTGCAAATTTTGGAACAAGAATTTTTTATGTAAATCATGGAGGATTTGATACGCATACCAATGAAGTAGTTTTGCAGGAATATTTATGGCATCAACTTTCAGATGCATTAAGTTCTTTCTTTCAAGATTTAGAAGAACATAATAAAGGAAAAGAAGTCTTAGTATTTATTTTTTCTGAATTTGGAAGAAGGGTTGATGACAACGGAACAGGAACTGATCATGGATCAGGAGGGGTTTCATTCTTGATTGGGAAAAGTGTTAAAGGAGGTCATTATAATGAATATCCTTCTTTAGATCCTAGTGAAAGAGTTGAAGGTGACCTGAAATTTAACTTTGATTTTAGAGGTTTATACTCTGATATTTTAGAAGATTGGCTATCAATTGAAGCTAATGAAATTGTGGGTGGAAATTTTGAAAAAATAAAACCATTTATATAAGAAAGAAAAATGAATGAAAAAAAATTTATTATTCCTAATGGTTGACCAAATGCACGGTCAGGTACTTGATGAAAACAATCCTTGCATAACTCCTAATTTAGATAAATTAGCTAAAAGAGGAGTGAAATTTAATAAAGCTCACACAGCAAACCCTGTTTGTTCTCCTGCAAGAGCAAGCATAATGACAGGTTTATTACCTCATAATCATGGTGTTACTACAGTTACCCATACAGTAGATGAGGATCAATCAAACTTAAGAAGAGAAAAAGAACATTGGGCACAAAGGCTAAAGGAAGATGGTTATAACACTGCTTATTTTGGCAAATGGCACGTTGAAAGAAGTAATAAGTTAGAAGAATTTGGATGGGATACTTATGCATTAATAGACGGGGTATCAACTGAGTATATTAATGCCAATAAAAAGCATAAAGATAGCATAGATAAAATGCAACCTCATTTATTTATAGATAACCCTCCTGGATATAAAACAACTCCTTTCTATGGAGTATCGAACATCCCAACTGAAGAAAGAGTACTAGGATTAGTTTCAAACAAAGCAAAGAAATTTCTAAAGGAAGAAAAAGATGATAAGCCTTGGGCATGCTTTATTTCCGTAATAGAACCACATGATCCTTTTATTTCATCTAAAAAATTCTATGACATGTATGAAAATATAGAATTGAAATTACCTAAATCTTTTAATGATGATTTCAAAGATAAACCCAATATATATAAAAGGGGAAAAAAAGTATTTGAAAATATGACAGAACAAGATCATATTGAGTCAATAAGAAATTATTATGCAATGATCACAGAGATAGATCACGAGTATGGAAAAATAATTGACATGATTGAAGAAAATGGAGATCTAGATAATACTATTATTATTTTCACCTCAGACCATGGAGAAGCCTTGTCATCTCATGGGATTTATGCAAAAAACTTAGCAGCTTTTGAAGAAATTTATAGAATCCCAATGATTATTTCTGGCCCAGAAATTCAAAAAAATAAAATCTCAGAAGACCTTATAACTAGTATGGATCTATGTCCTACAATTTTAGATCTATTGAATTCTAAAGAGATAGAAAAAATAGACTCAAATTCTTTTAAAAGAATTTTATGTACTGATGAAGTAAACACAATTAATAAAAGCTTTGCTGAATACGATGGAACAAGGCTCCAACTGAAACAAAGAGTTCTGTGGTATAAAAATCTAAAATATATATTTAACGGTTTTGATTTTGATGAATTATACGACTTGGAGGTAGATCCTGATGAGATTGTAAATCTTATTGATTCAGAAAAATATAAAAAAGAAAAGAAAGAAATAATTCAGTTATATTGGAAAGAATTAAAGAAAAACGGAGATCATAGCATCCTTAACCTAGATAATAATCCTGTTATGAAAATCATTGAATTTGGACCTAATGAGTAAAAGAATATGAAAAAAATATTAATAACAGGCGCAAATGGATACGTTGCATCAAGGATAATTCCTCATCTTGAAAAAAAATATGAGCTTACATTAGTTGATATTGAATTTAATAAAAAATTTAATTCAAAAATTATTAAAATGAATCTATCAGATTCATCGGTTGAAGATATTGAAAAAATCGTAAAAGGACATCAATCTGTTATTCATCTTGCATATATAAGGCCTGATCATGAAAGAAATTCTAAAAATACAAATAATGAATTAAATTCATTTGATCAAGAAAATAGAAATGTAATTATGGCAAATAAAATTTATAAAGCTGCGCTTACTCAAAATATTGATAGAGTTGTAGTGGCTTCATCCAATCACGCCGCTGATTGGTACGAACACCATGAAATTCATGAAAAAAAATTAGATCTTGTAAATACTAATATGATTCCTTATTCAGATAATTTTTATGGTTGGGCGAAAGCTTCATATGAACTATTATCTTTACCTTATGCATCAGGAAAATTTGGTAGAAAAATAGAGTTTGTACATGTACGAATAGGTTTTCCAAGAGAGATAGATGAATCTCTTCAAAATAATAAGTTTATATCCAATAAAAATGGCGAAGGAATTAGAAATATAAAGCGCCATCTAGGTGCTTATATAAGTCAAAATGACCTGAGTAATTTATTTGATAAATCTCTATCAGCTGAAGAGATAAAAGGTGATCTACAAGATGTTCCCTTTTTAGTTGTTTATGGAGTAAGTGATAATACTAGACGATTTTGGTCTCTTGAATCTGCAAGAAAAAATCTAAATTTTTACCCTAAAGATGACTCTGAAAAAAAGTTTCAATCCTTTATAAAAAGTTATGAAAAAACAGATGAATGGGAAGGAAAGCTAGGATAAGCAATCTTAGACTTTTGAATTATCATATTATAGAATTAAGTATTGAAATGCCTAAAGATGGCATAACTTTTATAATCAAGGAGATATGATGAAAAAATTAGTAATTTTATTCACTTCTGTTCTTTTTGTGCTAACAGCTTGTTCAAGTGGAGGAGCAAAAATTGGTACTTTAATGGACGAAACTGGAGACTTAGGAGCTTATGGTCCCCCTATTCAAAATGGTGTTGATCTAGCCGTGAGTTTAATTAATGATGCTGGTGGAGTTAACGGTGGTGATGTAACTGTTGTCCACGCTGATAGTGGAACAAGCCCTAACGTTGCTACTGAAGCAGCAGGTAAGTTGATTGAAATAGATAAAGTTGGTGGTATAGTTGGTTCATTATCCAGTGGAGTAACTATGGCTGTAGCAGAGGCAAAAAGTATTCCTGCTGGAATGGTTATGATTTCGCCTGCTTCTACAAGTCCTGCAATTTCTGTACTAGACGACAACGATACAGTATTTAGAACCACTGTATCTGATGCAGCTCAGGGTGTTGTTTTAGCTAGAATGGCAAAAAGATTAGGTTATGAACATTGTTCAACTATATATGTAAATAACCCTTATGGTGAAGGATTAAATAATATTTTTACTTCAACATTTGAAGAAGAAGGCGGTCATTGTGAGGCTGAAATTCCTCATGAGCAAGAACAACCTTCTTATAAGTCAGAAATAGATAAAGCTATTACTGATCATGAACCAGACGTAATTATTGCAATGAGTTATCCAAAATCAGCTGCTGTTTATCTTAGAGAGCTTATAGAAAGTGGTTACACTGGAGACTTTATGTTTGTTGATGGAACAAAAAATCAAGAAATGTTTGACGAGCTAGGTGCTGATAAATTTGAAGGTATGATGGGTACTGCACCCGGAGCACCTGATTCAGATGCAAAATCAACTTTTACTTCACTTTACGAAGGCAAATATGGAGAATTACCCACAAATCCATTCATTGGAGAAGGTTTTGATGGTGCAATCCTACTAGCATTGGCTATGGCTAAATCGGGAACTGACACAGTAGATGGTGACTCTTTACGTTTTGTAGCAAATGCCCCAGGCGAGAAAGTTGGACCTGGAGATATGGCTAAAGCTTTAGAACTGATAAATGATGGAAAAGATATTGATTATGTTGGTGTTGCAGGTGATCAAGAAATTGATGCAAACGGTGATGTAAGCAATACTATTGAAGTATGGACTATTGAGGATGGAAAAATAACTTCAACTGGAAGATTTGAATCCCCATAAAAATATTTTAGATTTTTTGAGTAATTCCTGCTATTTGGCAGGGATTACTCCGTTGGGTTTATACAATTGAAATATTATTATTATCAACCCTACGAATACAAATCTTAAATTTGCATCACTCAGAAATCCTGGTAAAAATTGAGTAAATGTCCAAATCCCCCACATTAAAAATGCTCCAAAAATAGCACCTCTATTGTTACCACTGCCTCCTACCATCAGCATACTCCAAATAATAAAAGTAGCTAACATTGGTTCAAAGGTAATCGGGTCAATAAATCTTTTACCGTGAGTAAATAATGCTCCACCAATACCCATAATTCCTGCTCCAAATGCAAATGCTTCTACTTTAAATTTTAGGACATTTTTACCGCTTGAAATCATTGTATTTTCGTTATCTTTAATGCCTCTCAAAACTCTCCCCCATGGGGAATTAGTAGCTCTTTCCGCAATTATATAAACAATAAAAAGTGTAATCATTACTACTACAAAATAAATATAATCATAATTACTTCTATCAATGAAATCAAATGGGCGAGGTATAGAGTAGAGCCCTCTTGTTCCATTAGCAAGCCAACTCTCATTTACAAATATTATTCTTAAAGTTTCAGCCAAACCAAGTGTAACCAAAGCTAAATAATCTTCTTTTAGCCTAATGGTTATGAAGGCTAATGGAATTGCTACTAAGGCACAAATAATTGCCGACAAAATCAGTATAATTGGAAACCAAATATCAAATCCTAATATAGTAAGTTGAGATAAATTACCTCCCCATAAATAGTCCTCATATTTTTCAAGGCTTGGAGGAGGACTTGAAATTATAGCAGCTGCATATGAACCTAATAAGAAGAATGATGCAATCCCTATATTAAAAAGACCAGTGTGTCCCCAATGAATATTAAGGCCCACAGAAAAAACAGAATAAATTCCACTCATTATCAAAAACCCAATTAAGAAATAAAGTATGGAATCCATTAGAATTGCCTTCCTTTTAAGCCCAAAATTCCATTAGGTCGTAATAGCAAAACAATTAATAAAACCAAAAAATAGACAGCGGGTTTATATGATGGATTTATCCAACCTGTCGCAATTTCTCCAGTAATTCCTATTAATAACCCTCCCATCAAAGCTCCAATTGGATTACCTATTCCTCCTACAATAACTGCTGCAAATAGTGGAATTAAGATTTTCCAACCCATTACTGGAGTTATAATAGCTTGTTGCATACTTATAAGTATTCCTGAGGTAGCAGCTAAAATCCCTCCAATAAACCAAATATATAGAATTATTCTTTCAGTATTTATTCCAGTAACTCTTGCAAGGTCAGGATTATCTGATGTTGCTCTTATTGCTTTTCCTAATTTCGTTTTAAATAATACAAAATAAAAAGCTAAAGCAATTATGAATGCCACAATTGCACAAAAAAACATATCAGGAGGAATTTTTATCTTGAAAGGTAGGTCCCAAAAAAGTTTTGATTCCCTTGGAAAACTTCGAGAGTCCGTTCCCCAAATAAATTGAATAAGTCCTCTAAGTCCCACGGCTAAACCTAAAGAAGTTAGAGCAATCGCTGCCGGAGCAGCTCCAAAATCTCTAAGTTTTTTATAGATCAATTTGTCAAATAAAACTGCTAAAAATCCAATAAATATCACTGTGAAGGGTATTACTACAAGTAATTCATACTTAAATGTAAATGGACCAACTGATGCTGACTGATCACTGTTAGGAAAGAAAAATAAAAGTAAAGCTAATGCTACATATGAGGATAGGGTCATAAAATCTCCATGTGCCATGTTGGCAAATTTTAAGTTTCCGTAGATAAGAGATAAGCCAATTGATCCCAATGCATATAAAGAACCTATTAGAACACCATTAACAAATAGCCAAGGCTTCAAGATAGATAAAATTAAGATAATCCAAAATAAAACCACAATAGTTTTATTTTCAAAAATCAAATCTATATATTTCAAAATTTATCCTCCTAGATAAAGCTTAGATATTTCTTTATCACTTAATATTTTATAAGCATCATCTTCCATAACTTTTTCTCCAAAAGAAAAAACTACCCCATAATCTGAAACTGATAATGCCTTTCTTGCATTTTGCTCAACTAATAAAACTGAAAGCCTAGATTTTTTCAATGAGATAATATTTTCTAATACTTCGTCAACAATAATTGGAGACAATCCTGCAGTGGGTTCATCAAGCATAATTATCTTTGGGTCAAGCATCAAAGCTCTGGATAAAGCAAGCATTTGTCTTTGCCCCCCTGATAAATTAGATGAGGAATCTGAAAGTTTATCTCTTAAATCCGGAAACATTTCGAGAACTTTTTCTAAATTATTTTTGTATTCTTCTGAATTTAGAATATATCCTCCCATTTTTAGATTATCCTCAACGGATAATGAAGGAAAAATATTTTCAGATTGAGGGACATATCCTAAACCAATTTTAGAAAGTTCAAAAGTGTTGAGTTCAGTAACGTCTTCACCAAATATATCTATATTACCTTCTACCGGATTTATAATCCCTGAAATGGATTTAAGAAATGTCGACTTTCCACATCCATTTGGACCTATTATTGTCTTTATTGAAGATTCATAAAGATTTAAATTAATATTTCTTATAATTATCTGCTCACCATAACCTGCTGATATATTATTAGCTCTTAAAACTATATTTTCTTCATTCATTTTGACCATAACCTAAATATGAATTTAATACTTTTGGATTTTTTTGAATTTNTTCGGGAGAGCCTTTTACCAACGTTTCTCCTTCTGCCATCACTATTATTTCATCTGAAATTGACATTATAAAATCCATATTNTGTTCAATAATTAAAAAATCTACTTTTTGTTTTTTATTTATGTCTAAAATAACTTTTGATAAATTTTTTATTAAAGTAGGATTGATTCCAGCAGCAGGTTCATCCAATAAAATAAGCTTTGGCTTCATCATTAAGATTCTTCCTAACTCTAATAGTTTTTTTTGTCCAGTTGAAAGATTTTCTGCTTTTTCATTCATTAAGTGAGTTAATCCCACTATTTCAAGATTTTTTTCAGCAAGAGTNAGGGTATTTTTTTCAAAATTTTTAGATTTAGATCGATTAATCCATCCAAATAATAAAGATTCACCAGGATGATGCATAGGTGAAACTAATAAATTATCAAGAACTGACATATTTTTTAATTCTCCAGGTATTTGAAATGTTCTGACAATACCTAGATCTACAGTTTTTTGGGGGGATGAAAAAGAAATATCTTCGTCATTAAAGTATATAAAACCATCATCAATTTCTGAGAATCCTGTTATCAGATTGAATATTGTGGATTTCCCNGCTCCATTTGGCCCAATTAGACCAGTTATCTTACTTGAGGACACCTCAAAATCTACACCATTAACAGCTTTTACTCCTCCAAAATGCTTGTGAACATTTTCAAGTTTCAAAAGAACTTCAGAAGACATAATTAGTCTTCTGTTACTTCAGTCGTACTACCGCTAACAGTAATGGTAATATGAGACATTGTTGTATTTTCTTTAGCNCCATGCCAATGATTTTCTCCCGCATTAATTAATACCATGTCTCCCTTGGTAACATTAAGTTCAACTTCTTCATTACATACCATGCCTTCCCCTTCAGTAATTATCAATATCTGATCTCCTGAATGAATATGAAATTTAGTTCTGGCTGATTCAGGAAAATTTACTATAGCAAAATTGAAATTATCACTATCTTCATGTTCTAAAATTGACTGCGCATACACAGTATCTGTAAATAAAGATTCATTTCTTGCAATCTTTGGAACATCTTTGAATGTTACTTTTTTCATATCTTCTCCAAAATAATTTACTTGTAGATAGGTTATTATAGATTAATGAAATTTACATTATTAAATATTGAATAAAATTAAAATAAACAGGAAGAAAAATGAAATCACATTATGGATCATGGGAATCTACAATAACTCCAGAAAAAATAATTGAAGGTGGACTAAGGTTTAGTGAAATAAGATCAAATGGATCAGAACTATATTTTTTAGAAGGAAGACCAGAGGAATCTGGACGTTACGTAATAGTAAAACAAACATCTGAGGGAAACATATCAGATGTAATTCCAAAAGAATTTAATTCAAGAAATGCTGTTCATGAATATGGAGGAGGATCTTTTGCGGTTGGCAAAAAAAATATTTATTTTACTAATTGGGATGATCAAAGAATATACAAAGTAAATGGAGAAAATGTTAATCCTGTAACGAAAGAGCCTCCCTTTGAAAAATCTATTCGTTATAGTGATTTGACCTTATCCATTGACGAAGAATGGTTATTTTGTGTAAGAGAAACNCATTTTGAGAAAGGAGAGGCTAAAAATGAACTAGTGGCAATTTCTATTACAAAAGGCTCTCAATTAGTCCTATGCACAGGTAGAGATTTTTATTCATCTCCAAGAATAAATCCTGCGAATAATAAGATTTGTTGGCTTGAATGGGATCATCCTAATATGCCTTGGGATGGAACTGAATTAANTATAGGAGATTTTGATTTAAATGGTATTAGCAATAAAAAATTAATTGATGGGTCAAAAAATATAAGCNTCATTCAGCCTGAATGGAGTGAATCTGGTGAATTGATTTATATAAGCGATGAATCCGGATGGTGGAACTTAAAAAAATACTCAGAAAATAAAAAATCTACAATATTAGATGAAAAAAATGAGCATGGGGGACCTTCTTGGCAGTTTGGCTTCCGAACATATTTCATAAAAGATAATTTTATTTACTTGAANGGCTCTTCTAAAACTAAGAATAAAGGATTGATTAGAAAAATAAGTACATCAGGTCAAATAATAGAAGAAATAGAAGTTTTACATACTTCATTAGGAGACTTAACTTTTTTTGATAATAAAGCTTTATATATAGGTGCTTCACCTGTATCTAATAGCGAAATCGTATCTCTTGATTTAGAAAAAAAAGAACTTAAAACAATCAAAGAATCTAACCCATTAGCAATAGATAATGAAGAAATTTCAATGCCAGAAGAAATCACTTTTCCTACNACNNAAAATGCTANTGCNTANGGCTANTTTTACAAACCTAAAAATAAAAAATATGAAGGCAGCTCTCAGGAAAAACCACCTGTACTAGTAATAAGCCATGGAGGTCCTACTTCTGCCACTAGCAATGCTTTAAATTTATCTATTCAGTACTGGACTAATAGAGGGATTGCCGTTGTGGATGTGAATTATAGAGGGTCAACTGGTTATGGAAGAAAATTTAGAGATTCATTAAAAGGAAATTGGGGTGTATATGATACTGATGACTGTATAGCAGCAGTAGACTATCTTTCTGAAAAAGGTCTTGTAGATTCTGAAAGAGCGGCTATTAAGGGAGGTTCAGCTGGTGGTTACACAACAATAAATGCCTTAACTTTCCACGATAGATTTGCAGTAGGAGCTACTTATTATGGAATAGCAGATTTATCCGTCTTTATTGATGATACGCATAAATTCGAATCAAAATATCTTGAATCTCTTATTGGAAAGTATCCAGAAGAAAAAGATAAATACTATGATAGATCAGCAATTAATTTTACAGACCAGCTTTCATGTCCAATGATAATTTTTCAAGGGACTGAAGATAAAATAGTGCCTCCATCTCAAGCAGAAATTATGGCTGAAGGCTTAAGAGAGAAAAAAATCCCTTTTTCATTAATTATGTATGAAGGAGAGCAACATGGATTTAGACAATCCAAAAATATAATTTCTTCATTAGAATCAGAGCTATATTTTTATAGTCAAGTTCTAGGATTTGAACCCTTTGATAAATTAAATGAAATAAGTATTGAAAACTCAGAAAATTTAAATAAATAGAATGCTAATACTAATACCTCCCAGTGAAGGGAAATCTTCAAAAAATACAACTGAAATAAAGTTCAATGAAACTAATTTTGTATTTTCAGGACAGGTAAAAGAAATAATACAAATACTAAAAAGTAAAAATGAAGAAATAGAAAAAATTTATGGTACTTCAATAGAGAAAAGTAAAGGCTTACAAGAAAAAAACTTAAATGTATTTTCAAATCCATGTTCTAAANCGATAGAAAGATATACAGGTGTAGTATACAACCAGTTAGATTTGAACAACTATTCAGAAGAATCAAAAAAATATTTCANTTCAAATATACGTATTTTCAGTGGATTATTTGGAATGGTAAAACCAAATACTTTAATTCCAGATTATAAACTTAAAATGAATGTATTAGGACTTACAAAATTTTGGAGTCCTTTTTTATCAAAGGAGCTTGCTAAAGAAGAATTGATAATTGATTTATTACCTGAAATTCACAGAAAAGCATATGAACATAAAAATATAAAAAAGATAAGTTTTTATACCAAAAAAAGTAATAAATTAGTCTCCGCTGGACACCACGGAAAAGTTGTGAAAGGTCAATTCATAAACTTTTTAACTCTAAATTGTATTACTAAACTAGATGATTTTGAAAAATTTGAATATGACGATTACTCATGGGATGGAGAAAATTTTATAAAATAAAATTTATTTGAATTNGGGGTTTCTTTTTTCTATAAATGCCCTGACTCCTTCTAAATTATCATGCGAACCCGATAATTTTTTTTGAATTTCAGCTTCTTTCATAAAAGTTTCTAGAAAGCTCTTATCATTAACTTCTCTCATTATTTTTTTTGAATACAACAAAGATTGGAAAGATTGTTTTGATATTTTTTTTGCCCATTCAATAGTTTTTTCTTCAAGAAATTCATCTTCAACTACTTTGTTTGCCAAACCTATATTTAGACATTCTTCAGCAGGNATTCTTTCATTTTCTATTGCTATTTGATATGCCTTTTTATAACCAAGCATATTGTATAAAAGCCAGTGAGAACCACCATCGGGTATTAGACCTATATTACTAAACGGTTGTAGTAAATATGATTTTTTAGACATTATGGTCAAATCACAAGCCATTGAATACGCACTACCTATTCCAGCAGCCGCTCCTCTAATAGAAGATATAACTGGTTTAGGCATAGAAATTATATTGTTAAATATTGGCCAATATCCTTTATTTAAACTTTCTTCCGTATCTTTCCATTTTTTTTCTCCAGAACTTAAATCTGCTCCCGAGCAAAAGGCCTTACCTTCTCCCCTTAAAATCAAACATCGTATTTCATCATTAGTGGAAATACTTTTAGTGCAATCAATTAATTCATGAATCATTTGAAAATTCATAGCATTTAATTTTTCAGGCCTATTTAGAGACAAGATCGCAATTCTATCTAATATTTCAAGTTTAATTGTAGAAAAATTAGTCATTTTTTTTTATAAAATCTTATTTTTCTATTATTATATATTTAGATAAACAAAATTATCCATGATTGATTCTAAAACAATAACACTNATCGAAAACTCTATAGAAGAGATAGACGAAAAACGTGAAATCCCTGAAAAATTACTTGCTGAATTAATAAGTAATAATTATTTCAGACTATTACTACCTAAATCCTTAAATGGCGTTGAGATGGATTTTATTAAATATTTAGAAATTTTATTTGAAATTGCTTCAAAAGATGCCAGTGTTGCTTGGTGTATAAATCAAAGCAATGTTCTATCTACCAATGCAGCATTCATGGAAAAAGATTTAGCTAAAAAAATCTTTGATGATCCTAATGCAATTATCACAAATGGACCACCTTTAGAGTATGACATAAAAGAAAATAAATCCGACACTTTAGTTTCTGGTAAATGGTCTTTTAGCAGTGGAATAAAACATGCGACATGGCTTTTAGCTATATTCACTGATGAAAAGAAACAAAATAAAAATATTATGATTCCCAAGTCATTAGCTCAGCTAGATGATATTTGGGATGTAAATGGTTTGAGAGGAACTGGAAGCTATAGTTTTTCACTAAAAAATAAAGTTCCAAACGAAAATATTTTTTATGATAGGTTAAACCTAAATGAACCAGGCCCTTTGTATAAAATACCTAGAGATCTGAAGTTTGGCTCAGGATTTTCAACTATTGCCTTATCTTTAGCAAATTCTTCCATAAATTTTGCTTTGGATTTTGCCAAAAATAAAAAAGGGGGATTTGCTGAAAAGCTTTCTGAAGAACAAGTTTTTTTAAGAGAAATCGGAATTGTAAAAGGACTATATAAATCTTCTAAATCATTTTTAGATAATACTATCGAAAAAGCTTGGGCCGTAGTGAGTGATGGTATTTTTTTAGAAGATGAATTGTTAGCAGATTTAAGGTTATCTTCAACGCATGCTATAAGAACTTCTGAAGAAATTGTTAAAAAAATATATAACCTATTGGGATCTTCTTCAATTTTTAAATTCAATAAAGTTCAAAGATATTTTCAAGATATGCTAGCTATATCACAACAAGTTCAAGGTAGAATGTATCATTTCGAGACTATAGGGGATTACTACATTAATTCAAAATTAAAGAAATTTATTTAAAAAGAATTTTTATGGCGATCCCGAGCAGATTCGAACTGCCGATCTCCTCCTTGACAGGGAGGCGTGTTAGGCCACTACACCACGGGACCACATCATAATAAGACTTAATTTTAGCAGATGAATTACGAATTAATAGTTGAAAAAG
>PABO01000012.1 GCA_002699165.1 Chloroflexota bacterium | reverse complement strand
ATTTGAATAATTAGTCTGATTGATTCATAATTTCTGCTAGCATTACTAAATAGGAGATTGATATAAAAAGATTAGAATTATATGGGTAGACTTTTAAAAATTATAAGAAAATTTTTATTAATAATTAATTGGACAACTCTGGGTAGTATAGTTGTTATTATTGGGAGTATTCTAGGTATAAGTTTACTTGTTGCAATCTTTCTACATTTTTTGATTAATCGGATTTTTGGATATAGTGGAAACAAAGATTTAGATTATAAGGATAAAGTAACTGCAAAGGCTAAAGAACTTTTTAATAGATATAAACATTAGAATTAGACTTTATCAAAATATAGATATCTACCATAAACCTTAGATGTATTTGAATAATTAGTCTGATTGATTGATAATTTCTGTATGAAAGTAATTATTAAGTATTTTTTAGGTATATTAGCTATTACGAGTATATTGGCAATTGTTGGATTAGATGCTGTGCAAATCTTTAGAGATATAAATAATTAGACTGCTAGCTCTGACATTATGTATTTGAATAATTAGTCTGAATAATACATAATTTTTATTAATCTATAAAAATCAGGAGAAAATTATGAAAATGTGCATCGTATCGACTTTTGACGGGACCACTGATGACTATATGGAAATGTTTAACACTACCAAAGAAAATGGAGCAGGTTTTTTCGGTGATTATGATATAGGAATCATAAGAGAAGGAAAGATTATTTTAATGATTGACATAATTGATATGGAAAAATTTCAAGAAACAATGTCATCAGAAGAAATGAAAACATGGGATGCAAAATTCAATTGTGTCGATGAAGTCTATTCTTTGGAAAAACAATAATAGAAATCTAAACTACTTATTAAGTCCTGAAGGAACAGGAGTTGGAATTTTAGGATCTTTTGGTTTTTCTTGTTTTTGAATATTTTTAGAATTATTACCTTCAACACTTTTTTCTATGGTTGAAGCTTCATATTGAGTTCTCAAGTTTTTTATACTCATTTCGAGTAGTAACTTTTCTTCTAAAAGTTTTTCGATTTCATTACTTAGATTCAAGTTTTTATTATTAAGATCGTTATACTGCAACTTCAATGCTTCCAGGCTATTATTTAAGATATCTATACTCTTGTTAGTAGACGATAATTCTTGAGTTATTCTATCAATTAATCCATCTTTCTCAGCAGATGATTCGGCTAGTTTAGATATTTCTTTATTTGCAATGTCTAAGAGATTAGAAAGGTCAGAGTTTTCATCTGAGTTATTTGCATTTGAAACATTCTCTCCAGAACATGAGATCATGAAAAATACTATAAAGATATAAAGAATTTTTTTCATATTTGAATTATATATAATACAATCATGATATTTCAAAGATTGAATTATTTAGACTCCTTAAGAGCATTTGCTATGTACTTAGGCATAGTTCTTCACTCCACAATTCCATTCCTACCCTGGTATGGAGATTATGAAGAAAAAGACGGCTATGGAATTTTAGTATTATTGATACACGGATTCAGAATGCCTCTTTTCATGATTATTAGTGGTTTTTTTGCTGAAATGATAATAAATAAAAGAGGTGTTATTAATTTCATAGATAACAGATTAAGAAGAATTGGATTACCATACTTAGTTTTCGTACCAATAATAACTATTTTATTTATATCTACATTCTGGATTGGAAGCATTTTTGTTGATTGGGATTCAATAAATCTTACGAGGGAAGCAAAAGAATCTAAAGATAATGAAGAATTTAACCATGGACATCTTTGGTTCATGTATTTTTTATTAATTTTTACATTTATTTATTCAATAATTATTTATTTTTTAAACGCAATAAATATAAAAATAAAGACAATTTACTGCCTAATTGCAATGATATTTATGAGCTTATTTTTTTTAATTTTTCAACCAGAAGAAGTTATATCTAGGCCTGCTACTGATTTGAATTTTTTTCCTCACTGGTCAATATTAGGTTATTATTTTACATTTTTTTTATTTGGTGCATTATTTTTTAAACTTGAAAATAATGGGCATAGTTTTATAGAAAAATTATCCAAAAAACAAAAATTATTTTATGTGGTTCCTTTTGCTTCATTTATAATTTGTTTAATTATTAGTGAAAGTAATATTTTATTAATTGGAGAATTATTTAACTTTATATATACATGGAGCTCTATACTGGTAATAGTTCTTATTTTTTATAAATTTATAAATAAATCTAGCTCAAAAATAAGGTATTTATCAAATGCATCTTATTATATTTATATTGTTCATATTCCTTTTATAATTTTGTTTCAAGGAATTCTTTCAAGATTAGAAGTTCATAATTTTATAAAATTTATCATTATTATTTTTTTAACAACAATTTTTTCTATTATTACTTATCACTATCTTGTTAGAAATACATTCGTTGGTATTCTTTTAAATGGAAAAAAGCTAAAAGGATAAATTTCATTGTCTATAAAATTAGAAAAAAGCATAATTGGTAAAACTACCCTAGAAATAACTAAAATTGGAATGGGTGGGGCACCTTTAGGAAGTTTAGATGAGAACACGGCAAGAAAAACACTAGAAAAAGCATACGAATCTGGGATTAATTACTTTGATACAGCTCCATTATATGGGACAGGAAATAGTGAAAAACTTTATGGGGATTTTTTACCTAGTTTAGATAGAAATAGTTTTGTATTATCAAGTAAAGTTGGCCGTCTAATCCTTCCTGAAGAAGAAGCTTTAAAATATAAATCAAGTAGTAAAATAACACCTGCATTAGAAACAAATTTGAAAGCATCATATTATAAAAATAATGTTGTATTTAATTTTTCGAGAGAAGGTGTTCTTCGATCAATTGAAGAAAGCTTAAGTAGACTAAAAATAGATAATATAGATATAATTTTCATTCATGACCCTGATGATAATTATGAAATTGCATTAAATGAGACTTTGCCCACTTTACTAGAACTAAAAAAACAAGGAATTATTAAAGCTATAGGAGCAGGGATGAATGAATGGGAGATGCTTTTAGAGTTTGCAAAAAAGGGTGAATTTGATTGTTTTTTATTAGCAGGAAGATACACATTATTAGACTATTCTGCTTTGGATAAACTACTACCTGAATGCTTAAAAAAAGAAATCAGTATAATTATTGGAGGACCATATAATAGCGGCATCCTAGCATCTGACTTGGATAAAAAGTCTACTTATTTCTATGAACCTTCTCCATCAGATGTAATAAATAAAGCAAAAAAAATTAAAAATATTTGTGATGATTTTAACGTTCCTTTAAAAGCTGCTGCTTTACAATTTGGACTCAATCATCCTTCCGTAGCTTCTACTATTCCAGGACCGAGAACTCCACTAGAAATTGAAGATAATTTAAAAATGCTATCTTATAAAATTGACGACAGTCTATGGGAAAAGCTAAGTAACGATAATCTTATTCCGTAATTAAAAACTTTTAAGTAAAATGTATAAATCTGCTCAATAATCTCTTTGTAACTGACTCTTTTTCTAGATATGTTTGGAAGATATAAATTTAGGAAAGAGGGAAAATGATTTCTAAAAAATTTGCTTCAATCATGATGATTGTTGGACCAATCTTAACATTGGTTATGGCCTTTACAGGACCAATAAGTCCTAGTGCTGGTGTTTCATGGGGGGATACCCAAGCTGTACTTGGCGAGCTTGCTGCTGCAAATACAGATTGGGCTCAAATTAATTTCTTGTTTTTGAGTATTGGTTTAGTTATGCAGGTTCTAGGAATAAGATATTTTGTTAATTCTATGAATTCTAATGACAGTGTAGTTAATTATTCTGTAACTGGGGGTATGGCAATGGTTATTGGTGTAACCCTAGTTTTTGGTGAAGGTTTACTATACGGAGCTAGTGCTAATGCCGCTGCTATAGCAGGAGGTGCTGGGATGGGAACTGCAGCTTCTATGTGGGCAGGTGGTCAAGCTTTAGGTGCAGGAGGAAGCATATTGTTGTTTCTAGGTTTTGCACTAGTAGGAATAAGCGCTTATATTACAAATTCATTTAATAAAATAATTGCTATATTTCTTACTGTTGTAACAATAGTAGGTGTTATTCTTTGCCTAATGGGAGAATACACAAACGATCTTATGATTATCCCATATTTGGGAAGTACAATAGCTATTGTAGTTCTTGGAATATTAACTCTAAGATCTAAATAAAAAATATATTTGTGCATTCATAATTTTTGAATGCACAAATGATTAATTGTCTAAAACTGCAATACGAATTCTTTTATTTATTTTTCCTTTGCTTTGATGACCCGTTATCTTAATTTTACCCACTTTAAGAGTGCTTGAAACATGGGTCCCTCCATCAGCTTGGAGATCTAGGCCATGGATATTTATTGTTCTAATAATTTTTAAGGATTCAGGAAGTAAATTTACCTTGGTTCTTATTAGGTCAGGGATTTTAAAGGCTTCTTCTCTAGGTAAAAAATCTACTGTTATTTTTCTATTTTTCTGTACTTCAATATTAAGTTTTTGTTCAATTTCTTCAGTTAATTCAGCAGATAATGAAGGGAATTCAAAATCCATTCTACCTTTTAATGGTTCCATGTTCCCACCGGTTACAGCTGCTTGATAATCTCTCCAAATTACACCACATAATATATGCATCGCTGTATGAGTTCTCATTAGTTTAAATCTTCTACTCCAGTCTAATTTACAAACTATTAAATCTCCTACATTCAAATTATTATCATTTAAAAAATGTGCAATTTTTCCATCTTTCCAAGAAATTTTTTCTAACTTGAATTCTTTATCTTTTAAGTAAATTGAACCTAGATCATTTGGTTGACCTCCACCGCCAGGGAAAAAAATAGTTTTATCTAAAACAATGTGATCCATATTAACTTCAATTATTTTAGATTCTAATTCTTTTATATAGGCGTCCGAATTGTATATTTGCTCTGTCATTTTTCACCAAATTGTTTATATTTTAAGAAAATAATTATATTAATTATCATAAGTTAATAAATTTAAACAAAAAGACTTCTTGGTTATAAATTGAATTATAAAGAAAAAATAAAATTTCTCGTCCCAAGGGCTATCTTATTAATTATCTTCTCTATAATTGCAGTATTACTAAGAAAAAATTTATAGGGAGATCAAATGGAAAATAATGGAGTGCATTTTATGATGCCAACTATTTTCAATGACAACAATGAAATAGACTTTGAGTCTATGGAAAGCATTTGTAATTTTGCTAAAAATTCTGGTTGCAAAGGCTTAGTTTTACTTGGCGTGATGGGCGAAGCACATCGTCTGTCCGAGGCAGAAAGAAATCTATTAATAGATGAAATTTCAAAGTTGTCCAAAAAGCTTTCTTTGATTTTAACAGTAGGCGTTAGTGCTGAAAGTGGTTTTCTTGCTTCAAAATATGCTTCTAAAGCTTCGGAAAGTGGAGCTCAACAGGTTATGCTTGCTCCTCCAATAATGAAAAAGCCAAATGAAAAGGTTTTATTTAGATACTATGAAGAAGTAAATAATATTATTTCAAAAGATACAAAAATAGTAATTCAAGACTTACCTGAACAATCAGGTGTTAATATGAGCCCTGAATTTATGGTTATGCTTGATAAAAATTTAGACAAAGTAAATTCAATTAAGTTAGAAGACCCTCCCACACCTTCAAAAATATCAAAAATAGCAAAAATAAAAGATAAAAATCTTAAAATTTTTGGTGGACTTGGAGGATTATTTTTTTTAGAAGAACTTATGAGGGGAGCATCGGGTACGATGACAGGTTTTGCTTTCACGGAAGTATTAGTTGAAATATATGACCTATACTCAACTAATAAAAAAAAGGAAGCAAAAAATTTATTTTACAAATGGCTGCCATTAATAAGATATGAAAATACAGCTGGTATTTCTTTATCAATAAGAAAAGAAATAATGAAGCAAAGAAAAATAACTAATTATTCAAATGTAAGATATCCAACTCCTAATATGGATGATGATGATAAAAATGAATTAGAAATAATCCTAAGTGATTATCTATAAAAAACGAAAATAATTTGTCAGATATTTATATTATTTTGATGGACTTATTGAAGTAAATAATCTTATCTAGTTGAATGAATTTTCATAATAATCCTTCAGGTGTTTATTGAAATCAATAGTATTTTCTTCATATCCTTTGGCATGATCGCAATTATCATAAATAATGAATTTACTATTATTTGGCAAGAATTTATTAATTCTAGTTGAATGACTAATGGGAATACGTTCATCATCTTTGCAATGAAATAGTAAAACAGGGCTATTGAAATTCTTCACTGAATCAATTCCTGAGATAATATCATTGGTTTTTATTTCGTATAATAAATCAACACTTCTAATTATTCCAAATTTTAGTAACTTAGCTATGAATTCAGGTATAAATGTTCTGTTAGATACTTCAGAGGATAATAATTCTGGCAAATCATAAAAAGGGCTATCAACAACAATACCTTTAATAGAACTATCAAGGGATGAATTAGAAATTGCTATTGTACCTCCATAACTTATTCCAAAAATAACAATTTTTTCTACATTAAATTGATTCTTTAAGAATTTAATTGAAGATTCTAAATCTTTTCTTTCTTTATAAGCTAATCCTAAATTTTTACCTCCAGATTCTCCATGAGCCCTCAAATCAAATACAAAAACAGAATAGCCCATATCAAAAGTATCTTTCATAAGATCTAAAATGTAGCCATCAGACTTATTTGCATCCACCCCGTGGATAATAATGACAGTTTCCAAATTAGTATTCTCAATAAACCATCCATTTAACCTAATCCCATCTTCGGTATAAAAAACTTGATTCGAATATTGAAGATTTACTGAGCTTGGATCACTTTCAGGAATTTTTCTGGTTGCTTTTATCGCTAAAGAGGTTATGTACAAAGATAGTATTATGTAGATTGCGAGAAGTAGAAATAAAAAAACAGAAAAAAATAAGAATACACGTTTTTTAGAAAGCATAGTAAAAATTACGAATTGTAGTTACATCCAATTCCTCTAAAACCAATCTCAACTTCTCCATTGCTTCTAACCAAAACAGGAGTTATTCTGTCTCCTCCAGATAATTTTTCAACTTCATTCCACATTTCTGGTTGCTTGGATACATCTATTTCTTCAAAATCAATTTTTTCTTGTAGCAATTCTTCCCTCATAAGATCACAATAACCACAAGTGGGATGGCTATACATTATAGCTTTGCTAATATTATTTGCCTGATTCAATAATTTCCCTTTCAAATACGCATGAAAATCTATTGATTATTCTTTTTATAAATCTTATCATAATAGAATAATATAAATTTTATTACCCGCTCTGCGAGCTGACCTAAATCGTTGAGAGGGTTTTTTGTTTTAAAGTAACTGGAGAAATTACATGGTAATAGCAGATAGAGATACTTCAAATATTGATAATAAAAAATGGTTTAATCGAATTGAAAACGTAGTTGATGTCCCTAATCTTTTAGACATTCAAACTGAATCTTTCGATTGGCTAAAAGGGCCAGGAATACTCGAGCTGATTGAAGAAATCTCTCCAATTGAAGATTTTTCTGGCGGAAGGTTTGAAGTAAGGCTGATTGATCATGAAATTAGGGATCCTGAACTTTCAGAGGAGCAATGTAGACAAAGAGAGGTTACATATCAAGCTCCTTTATATATAACTGTTCAACTTGTAATTAAAGAAACGCAGGAAATAAAAGAGCAAGTACTATTTTTTGGCCATTTGCCCTTAATGACAAAAACAGGAACATTCATAATAAATGGGGCCGAAAGAGTCATTGTGTCTCAATTAGTTAGGTCACCTGGAGCTTATTTTACAACTGAAACTGATCCTGCAACAGGAAGAGAATTATGTTCTGCTAAGCTTATCCCCTACAGAGGAGCGTGGATAGAACTAGAAACATCTAATAAAGACATTATTTCTGTAAAAGTAGATAGAAAAAGAAAAGCAAATATAACAACCTTGCTAAGAGCTATAGGCTGGGACACTGACCAAAAAATAGCAAATCAATTTAAAAATGTTGACGTAGATTCTCAACATAAGTTCATTAAAGCAACCTTAGCAAGAGAAGGTAAAGATGTAACTCAAGATGAAGCATTGATTGAATTTTACAAAAGACTTAGACCTGGAGAGCCACCTAGTGTTGAAAACGCTAAAAATCTTATAGATGGTATGTTTTTTGATCCCAAGAAATATGATCTTGGAAAAGTTGGTAGGCACAAATTAAGCACAAAGCTTCTAAATGCAAAAATAGACCAAGACTTAACCGCGGTAGACAGAACTTTAACTAAAGAAGACATCATAGGAATAATCAGTAGGTTAATTCAAATCAATAATGGTCAAGTCAGAAAAGATGACATAGACCATCTAGGAAATCGAAGAGTAAGAGGTGTGGGTGAACTTATTCAAAACCAAATTAGAGTTGGATTAGTCCGTATGGAACGTGTAGTTAAAGAAAGGATGTCTACTCAAATAGACCCTAGTAATACTACTCCCGCAGCATTAATTAATATTAGACCTATAGTTTCAGCGCTGAGAGAATTTTTTGGAGCATCACAATTGTCACAGTTTATGGATCAAACAAATCCACTTGCAGAATTGACTCACAAAAGAAGATTATCAGCATTGGGTCCTGGAGGATTATCTAGAGACCGAGCTGGATTTGATGTAAGAGACGTTCACCATTCTCATTATGGTAGAATTTGCCCTATTGAAACCCCTGAAGGACCAAATATTGGATTGTTAGGATCTCTTTCTACTTTTGGAAGAATAAATGAATTTGGATTTATTGAAACTCCATACAGGAAGGTTTTAAATGAATGCGATAGTAAAAGCGAGGATATTATAGGACGGATCCCTGCAGATGATGTTAAGGATGATAACGGAAAGTTATTAGTTGAATCTGGAAAAGCCATTAGTAAGCAAGTATTTGAAGAAATTTCTAAACTTTCTAAAAGAAAAATAGAAGTAGTGCCATTCCCTTCATCAGATGTTAAAGATGTGTCTTATATGACTGCTGACATTGAAGAAGATTTCAGAATAGGTCAAGCAACTACGCAAGTGGATAGTAAAGGACAAATTGTCTCTTCACAGGTTGAAGTAAGAGAAGAAGAAGGTTTTGCTCATGAGACTCCCGAAAACATTGACTATATGGATGTATCTCCCATGCAAATTGTGTCTGTATCTACAGCATTGATTCCATTTCTGGAGCATGACGATGCAAACAGGGCCTTAATGGGATCAAATATGCAAAGACAAGCTGTTCCATGTATTAGACCACAAGCTCCGCTTGTTGGAACAGGAATGGAGAGAAGGG
Source organism: Chloroflexota bacterium (assembly GCA_002699165.1). Lineage (GTDB taxonomy): Bacteria > Chloroflexota > Dehalococcoidia > Lucifugimonadales > Lucifugimonadaceae > TMED-70. The sequence continues at coordinate 77,424 of PABO01000012.1, read as the reverse complement.
TTGCTATTGATTCGGGTCAGGTGATTGAATCAAGAGCAGAAGGGATCGTTTCTAGTGTAAATGCTGACAGGGTTATAGTTACTGATCTAGACGGAAATGACCATGTACATGATATGTATAAATATAGAAGGTCAAACCAAGGAACATGCATTAATCAAATCCCTGTTGTAAAAAAAGGTCAAAAAGTAGAATTTAAGCAACCTCTTGCAGATTCGACATCTACAGATGGAGCAGAATTATCCTTAGGCCAAAATCTTACTGTAGCCTTTATGAGCTGGGAAGGTCTAAATTATGAAGATTCAATCGTATTAAATGAAGATCTTGTAAGAAATGACAGATTCACTTCGGTTCACATTGAAAAACATGATATTGAAGCAAGAGACACAAAATTAGGGCCAGAAGAAATCACAAGAGATATTCCTAACGTTGGAGAGGAAGCTCTCGTTAGCCTTGACCAAGAAGGAATAGTAAGAATTGGAGCTAGGGTTAATCAAGGTGATATTTTGGTCGGAAAAATAACTCCTAAAGGAGAAACTGAATTAACTGCTGAAGAAAAATTATTACGAGCTATTTTTGGAGAAAAAGCAAGAGATGTTAAAGATAGTTCACTTAGAGTCCCTCATGGTCAACATGGAAAAGTAATAGATGTAAAAATCCTTACTAAAGAAAACGGAGATCAACTTTTACCTGGTGTTCAAAAAATTGTGAGAGTGTGGATTGCCCATACAAGAAAAATCACTCAAGGTGACAAAATGGCTGGGAGACACGGAAATAAAGGAGTTGTTTCAAGGGTTTTACCTAGAGAAGATATGCCTTATCTAGAGGATGGAACCCCTATAGATATTATTTTAAATCCAATTGGAGTTCCTAGTAGAATGAACCTTGGGCAAATAATGGAAACACATCTAGGCTGGGCTGCTAAAACATTAGGATTCAAGGCTAGAACCCCGGTTTTCGACGGTGCAAATGATGTAATCATAGAAGACCATTTAGCTAGATCATGGTTTGTTACAGAATCAAATGCTCTAGATAAAACGAAGTCTGATGATAGTGAAATTAATTGGGAGCTTGTAGATGAATGGTTAGAAGAAAGAGGTTATCAACGAGATAAACTTTGGAGTGATGCTGCTTCTAATAATGGAGTTGCAAGAGATGCTTGTTTATCCATATGGTTAAAAGAAGTTGCAGGTGAAAAAATTGATAATTTAAAACCAACTGGGCTTATGCAAAAAGCATTAGAAATATCCAGAGAAAAGAAAATGTCTGCTCCAATATTTGGTAAGCAAAAAGTTTTTGATGGAAAAACTGGAATAGAATTTGAAAATCAAATAACAGTAGGTAGTGTTTACATGATGAAATTAATTCACCTTGTTGAAGATAAAATACACGCTAGATCTACTGGCCCCTATTCTTTGATTACCCAACAACCGCTTGGTGGTAAAGCTCAGTTTGGAGGACAAAGATTTGGTGAGATGGAAGTGTGGGCCTTAGAAGCATATTCTGCAGCTTATACTCTCCAAGAGATGTTAACAATTAAATCTGATGATGTTGTGGGAAGAGTTAAAACTTATGAAGCAATTGTCAAAGGTGAGCAAGTTATTCAACCAGGAGTTCCTGAGTCTTTCCATGTTCTATTAAAAGAGCTTCAAGGTTTAGGTCTTTCAATAGAACTATTAAATAAGAGTTTGGCAGAAGAATTGCCTCAGGGAACAGGACCTGGATCAGGTGAAATAGACTGGAATGACATGTTAGATATTTCAGATTTTGAGGAAGATGTCGATTTAGAGACTGATGATGAATCTGAAAAAGTAATTGATGGAGAAGTTTCAAAAGTTGAGGACACAGAAGATAACGATAAAGAAGAAGAAATAGAAATAAGCCTTCCTGAAACAGAAAGTTCAAGTGAAGAAGAAAATCCTGAATCAGAGGAAACTGAAGAGGAAAAAAATTAATTTTCTAAATAATTTAGAAAAATTAACTAAGGAGAAAAATAATGACAACTAGATCATCATCTGACTTTAATTCAATAAGAATTTCACTTGCATCACCCGAGCAAATAAGAGCTTGGTCTTATGGAGAGGTAACAAAGCCTGAAACCATAAACTATAGAACTTTAAGGCCTGAAAAAGATGGCTTGTTTTGTGAAAAAATATTTGGGCCAACCAAGGACTGGGAATGTTATTGCGGAAAATATAAAAAGATAAGATACAAAGGTGTTATTTGTGATAGATGTGGAGTTGAAGTAACTAGGGCAAAAGTTAGAAGAGAAAGAATGGGGCACATTAAACTTGCTGCTCCTGTCGCTCATATTTGGTTTTCAAAGAGTACGCCTTCTAGATTAGGCCTATTATTAGATGTATCGCCTAAAAACCTAGAAAGGGTTTTATATTTTGCACAATACATAGTTACATCAATTAATAATGATGAAAAACTAGATGCTATTAATTTTTTCAGACAAGATACAGAGCAAAAAATAGATGATTTAAATAAAAAGCGCGACGAAATACTTGCTTCAGAAGAAATAGCACAAGAATTAGAAAGACTTGAAGTTAAAGTTAAAAAATCTGAACTGAAAGATCCTGAAAAACTTAAAGATATTTTAAAAAGTAAATATGAGGACTTAATTGAAGAAGAACAAGATCTTACAGAAACAAAAATAGAAGAACTTGAAGCATTAGACGTAATGCAGCTACTAACTGAAGCCAAATATAGAGAATATAGAGATAAGTATGGGCCTGTTTTCATTGCTGAAATGGGTGCAGAGGCAATATTGAAAATATTAAAAGAATTTGATTTAGAAAAAGCTACAGATCAACTAATTGATGAAATTAGACAAACTTCAGGGCAAAGAAGAAAAAAAGCAATAAAAAGATTGAGGGTGATAGAAAGTTTCAAACAAAGTGGAAATAAACCTGAGTGGATGGTTCTAACCGTTCTTCCTGTTTTACCCCCAGAGCTTCATCCTATGGTTCAATTAGACGGAGGTAGATTTGCAACTTCCGACTTAAATGATCTTTACAGAAGAGTTATTAATAGAAATAACAGACTTAAGCATCTTTTAGATCTACAAGCCCCAGAAATAATCATAAGAAATGAAAAAAGAATGTTACAGGAAGCAGTAGATGCTCTAATAGACAACGGTAGAAGAGGTAGACCAATTTTAGGATCTCATAATCATAAACTAAAATCTTTGACAGATCTGCTTAGAGGGAAACAAGGTAGATTTAGACAAAATTTATTAGGAAAGAGAGTTGATTACTCAGGTAGGTCAGTAATAATCTCAGGTCCTCAATTAAAATTATATGAATGTGGATTACCAAAAAAAATGGCATTAGAACTATTTAAACCTTTTGTAATGAACTCACTTGTAGTTAAAGGGTATGCTCATAATATAAAATCAGCTAAACGATTAGCTGAGAAATCTCAACCTGAAATATGGGATATTTTAGAAGAGGTTATCAAAGATCATCCGGTATTGCTTAACAGAGCTCCCACTCTTCATAGGCTTGGAATACAAGCATTCCAACCTGTTCTTGTTGAGGGATCTGCAATTCAGCTACATCCATTAGTTTGTACAGCATTTAATGCTGACTTTGATGGGGATCAAATGGCTGTTCATGTCCCTTTATCAAAAGAATCTGTTCTTGAAGCAAAAAAAATAATGTTATCAACAAATAATATGTTGGCTCCTAGATCTGGTGAGCCTATTGTTGCTCCAAATCTAGATATGGTCTTAGGTATTTATTATTTGACAGGTATGGAAGAAGCTGAAGATAAAGAAAATATGCCTTCTTATAATACAAGAGAATCTGCTATTTTTGCACATGAGATAGAAGAACTTACATTAAGAGAACCAATAAAAATCAAAATAAATGATGAAGATCATGAAACAACTGTAGGAAGATTGATTTGGCATGAAATAATACCTGAAGAATTAGGATTTAGAAATCAACAATTCACAAAGGCTTTGATAGAAAACTTAGTTTCAGATTGTTATGATCTTCTTGGTAAAGATGTAACAACTGTAGTATTAGACGATATAAAGGATATAGGATTCAAATATGCAACTGTATCTGGAACTACTATAGCTATCAAAGATATTGTCACACCTCCTCAAAAACAATCTCTACTTTCATCGGCTGATCAAAAAATAAGAAAACTTGATGAACAGTATATGGAAGGAATGATTACTCAGATTGAAAGATATCAAAGTTCCATAAATGTTTGGGAAGATGTTTCAAAAAAAATGGAATCTGCAGTTTCTGAATCATTGCCTAATTATGCTGGAATTTATACCATGGCGGATTCAGGTGCAAAAGGAAACTTAGCACAGATAAAACAAATGGCTGGAATGAGAGGACTAATGTCTGATCCTAAAGGAAGAATTATTGAGCTTCCAATCAGATCATCTTTTGCTGAAGGTCTTTCAGTAATGGAATATTTTATTTCTACGCATGGAGCTAGAAAAGGGCTTGCTGATACTGCATTAAGAACTGCTGACTCTGGATATTTGACAAGACGTCTAGCTGATGTAGCTCAGGACCTGATTATAAATACAGTTGAAGATGAAAATGCAGTTGGAATTAAAATTGAAAAAGAAGATAATAATATGGGATCAAGTCTTGCTGAAAGAATAGTTAGTAGGTATCCTTCTCTTCCTGTCACTCATCCAGAAACTGGAGAAGTATTAGCAGATACAGATACTCTAATTTCTCCTGCTTTAGCAAGAGAGATAGAAGCTGCAGGTATTGAAGAGGTTTGGTGTTTATCACCACTTTCTTCTACTGCAAAGAAAGGAATATCTCAAAAATGTTATGGATCCTCTTTAGCAACAGGTGATCCTGCACTGATGGGAGAAGCAGTAGGAATCATTGCTGCCCAATCAATTGGGGAGCCTGGAACACAATTGACTATGAGAACTTTCCATACTGGAGGAATTGCAGGACTAGACATCACTTCAGGTCTACCTAGAGTGATTGAGCTATTTGAAGCAAGGATTCCAAAAGGAGTTTCAATATTATCGGAAATTTCTGGAATTGTTAATGTGGGTAATGTAGGAGAATTAAGGGTGGTAAGAGTTTCAAATATAGAAAAAAATTCTGTAACTACCAAAATCTCAGATTCTCATAGAGCAGCTGTAAAAACAGGTCAAAGAATTGGAGTTGGTGAACCCATTACTTCTCTAAAAAAATCACTAGTAGCAAAATTAAAAAAAGAAGATAATTTTGAAGAAATTTCTAAAGATATTGTTGCACCATATGAAGGCATTGTAACAGTAGCAAAAAATGAAATTACTATTACCTGGGAAGATGAAAATGAGAGGGAATATGCAATTCCTGCTGCCTCAGAATTGCTAGTTTCAGACGGACAAAAAATTGAATCTGGAGAACCTATTACTTCTGGACCAAAAAATCCTCATGAAATACTTAGAATTCAAGGAGTTGAAGAGGTTCAAACTTACTTAGTAAACGAAGTTCAAACAGTTTATAGATCTCAAGGAGTTCATATTCATGATAAACATATTGAGGTCATATTAAAGCAAATGCTTAGAAAAGTAAGAATTGAAAATGCTGGTGAATCAGGACTATTACCAGGTGAGTTATTAGATAAATTTGACTTTGAAGAATTAAATGGAAAGATGCTAAGTGAAAATAAAGAACCTGCAGAGGCAATCCCTGTACTTTTAGGGGTTACTAGAGCCTCATTAGTAACAGACTCTTTCTTAGCAGCAGCTAGTTTCCAAGAAACAGCTAGAGTTCTTACAGAAGCAGCTGTTAATGGTTCCGTTGATCAACTTTCAGGCCTTAAGGAAAATGTAATTATTGGTAGATTAATTCCTGCAAGAATGGATAAATCTCCTGAAGGGTTAGCATTATTAGGAATTGATAAAGAAAGAGACTCTAATGGAGTTACTGGACTTACTGGAATGACTCAAGCTCCTGCTACTTTTGAGGAAGCATTAGCTGCAATTGCAAGTGATGATGATACTGGTAGCAATAAAGGCCCTGGCTCTTCAGATGATTTATTAGGATTACTAAGTAATGATAATGAAGATATTGCAGAAAAAGAATCTTCAGAAGAATTAAATTTAGAAAATGTTTTAAATATTGAAGAAGATATAGATTCTGAAGTTAATGAAGAAACAGATTCTGACGAAAAAAGTGAATGATAATAGTAAAAAAATTTTGGGCGGTTAGCTCAGCTGGCTAGAGCGCGTCGTTGACATCGACGAGGTCACAGGTTCAAGTCCTGTATCGCCCACCAGTATAATTAAATTTATGAATTGGATAGAAAAATTCAAAAAAAATACTAGAGATAAGTCAAGAGATGATTTTTATAAACATTTATTAACTTTAGGAATAAATGCTTCATTAGCTGAAAGAGGGGTTATAGAAGAAAAACTTCTAAACCCTTGGCACAGAAGAAGCTTAGGAGTTATCCAAATAAATTCGGATTCTATGATTAGCTATATAAATATAATCAAAAGAGATCGAAGTAAAGATACTCCCCCAAGATGGTGGTATTATTTTGCAATTCCTTCTAAAACTTCTGACAATAAAAATGATTATTTAGAAGTTAAATCAAAAAGAATTAAGTCTTTTCCAATTCTTGGAAAAGTGAAGTCTATAAAATGGGATTTCAATATAAATGGAGAATCTTTAGCAAGAGAATTCACTAATGATTCTGAAATAAATTCTCTTTCAATGGGTCTAGGAGATATAAAGGTTCAGAGTTTACATGAAAAATTTTCTGGTTATAGTATAGAACTTGAGTTTAAGGGAAGAAGAACAAAACAAACAATGCTAAATATAAATCATTGGAATACTATTAACAAAATTGCAAAACTACTTACACAAACTAAATAAAAATAAAGGTCTCTAAGTTGCCAGAAAAACCAAATATACTTTTCATAATGGTAGACCAAATGAAAGCATCAATATTAAGTCTTTACTCAGAGATTGGGATTGAATGCCCTGAAATTGAAAGATTGGCAAAAGAAGGAGTGATTTTCGAAAACGCTATTACTCCATCCCCATTATGCGTTCCAGCAAGAACTTCAATTATGACAGGAAAATATCCTCATTCAACAGGATGTAGAAGAAATGAAACTCTTCTTCCAAAAAATCAAAATCATGCTTTTAAAATATGGAAAGAAGCCAATTATACAACAGGATTAATTGGTAAAAATCATTGCTATGTAGAAAAATCTGACTTGGATCTTTTTGATGTTAGACTCGAAATAAGTCATCAGGGTTTACCGAAAGGAAATTATTTAGGAGCAAATACTGGAACAAAAGGAATGGATTGGGGTGTGAATGAAGATCTAATTGATAAAGCTAATGCTAATAGGCTAGCAATGGCTAAAACAGAAAATAAAATATGTTATTCCTCATCAGATAACGATGAAAATTTATTTAGCACTTCGCTTATTTCAGAAAGAAGTATAAAGTTTTTAGAGAAATATAAAAATGGAGATTTTTCAAAAGAAAAACAACCCTTTGCTCTTTGGGTATCATTTCCAGATCCTCATGAACCATTTGAAGCCCCTAAAAGATATACGGATATGTTTCCTTCAAAAGAAGTAAAGTTACCTCCTCAAAGAATTGGTGAATTTGAGGATGATTCATCTCCTGAAAGAAATAAAATCTTGTTTGAAATTATGGGACATAAAAATGAATCAGAATATGAAATCAGAGAACAAATAAGCGTTTATCAAGCAATGTGTAAATTTATAGATGATGGAATAAAAAAAATAACTGAAAAATTAGAAGAATTAGATTTGAAGAAAAATACTATTATTATTTTTACTTCCGATCATGGAGATTTTATGGGAGAACACGGAATGTTTGTTAAAGGAGGAGTTTTTTATGATTGCCTAGTTAAGGTTCCTTTAATTATTAGTTGGCCGAATGGAGATTTTTCAAAAAATATAAAAGAAAAATCTGTAGTAAGTACAATTGATATAATTCCAACACTTCTACATCTACAAGGACTTGGAAATTTTAGTGAAACAGGGATAGGCTGGAAAAAAAAGAATGAGTCAAAAAAATATTTTTTATCTGAAGATGATATAAGAGGTTATCAAGGTAATTTACTGCCAACAGTTACAAAAAATAAAGGAAAAAATATCGCTTTTTCTGAGTATGGTGCTGGGGGACCAAAATTTAGATTTGAAGATTTTAAAAAATTTAGACCCTCTAAGGGTTATAGAACACTTTTAGAAACTTTATGGGCTCGTGAAGCTGAAGGAAGAAGGAAAATGGTTCGAACAGATAAATGGAAGTATATAACTGATTCGCATGGAGATATGGATGAACTTTATGACCTAGAAAACGATCCTTGGGAGTTAATAAACCTTTCTAATAAGAGCGAAAATAAAAATATAATCCTAGAAATGAAGGATTATTTGTTAGATTGGATGATAGAAACAGAAGATAAAAAGCCTATACAAATACCCAAAAAAATTGGAAGAGATTTTTTTAAGGAATAAATATTATAAAATTAATACTGGAGTTTACATGAATTCAAAGACAGCAAATATTATAAATTCAACCTCGCTAATAATAATGGGAATTTGGGGATTTTTCGAAGTTTCTTCACCTACTGCATTTATACCTTCAATATTTGGAGTACTAATTTTTATATGCTATTTATTGTCACTAAAAAATCAAAAACTAAATATGATTTTTGCACATATAGCTGTCCTTCTAACAATATTGATCCTGGTTGCACTTATAGGAACAAGGCTTCCTAAATCAATCGATGAAGGCGGCTGGGGACTCTTCAGACTTTTTGTTATGATTGGAACATGTATTTTTTCTATAATAATATTTATAAAAAGCTTCATTGAAACAAGAAAAAATAAATAAAAATGAGTTATAGAAAATATATATTAGCTATTTTATATGGGATTGTGATTGGAAGTTTTTTTGGATTATGGTTAGGACTTGGACTTTTTATAGGTATAATAATAGGTATCAGTACCTCAATATTAACTATTTACTCAGAAAATATTAAACAAAAACGTAATAATAAATAAAATGGAAAATATAAATAAATTAGTAGCATCAAATATCGTATCTTATATTATTGCGGCTTTAGTTGGTGCGTTGATGGGCATAGGCCTTTGTAAGCTACTATAAAGATGTGGTTTAAATTACGAGCTTTTATGCTATCATTTCAATGTAATAATTAATTCGTATGACAGATAATAACATTGAACTTCACTTAGGTGACAATCTAAAAATACTCAAAGAAATTAAAAAGAATTCTATAGATTTAATTTATATAGACCCTCCATTTAATACAGGAAAGATACAATCTAGAACCCAAATAAAAACTACAAGATCTGAAGATGGAGATCGAATAGGGTTTAAGGGTCAATCTTATAAAACTGAAATAATAGGAAAGCAAAGTTATTCTGATATTTTTGATGATTATATTGTTTTTCTAAAACCTAGAATCGAAGAAGCCAAAAGAATTCTCAAACCGAATGGCAGCTTCTTTTTACATTTAGATTACAGGGAGATACATTATGCAAAAATAATGTGTGATGAAATTTTTGGACGTGACTCATTTATAAATGAGATTATTTGGTCTTATGATTATGGAGCAAGGAGTAAAAGCAAATGGTCTGCAAAACATGATAATATTTTGTGGTACGCAATGGATCCAAAGAAATATACTTTTAACTATGAAGATATAGACCGAATCCCTTACTTAGCCCCTAATCTTGTTGGTCCAGAGAAAGCTGCAAAAGGTAAAACTCCTACAGATTCTTGGTGGCATACTATTGTAAGCCCAAATAGTAAAGAAAAAACAGGATATCCAACTCAAAAGCCAATAGCAATTATGAATAGAATAATTAAGGTACATTCTAATAAAAATGATTTGGTTTTAGATTTTTTTGCTGGAGCAGGAACTACAGGTGAAGCTGCAATAATTAATGAAAGAAACGCTATTCTTATTGATAATTATGATCAGGCTATAAATATCATGAAAGAAAGATTCAAGAATCAAAAGAATCTAAAAGTTATCAATCATTAAAATTATATTATCTGTAAATGCAATCAAACAAAGAAATAAATAATACTTCAGTAGTAATAATAGGAGCTGGGATTGCAGGTCTTTGTATTAGTTATTTTCTTTCTAAAAAAAATATAAATCATATTATTTTAGAAAAAGGAGTTATAGCTAATAGTTGGGTAAATGAAAGATGGGACAATTTTTATTTGGTAAACCCAAACTGGGCAATGAAAATTCCTGAATTTGACATTGATTCAAATAATTTTCCCTTTGATAATCCTGACGGATTTTTAAATAAAAAAGAAGTTATAAACTATGTTCAATCATTTGCTAAATTTATAGGAAGTAAAATTTATGAAAATGAAAAAGTTGAAAATATTTCTAAAGAAAAAAATCAATACAAAATAATAACATCTAAGAAAATAATAAACTGTAATATAGCTGTTATAGCAAGTGGGGCATTTGGAAACGCACATAAGCCTGAAATAAGTAAAAAAATAAATAGCAAACTATTTCAAATACACTCATCTCAATATAAGAACTCCTCTCAATTACCAAAAGGTAAAGTTATAGTTGTTGGCTCTGGACAATCTGGAGCACAAATTGCAGAAGATTTATTAACTTCAGGAAAGGAAGTTTGGTTAGCTGTTAGTAAATGCGGAAGAAGACCAAGGTCATATAGAGGTAAAGATTCTTCTTGGTGGAATTATGAAATGGGCCTATTTAACAAAACAATAGATGAAGTCCCTTTTGCAAATAGATGGAAATGTAGCGCACATACTTCTGGCAGCATGGGAGGACATGATATAAATCTCTTAGATTTAAGAGAAAAAGGATTAAATATATGTGGAACAATCAGAGAATGTAAAAAAGATAATTTAATAGTAAACGATGATTTATTTGAAAATATTAAGTTTTCTGATGAATATGCAATAAACTGGTCTATTGAAGTAGATAAATATATAAATAAAAAAAATATTAGTACTAAGACCGAACATTTACACACTGATAAAAGGATTATTTCAGATCAATTAAAATCAATTGACAAACTAAACTTAAACTATGAAGAAGATAGTATTATTTGGTCTACAGGATTTCGATATGATTATGACTGGATTGATCTAGATGTTACTGACGATAATAATCATCCGATACAAAGAAGAGGAGTAACTAAATATAAAGGTTTGTATTTTATGGGGCTTCAATGGATGCATTCTTCAAAATCTGCTCAATTTATAGGGGTTGCAGAAGATGCTAATTTTATAGTAAGAGATATTCTGTCAAAAAATTTACTCTAAGCTGATTTTAAAAAGTTTATATAATAATTTCAAAAGGTAAACAAAATAATAAAAATGAATTTATATAAAATCAACCTATTCATAAGTTTCTTAAGTTTGTTTTTGGTAACAATATATTTACTATTTTTTACTGAAATTATTATCTCTTATATAATTCCAGTAATTATTTTAATCTTAGTTTTATTATTAATGGGGATTCTTCTAAAAGTAAAATCAAAATAAAATAATATTTTTTTTGTAAAATAAAATAATAAAATGTAATTTATGAAAAAGGATGAATGTGAAAATAAATTTTGTAAATGCAATCCTTGCAGATGCATAAATTGTGACTGTAATGATGTCATCAATAATAAATGCAATGAAACTTACATCTAAATGAATACCTTAATTTAAAAGCTATAAGGAAAGATTATGACTTCAATAGAAAAAAAAATAGTTGGGCCGATGGTTGCAGTAGCAACTCCGTTCAAAGAAGACTACTCAGTAGACTTTGATGCATTTGCATCAAATCTGAACTTTATGATTAATAAAGGATTATCAAACGGGAATTCAACATTATTAATTGGTGGAGCAGGAGGCGAGCATCCTGCATTAAATGTGAATGAAAGAATTGATTTAATGAAGATTGCTATAGACTCTACTGATGGCAAAGTTCCTGTATTAACATCAATCCAGCATACTGATTGGAGAGAAATAGTCAGAATGGCTGTTGCTGCATCCAAACTAGGAATATACGGATGCCAATTAGGACCAACTTATTATTATATGCCAACATCTAACGATGTCTTAGATTTATTTAAGAGAGTATCAAGTGAGACTGATGTTAATATAATGATTTATCACACTTGGTGGGATGGATTTATAATGGATTTTGACTTACTCGATCAATTAGTTGAAATATCCAATGTTAATTCAATTAAGTGGAGCCATGAAGACATACAGCTATTTAAAGAGGGCCTTGAAAGATACTCAGGCAAGGTTTCAATGATAGATAACTCAGGAAACCATATTCTTAGCAATATTTATGGCGCTACTGGATTTATCACACACTTAAGTAGTTTTTGGCCTGAATATCCAAGATTAATTTGGGATTCAATGATTGAAAAAAATTATGATAAAACTAAAAAGCTTCTTTCTGGCTTTAAGTCAGATTGGATGAAATGGGTTGGGAAGGTAGTTCAAGAAACAGGTGGAGAAGGTCCGTTTATAAAAGTTGCGATGGAACTAGTTGGTTTAAAAGCTGGACCTCCTAGACCTCCTTCCAAAACTCCTTCTAAAAACTTAATAAATGAACTAGATGAAATTCTAAATAAACATAATGTTCCTAGGTATAAATAAATGAAAGAAAGTCCAGAAAATACTGAAGAGTATAGATATAAAATTCGACATTCAGCTGCTCATTTATTAGCTGAAGCTGTGTTAAAGAAACATCCAGATGCAAAATTGACAATTGGTCCTCCAATAGATGACGGTTTTTTTTATGATTTTGATGTTGATATAACTTTCTCTCCACAAGACTTAGCATCAATCGAAAGAGACATGAAAAGATCCGTAAAAAGAAATACTAAGTTTGAGAGAAATGAATTATCTAAGAAAGAGGCATTAGAAATTTATAAAGATAATCCATATAAAATAGAAATTATAAATAGCATGCCTGAAGATGAAATAATCACAGAATATAGTCATTCTGATGGGAAGTTTAAGGATCTATGTGAAGGAGGACATGTTGAAAAAACAGGCGAAATAAAAGCATTAAAACTTTTATCAACAGCAGGTGCATATTGGAGAGGTGACGAAAATAATAAAATGCTTCAAAGAATTTATGGTACTGCCTGGGAGTCTGAAGAGCTTCAAAAAGACTATCTAGATAAAAGAGAAAAAGCAATAGAAAGTGATCATAGAAAACTAGGAACATCTTTAGAGTTGTTTTTTTTGGATCCTATAAGTCCTGCTAACCCCTTTTTTTTACCAAATGGGGCCTTTATATATAATAAATTACTTGAATTTGTAAGAGAGTTATACGAAAAATATGATTACGAAGAAGTAATAACTCCTCAACTCTTTTCAACGGATTTATGGAAAATGTCGGGACATTATGATTTCTATTTAGATAATATGTACATGATGGAAATTGATGACAAAGAAGTTGGTGTAAAACCAATGAATTGTCCAGCCCATGCAATTATTTATAAATCAACTTTAAGATCCTATCGGGACCTTCCGCTAAGACTTGCTGATTTTGGAAGACTTCATAGATATGAAAGATCAGGGGTTACTCATGGTCTAACTAGAGTTAGATCTTTTTCTCAAGATGATGCTCATATTTTCTGTGATCAAAAAGATGCTGCCAATGAGGTAAAAAAATTTTTAGAAATGCTAAAAGAAAGTTACTCAGCATTTGGATTTGATAAACCCAGGATGACATTATCTTTAAGGCCAGAAAAAAGAGCTGGTAGCGATGAAATGTGGGATTTAGCTGAAGAGCAATTAAGAAAAGTAATAAAAGAATTTGACTCAAACTTTGAAGAAGTTGAAGGTGAAGGCGCATTTTATGGTCCAAAAATTGATATTTTCATTCCAGATGTAATGGGAAGAGAATGGCAACTAGGCACAGCACAAATGGACTTTTCTTTACCTGAAAGATTTAACTTAGATTTTATAAATAATGAAGGAGAGAAAGAAAAGCCAGTAGTTATACATAGAGCAATGCTGGGATCCATAGAACGGTTTATAGGTATTCTTTTAGAGCATACTGGCGGTGATCTCCCTTTTTGGTTAGCCCCAAACCAGATCAATATTATACCCATTTCGGATAAACACTTAGAATACTCAAAAAAAGTTCAAAATATACTTTTAGAAAAAAAATATAGAGTCAATATAGATGATTCAAATGAAAGACTTGGACAAAAGATAAGAAACAGTGAGTTAAAAAAAATCCCTACTATGTTAATAATTGGAGATAAGGAAATGGAATCAAATACTTTATCAGTTCGAACTAGAAAACTTGGGGACCTTGGAACCCTTTCTCAAAAAGAATTTATAGAAAAATTAATAACCCTATAAAATAGTTTTATATTTTTATCAGTTTTCGCTATCATATAAGCAAATAAGATTATAGAATCAATACGAAAACCATTTAATTTGATTCAAAGAGGAACAAAAATGGCTGAAAAAGAGGTTTCATTAAATAGAGGGCTTCAAGGTGTATATCTTGATAGAACAAATACAACTTTTATAGATGGAAAAGAGGGCGTATTAGAATATAGCGGATATAATATCCACGACCTCGCAGAAAACTCTAATTTTGAAGAAACTTCTTACCTTCTCATGTATGGAGAGCTTCCAAATCAAAATCAACTAAATGAATTCGACAAATCACTCAAAAATGCAAGAGTCCTTCCCCAACAGGCATATGACGTTATAGATATTGTAAAAGATTCTCATCCTATGGATGTGCTAAGAACTACTATTTCTGCCCTATCATCTTTTGATGATGACAGGGATGATTTTTCAGAAGATGCTATTATTAGAAAAGGAATTAGACTAACTTCTCAGGTTCCAATTATTGTTATGGCGCATAACAGAATGAGAAAAGGCTTGGATCCTATTGAATCTTCAAAAACACTTCCTCATGCAGCAAACTTTTTGTACATGCTAGAAGGAGATGAGCCAACTGAAGATACTGCAAAATTAATGGATACTGATTTTGTTGTTCATGCAGACCACGGGTGCAATGCCTCTGCTTTCACTACAAGAGTAGTCACAGGGACTAATGCTGATTTCTATGGTTCAATAACTGCAGGAATTGCTGCATTATCAGGACCTTCTCATGGAGGAGCAGCAGAAGGAGTAATGGAGCTAGCTAAAGATGTTGGAACTCCAGAGAATGCTGCAAATCATGTAAAAAATCTTCTTGCCAACAGAGAAAGAGTTATGGGATTTGGTCATAGAGTTTATAAAGCAGCTGATCCCAGAGCAAAGCATTTAAAAGAGGGAGTTAAAAAGCTAAGTGAAGAAAAGGGCGAAACAGATTGGTATGAAATTCTGCTAGCTGTTCAAGAAGCTATGACACCTTATGCAAGAAGAGGAATTCATGCTAATGTAGATTTCTTTGCAGGCGCAGTTTACTATCTAATTGGAATCCCAAAAGATCTATTCGTGCCTATTTTTGCTGTTGGAAGAATCCCTGGATGGACTATACAGATTTTAGAACAGATGAGACATAATATTTTGATTCGCCCTTTATTACAATATACAGGTGGGCGTTCTAAAGAATATATTCCCATAAACAAAAGAGACTAGAATTAATAATTTAGTAGAACATCTAAGAAATTTAATTTCAAAACAAGGAAAAATTTCATCTAAGGATTTCATAAATATTTGTCTATATGGTGAATATGGTTATTATACCCATACTAGAAGTTTTAAGAATGCATACTTAAAGGACTTTGCTACATCCCCCCTTTCCCATCCATTATTTGGCTACCTTATATCAATTTTTTTAGATAAATTAATAAAATCATTTAACATAAATAAAGAGATTAAGATTTTTGAATTTGGTGCTGGAAATGGAACTCTTGCATATGACATAACCAGGGGATTCGAAAAAATTGGACAAAAAAATTATGAATATACTGCAATTGATATAACTGAATCAAATTCTATTTTTCCTGTCACGAATAAAATTGATAATTTAAAGAAATCAAATGGTATTATCATTTCAAATGAATTGTTTGATGCTATGCCTCATCATTTGTTTACAGTTAGGAATGGAATAATTTTTGAAAAATATGTAGAAATGCATAACGATGAATTTAAGGAAACCATTGATCTTCCTTCAGATAATTGCATAACGGATAGGTTAAATGATATTTCTTCAAATCTAGAAAATATCGAAGGCGAAGTTATGTGCTGTAAAAATATAATATGGGATAAGTTCAATTCACTCATTGATAAGGGGTATATTCTAACTTTTGATTATGGAATGAGAGAAAAGGATTTGTTTTATAACGGAAAAAAAAATTCTTTTATGAGTGTAATAAATAATCATAATTTTTATAATGAATATTTTTATAAACCAGGATTATCTGATATTACTTTTCAGGTTGATATGGATTATTTAAATAAAGAATTAACTAAAAGAGGTTATAACAATCTGATAATTTCAAGCCAAAGACAATTTCTCTATGACTTAGGACTGGGAGAAAGCTTAGTTTATTTATCAAAATCTAATCTTAAAACTGAAGAAATAACAAAAAATAGATATGCTATAAATCAACTTATAAAGCCAAATGGGATGGGTAACTACTTTGTAAGACTAGATTCTAATTTTAAAAAAAATCTTCCTTTTGACCAAATAGAAATAAATGAAAAACATATAGAAATGACCCCCTTAATAGAGCAATTCCCTCAAAGATTTGAGTTGCCGGGTATTTATAATCAAAATATGATAATAGATGAGGAAATAAATAAATGAAGAAAACAGTATTAAATTCTAAGCATAAAGAATTAGGTGCAAAGCTAGTAGATTTTGCAGGTTGGGAAATGCCAATAAATTATCCTGCAGGAATAATAAAGGAATCTTCTTTTGTAAGGGAATCTTGTGGGATGTTTGATGTATCTCATATGGGAAGAATAGAAATATCTGGAAAGAATGTAAAAAGATATATAGAAAAAATATTACCTATTGATATTAATGCAATAAAAAAATCTGCTGCAAAATATACATTACTAATGAATGAAAAAAAAGAAATTCTTGATGACTTAATAATTTATAAGAAATCTGAAGATAAGTACTTATTGGTTATAAATGCTTCTAATACAGACGAGGATTTGAACTGGTTCAAAAAAATGAATGATGGTATAAATTTAGAAAATATAACATCGAGTACTGGAATGATTGCTATTCAAGGGCCAGAAGCTATAAACAAAATTAATTCTCTTTCAAATAATTCATTAGAAAATTTAGGCAGATATAAGTATAAAGAAATTAAGTTAAAAAACTACAATGTTTTCGCGGCTCGAACAGGTTACACAGGAGAAGATGGGGTTGAAATAATTTTTAATAATAACGATGCAGAAAAGATTTGGGAAATTCTTTTAAAAAAAGAGATTAAGGCCTGTGGATTAGGTGCACGAGATTTACTAAGAATTGAAGCAGGCCTTCATTTATACGGGCACGAAATAAACAAAAACTCAAACCCCATTGATATTGGATTGGGCAGATTACTGGAATCAAAGAGTAAACATTATATAAATCATAAATATATAACAGGAGAAAAAATAAAAAATGGGACTGAGTCTATTGCCGGGCTAATAATCAAAGATCGTGGTATTGCTAGAGAAGGTAATGAGATACATATAAATAACAAAATTATTGGATTTGTTACTTCTGGCACTCATTCGCCTAGACTTAAAAGTGGAATAGCAATTGGAATAATAAAAAAAGATTACAATATTATCAATAATACGGTTAAAATAAAGGTAAGAGAAAAATTTCTTGAAGCTGAGATTGTAAAGCTTCCATTTTATAGGAGAAGAAAATAAATGAGCGATATTCCTGAAAATCTAAAATATTCAAAAGATCATGAGTGGGTTGAAATAAATGAAAACCTTGCCACAATAGGTATCACATTACATGCTGCAGAATCTCTCGGAGATATAGTTTATGTTGATGTTAATTCTTTAAACAAAGATTTAGGCCAGTTTGAAAAATTTGGAGAAATAGAATCGGTCAAAGCTGTTTCAGATCTGTTTGTTCCTATTTCAGGCAAAGTTGTAGAAATAAATGAGAGCCTTTTGAATAATCCTGAATTTGTTAATGAAGATTGTTATGAAAAAGGCTGGATAATAAAAGTAGAAATAAATGATAAAAATGATTTAGAAGAATTATTAGATTCTGAGGAATACAAAAAAATAACATAATGAAAAATTCTCCATATATACCAAGTACAGATTCAGATAAACAAGATATGCTCAAAATAATTGGAGCAGATAATTTTAAAGCATTACTCAATGATGTCCCTGAGAAAAAACTTTTTCCTGCACTTAATCTCAAAGAAGCTTTATCAGAACAAGAGTTAGTTGAATTTTTTCAATTAATGGCAAATAATAATTTTTCTGCAAACTCTATTGGAAGTTATATGGGTGGAGGGGCTTACAATCACTATATTCCATCCACGGTAAAATCCATGATTCAAAGAGGAGAGTTTCTTACTTCTTATACTCCATATCAACCAGAAGCTTCTCAAGGGACATTGCAGGTAGGTTTTGAATTTCAATCTATGATAGCTCAACTTTTCGATATGGAAGTATGTAATGCCGGAATGTATGACGGGCCAACAGCATTGGCAGAGGCCGCTCTAATGGCTTGTAGAATCAAAAGAAACAATACTATCGTTATTCACGATAGTATTTCAGAAAAGTCTCTAGAAGTTATTAAGTCTTATTCAAAATGGCAAAATATTAATTTAATTAATTACAATGAAATAAATCATGATGATTCAGAATACGGATGCCTATTAGTTCAGTCTCCAAATCAATATGGTGAAATAGAAGATGTAGAAAAACTTGCAGATGAAATTCATTCAAAAAATGGCTTAATCGTTCAGCATACATATCCTATTTCATTAGGTTTATTAAAGCCTCCAGGACAGCTAAATGTTGATATAGCAACAGGAGAAGGACAGCCTCTTGGAGTTCCTGTTTCCTTTGGTGGGCCCTTTATTGGGCTTCTAACATGTAAAAAAGATTATATCAGGCAACTTCCTGGAAGAATAATTGGCCAAACTGTCGATAAAAATAATAAAACATCATATGCACTCACTCTTCAAACAAGGGAACAACATATTAGAAGAGAAAGCGCTACTTCAAATATTTGTACAAGCACCCAATTGATAGGACTAATGGTAGCTGTATATTTAGCAACCATGGGGCCTAACGGTATAAAGAGTGTTGCCGATACATGCTATCAAAGAGCTCATTATTTTGCGAATGAATTAGACAAAAAGGATAACTTCAAATTAATTTCAGAAAACTTCTTTAATGAGTTTGTTATTGAATCAAATATTGATATTTATAAAATAAATCAATTCTTATTAAAAAATAAGATTGAAGGTGGAATAGATGTTTCAGATCAAAATAGTAATAAAATAATGTTTGCAGTAACTGAGTTAAATTCACCAGAAATAATTAATAAAACCCTTGAGCTCCTAGGAGGAGAAATTGATTAATAAAGAACAACCTCTTTTGATGAATCAATCAAAAAAAGGAAGAAAAGCTATCAATCTACCAAAAAGTGGAGTACCCGAATCAAAGCTTCCTGATTCTAAGTTTCTTAGAAAAGAGATACAACTCCCCGAAGTTGCTCAATTAGATCTAATAAGATATTTTACCAATCTTTCATCCTTGAATTTTTCTATAGATACAAACTTTTATCCATTGGGATCTTGTACTATGAAATACAATCCAAAGATCAATGAGCAAATTGCTGCAATAGATGGATTTGCATCATCCCATCCAAATCAATCAGATGATAATATCCAAGGTAATCTTGAAATTATGTATGATTTGCAAAATGAACTTGGAGAAATTACAGGCTTGCCTGCAGTTTCATTAGCACCCTTAGCAGGTGCTCAAGGAGAATATGCAGGCCTTTTGATCGCTAGAGAATATCATTCTCAAAATAATCAGGAACATAAAAATATTGCACTCATTCCTGACTCAGCCCATGGAACCAATCCAGCTTCGGCTTCTATGGCTGGATTAGAAGCTGTAACAATTAAGACAACTAAAGAAGGAGATATAGATCTAGAAGACCTAAAAAATAAAGTTAACGAGAACGTAGCTGTATTAATGTTAACTCTGCCTTCAACTTTAGGTTTATTCGAACCAAATATTTTAGAAATAACAAAAGTCATACATGATAACGGAGGCTTAGTATATGCTGATGGTGCAAACTTAAATGCATTACTAGGAATAACAAAATTTGGAGAATTAGGTATTGATATCTGTCATTCAAACTTACACAAAACATTTTCGACTCCCCATGGTGGTGGTGGGCCTGGATCAGGACCTGTTATGGTTGCAAAATTTCTAGAAAAATATTTACCTTATCCTCATATAAAAAAAGATGGAAATAAATTTAGAAATTACAAACCTGAATATTCCGTAGGTAGACTTAATGGATTCTATGGATCTTTCGGAATCTTAGTTAGGGCTTATGCATACATAAGATCCCTAGGAGCTGAAGGATTAAAAGAAATTTCTGAAAATGCAATAATAAATGCAAACTATATTCAAGAAAGACTCAAAGATCATTATGAACTAACTTCCTCTAGAAGATGTATGCATGAAACAGTTTTGTCCGCATCAAGGCAAAAAGAAGATGGAGTAAAAGCAATTGATATAGCAAAAAAATTACTTGACGAAGGATTTCACGCTCCAACTATGTATTTTCCTCTAATTGTAGAAGAAGCACTAATGATTGAACCTACAGAAAGCGAATCAAAAGAAACTATTGATAAATTTATAAAATCAATGATAAAAATTAGCGAATTATCAAAAAGCAATCCCAAGGAAATAATTAATGCCCCTATTTTTCTTCCTGTTGAAAGGCTTGATGAAGCTAAAGCTGCAAGAAATCCTGTACTTGCATGGGAAAAGAAGTGAATATAATAATTGGGAGTGATCACTTAGGAAAAGATTTTCCAGAAAAATTACAAGATTTGTTTCCGGAAGTTAATTTTATTAAAGCTTTTAGTGAAAAAGAACAATTAAATCATATTCAAAAAGCAGATGTTTATTTTGGATTCCCTTCAAAAGAAATAATCGAAAAAGGATCGAATATCAAGTGGATTGCTTGCCCTGGAACAGGTATAGATAAGATCATTAATAACTCTCAGTCACTAAATCCAAAAACAATTATAACTAATGCCCCTCTTGCACACGTAACACCAATGGCTGAACACGTTATTGGTACCATGGTGGGCTTAGCGCATTCTTTTAAAAAACTATTTGCTGATCAAATCAATAAAAAATGGGATGTTGATCAATGGAACTCAAAAATAGTAGAATTAAAAGGATCCAATGTATGTATTTACGGTTACGGAAAATTAGGTCAATCTATTGCAAAAAAGCTTAATGCATTTGAAATGAATATTTTTCCAATAGACCCTGTCAATAATACTAAAATGGGCTTTGAAAAAAGTATCTCTCACCCAAATAAACTAGATGAAATATTAAGAATTTCCAATTGGTTAATAATAGCAGCTCCTTTAATTAGAGAAACTGAAAACTTTATAAAAATTGAAAATTTATTAAGAATGCCTAAAAATAGTTATGTTGTCATAATATCAAGAGGGGGAATTATAAATGAAAATGACTTATATGAAGCTCTAAATTCTGGCCATTTAGCTGGCGCAGGAATAGATGCTACAAAAATAGAACCTCTTCCAAAATCTTCACCTTTATGGAATATAGATAACTTAATTATCTCTCAACATGCATCAGCATTATCTCCTGAAATGTATGAAGGAAGAAGAAAAATTTTTACTGAAAATATTAAAAGATTTATAAATAAAAATGAATTATTGCATAAATGTGATCTAAGTAAGGGCTATTGAGATGGAAAATGATTGGATTAGAATTAATCAGCTAAACTTTTTTTCAATTCATGTTAGAGGAAATACAGAGTGGAAATTCATGGAATTTATTTCTGATGACAATATATCTGGGATTTCTGAAATAACAGATACTCAATTAGATTCCCCTGTTTCTAAAACTATATCTAAGATTTCTAATCGACTAAGGGGAGAAAAAATATATTCTGAAAAAGAACTGATTAATATTATTGATAGTGAAAATTTAGCATCTAAAAATTTATCACTTGCTACTGCTATCAGTGGAATAAGATCTGCATTTTTAGATTTAATGTCTAAGAGAATGGAGTTGAGTCTATATAAATTCTTAAATGAAATGAACCCAGGATTAAGAGTAAAAGATGATTATAAAGTTCCATTGTATGCAAATATCAATAGATCTCTTCTTCCAAATGATGACGGGCCAGTAAATAGAAGCCCTGAGTCATTTGCAAGTAGAGCTAAAGAATTAGAACAGGAAGGATTCTTAACTATTAAATGTGCTCCTTTTGATGAGTGCAAAAGCCCTTTTACAGAAAAAAACAAACTCCCCGAAGAAGCAATTCTAGGATTAGAGAGAATATCCGAAATTAGAAGCAATATTTCTAAAGAAACTAAACTGTTCGTTGACTGTCATTCAAGATTTGACCTAGATTCAAGTTATTATTTACATGATGAACTTTTTGATCGAGATATTGATTGGTTTGAAGAACCTGTAGATCCTGAAAAAAATCAAAAAGAAATGATAAAAATCAACAACTATTCAAAAATTATAACTGCCGGAGCAGAAATGATATACGGTGCTAAAAAATTTAATGATCTACTGACAAATAGAGTTATTGATATAGTTATGCCAGATGTAAAGTTTTGTGGAGGAGCAACAGAAATCCTAGATCTAGAAAAAATAGTTGATGAACCTTCAGAAAAAATTTCTATGCACTGTCCTTCTGGGCCAGTATCTTTGCTTACTTCTGCGCATATAACATCTTCTATTTCTTCAAAACTACCATTAGAACATGCTGTTAAAGAAGTTCCCTGGAGGCATGAAGTTATGCTGCCCTTTGAAAAAATAACAAATGGTGAAATTCATATTCCTGAAGGAAATGGGATTGGAGCAACATTAAATCCTGAAATTATTTATAAAAAAGGTAAAGTTTGGCAAGAATAAATTTATAGATTAGATATTTCTTTTCTTTTTTTTCTTGCTCGTAAAAAAACAAATAGTATTCCAAATACAAAAATGAGTTGCATAACTATAAAACCATAAGAAAAACTACTACTATTTAATGTTCTATTTCTTTCAAATATTTCTATCTGCTCAGAAACCACTAAAACGCTACTACCATTATCTATTTCAAAATCCATAACCCAGTTACCCTGTTTTTCTAATCTTAGAATTGCTTGATAATAGCCTTTCATTCCTGCTGATGAAAGGGCAGGTGCTTTCTTTTTATTGTCATCAAATAAAGGCGTTGCAAAAACATCTATTTTTAATTCTTCAATTGGTTCTTTCGTTAAATTATCAACAACGTTTATAGAAAATATTTGTTGGCCAACTACAGGATTTTTAGGAGATATAGAAATAGAAACAAAATAGTCGTCTACTTTTTCTTCATGAAATAGTCTATATTGTGAATAACCTTCTCCCTGAGCATAAATAAAAGAGGATTCCTGATGGTGGAATATAATTATTAAGAGAAGAAAAAATAGATATTTTAAATTTTTTTTCATAATTTAATAATACATTATGCATGGCGGTATAAAAAGAATAAAACTATCTTCTAATTCTTCCAGAAACATCACCAGATGCAACATCTAAAACCTCTTGAACTGTAGCCAGATTAAAATCTCCTTGGAAAGTATGAGCTAGTGCTGAGGCTGCAATTCCAAATTCAACTATTTCTTGATTTGATAATTGATTGAATAATCCATAAATTAAACCAGCTGTAAAAGCATCTCCCGCTCCAACTCTATCAACTATTTGTATTTCATATTTTTTTGAAGCATAAACTTTTTCGTCATTATAAAAAAAGCCTGCCCAATCGTTATGATCAGCAGAAAAACTTTCTCTCATAGATAATCCAACTTGAGAAAAATTATACTTTTTAGCAAGATCTACTAATAATTTTTTATATGAATCATCTTCTTCAGTTTCTACG
Organism: Chloroflexota bacterium; assembly: GCA_002699165.1. Taxonomy (GTDB): domain Bacteria; phylum Chloroflexota; class Dehalococcoidia; order Lucifugimonadales; family Lucifugimonadaceae; genus TMED-70. The sequence goes on along the minus strand of PABO01000012.1, from coordinate 53,304 downwards.
TATTCTCCCAACATTATTTCTGGATCTTTTTTCCCCCCGATAAGAATATCTGTATAGTCCATCAATGGTATCATCGTATCTTGGGCTTCTTTTGGTGACCATAAATTAGATCTATAGTTAAGGTCACATGAAACTTTTACATTTCTTTTTTTTGCTTCATTTAAGGCATAGAAGGTTAGTTCTTTGGTTGATTTAGATAAAGATGGAGTTATACCAGAATAATGAAAGAGATCACATTTATCAAAAATAAGATCCCAATCAAAATGATCTGGTTTTATTAGAGAAAAAGAAGAACCTGTTCTATCATAGACTATATTGGAAGGTCTCATAGAGGCTCCGTTTTCTAAATAGTAAACAGCAAGCCTTTCTCCATGTTTTGCCATGTAGTCAGTGTTTACTCCAAATTGTCTCACAGTATTAATACAACTTTGACCTATTGGATTGTCAGGAACAGAAGATACATAATATGTATCCATTCCAAAATGGGAAAGGGACACTGCAACGTTACACTCGGAGCCAGCATAAGTGATTTCAAAGTTTTTTGATTGTGTGAATCTCTCTTTATTAAGTGTAGTTAATCTTAATAAAATCTCTCCAAATGTTACTATTTTATTCATTTTAGAAAAAAATCCTCTTTTATTTGTATATTTATACAAATATACAATTATGATTTGGAAAATAAAACAGATAATAATTTGAATTTTTAAAGTTAGTGAATACACATAAAGAGAAAAGAGTAAAGCCTGATAAAAAGGGGGTTATATTAGCCTTTTTTTTATCTGTTCTTTGGTCAGGAAATCCTATATCTATAAAAATAGGATTAAATGATGCTCCTCCATTAAGACTTGGGTGGATGAGGTTTATATTGGGAGGCTTGGTAGCCATTGCATGGGCAATTTATAATAAAGAAAAATTTGAGATAAGCAAAAAAGAGATTTTACCCCTCCTTGGAGTCGGTTTATTATTTTCTATTCAACTTGGATTTATGAATGTTGGTCAAAATTTCACATCTGGAGGACACGGAGTTATTATGATTACAACTTTTCCTCTTTGGTCATCAATTTTCTCCCATATTTTTATACCTAACGATAAATTAAGTAAGTTAAAAATATTTGGGATGACTATTGCATACTCTGGGATCATTATTTTATTTTGGGAGTCTTTGCAAAACTCAAAAACTGATTATTTATGGGGAGATCTAATGATGCTAACGTCAGCAATGCTTTTGGGAGCTAGACAAATTTATATCTCACAGATAGCACAAGGCATTTCTCAAATTAATATTTTACTATCTCAAGCAATTTTAGGTATAGTTTCCTTTTTTTTATTTTCTTCATTTCTTGAAAATGAAAATTATTTATTTTCTTTCAGTCTTTTAGCTGCTCTTTTTTATCAAGGTGTTATTATTGCAGGGTTTGGTTTTATTGGACAAACATGGTTATTAAAAAAATATTTACCTTCTAAAATAACTATAATTTCTATTTCACAGCCTGTCTTTGGTGTTTTGCTAGCTTGGTTTATACTAAATGAAACTCCTGGAATAGAACTTATTTTTGCTACAATTTTAGTTGTAACTGGTTCATATATTTCAATAAGAACTAAGACATAAAACTNGATATTAAATTNTCATATAATAGAATTAAATAGTNATATGAAAATTTCAAACTCTAAACAAAGNGGACCGCANATAAATAAAAAAATTTTATGTATTCCTGTACATTGTGGTTATTATTTTAGCTGNCATATATCAACAAGATACCCNAATAAAGTAGATGAGAGAAAATGCTTAAGATTAAAGCATAAATCACAAAANCCAAAGATGAGATTATCTATATTTGCAAAAGNTTTACTNAAAAAATATTAAAGNTTTTTTCCTATNGTTTTATTATTGAATAAATTTTGTATTNGATTTTCATCGTAACCAATTTCTAATAAAACCTCTTTTGTATTTTCTCCNAATAAAGGAGACGAATTTAATTCAGCATTTCCGGTTGANACATTAAATATAGGTCCACTTGATTTTACTTTACTNCCTGTTTTGTGATCAAGTTCAATAACNTAATTATTTTCTATCGCTTGCATATTTTCTACTAATTCTTCTGTGAATTGCATTGGTTCACACGGAATATCNTGNGATCTTAAGTANATTATCCAATCNTCTGTATTTTTTTGTAAAAATTTCATCTCCATTTTTTTTTCAAATGCTTTNCCTATNTNAAGTAACTCATCAGNAGAAAAAACTTTATCAGTATCAAACCTAACATCTTCAATTTCAAATAAAGACGAAANTCTCTTTCTTGCATGCATTGCTAAACAGCCAAGGGCCAAAGCAGAATCTTTTGTTTTATAAGCTCTATAATATTGGGCTATTTGNGGAGCTCCTCCNTGTATAGAATATTCATTTTGAATNTCTTCATAAGGNACNCTTTCTTCAAAAAGTTTTTCCTTTTTATTATTAATCCATTTTTGGGCAGGACTTAAGTCTTGATCTATATTAGCAACTTGCATTGCTTGCATAGATAATGCTTGAGCNAGTAAGCTTGTTTGCAAAAGAACCCCTTTGCCNGTTTTNCTTGCTTGTAGAACCCCTGACACAACTCCCAATGCCATTGCATAACCTGTTGAATAATCTATATAAGAAGAAGATCTAACCGCACTCGGCGCTCCATTATATATTTTATTTTCTGTCGACATTATTCCTGTGTAAGCTTGCATTATCAAATCAAAGCCTGGTTCTGCAGCTTTATCNCCNTTAGGACCATATGCNGTNGATTCCACNTATACTAAATTTGGATTTATTTTTGATAAAGTTTTCCAGTCATATTTTAACTTTTCAGAGGTAGANGTCCTATTATTTGAAATTACTGCATCAGCTTTTNCAATTATGTCATGGCAAACTTTTTGCCCTTCTGATGTTTTTAAATCAATACAAACACTTTTCTTNCCTCGNTTTAAGGCAATAAATAATCTACTTTCTCCCTTTGGAGAACTGGGAGAAGAATGTCTCCATGGTTCACCGACTGGAGGTTCTATTTTTATTACAGTAGCACCTAAATCAGTCAGAAGTTGACCCGATGTTGGGCCTGCAACAAAGTTTCCAAACTCAACAACAATAATATCTTCAAGTGGTCCACGTAAAGTCATTTTGCTTTTTCCTAATAAAACTTTTGTTTGATTATACTAGAAAATTATTTTGAATCTATTTTTTTGAATCTATTTTTTTTGAAACTGTTTCCATATCTTTGTCACCTCTTCCAGATAACAAAAAAAGGATGTCTTGATTTGGTTCAATTTCCTTCGACCAGTCTAATAAAAAACCTAAAGCATGAGCTGGTTCAAGAGCAGGGATGATCCCTTCTTCAACTGACAAAAGCTTAAATCCATCAAGCGCCATTTCGTCTGTTGCCGAAAAGTATTTAGCTCTTTCAATATCTTTTAAGTATGAATGCTCTGGGCCAACACCTGGATAGTCAAGTCCAGCAGATATAGAATGAGCCTCTTGAATTTGACCATAATTATCTTGAAGAACATAACTTAATGATCCATGAAGAATTCCTGGGGTTCCTTTGGTAAGAGTTGCTGCATGTTTTTCTGTATTTATNCCTTCTCCACTTGCTTCAACACCTATTAATTCAACAGAATCGTCATTCATAAAACCTGAAAAGATTCCAATAGCATTTGATCCACCTCCCACGCATGCTAAAACATAATCAGGCAATTTTCCTGTTTTTTCAAAAATTTGATTTCTTGACTCTTTTCCTATTATTGATTGAAATTCTCTAACAATATAAGGGTAAGGATGAGGTCCTACTGCACTACCAATAATATAATATGTTGTTTCTACATTAGTAACCCAGTCTCTGATAGCTTCATTGCAAGCATCTTTTAATGTTCTTGAACCTGACGTTACCGGNTCAACTTTGGCTCCAAGCATTTCCATTCTATATACGTTTGGAGCCTGTCTTTTTATATCTTCTTCACCCATATAAACAATACATTCTAAATTTAGCATTGCACAAGCTGTAGCAGTAGCTACGCCATGCTGTCCTGCACCCGTTTCTGCTATTATTCTTTTTTTACCTAGTTTTTTAGCTAGAAGGCCTTGCCCAAGAGCATTATTAATCTTATGAGCTCCTGTATGGGCTAAATCTTCTCTTTTTATCCAAATATTTTGATTTAGTTTAGAGGACAAATTTTTAGCAAANTAAATTGGAGTTGGCCTTCCTACAAAATCTTTTTGTAAGNTAATTAATTCTTCCCAAAATGATTGATCATTTGAAATGCCTTCAAACGCCTCTTCAATTTCTTGTAAAGAAGACATTAGTGTTTCAGGAACAAATTTTCCTCCAAATTTTCCAAATCTNCCATTTGAAGAAGGCTTATTTATTTTTTTTGTTTCTTTATTCATAATTAATATATTANTTAAAGGATAACAATTACTAGTTATTTAGTCTCTAATATAGTTTTAGATAAATCAAAATTATTAAAATATGCCAAAGCTTGAACTGGTTTCTTTCCTTCAAACTGAATTATTTTTATGCAAAGCATATTAGAAGATGTATGAATATATAAGCTGCCATTAATTTTTTCGATTTTACCTGCAACTTCCGATTTATAATCAGATAAATCTAAATCGTTTACAATAAATCTTTTGCCTAAATGATAAGAATACAAGTTTGGCCAGTTATAAAAAGCTCTGAATTTAGCGAAAATAACTTCTGAAGGCTCTGACCAATTTATACTGGCAGATTGTTTCTTTATTAATGTTGTATATGAGGCTTCATCAATGTTTTGAACCTCAGGTTTTATTTTATTTTTTTCAATATCATTCAAAAGCTTATTAATAATTATTGAAGATTCAGAAAACAAAAAAGATAAAACTTCAGAATATTTTTCTTTTAATGACAATTTAAATTTTTTACTTTTATAAAGAATATCTCCTGTATCTATACCTTCATCCATCTGAATAATAGTAAATCCTGTTTCTAAATCCTGATTAATTATAGTGTTCTGAACAGGTGATGGGCCTCTGTACTTAGGTAATAGTGAGGGATGAATATTTATTGTTCCAAATTTTGGAGTTTCTATTAAGCTTTTCTTAAGTATCTTTCCATAAGCAACAACAACAGACAAATCAGGTTTTAAATTTTCTATTTTTTGTTCAAATTTTTTATCTAAAATATCAGGCTCAAATGTTAAGTATTTATCAGAAGCAAATTCTAAAATTTTAGAATTTGAAAAATTCCTTCTTTTAGTACCAGAATTTGGTTTTTTAGAAATAACAGCTACAATATCATGTTTTACTGATAATTCTTGAAGAATATTTAAAGATTCATCCGATGTTGCAAAGAATACTATTCTCATAAAATAATTAAAATTTATAATAATTTAATTATAAGCGTTTATGTATCAAAAAAAGTTTTTTTATCTTGTTGAATAAAAATATCTAAAGAAAAAGAATAAAAAAAACAAAAATAAATAATTTTTATTTTTTTTAAGACTTTTTTTAATTTTTTAATATGCTATTTTTTGATAATGCGGTAATTATTGTTTCTATTTTTAGAAATATTTCAGATTTTCTTCGTCGCAACGAATCGCTAAATAAATGATTATTTACATTTAATTTTTTTAACTTAGGAGTTAAAACTGGATAATTTTAATGCAAAAAATATATGGTCTGGAGCCCTTGGATATTTAGAAATGGTTGTCCAGGAAAGCATGTTTAAGACTTGGCTTAAAAATACAAAAGGGCTCATTATAGAAGAAGACCAACTTATAATTTCAGTAGAGAGTATCTTTGCTGTAGAGATGCTTACCCAGAGATTAGAAGACTCTATTAATGAAGCTTTATTGCAAACTATAGGAAGAAAGTTCAAACTCAAGTATGTTCTTACAACTAATGATTTAAAAGAATCTAATAAAACTGATTTAGGAAAAATCAAGGGATCTTGGGTAAATCCAAAATTTAACTTTGAAAACTTTATTACAGGTTCTTCAAATTACTTGGCTTACGCTGCTGCTAAAAAAGTTTGTGAAACTCCAGGCTCTCTATATAACCCTTTATACATATACGGAGAATGGGGATTAGGAAAGACTCATTTAATTCAATCTATAGCAAAAACCTTAAAGATTAAAGGACTAGATATTGTTTCTGTAACTGGAGAGTCCTATACAAATGACTTTGTAAAATCGGTAAAGAATAATAACTTGAATGAGATGAAAAAATATAGAGATTGTGACATTTTTATTATTGATGATATTGATTTTTTTTCAGGAAAAAAACAAACAGTAGAGTCTCTCATTCATATAATAAATCAACTTCAGCTGTCAGAAAAACAGGTTATCGTAACATCATATAATCATCCTAATAAAATAAATATGTCCTCACGCTTATCATCAATTTTAAAATCTGGGTTAATTGTAAAAATTCAAACCCCAGATAAAGAGACAGCTAAAAAATATATCTTAAAAAAGTTTAAAGAAAATTTTAGAATTTATGATGAGAAATTAATAGACTTCATATCCTCAAAGAAATTCAATTCTTTTAGTGAGATTGAAGGAATTATAAAATCATTAGTTGCNCATACAGAGTTATTAAANAAAAATGTTTCCGAAGAAATGGTTGTGAATATTATTCAAGATTATAAGCTNGAAAACATTAAAGACATNACCATTTCAATTGAAAAGATCTTTGCTCTTNTAAAATATATGTTTGGAATTGATGAAATTGATTTAAAGAGTAGAAAAAATGATAANAAAACAAATTACGCAAGACAATTTGCAGCTTANCTATTAGTAGAAAAATCTAATTTCTCTACCTCTCAAGCAGGAAAATTACTTGGNAATCGAAATCATTCAACAATCATTTATTCTGTAAACAAAATAAAAGAAGAACTGTCTAAAAATGTTCAACTAAAAGCAGAAATAGAGAAAAGTATTCTACAAAATTAANNAAANTTCTAAAAATAAATTTTTTATAAACATTTATTAACGTTTTTCAACAAAAATATTTATANANAAATAGGATAGTCTATTAACAATTTCAACATACTTAAATATTAATATTAAAATATATATATATGATAGATAGATTAATAATTAAAGTTAAATCTGGTGATGGTGGAAAGGGATCTGTTAGTTTCAATAGAGACTCTAAAAACTCAAGAGGGGGTCCTGATGGNGGAAGTGGTGGCAANGGAGGNAATATTATACTCAAAGCCAACTCTAATTTATCAGATTTAAATAAATATAGTTTTCAGAAAAAATTNATAGCTGAAAATGGNACNGATGGTTCNAAACAAAAAAAATCAGGNTCAAATGGAAAAGATTTGATCTTAGATCTACCTGTTGGCTGTNTAGTATGGGAAATTGATGGTNATAAGAGAAATTTAGTCGCCTCAATGNTTAATGAAACATCCGAAATAAATTTATANGANGGNGGAAGTGGTGGNAAAGGTAACACATCTTTTGTTTCATCTCAGAATAAGGAACCTCTGTTGGCTGAATCGGGTCAAACGTCTCAAGTTTATAGCTTAGAATTAGATTTTAGAATATACTCTGATATTTTATTGTTAGGCCCTCCCAATGTTGGAAAATCTACATTTCTATCTTCCGTATCGAATGCAAGACCAGAAATAAAAAACTATCCTTATACAACTAGAGAGCCCATAATAGCTATTGCAAAAATTAATTATAAAAATATAAAAATTGTTGAGTTACCCTCTATAGATAATGGTAAAGGACTAGGAATTGATTATACAAAACACCTATATGCAGCAAAACTGATATGTCTTACTTTTGAATATAACGATTNCCTAGAAACTCAGATATCCAATTTGANTAATTATATATCTTCTTCTCATTCTAGCCTTATGTCAAAAAACTTTATAATATTAATAACTAAATCAGATACTNTTTCTAATGTTGANAAAAATAAAATTAAAAATATAGTCTTTGATAAATTTCCCTTTATAAAAGTTTCACCTTTTTATTTTTCATCAAAAAACTCAAAAGATAGTGCAGANATTTTTAGTCATATTGAAAATAATTTAAATCAAGATAAATATTTGCAAAATGATCGATTTACTCCNATTATTACTTTGCGAAATACTAATATAAAGAAAATNCAAATAACAGACAATATTTATGAAATATTAGATAAAAATTTTATTCAGTTAGCAGAAGGTTCTGATTTAAGTAACTGGAAGGCATTAGTCCAGTTTCAATATAAGCTAAAAACCTCTAAAATTTCTAAAGATCTTNCTGATTTAGGTATAAAAAAAGGTGATAAANTAAGAATTTCTAATTATGAATTTACCTGGGAAGAATAAATTAATTAATAATATTATTTTTGGGGGTACCTTTGACCCTATTCATAACGGACATATTGAGATTATAAAAAAAATCAAAATGTTATTTAATCCAAANATAATATATGTGATCCCATCAGGGAANCCTTANATGAAACCTAAACCTCCAGTAGCCNCGCCCATTGAGAGGCTTCAAATGTGTAAAATTGCGTTTAAGGATTTTGAAAATGTTAAAGTAATAGATTATGAGATNCACAGAAAAGATCCTAGTTATACTTATGACACAATTGAATACTTATCATCTATCAATATNNATATTGATAGCTTAATTTTAGGGCAAGATTCATACCTTGAAATAAATAAATGGAAAAATGGTGTTTTTTTAAAAAATAAGTATAATTTTATTGTTATAAAAAGAAATATATCTGCTTCTCTTCCNATAAATCCACGAAATTGTTTTTATATAGAAAAAATTTCTACTTTAAGCTCATCTTTAATAAGAGAAAAAATTATCTTAAATAAATCGATAAATGAGGATACTCCAATAGAAATTACTAANTATATAGAAGATAATAATTTATATAAAAATGGACAAAATAACTAAAAAAATATTATTAGATAGNGCNCTTGAATTAAAAGCTCTTGTATATGGAGANTTCACTCTTTCAAGTGGATTAAAATCTGATTTTTATTTTGATGGGAGGCTTNTGTCCATGGATCCACAGGCATCNTCAATTATTGCAAAATGGATAATAGATAAATCTAAAGAGCATAATGTTNCTTATATAGGCGGACCAGCTGTTGCTGCTGTCCCTCTTATAGGAGCTACAGTTGCTATGTCTGCCAGTAATAAAACACCACTTAGTGGCTTTTTTGTTAGGTCTGACAAAAAAGATCATGGAACNCAGAAGCAGATTGAAGGAAATATTAAGAAGAACGTTTCAGTAGTTGTACTTGACGACACTATTTCTACAGGAGGATCTTTATTTCAGGCAATAAATGCAATTGAAGATTTTGGTTGTAATATAAGCCTTNTACTTAGTGTNCTTGATAGAAATATGGGNGGTGGTGAAAAAATACGTGNTAAAGGTTTCTATTATGAATCAATTTTTGAAATCAATTCAAAAGGAGAATTTGTTTGAGTAAACCGATATCAAAGATTGAATTTATAAATGCAATTAATAATCTTGCTGAAAGTGTTTATGATTTTCATGATCGATGGAATTTATTTAATGTCTCAAAAACTTCTTTTGAAGCAGTTTCTGAAAGAGAGGAGCTTTTACTTGAAGAGGTAAGAGAGCTTATTGAAGAATACAACAAAAACCAAAGTGAATTGTCTGAAGAATTATTAAGTAGAGAAGCAGCGGATGTTCTCTATGTTTCAATTGGTAATATGCTTGCCTTAAATAAAGAGGGCATATCAGCAATGAATCAAGTAGCTATCAAAAATAATAATAAAACTAAAAAAACTCACTTTTATAATNTAAAAGAAAAGAAGATAAAAAAATTAGACGTCTAGGTTTTTTACTTCTAGAGCGTTTGTTTTTATAAAATCTCTTCTTGGTTCCACGTCATCACCCATTAGAGTTCTAAAAATATCATCAGCAGCCAAAGCATCTTCAGCTGAAACCCTTAACATGACTCTGTTTCCAGGGTCCATTGTTGTATCCCATAATTGATCAGGGTTCATTTCTCCTAAACCTTTATATCTTTGTATGTTAAATCCAGACTTGTCTGCATTATTTTCTAAATTAGCTATTACTGAATCCCATAATAAATTACTTTCTAAAATTTCATCATTTTTTTTGATAGAAAAGGAACCTTCTAAATAAGATTTTATTTCAGGATAAATATTCTGTGCTTTTATTATTGAAGGATGATTACTTGCAGAAATTTTTTCATTTACTTCTTGTAATACCTCTTCTGCTCCCTCATCATCACTAGCAGAATCAAAGAGATCAGGCTGAAGGCTTTCTTCTTTTATTTCAGGCTTTGGTTCGTTTATTTTAAATTCTACGTTCTTTGATGCTAAATTAAGAAACTCTTCATTTTCTATATTTAATATTTTTGCTATATCTTTAGACTCGCTAAAAGACCTCACATCTGAAATAAATTTTCCAATAGCAGCCCCCTTAATTTCTTTCTTACTTTCACTATGAATAATTGAAAAATTATTATAAATTTTTTCCGAAATCCACTTATTTAGATCGCTATCAGAATAAATCCATTTACTTGTTCTTCCTCTTGAAACTTTATATAAAGGCGGCTGTGCTATGTATAAATTTCCATTACCTATAAGTTCAGGCATATTTCTGAAAAAGAAAGTCAAAAGCAGGGTCCGAATATGGGCACCATCAACATCAGCATCTGTCATTATTATAACCCGATGATATCTGAGTTTTTCATGATTAAAATCTTCTCCAAGCCCTGTTCCAATCGCTGTAATCAATGCTACTATTTCTTCATGATTTAGCATTTTTTCAGGCCTTGCCTTTTCAACATTTAAAATTTTACCTCTAAGTGGTAAAATTGCTTGAAAATTTCGGTCTCTTCCTTGTTTCGCAGAACCTCCAGCTGAGTCTCCCTCAACTATGTATAATTCAGATTTAAAAGGATCTTTTTCAGAACAGTCTGCGAGTTTTCCAGGAAGTGAACCTCCATCTAACGCATTTTTTCTTATTATCAAATCTCTTGCTTTTTTAGCAGCTTCTCTTGCTCTTGCAGATGTCATAGATTTATTTATAATCCTTTTTGCATCTTCTGGGTTGTCTTCAATAAATTCACTTAATCTCTTACCTATAGTTTGTTCAACTGCCCCTTTTACTTCTGGGTTTCCTAATCTTCCTTTGGTTTGTCCTTCAAATTGGGGGTCTTTAACTTTTACTGAAACTACGCACATTAATCCTTCTCTTACGTCTTCTCCTGATAATGATGCTATATCTTCTTTGAAAAACCCTTGCCTTTTTCCATAGTCATTAATAACTCTGGTTAATGCTGATCTGAACCCTGTTACATGTGTTCCTCCATCTGCAGTTCTGATGCAGTTTGTGAAAGATAAAGTATTGTCTATGAAGGATTCGTTATATTGAATTGCTGTTTCAACAACAATATCGTCAACTACTTCATTTGCATACATGATGTTTTCATGTATTGCAGACCTCTTTTTATTTAAGTTTCTTACAAAGCTCTGTACACCACCTTCAAATTTGAATGATACTTGATTATGTGGCCATAATTGATCATGATAATTTGAAATAAACTCTATATTTAAACCCTGATTTAAGTAAGCCATTTCTCTAAATCTTGTTGTAATTGCTTCATATGAATAGTCTATTTCTGGAAATATATCTGGATCTGGTAACCATGTTACTGTTGTTCCTGTCCCCTTTAAGTCATCTTCGGTTTGCGCTCTACTATCTAAAGGTCCGTCTGCCTTTCCTTTAGAATAAGTTTGATTCCAAATTTTATTATCTCTTCTAACTTCTACTTTTAACCATGTTGATAATGCATTAACGACGGATGCGCCGACTCCGTGAAGACCTCCTGATACCTGATATCCCTTACCTCCAAATTTACCCCCAGCGTGTAATGTAGTCATTACTGTTTCTACTGCTGACATTCCTGTTTTTTCATGAATATCAACAGGAATTCCTCTACCGTCATCAACTACAGTGACAGATTTATCTTTATTCAGTATCACTCTAATTTTTGTTGCAAAACCAGCCATTGCTTCATCAACACCATTGTCAACTATTTCGTGAATTAAGTGTTGAACCCCTTCGAGACCAGTTGTACCTATATACATACCGGGTCTTTTTCTTACAGCTTCCAGGCCTTCCATTACAGTAATATCGGAAGCACTATAATCCTCTGAACCTTGATGATTATTGTTATTTGTCTTTTTAGCCATTTTGGCCTCCCGCGCGCGCGCGTTGAAATTTGAAAGGGTAAAGTCCCTAGGTACATAAATATTATATGATTTCAATACGATTATAAAGCTAGATGTCCCCATTTATAAATTTCATATTTAAATCAAACTTGATTAGAGGAAAATAAAAAAGTAGACCTTATAAACTTGACAATATTATTTCCCAAGATGAACATATTTCCCAAGACAATTTTTTTTTAGGAACAAATAATGGAAATAACAAAAGAGATACAAAAATTAATGCTTGAACGAATGTGGACTATAAGAAACTTTGAAGAAAAAGTAATAGAAGTTCATGAAGCTGGAGAGTTTGTTGGTCCAGCTCATCCCTATATTGGAGAAGAAGCTGTCGCGGTTGGCGTTTGTTTGGCCTTAAGGGATTCTGACTATATAGCTGGTAACCATAGATCACACGGACACCCATTGGCTAAGGGCGGAAGTATAAAAAAAGCGATGGCAGAAATTTATGGAAGGGTTGATGGATATTGCAAAGGCAAGGGAGGGTCAATGCATTTAGCGGATTTCTCAGTTGGAATACTGGGCGAATCTGGAATTGTTGGATCTTCTGTTCCTGTTGCTACAGGTGCAGGCTTAGCCTCTAAAATGGGAAAAAAAGATTTCGTATCTGTAGTTTTTTTTGGAGACGGAGCTTCTAATCAAGGAGCTTGCCATGAATCTATGAATCTTGCCTCTATTTGGAAGCTACCTGTTATATTTGTCTGTGAAAATAATCAATATGCCATAACTAATTCTTATGAAAATTCTGTAGCTGTTGATAATGTTTCTGATAGGGCAGTGGCTTATAATATGCCAGGAATTTTAGTTGATGGTCAAAATGTTGAAGCTATGTATGAAGCTACTATAGAAGCCGTAAAAAGAGCAAGAAATGGAGAAGGTCCGACTTTGATAGAAGGCTTGACCTATAGATTTGAAGAGCACTCTTTAGGCTTAGGAAAGATTCGTAGAGGGGAATATAGAGATAAATCAGAAATTGATAAATGGAGAGAAAGAGATCCATTAGACCTGCATACAAAAAAATTAATAGACAGAGGGATTCTTTCTGAATCTGANTGTAAGAAGATAGAAGATGATTCGAAGGCAGAAATAGAAGAAGCTGTAAATTTTGCTCGAAATAGTGAATTTCCTGGCCCNGATGACTTATTTGAAGGTATGTGGGCAAATCCTATACCTAAACCATAATATATTGGAGGAATTAGATGGTAGAAAAAATATTTGCTGATGCTATCAATGAAGCTATAGCGGAAGAGATGAGAAGGGATCCCAATGTTTTTATCATGGGTGAAGATATAAGGTTATCTATATATGGTGCTACAAAAAATCTATATAAAGAATTTGGTGAAGAGAGAGTTTTAGATACCCCATTATCAGAAAATGGTTTTTTCGGTGCAGCTATCGGCGCCTCATTAGTAGGCATGAGACCAATCGTTGAAACAGTAACTAGTTTTATGTGGGTAGCGATGGATCAGTTAATATCTCAGGCTGCAAAAATGAGATATATGTTCGGGGGTCAAGCTAATCTTCCGGTGGTTTANAGGGCCTCTATGGCATACGGAGCNGGCTCAGCAGCTCATCATTCAGATAGGAATTATCCTATGTTTATGAATATGCCTGGAATTAAAATTGCTGTTCCAGCTACTTCTGCTGATGCAAAAGGGCTACTTAAGACTGCTGTCAGAGACGATGATCCTGTAATAATTTTTGAAGATACAAATTTAATGGGAACAAGGGGAGATGTTACAGATGATGAAATCCCTTTTGGTAAAGCAGAAATAATAAAAGAAGGAACCGATTGTACTATCGTTGGTATTGCCGGTTCAGTAAAACTTGCATTAGANGCTGCAAATAATTTAGAAAAAGAGGGGATTTCNTGTGAAGTTATAAATCCTCGAACTTTAGTTCCTTTAGATAAAAAAGCTATTTTATCTTCTGTTGAAAAAACAGGAAGGCTTGTTATCGCAGANCCTGCACATAAAGTTTGCTCTGCTGCCTCAGAAATCTCTTCAATAGTTGCTGAGGAGGGCTTTTGGTTCTTGCAGTCCCCAATTATTAAGGTTGCTTCTGAGCAAGTTCATATTCCTTATGCTCAAAGTTTAGAAAAATTGGTTTATCCAAATATAGAAAAAATTTCAATAGCAGTAAAAAAAACAATGGAATAAAAATATGATAAAAGCCCTCACATTTGATTTGTTTGGNACTATTTTAGATTTAGAAAAAAGTACCAAACCATCNATAAAAAATATTTTAGACAACAATAAATCAGCAGTAAGCCCTGAAGAATTTTGGGCTTTTTTGCGCCACAGGCAAAGAATTGAACAGTATCAAGACAATATTCTAGATTTAGGTCATAGCGGTTATCTAACAACAGTTAAAAATGCATTTAAGTACACTTCTAGAAAATTTAATTTGGAGCCATCATTAGAAGAACTAGAAGTATGGGATGATAATTGGCAGAATCTTATTCCTTTTCCTGATGTAGCTGAAAACCTTGAATTATTGGATAAAATTTTTTCTTTAATCGCTCTTTCAAATGGAAATAAATCATTTTTAGATCATTTATCCAAAAATAGAATTAAGTTTGATTTTGATAATATAATCTCAGTTGAAGAAGTTGGGGCATTTAAGCCTTTCTCAGGAGTATATAGAAAAGCTTCGCTACTNTCNGGGCATAATTTATCAGAAATATTAATGGTATCAGCAAATTCATTTGATGTTATGGGAGCAAAAAGCTGTGGAATGTTAGGAGCTTATGTAAATAGATATAATTTGCCTTACGAGGAATGTCATAAAATGTTAAAACCTGATTTTATTGTAAAAGATTTCAATGATCTTTTTGAAAAACTTAAGAACCAAGGAGATGCAAATGCCTAAAGAAATCAANCTTCCACAGTGGGGAATGAATATGAATGATGGAACTGTCATTAAGTGGCTTAAATCAATCGGAGACGATGTTGCTAAAGGCGATGAACTTGTAGAAATAGAATCAACAAAAGTTAATGCTTCTGTGGAGGCATCTGAACCAGGAAAACTTGGAAGAATAGATATTGAAGAAGGGGCATTAGTTCCCGTAGGGACTGTTTTAGGAATGATTTTATTAGATGGAGAAAATTTGAGTGATATACCTGCTAAGTCTGATGACCCTAAAGAAGAAACTGGTGAAATAAAATCACAAAAAAAAGAACATCAACCAGGAAAAAAAATAATAGTTTCTCCTAGGGCAAGGAATCTTGCCAAGAAACTCAACATTGATCTTTCAAAACTAACTGGTACGGGGCCTTCTGGGAGAATAACGGANGAAGATGTTAATCNGTATAGTCAAAGTGATAATNNAAATGGNAATACNCATGACTCTCACGAAAGCTTAGTCTTAGGAGAAATAATAGAAACCACCACTATNAGAGAAGTAATTGCAAAAAGAATGACATTAAGTTCTCAAAGTCCTCAGGTAACACTGAATTCAAAAGCTTGTATTGATAATTTAATTAACTTTCAGAAAAAATTAATTTCTGAATGGAGAAGTGAAAAAATAAGGCCTCAAATTAATGATATTTTAGTAAAAATTGTTTCAAATACTCTTGAGAATCATTCTAAATTAAATGCTCATTTCCAAAATAATGAGATGAAAATATGGAAAAATATCAATTTAGGAGTTGCGATGGCTGTAACAGACGGACTAATTGTCCCTGTTATTAAAAATTCTCAAGATAAAAATTTTTTGGATATAAGTAAAGAAATAAGAATATTTTCAAAAAAAATAAAAGATAATCATATTTTGCCAGATGAAATAACCGGCTCAAGCTTTACTATCTCAAATCTTTCTTCTTACAATATTGAGTATTTTAATCCTATAATAAACCCGCCAGAAGTAGCCATTTTAGGAGTAGGTAAGGTAAACAAGGAGGTTTCTTTTGATGAAAATGATGAGCCTAAATTAAAGAATTTTATTTTTCTTTCTCTTACATTTGATCATAGAGCTCTTGATGGAGTACCGGCTTCTAACTTTATGGACAGTCTAATTAAAAACATAGAAAGCGTTTAAGTTGGCTAGCGTAGGGATTATAGCGAATCCTTCAGCAGGAAAAGATATAAGAAGGCTTGTTGCCTCAGGTAGAGTAATTTCCAATCAAGAAAAGGCAAATATAATTACTCGCTTTGTAAAAGGATTGGCTCATAAAGGATTGAAAGATATTTATTTCATGCCTGACAAAGCATCTTTATATGGGCCATGTACAGAGGAATTCAAAGATCTCCTTAATATAAATTTTTTGGATACTAAATATTATGATGGGCCTGAACAAACTCTTTATGCTGCAAAATTAATTAACAATATAGGATGTGATTGTGTTTTAGTATTGGGGGGAGATGGGACAAATAGGCTTGTAGCAAAAAATATTGGTAATATTCCTATAGTTCCGATTTCAACGGGCACAAATAATGCTTTTCCAATTATTATAGATCCTACAGTTGCGGGTTTAGCTGCTGGTTTTTTTATACAGTCAAAACAAAAAAAAATAAAAAAATCTCTTATATCTCAAAAATCTAAATTAACTGTTTCCATTGACGATAAATATCAAGATATTGCTCTTATAGATATGGCAATTAGTAATCAAAATTTTGTAGGGTCAAAAGCTATTTGGGATCCAAATGTTTTAGATCAACTCTTTTTAACTCAATCTGATCCAATATCAATTGGCCTCTCTGCAATTGGTTCAAAAGTTACACAAATCCCTAAAAATCATGCCATAAAACTAGAGTTTTCTAAAGAAGGAGAAAAAGTCTATGCTCCAATTGCTCCGGGATTAATTTCAGAAATTTTTATTAATAACTGGGAGCTTTTTTCTTATAATAAAAAATATACTTTATCGAACTATTCTGGAACAATAGCTCTTGATGGTGAACGCGAAATTGAAATATATAAAAAAAATAAAATTGAAATAACTCTCCAAAAGGAAGGTCCCTTTGTACTTGATGTTATAAAATCTGTACATCAAGAAAATTTATTAAAAAATTGAGGAGCCATTAATGCCATATAACGTAAATCATATACATTTAAAATCTAAAGACCCTAAAATTACTGCAGAGTGGTTTGTGAAAGCGTTTAATGTAAAAATTATTTCTGAGACAGTGCGACCTGTTGGAGATACATTTATCATTACACAAACTGAAGGCGGTTTAGCAATTAATATTTCAAGCGAAAGAACGAATGAAAAGTTAGGTCCTGCTGATGACGATGCCCATTATGGATTAGAGCATTTTGGATTTGATACAGATGATATTGAAGGAGATATTGAACGTTTGGTTGCACTTGGAGCAGTACATAAAGAAGGTCCTTTGCCACAACCTGATGGAAGAAAAATAGGTTTTATTGCTGCACCTGGTGGCATTAGAATAGAATTGATTCAACCTGCTCCATAATACTAAATAAGATATTTTGAGGCTAAATATTACCCTTTTCTTACCCATGGGATTTTTCTTTGGTGACCTATAGATTGAAGTCCTGCTGTTATATATCCGTAACAATAAGCAAAAGCAACTCCTTTGTTATTTATTCCGGATATACTCGGAACATGATCGGGCATTAGCATATATTCATAACCTACTTCTTTATAGGTTTCTAATGCCTTAATCATATCTATGGAGCCTTCATCAGGAAAAACTTCCATAAAATCTAATTTATTTCCTAGTATATTTCTAAAGTGAACATTAAATATTTTTTTCCTTTCACCAAAATATCTGATTACATCAAATATTTCTTTTCCCGGATCATCAAGCATTTCAGTAACTGTTCCCTGGCAAAAATTTAGCCCATGATATGGACTTTCGTGCATACTTATAAATTTTTTTAATCCTTCTACTGTGCCAAGAACTCGAGTCACACCTTTGTAACCATCAGGAGTATATGGATCATGAGGATGACATGCTAGGCGTACNTTTAATTCCTCAGCAACAGGAACTATTTTTTCTAAAAAATAATCAATTCTTTCCCAGTTTGTATCTGCATCCAAAACACCAGCAATTCCAGGAGAGGGGCTTTTATCCATTTTTTCCCATCTAAATGTTGAATTCGATGACCCTCCNCTTCCTTTTTCATTTTCTGATCTTGGTATTCCTATAATANTCATATTGTATTTAACTGCAGGGATTCCAACTTTTGAACAAAGCCTTAAAATATTTTGAATTGATTCTATTTCTTTATCTCTCTCGGGGGACTTACCAAGCATAATATTTGGACTCTGAGAGCTTTCAAGTGGTGTTGATGAGAGAGGAATTTGAACCATATCAAGAATTAANCCCTTTTTACTCAATAATTCAATATGTTTTTCTAAAATTTCTATTGTCCATTCATGTGGATTAATAGATCTATAATTTCCATCTTTATCTACTTCAAAAGGATCCGCACAAATATTATTGACCCCTAATTGTGACCAAACTTCTAAATCTGAAATATTTCTTGGCGCTACTTGTGTTCCAACATACATTTTTTACTCCTAATTTTTAATTTTTTTTTCAATTAATTTTTTCCATTTTTTATATTTATCCAAATAGATATTNTGTTTATCATTTTTAGGATTATATTCGTTATAAGAATTTTTAATATCAGGGCTTATACCAGATTTTTCTAATGAAAGTTTTGCCACACCTAATGATGTCATTTCACTGTTTTTCGAAGCTTTAACTTTTTTACCTATCAAATCAGCNAGATACTGAGAAAAAAAAGAACTTTTTGAAAGCCCTCCATCTATTTTTAGTTCATTTATCTGTAAATTTATTGTTTTTTCAATTGTTTCAATTATTGCTTTTGTAGAAAATGCAATCGCTTCAAAAGCTGATCTAATTATTTCTTCTTTTGTAGTACCTGAGCTAACATTTTCTATGCTNCCCCTTACATTTCCATCCCAAAAGGGAGCGCCTAGGCCATTTAATGCTGGAATAAACATTACGTCGTTTGCTTTAGTTGCATTTAGTTGATCTTCTATATTTTCAAAATTATCCAGAATATTTATTTTTCTAAGCCATTCTAAGGTTGATCCTGCTGAAAGAATGCTTCCTTCTAGGGCAAANTTTGTCTTATTTTCTTTTCTATAAGCAATGGTAGATAGAAAGTTTTTATTAAATCCAAAACGCTTTTTATTTGTGTCAATTAATAAAAACCCCCCTGTTCCATAAGTACATTTTATTTCAAATTTATTTCCCTCATTATGTCCGTATAAAGAGGATTGCTGGTCTCCTAAAATAGCATTGATTCCTATAGATTTTCCAAATAAAGATTTTTTTGTATATCCAAAAATTTCATCTGAATTGCAGACTTTAGGAAAAACTGATTTATCTATATCTAAAAAAGATAATAAATCTTCATCCCAATCTTCTTTTTTTGTATTAAATAACCCTGTTCTTGATGCATTAGATATTTCTATTTTAGATTCTCTATTTTCAGTTAAGTTAGCAAGAATCCAAGAATCAACGGTTCCTATTTGAAGCGTTTTATTTTTTATAGAAGCACTAATTTCNTTATTATTATCTAAAGCCCATTTAATTTTAGAAAAAGAAAAATAAGGATCTATTTTTAGACCCGTTGATGAATTAAAGGTATCTTCAAAATTTGATCCTTTCATTTCTTCACAAATTTTAATGCCCCTAAGACACTGCCAGCTAATTGCATTGCCAATTGGTTTTAAGGTGTTTTTATCCCAAAACACAACAGTTTCTCTCTGGTTTGTGATTCCTATAGACAACACATCATTTGTGTTTATATTAGAGTNATTTAAAGCNTTTTTTGTACTCTTAATGACTGATTTTGTAATTTGTTCTGGATTTAGTTCCACCCAACCATCTTGAGGATAAATTTCCTCTAATTTTATTTGGCTAGAAGAAACGATATTTAGATTTTTATCATAAATTACAGCCCTAGTAGATGTGCTTCCTTGATCTATTGATATTACATATTTATTACTGTTCATAAAATTATCTTACACGATCAAAAAATTCAATTAACAATCATTGATTGCACAACATTATAAAGTGAGTTTTATTAATTTCAAATAACTTCTATAATCTGACAATGACTTTAGAAGAATTGATAATTTCATTTGTTAGGATNTTTGCATCNCTAATTGTTTTTAANTTTAATTTTTTTGGTGGACTCTTGGTGATATTAATAGATTTTTCTGACTTGTTTATGATGAACCTAATTTCTTTAGGCGGAGTCAGAAATTATCAGATGTTAGATAAGTTTTTAGACTTATTTTATATTTCTTTTTTCTTAATAATAACTTTGAGATGGAGATCTGACCTAAGAAATATCAGCTTATTGCTGTTTGTCTTTAGAATGATAGGTTTTGGTTTGTTTGAAGTTTTTGAGAAGAGATTTATTTTATTTTTATTCCCAAATATTTTTGAATTTTGGTTTTTAGGGATAGCATTTTTGAGTCATTATAAGATTTATGTAACAAAAAATAAAATAATTACAGTTCTACTTTTTTCTTTAGTTTTAAAGCTTACTCAAGAATATATTTTACATATTTGGAAGTTTTTAGATAATTATCGTGCAGTAGATGTTGTTAACTCTATTTTAGAAATTTTTTAAGCTACCCTTGAGGCCCTTCTTCTACGCCATCTACTAAGTTTATAATTTCTCTTTTTTATTT
This sequence comes from Chloroflexota bacterium, assembly GCA_002699165.1. Classification (GTDB taxonomy): domain Bacteria; phylum Chloroflexota; class Dehalococcoidia; order Lucifugimonadales; family Lucifugimonadaceae; genus TMED-70. The sequence goes on along the minus strand of PABO01000012.1, from coordinate 32,404 downwards.
TTAAGTTTTTGGGTCGATCAGGAAGAAAGTCGTTTTTTATTTTTGATTGACTATTTNCTTTGATTTTTTTTAGTTTGAATAATTTACCATTTGAATTTTTGTCCCTAGTGATATTTGGTAATTCATCTAGAAATTTACCTGTCGCAGTTTCTGTTGAGGCAACAAATTCAGGAGTNCCTTCACAAATTATTTGACCTCCCTTTTCTCCAGCTTCTGGCCCTAACTCTATTATCCAATCTGAATTTTTTATCATATCTAAATGATGTTCTATTACAACTACAGAATTACCATTTTCAACTAATGCATGAAGAACATTTAATAATTTAGAACAATCTTCAAATGAGAGCCCTGTCGTTGGCTCATCTAAAATATAAAATGTGTTTCCTGTTGATCTTTTAGATAGTTCAGTCGCTAGTTTTATCCTCTGGGCTTCTCCTCCGGAGAGGGTTGTTGCCGGTTGCCCTAATTTTATATACCCAAGTCCAACATTATTTAATGTTTCTAGTTTTTTCTTTACAATTGGGATATTTTCAAATATTTCTATGGAATCTTCTACTGTCTTGTTTAATATATCAGCTATCGATTCACCTTTAAATTTAATTTCTAAAGCGTCGTTGTTATATCTCTTCCCATTGCAAACTTCGCAAGGAATAGTAACGTCTGGTAAAAATTGCATTTCTATTTCCTTGTATCCCGCTCCTGAGCAGTCTTCACATCTTCCTCCCTTTACATTAAAAGAAAATCTTCCAGCTTTATATCCTCTGCTCATAGCTTCTGGCATTTTTGCAAAAAGCTCTCTAATTGGGGTAAATAGTCCGGTGTAAGTAGCAGGATTAGACCTTGGTGTCCTTCCTATAGGAGATTGATCAATGACAATTATTTTATCAATATTTTCAATTCCTTTAATTTCTGAATATTTTCCTTCTTTTACAGATTTTTTTGTAATTTTTTTGAGTAATGCTTTAGATAAAATATCATTTATTAAGGTGCTTTTTCCTGATCCAGAGACACCTGCTACACAAACAAAATTATTTAAGGGAATCTTAACATCTATATTTTTTAAGTTATTTTCTGATGCCCCTTTTATCTCAATATAATTATTGCTTTTTTTTCTTTTTTTTGGAACTGAAATTTCTTTTTTACCTGACAAATACATTCCTGTTATGGAGTTTTTATTTTTCATTATTTCAGCAGGAGTTCCTTGAGCAACAACATTTCCTCCATATGTACCTGCACCTGGGCCCATATCAATTATTTGATCAGCTGATTTCATTACATATTCATCATGCTCAACCACTATTACAGTATTTCCTATTTCTTTTAGATTAATTAATGTTTTAATTAGTTTTTCATTATCAATAGGATGCAATCCTATTGATGGCTCGTCACAAACATACATTACACCTGTAAGACCTGCCCCTATCTGAGTTGCTAATCTTATTCTTTGNCCTTCACCCCCTGATAAAGTTGCTGACATTCTATCTAAGCTTATATAACCTAACCCAACTTCTAAAAGAAANGATAATCTTGAATTGATCTCCTTAAATATTTCCTCTGAAATCTTTTTCTCACTTTCAGATAGTAGCTTTTTATTTACATCNGCTTTCTTGATCCATTTGAAGCATTCATAAATAGACAAATTTGTTGCTTCCATTATATTTTTACCAAGAACAGTTACTGCTAATGATTCTGGTTTTAATCTATCTCCTTTACAATTAGAACATGGGCTTTCTGACATAAATTTTAATATTTCTTCTTTTATTTTTTCCGAATCAGAATTTAAATATCTTTTTTCAATCGAAGGAATTATGCCATCAAAATATCTTAATAGAAACTCAAGATCATCTAAATTTTCTTTTTTTGGAAACTCTGAATCAATCACTCCGTACAATAGTAAATTTAGTATAGATTTATTGATTTTTTTTATTGGTACGTTTTTATCAATATTTAATTCTTCAAGAATAGAATAAAAATTATTTTTCTGCCAACTTAAAACAACCCTAGCATCTTCAATGATATCCATTCCCTTTTCATTAATTGATAGATTGGGGTCTCTTATTATTAAGTTAGGATCGACCTCTAAAGAAAATCCAAGCCCAGTACATTTTGTACATGCACCAAATGGAGTATTGAAAGAAAAGCTTCTAGGCTCTAATTCTGATANTGATATATTACAATCTGTACATGCTAAAAGTTCAGAATAAACAATCTCTTCATCATTGATTTTATCGACAAATATTACGCCATTCCCATATTTTAAACCAGTTTCTACTGAGGAAGATATTCTGTTTTTATCAATATTAGAATTAATTATTAGTCTGTCTATAACGATTTCAATATTATGCCATTTATTTTTTTCTAAATTTATTTCATCGTCTAATTCATAAATTTCACCATCAACTCTTACTCGAGAAAATCCCTCAGATTTAATTTTTTCAAGCACACTGAGATGCTGACCTTTCATATGTCTGATAACAGGAGAAAGAACCATAAATCTTGTTTCTTTTTCATAATTAAAGATGTCTTCCACAATTTTTTGTACATCTTGTTTTTCTACTAGTTTTCCACAGTTGTAACAGTGAGGAATTCCAATTCTAGAAAATAAGAGTCTAAAATAATCATATATTTCAGTAACAGTCCCTACTGTAGATCGAGGATTTTTGGAAACCCCTTTTTGGTCAATTGAAATAGATGGCGATAAGCCATCAATTTGATCAACATCCGGCTTTTCCATTCTTCCTAAAAATTGTCTTGCATAAGCGGATAAAGATTCTACATATCTTCTTTGTCCTTCAGCATAAAGAGTATCGAAAGCAAGACTACTTTTTCCCGAGCCTGAAACTCCAGTTATTACTACAAACTTTTCTCTTGGAATATCAAGATCTACATTATTAAGATTGTGCTCACGAGCACCTTTTATTATTATTTTGCTAGATTTCGCCAAATTTTTATTCTTTTATTTAATTCTATATATTTATTTAAGGTATTTCGATAATCAAATTAAAAGAATTTGATGATTAGAATATAATAACTGTATAAAGATTTAATAATCAAATTACGTATCTTACTTTTATGGCAAAAAAATCAAAAATTTTAACTAGCGATCTATTGTATGAAATAGACAAATTAGTTGAAGACATTCAAATAAAATCAGTTTTAGACCAGAAGAAAAAAATAGATACAATTTTTAGTGAAAAAATTATCCCATTATTATTTGAAATAAAAACGACAATCGAAGTAGAGTATTTTTCTCAACAAGATCTTCGTGAAAAAATCAATTTTTGCCTGGCCTCAACTTCTGATATAGTAGACATGGATTCAGAATATGCACCTTTTTATTCTAGAATAAGGGTCTTACGTGAAAATATTTTACAAAAGATAATTTAGTGATAGATTCTAAATCCAAAAACAATATATTTGTTTCATGTGACTCTTCTAATTCTTGGCAAGAATATTTTGATCTAATAATAAACTCTATTGAGCAAACAAAGAAATTTGAGAATATTAAGAACTTTTATACATTTAATGTATACCTTGTAAGCAATGAAGAAATAAAAAAACTTAATGCTGAATTTTTAAATAATCATTATGAAACAGATGTTTTATCATTCAATTTTTACGAAGGCTGGAAAGAAGGAGTGCTTCTAAATGAGAATTCTCTTTTTCCTGGCGAGGATTCAATCAATGATATTGGTGAAATTTATATCTCTATACCCAAAATTCAAAGCCAGTCTTTAGAAAATGGTATAAGTTTTTCAAAAGAATTATCTACAATGGCTATTCATGGAGCTCTTCATCTTTTAGGATATAACCATGAAGACATTTTAGAAGAAAAAATAATGTTTTCAAAAACAGATGAAATTTTAAAAAATATTATTTTAGATTAGATTATGAGTTTAAAAAGGGAAGTTTTATATCAAAAATGGAGACCTAAATTATTTTCTGACGTTATGGGTCAAGATCATATAACGGTAACTTTGAAAAATTCCTTATTAAGAAATAGATATGCTCATGCCTATCTATTTACAGGTCCCAGAGGTGTAGGAAAAACCTCAACTGCAAGAATTTTGGCAAAAGCATTAAATCTTGAAATAGATGAACACGGGGAGCCAAAAATAGATTCAAAAATTTCTGAAGAGATAGATAAAGGGAAATTTCTTGATCTTATAGAAATAGATGCAGCTTCAAATAGAAGAATTGATGATATTAGATCTTTATTAGATAATGTTCAATTTATGCCGTCTTCGGGTAAGTATAAAGTTTATATTATTGATGAGGTTCATATGCTGACTAATGAGGCATTCAATGCTCTTTTAAAAACGCTAGAAGAACCCCCTCCTCAAGTAATAATGATTTTAGCAACAACTGAATATCAAAAACTACCAGAGACGATTGTTTCGAGGTGTCAAAGGTTTGATTTTAGAAATGTTTCAAACTCAGAAGTAGTTAAGAGGCTCAAAGTAATTGCAGAGCATGAGAAAATTCAATGTAAAGAAGAAATTTTATGGTTTATTGCTGAAAATTCTTCTGGCTCTCTCAGAGATGCTTGCAATCTCTTAGAGCAGCTGTCTATTGCTTTTGACGAAATTACAATAAGTAAAGCAAGAGAACTATTTGGGATCATAGATGAAAATATATCTCTAAAAATATATAAAATGATCATAGAAAATAATATTAGTGAATTAATTGAAACTCTTCAAGATTTAAGGCTTAGGGGCATAGACTTTAAATCTCTTTCTAATTCCTTAATAGATGTTTTAAGACTAGGGATATTCACAGTGAATGGAGCTACTGAAATACAGGGCTATTCTTCAGATTTCATAAAAAATACATCTTTAGTTTTTTCAGGAAGCGATTCAAGAAAATTAATTACAATACTTGAAAAATTTATTGAAATGATTTCGATAAGAACAGAACATTTCGACCCTCTTTTAGATTCTGCAATAATCCACCTAACATATATGTTCGAAAACAAAAGAATTATAAAAGAAGAGCTAAATCAAACTCAAGAAAAAGAAATTAAAAGCCCTCTAAATATTGATACACAGAATCAAAATAAAAATATAGAAACAAGCGAAAATAATATCAAAGAGTCTAAGATAAATGACACTCAGTCTCATGAAAAAGGTTTAGAGGTAAATCAAATTTCTAAGCCCAAGCTGGACTCAAATGAAAAACAAGACTGGGAAAAAGTCCTTTTTGATTTAAGGAGAGCAAAATTTGGGAAAATGGTTCTTGGGGCATTGCTTAGAAATGTGGAAATTCCAAAAAAACTTGATGAAAAATTAGTATTGAAATTTAAAAGTAAGTCTTTGCATGATCACTTCAAGGTAGAATGGCAATTAGAATTGGCAAGGGAAGCTGTAAAAAAAGCAGTGACTAAAGTGTATGGAAATGGAATAAAGCTAGTATTAGAAGAACCTGATGAAGAACAAAAAAATAATACAAAGGCTAATTTGTTAGAAAGTGACATAGTTAAATCCGCTCTAGCAATGGGTGCCAAAGTTGAGGAAGAAAAGGAAGGTTAAATTATGTTTAATATGGACAAGTTAAAACAAGCTGGAAGCTTAATGAAGAAAATGAATGGCTTGAAAAAAAAGATTGATAAATTAGAAACAATTGCAGAGTCAAAAGATGGAAATATTAGAGTTGTAGTTCAGGGTACATCCAATATAAAATCTATAAAAATTGATGAAGATTTTTTACCTCAAGTTTCTGCTAAAGATTTAGAAAAAAACTTAATAAAGGCCTTAAATGAAGCGATGAAAGAAGCCGAAAAATCTTCAAAAAAAATAATGTCAGAGGTTACTGGTGGTTTAAATATTCCAGGTTTATAATATGTCACCCTTAAATAAGTCTCCTTTTATTCCAGAAGCCTTGAGTGATTTAATAGAATCATTTAGATTATTGCCTTCTATTGGGCCTAAAACTGCACAAAGATTAGCATTTGCAACATTAAAAATGCCTGCTGATCAAATTAAAAGTATCGCAAGCGCTCTTTCTGAAATAAGAGAAAAAATTATCTTTTGTATAATATGTCAAAATATTTCTCAAGAACCTAAATGCGATATATGTACAAATGAATCTAGGGATAGTTCAATTATTTGTGTTGTTGAAGAAGCAATGGATGTTTATGTGTTAGAAAAATCAGGTGTATATTCTGGGCTTTTTCATGTCTTGCATGGTTCCTTGTCACCAGCTAATGGAATTGGGCCAGAAGAAATTAGGATAAATGAATTGATTAATAGAATAAAAAATGATGATAGGGTCAAAGAAATTATTGTTGCAACAAACTTAAATCTTGAAGGAGAAGCAACTGCGATGTATATTAATCAAGTTATTAGCGAAAGTGATGGGAATATAAAAGTAACTAGATTAGCCAGAGGTATGCCTTCTGGTTCTGACATTGAATATGCTGACGAAACAACAATTTCTCACGCCTTGGGATCAAGGATCAAAATTGATGAAAGCTTATAAAAAAAGAAAGAGATTTATCCAGACAGAGGCAATAGCTTTGAAAGTATATGATTTTGGTGATGCTGATAGAATTTTTGTTTTTCTAACTCCTGATCAAGGATTAATTAAAATTGTGGCTAAGGGTATTAGAAAGCCTAAGTCAAAAATGGGGGGACATGTTGATGTTCTATCAAAAGTTAATGCTTATATATCTCTAAATGATAATCTAAGCAATTTATCTCAAGTTGAAATTATTGAAAATTACAAAGCAATAAAAGATGATCTTTCACTTATTTCAATAGGTTTTTATCTTCTTGAACTAGCAGAAAAATTTTCAGTTGAAAATGATCCTAATAATGATATTTATTATCATCTTGCTTTTACATTAGATCAGCTACAAAAGAACATTAATAATGATCTCTTAATGAGGTGGTTCGAATTAAATTTACTTTCATTGTCAGGCTTTTTACCTGATCTTTACAGTTGCCAAATAAGTGGGAATACATTGCTTGAAGGAGACCATTTATTTTCTTCAGTCAATGGAGGATTGGTTGAAAAAAAATTTTCTACTAATACTGACAACTATGTACATGTTGATAAAAATTCTATTAAAGCAATGAGATTTCTTATAAATAATGGATGGGATGATATAAGAACTATGAAATTTCAGAATAAGAATCTAAAAAAAATAAAAGAAGTTACAAAAAAATATATTCAAACCATTACTCAGTCACCACTCAATTCAGAAAAATTTTTATCTAGCGTTAATTAACTTTTTTCATTGGTAAAAAAGTACATAATAATATTCCTGACACCGCAATAACTCCTGCAAATATTGAGATTCCTTCAAAATTATATTTTGCGTAAATTATCCCTGATATAACAGGAGACATAAATCCAATTAGAGACATCCCTATAAAATTTAGAGCTGTTCCGCTTCCTTCACTTCCCTTGGGGACCCTATCCATCGTTGCAGCAGTTACAATTGGCATTACAGAGAAAAAAAACATTCCTAATAAACCTATTAGAATGACCAATCCTATTCCTTCATCAAAAATTAAGAATAAAAATAAATATATAGCCATCAATGACATAGAAATTTGTATTACAGGTTTGCGGCCAAATTTATCAGAAAGAATTCCCATGATTGGTGTAGATATAATTCCTGCTGCTGTTATAAGAGCTATATGCCAACCTATAATCCAAGCAGAATAATCTAATTCTTCTTTAAGATATACTGCAAGCCACAGTTGAAAAGAAGTATGAATACTTGCTCTCATAGCTCCAAGTATAATTAATCCTAATATAATCTTATCTTCAATTAAAGTTTTTGTTCTTTCCCAATATTCTTGAAAAGACCAATTAGAATCAGACTCAATCCCTGCAGATTTAAAAAAAACTAAAACTAAAACACCTGTTAATATCATTGGTACTACCAACAACATAGAAACAGTTTCCCATCCGAATCCCGAAAACTTAATAAATGATCCTAACGTAATTCCTGAAATCAATCCTCCGATTATAGGTGGTCCAAGAGTATTTCCAATCTGTGCTCCAGTTAAATGCATTGATAAAGCAAACCCTTTTTTTTGAGGATATCTTGCAGCTAAAGTTCCAAAAGCTGGAGCATGCCAAAAACTGGTTCCAAATCCAATAAGTATTACGCCAACTAGTATCAAAATATAAATTTTTGTTAATCCAATAAGTAAATATCCAAAAGAAATGGTAAACATAGAAATTGCTAGTAGCCAAGCTATTTTCCTTCTATACATATCAGATAAAATACCTGCAGGTATATTTGATAATCCACTAGATACATTCATCGAAGAAAAAATCAATGCATATGACACTTCTGACAAACTTAAAGATGCCTTTAATAAAGGTCCTATAACAGTCAATGCTCCTTGGCCAAAATGTTTTATTCCGTGACCTAAAGATAAGCCAATTACTAATGATAAGCCTGAGAATGAATTATTTTTTTTTTTCATATTTGTATTTTACGATGATATATTTATATATTATTTAAGAAATATTTACTTATAAAAAAATGTTAAATTTTAGAAAACTGCCAAAGACTGTCTTTATATCATCATTAATCTTTTCAATCTTAGGTTTCCTTATTTCTACAATATACTCTGTATTTAGTTTGATTTTTATATGCTCTACGAATGTTAAGTGTCCTGGTAATCCTATACCAGTATTAATACTTATCGCTTTAATTACTCTGATTTTTTTTATTTTTGGGATACTTTTTGGGGTCATAATATTAAAGCTTTATAACCTGTTTAGAGTAGAATGATGTAATATATAAATATTTTTAGGAAGATGGAAGTATGTCAGAGAAAAGTTTTGATGTAATTGTTATTGGTGCTGGACCAGGTGGATATCATGCTGCTATAAGGGCTTCACAATTAGGTCTGACAGTAGGATTAGTAGAAAAAGATGATGGTACGGGCATTGGAGGGCTAGGAGGGGTTTGCTTAAATTGGGGATGCATTCCATCAAAGTCTTTACTTAAAAATGCTGAGTTGTTAAATGAAATGAGAAATCCAGAAGAATGGGGTTTTTCATTCAAGGAATTCAAGGCAGATATTTCCAAAGCTATAGATCGTTCTAGAGCGGTGTCTTCTAAGTTAACGCAGGGTATTGCTTATTTAATTAAGAAAAATAAGATAGAACTTTTTATGGGTACTGCAAAGTTTATTTCTTCTACAAAAATAGAAGTAGGCAATGAAATATTAACAGGGGGTAATATAATTATTGCTACTGGAGCAAGGCCAAGATCTTTGCCAAATTTAGAAATCGATAAAAAGCTTATTATTACCTCTAGAGAAGCATTAGAATTGAGAGCTAAACCAAATTCCATTGCAATAATTGGAGCATCTGCAATTGGATGTGAATTTGCATATTTTTTTAACGCTTATGGAGTAGATGTTTCTTTGTTCGAAATTATGGATAGATTGGTTCCAAAAGAAGATGGAGAAATATCAAAAGAACTTGAGCGGCAATTTAAGAAACAGGGCATAAATGCCTTTACCTCATCAAACATAAAAAATGTCACTAAGAATAAAAACTCAGTCACTCTAGAATATGACTTAAAAGGAGAGTCTTTTTCTAAAGAATTCGATAAAGTTATGTTGGGAGTAGGAATTCAGCCAAATACTGATGAACTATCTTTAGATAATGCTGGAATTCAACTAGACGAAAATGGTTTTATTATTGTTGATGAATATATGAAAACTAATGTTAATGGAGTCTTTGCAATAGGTGATGTAACAGGTAAATTACCTTTAGCACATGTTGCTTTTGATCAAGGAATACTAGCATCTGAGGTTATTGCAGGTAAAGAAGTGCAAGGAATTTCAAATTATATTGATATGCCTAGATGTACTTATTGTTCCCCTCAAATTGCTAGTATAGGAATTACAGAAGAGCAAGCTATAGAGAATAAACTTAATTATTCTATTGGTAAAGTTCCCTTTCAAGTTGCAGGAAAGTCTATTGCAATAAATGATTCTAACGGCTTTGCTAAGGTAATTTCAGACTCTGTTACAGGAGAAATTCTAGGGGCTCATATTATAGGTGCTGAGGCTACAGAGATGATCGGTGAAATAGGTATGTTAAAGTATCTTGAAGGAACAAATGAAGAGCTTCATAGATTAACTCATGCGCACCCAACGCTATCAGAAGTAATAAAAGAAGCAGCTGCTAATACTAACAATGAAGCAATTCACTTTTAGTTACCATTCAAGCTTAATTTCTAATTCTGATGTAATTGATTCAAACCATTCGATTACTTCCGGATGATACGGAATGCCATTTTTGCTTCTTTCTAGTCTAGATTCATATTCTGCCAACCCTGGGTATAAAACTCTTTTATGACCAGGAGCAGGAGGAGTATCCTTAAGTCCTTTAAGAAAGTCATCCATATTTTGTTTGAATAAATTGATATCACTAAATGAATCTATATTATAAGCAGCAAAGTAATGTCCGCTTCCCCCTAGAAACCCTGCTTGTGCACCTCCAAGCATAGAGCACATAATATCTACAATTGCTGCAAATCCGTAACCCTTGTGTGAACCATTTTCTCTATCTCCTCCAAGAGGAAGCATGTGTAAATCTTTCATTCTTCCATCTTCATGAAAATTTTCTTTGATTAATAATTTTTCTTCATCAATAGGAGACCCATCTTGATTTGCAATCCAATTTGCAGCTACAGGGGTTTCTAATCTTTCTAAAAGTTTTATTTTATTTCCAGCAACTTGAGTCATAGCTGCATCAAACATGAAATAAGCCTCCTTATTCGCGGGGGCTGCCCATGCAATAGGTTGAGTGCCAAATCTAGGCTCTGAACCAAAAGTAGGTAACATTGCAAATCCTCCTCCTCCACTCATGCAAACACCAATCATATCAGCATCAACAGCTAGCTTTGCATGAAATCCAGCAGCTCCTAAATGTCCAGCATTGTTTAGAGTTACAATTCCAACTCCACTTTTTTTTGCTTTTTCTATAGCCATTTTCATTGCAAAAGGCGCCGTATGCAGTCCTAATCCCATATCTCCATCTAAAGCTGCAGTAGAAATTGATTCTTTGACTACTTTTATGCTTGGCCTTGGATTAGCTTTATCTAGCTGATACATTCTTACATAAGATCTGAGCATATTAGAAACACCATGCGTGTCTACACCATTAAGGTCTGCATAAATTAATACATCCGCTGAAAGTTCTGCATCATCATTGGAAAGACCCATTTTTGAAAAAATTTGCTTTGTCACTGAGTGCATTTTTTCATGATTTATTCTTATTGCATCCTCATCTGAGACATGAAATCTTTCAAGCATTTTTACTCCTTTATTTGCTATTTGAATATACTTTAGTATTTTCTATAAAAGTACTGTTCATATGATTTAATGTTGATTTTATTTTAGAGTCTAGTATTTTCAATGTAGAAATAACTCTTAATCTTCTATATTCAGGAATTTCTTCTTCTTTTACGGAGTCTAGCTCTATTGAGAAATGAAGAATTTTTTCTTCTATAGACAAATTTTTGATTTCTTCTTTCACTGTTTCTAACTCATTTTTTCTAGTTGGTTTTATATCTTTTCCATTAATGACTGAATTAAGAATTTTTTCTAAAGGAGTCTTTGGATTCTTTTTGATATTTCCAATTATTTTCTCTACATAAACGCTAGAAATTTCTCCAGAAATAAAAGGTTCTGCAATTTCATTTTGTAATTCGAAGTTATCAATATCTGCTATACATCTAGCTTCTTTAAATGTTAACTTTCCATCATCTAGAGATCTCAATAAAGTAGGACTTAATTTTTTTATCAAAGACTCATAATGATGTATAGTACCTGGTGTAATACCTGTTCTCCTACTTAGCTCTTGTTGTGATATGTTATTTGTTTTTCTAAACTTTATGAAATCTTTAGCAATTTTTGTAGGAGTTTTTAATCCTGAAAAATATATTTCTGAAAGATTTATTGATTGAATATCTTTTATATTTTCCTTTATATTGCAGTCTATTTTAGATTTATTTTTATTTTTGGCATTTCTATAAATTTTTTCTCCGCTATATAGCAAATAATAATTTTTATGCTTTAAGACTATCGGCTTTTGCTGAGAAGAATTTCTTTTATTCAATAAATTCTTTATTGGTTTGTACTTAAATATTGGATGTTCCGGTTGTATTTTTATTTCATTTAATTCAATTTTCATAACTGCCCCCAGTTTATTCTTTTATACTTTAATTTTCTAGATTCCAAATTCTAATTTCAAAAATTGTCCTTGCTGGGAAATTATGATTCTTAAAACACTTTTTGTTTGGAATTTTTTTCATATAATGTCTTATATAGCAATGAATTGAACTCATATAAATGAAAATACAAAAAAATAATATTCCCCCATATGTTGCATTCAAGACATTCCAAACTTTTTTGGAATTTTTATCCGAAGATATGCCTAGCAGAATAGATAGAAGTGTTTGGGTAAATAGATTTTCAGGATCAAATGGGACTCAGTTAATGACTGCAATAAAATTTTTTGAATTAGTTGATTTGGATGGAATCCCTTCAGATGATTTTCAGAATCTAATATCGAAAGATATTAATATTCAAAAAAAAACATTGAGAAAAATTTTATATAAATTTTATGACCATATATTTAAATTAGATTTAGCAAGTGCTACTAAATATCAGTTTAGAGAAGCTTTTAGAAAGTTTGGAACCAAAGAAGGTGTTTTAGTAAAATGCGAATCCTTTTTTATTCAAGCTGCAAAGTTTTCTCAAATAGACCTATCAAGCCATATCTTAGCAAGAAGGCATAATAATAATGAGAAATTAAAATCTCAAACAAACTCAAATTCTCAATCTGTATCATACAAAAAAAATTCTTTCGAAAAAAATACGAATATAGTAAAGATTATATTAGATAAATATCCAGAATTTGATCCATCTTGGACTCCTGAAGTTCAAAAAGCTTGGATTGAATCTTTAACAAAATTATATGAAAGTTTGAATAATTAAAAAAAAAGAGCTACAAAAAAGTAGCTCTTTTTTTAATTTATAGATCTAATAATCTACATTCCCATATCCATACCACCCATACCTCCTCCAGGCATTCCACCTGGCATAGGAGCATCTGGTTCTGGTATATCTGTAATCAATGCTTCAGTTGTTAATATCATACCTGCAACTGATGCAGCATTTTCTACTGCAGCTCTTGTAACTTTGGCAGGATCAACTATTCCCATTGTAATCATGTTGCCATATTTATCACTTTGAGCATCAAAACCATAATTTTCTTCTTTACTAGTAGTTACTTTTTCCAAAATAACCGCGCCTTCAAAACCTGAGTTTTCTGCTATTACTCTTATTGGCTCAAGCAATGCTTTCTTAAGAATTTCAACTCCAGTTTGCTCATCAGCGTCTTTGAGTTTTAATGATCCAAGGGCAGTTGAAGCTTTTATGAGGACAGTTCCTCCTCCAGGTACTATTCCAGATTCAACAGCAGCTCGAGTTGCAGATAATGCATCTTCTACTCTTTGTTTCTTTTCTTTCATTTCTATCTCAGTAGCAGCACCAACTCTTAAAATAGCCACTCCACCTGATAATTTAGCAAGTCTTTCTTGAAGTTTTTCTCTATCATAGTCTGAAGAGGTTTCTTCTATTTGACTTCCAATTTCTTTCATTCTTCCTTCTATTTCAGCTTTTGCACCTTCTCCATCAACAAAAGTTGTATCATCTTTTTTTACTACTACTCTTGCACATTTTCCAAGGTCTTCTAATGTTGCAGAATCTAATTTTCTACCAACTTCTTCTGAAACAACATTACCACCAGTTAAAATAGCAATATCTTGTAACATAGCTTTTCTTCTATCTCCAAATCCAGGAGCTTTCACAGCAGCAACATTTATAGTCCCTCTTAGCTTGTTTACTACTAATGTAGCAAGGGCTTCACCTTCAACATCTTCTGCTATCACAAGCATTGGTTTTTTTGCTTGTAGTACTTTTTCTAGAACAGGAACTAGATCAGAAACTGCTGAAATTTTCCCGTCAGTAATAAGTATGTATGGATTTTCTAGAACTGCTTCTTGAGTATCTGCAGACGTTACAAAATAAGGAGATAAGAAACCTCTATCAATTTGCATTCCTTCTACAAAATCTGTTTCATAATCTAAAGTTTTAGATTCATCTACAGTTATAACTCCATCTTTTCCAACTTTATCCATAACATCCGCAATCAATGTTCCCATCTCGTCATCATGTGAAGAAAGAGTAGCAACGCTAGCAATTTGATCTTTTCCTGAAACAGGAGTTGATTGACCTGCGATAGAGTCTCTTACGCTTTGGATAGCTTTATCAATTCCTCTTTTAATAGCCATTGGATCAGCACCTGCGGCAACAACTTTAAATCCTTCAGCTATTATAGCTTGTGCTAAAACAGTACTTGTTGTTGTGCCGTCTCCAGCATCATCATTAGTATTTTTTGATGCTTCTTTTAGTAGTTGTGCTCCCATATTTTCAAAGGAATCTTCTAAGTCTATTTCCTTTGCAATTGTAACTCCATCTGAGTTTACTTGAGGAGGACCAAATTTTTTATCTACAATAATATTTCTCCCCCTTGGTCCCAAGGTTACTTTTACTGTATCTGCAAGAATATCAATTCCGCTTTTTAGTCTAGATCTTGCATCTGCTCCAAATTTTAAATCTTTTGCTGGCATATTTTTTCTCCGTTAACTTTTTTTCAAATTTTAGATATTTTACTAGCTATCCAACAATAGCTAAAATATCACTTTCTCTTACTATTAGGTACTCTTTTCCGTTTTCAGAGTACTCAGTCCCTGCATACTTTGAGTAGATTACTTCGTCTCCATTTTTGACAGTCAAAGCAATTGTCTTTCCATCGTCGTTTATTCTACCAGCTCCTGCTGCAACTACTTTACCTTTTTGAGGTTTTTCTTTAGCAGTGTCAGGAATAATAATCCCCCCAGAGCTTTTAGAATCATCTTCCTCTGTTGGTTCGATGATTATTCTATCTCCTAATGGTTTTAATTTAAGTGCCACTTAATAATTCCTTCCTATTTTAATATAATCAGATTTCTATAATATCTTAATTAATTACTAACTTCAGAAACCTTTGTTTAATAATTACACATTTTCTATTTTAAAATATTTTGAGAGGCTGTCAAATGAACCGGAGTAAACTTGATAAAGGTTTTGGTAATTTTAGTAATAAATATTTCAAATTACCTTGCAGTTATAGACCCACCATTTATATTTATTGCTTGGCCCGTAATAAATCTTGCTTTATCTGATGATAGGAAAGCTATAAGATCTGCTACTTCTTCGTCTGTTCCAACTCGTCCCATCGGTATAATTTCAGCTTTACTATTCCAAAGAGCACCTCTTCCTAAGGGATCTAAACGTGACGTTTCAGTTTGACCAGGGCAAACACAATTTACTGTTATTTGATGTGATGCTAATTCCTTTGCCAAAGATTGAGAAAAACCTTCTAATCCAAAATTAGCTGCGTTATAAGCAGCCATTCTAGCATTGCCTTCCTTGCCTGCAGAAGAAGAAAGATTTATTATTCTACCGCCTTGTCCTTGATCTATCATTATCTTAGCAGCAGCTTTTGAGCATAAGTAGGATCCATAAACTTTAACAAAAATAACTTTTTTAAACACTTCATTGTCTACTTCAACAACCGGAACTCTATCTTCTCCATAGGGTGGAGCAGCGTTGTTTACCAAAATATCTATTCTTCCAAATTCATTAATAGTCTCTTTTATCATATTGTCTACATCTTCTTCTTTAGATATGTCCATAACGATGGATTTAGCTTTAGAGCCTTTTTCTCTTATTTGCTCAGCAGTAGATTCTATATCTTTCCACCCAATAGCCCTTTCATCTTCAGGATAACTTTCAGGATCCCTTCCTGTTCCAGTAACAACAACATTGGCTCCCATTTCGGCTAATGCAACTGCAGAAGCTCTCCCTATTCCTCTAAGTCTTCCAGCTCCAGTTATTATTGCTACTTTTCCTTCTAATTCTTTTGACATAAATTTCCTCTATTTCTAGCTCTAATGTTCCATTACAGATCCACCATTTTGGTTTATAGATTGACCATGAATCCATGATGCTGCTTCAGTGCATAAATAAGCACAAAAGTCACCAACTTCTTTATCTGAACCATTTCTTCCAATGGGAGTAGCTGCAGCCATTTTATCCCAATCATCTCTAACTACGTCCATTCTTGATGTATCTACCGCACCTGGACAAACCGCGTTTACATTTATATTGTATTCACCCAGTTCTCTAGCCATAGATTGAGTCATACCGACAACTCCAAAGTTTCCAGCATTATATGCTAGAAAATTAGCTGAGCCTTTTTTTCCAGCAGTAGAAGAGATATTAACAATCTTTCCACCTTCTCCTTGCTTAATCATATGTTCAACAGCTCCCTTAGTGCACAAAAAAGTTCCTGTTAACTTTATATCTACAACTTTTTGAAAAACATTTTCATCTAAATCAAGAATTGGAACCCTGTCTTCAGCTCTTGCATAGGCTGCATTATTGATTAATATATCTATTCTTCCAAATTCTTCAATTGTTTTAGATATCATGTTTTTTACATGATCTTCATTTGTAACATCTGCTACTAAAGCTAATGCCTTGCTTCCTTCAGCTCGAATTAATTCGGCAACACTTTCTATATCTTTCCAACCAATTGCTTTTTCATCTTCTGGATAATTTTCTGGCTTTCTACCTGTCCCTGTGACAACTACATCAGCCCCTAATTTCGCTAGAGCAATAGCAGCAGCTCTTCCTATCCCTCTAAGTCTTCCGGCACCAGTTACTATCGCAACTTTTCCTTTTAATTCCTTTTCCATAAATTACCCCTCACTTATTTAGATTGTTAGAACATTCTAATCGATTAATTTGTTAATTTTAACAATTGTGTTTTCAATATCATTAGTAAAAATAGTTACATGTCCCATTTTTCGCCCTATTTTTGCTTCTTCTTTATGGTACATTTTTACAAAATGATCAGGAGCATCAGATATTTCAGAAATTACGTTTTTATAATTTTTATTTATAAAAAAATCTCCCAAAATATTTTTCATGATTGCATTTTTTTCTACTCTCGGTTTTTGAATTTTTTCCTCAACTAAAATTTTTCCAAGCATTTCAAATTGAGAAATAGAATGAGATTCTCTTGTTAAGTGTCCTGAATTATGTGGTCTAGGGGCTATTTCGTTAAACAATATATTATTTTTTTTATCTAGAAACATTTCAATAGTTAATATTCCTATAAGATTATTTTTTTCTACAAATTTTGTTGCTAAATTTATTGATTTATTCTTTATAGATTCACTTATTCTAGAAGGAGAAATAGATATATCTAAAATTCCATTTTTGTGAATATTTTCTATAGGTTCAAAGCAATAAATTTCTTTATTATGGTTTCTTCCGATAATAACTGAAAACTCTTTTATAAAATCAATTTTTTCTTCAACGATATATTCTATATTCTTATCTAAAAGATTTATTTTTTTAATAATTTCATCTTTCGAGTTAATATGGTATTGGCCTTTCCCGTCATAACCTAGTGTATTAGTTTTAATTATTACTGGAAGTTTTATATTTGTTTTTTCTAGCTCTCGTTCAAAGTTTGTATCTTTATCAAACTTGAAAAAGGAAGGAGTTTTTATTCCACACTTCATAAAATTACTTTTTTCATTTAGTCTATTTTGAGAAATTGATAGAATGTATTTACTTGGAAAGATATCAATTTTTTTATCTAGATAATCAAGAGACTCCATCGGTATGTTTTCGAATTCATACGTGATTACGTCACATTCAGATATCAATATGTCTAGGGCCTTGAAGTCATCATAATTTTTTTGAATATGTATAGCCTTTGTATGTTTTGCAGGAGGGTCTGAAGAAGGGTCTATAAAATATACATTTTTTCCTGCTTCAGTAAGATATTCCGCCAGCATTTGACAGAGTTGCCCTCCGCCAAGTATACCTATGCAATTTTTTTTCATAATGAATTATTTTGGCCAGGTGCCTATTTCGCTGTCTTTTATTATAGATTTAGTAGTTTTTAAGATTTTGTCTTTAAGGTTTTTTTCGATTTGTTTATCATGTAGAGCTAAAATTTTTGCAGCTATTAGAGCAGAATTTTCTGCGCCATTATCTCCAATTGCAACAGTAGCTACAGGCACACCTTTGGGCATTTGAACGATAGAAAGCAATGAGTCTATACCATTCAATGCTGAAGATTTTATTGGAACTCCTATAACTGGAAGCTCTGTTATTGATGCCACCATTCCCGGAAGATGCGCTGCTCCGCCGGCTCCAGCTATAATGACTTCTATTCCTCTTGATTTTGCCTTTTTTGCAAAATCATACATTAAATCTGGAGTTCTATGAGCCGAAATTATTTTTGTTTCATGGCTAATATCAAGTTCCCTCAATACTTCAGAAGCTAATCGCATGGTATCAAGATCACTTTTGCTTCCCATTATTATTGATACTTTAGGTTTAATGTTTATCTCCTGTCTTGTAAAAAATTAATTATAACATCCATTGAATACCTGGGTTCATCAAATGTATTTTTATGGTTTACATTTTTAAGTGTATATAAAATTTTTGGATCAATGTCACTTAATATTGATTTAGTAAGATTGTAATTATCATCTTTTTCACCCATTATAATTAGATGTTTTTTTCGGTTCCATTTTATAGAATCTACTGCTCCATTCCAACTCAATGCGCTCTTAAAAATTTCACTGTAGGTTAGATATTTTTTATCACCAGTCTTATCTCCAAGTTTTTTCATTGCATTAGAACGTTTTATGAATCTTTTTTCTTCTAATTGAGGCGCTCCAGGATGCATCCCTAAAGATATCATTTTATCCAATTTATTGCTACTTGCAGCTACTTCAAACCCTGCTCTAGCACCCATTGAAAACCCTATATAATCAAATTTTGCACACTTAATTTCATTGCAAATTTCTATTATGTTATTTGACATGTCTTTTACAGAAAAATTCTTAGTTTTTATATTAGCTTTGTCTCCATGTCCAGAAAAATCAAATATATGCACAGTCCTAATTTTTGAAAGCTCTTCGATCCATCCATTTTCGACCCATAAATTCTTATTTTGAGCCATCCCATGTCCAAGAATTAAATGAGGCCCATCTCCAAAAGTTAAATATGATACCATTAGCTATATTTTTAATTTTTTATATATTTATCATTATATTGTAAGTAAATTTTATGGAGGTTCATATGAATGAAAATCTTGATAAAACAGCTATGGTAGTTACAGCTCACCCAGATGATGCTGAGTGGGGTTGCTCTGCTTCTGTGGCTAAGTGGACAAGGCTTGGATGGGATGTTGTTTATGTTCTTTGTACGGATGGCTCAAAAGGAACAGAAGATAGATCTATTCCGAGTAAAGAATTAGCAAATATTAGAGAACAAGAGCAAAAAGATGCAGGTAAGATCTTAGGATTAAAAGCTATAGAATTTTTAGGTTATCCTGATGGGTACCTAGTACCATCATTAGATTTACGAAGAGATATTTCTAGGGAAATAAGAAAATATAAACCATCAATTCTAATAACCACAAATCCTAATAGAGATTTACTTAATTCATCTTATTTAGGGCATCCAGATCATTTTGCTGCTGGAGAGGCGGCGTTGTCTGCAGTCTTTCCAAGTGCAAGAGATCACCTAACATTTCCTGAATTACTTGAAGAAGGACTTGAGCCACACAAGGTAATGCAAGTATGGATAAATATGTTTAATATGGACTCTGGAAGTAATAAAAATTGGTTTTTTAATCCAATAGAAAAAAGCGATTTAGATGTTGCAATAAAAGCTCTTCAAGCTCACACTAGCCAAATTCCAGACCCTGAGAGGGCAAAGGAATTTATGACAAAAAGAAGAGAAGATGTAGGCAAAATATGCAATGCATCTTATGCAGAAGCATTTGCAAAATTTGAATTAAGTTAGTTTATATAGCTTCACTTTCAGAATCTTCTATTTTTTCTTGTCGAATTGAATTGAATTCTCTTTCAATTGATTGAGTAATCATTCCTCCATCTGAACTATGAAGTACAAATCTAGCTCCTAATTCCATTGTTTTTAATGTTCTTTCTGGTGTGAATCCATGTACCATTACTGGAATATTATGAGACTCAGAAATATTAATTATTTTGGTTAAGGCTTCGATGTAATCGTCATTTTCTAGTTCATCGGGAATTCCCATAGAGGTAGATAGATCATTGGGGCCCACAAACACACCATCGACAGGCCCTTTTTGAATAAGATTATCAAGGTCATTTACAGCGGTTATGCTCTCTATTCCAGCAATAAATATTTTATGCCCATTTTTTTTGTTAAGATATTCTTTAGTTTTTTCGCTAGGAAATTTTCCAGACTTTAAGACATCTTCAAAAGCTTTGCCTTTCAATGGATGTAAATAGGTCTTCCAAGCACATCTTTGAATAGTTTCAGCATCCTCACAGTATGGCACTAAAACGCCGTCTGCTTTCGCATCTAAAGCTATCGCCACTAACGTAGGATCAGGGTCGGCAACTCTAACAATTACAGTTAATCCTGCACCTTGCCCAGCAGAAACCATTCTAGCTATTTCACCTCTTGAATAAGATCCATGTTCTGCATCAATTATCACATAATCTAAAGCTTTTGAAGAAAATGCTTGAGCCCATCTTACTCCTTCAATAAAATTAATCATTGTTCCAAATACCTGACCACCTTTTTGGAGTTTATTTTTTATATCTTGAGGTTTCATATGTCCAACTTTCTATATATCTAATTCTTTAATATTTTCAATTATATAATTTGGGGGATCTAAAGCTTCTGGATATTTTCTCCCCATACTTATCCAAATGGTTTTCATACCTATAGATTGCGCACCAATTATATCTGTATAAGGATTGTCGCCTATAAATACTACATTTTCAACTTCTTTTACTGTTAAATTTAGAAGTCTCAAAGTTTCTAGGAAAATTTCTTTCTTAGGCTTAGAGTGGCCAAAAATTTCAGAAGCAATTACAAAATTATGCTTATTTTCTAAGCCCGTATTTTTTATTTTTTGGTATTGATAATGGCTTCCGTTTGTGACTATGCCAAAATTTATTTTTTTTTCTATTAATTTATCTAGTAGATGCGAAGCTCCTTCATATGCCTCAACTATTTCTGACATATTTTTATAGTAATAATCATAAAACTCTTGATAACTTAGTCCAAAATTATGAAAATCTTTATTTATTTGTTGGAGAGAACTTTTAATGTTGAAATCATTGAATGAGTTAAGTCCCCAGAAATATTTTAATGCCTCTTTTTTGGAAAAATGATTAAAACAATCAAAATCTTCAGAAAGTTTTATACATAATTTATCAAAAGCTTTTTTTCTGTCTATTAGTGTATCGTCAAGGTCAAAGGCTATTCCTTTGAATTTAGATAAATTGATTTTCATGCTGTCCTGACAGATCCTCTTATCAGGGACCCTTCTTCAGAGCACATAAAATAAATAATTTTAGCAACGCCTTCAGGGTTAGCTAAGATGTTCTTAGTATTCGTATATTCTTTTTCATTTCCTGTGATATCTCTAGTGGTCTCAATTTGAGCATTTTTTAATGGTGTATCTACAGATCCTGGAAGTATGTCATGAACCCTAATTCCATACTTGGATAATTTATCTTCTAAAACTAAAGATAGTCCATGAACTCCGCCTTTTGAAGAGCCATATGCAAACGATGAAGAACTGCCTAAAACTCCTGCTCCGGAACTAGTTAGAATTATAGTTCCACTTTTTTGTTTTTGCATTACAGATGCAACATGTTTGCTCATTAAGTAGCTTCCTGTAAGATTTATGCTTATAACTGATTCCCATACATCATCAGGGAACTCATCTATTTCTAGAGATGCTCCTTGGAGCACTCCAGCTAAATTGATTAGTATATCTATCCCTTCAAGCCATTGAGTTGCTGCTAAAACACCTCCAGAGACTTGGTTTGAATCTCTTACATCTACATTCCAGTATCTAATATCTAGATTTTTTTTATTCAGCTCATTTGTTAATTTCATTCCTTCTTCATTATTAACATCAAAAATGGCAACTTTTGCCTGGTTTTCTGAGAAAATTTTTACAACTTCTTTTCCTATACCTGTAGAACCTCCAGTTATAATTACTTTTTTCCCTTTCATATTTATATTCATATTAATTCCCCTGATATTGATTTTTTATAAAAATAATATTAATCTGCAAAAAACTTTGCAACATTTCTTCTCTGAATTTTTCCAGTTGCTGTTCTTGGCAATTTTTCAGCAAAGTATATTTTTTCTGGAACTTTGAATTTAGCTAGTGATTTAGAGCAAAATTCTTGAATTTCCTTATCGGAAACTTCAGAATTAACTACTAATGCGGCATGAACTACTTCCCCATATTTTTCATCTGGTGACGCAAAGCAAACTGCTTCATTTACACTTGGATGATTTATGAGTATTGCATCAACTTCTAAAGGAGAAATTTTTTCTCCTCCTCTATTTATTAGCTCTTTTATTCTACCTGTTAAGTTTAAGTATCCGTCATCATCTAAAAATCCTTGATCTCCTGTCCTAAACCATCCATCAATGTAAGCATCTCTATTAGCATCTTCATTATTATGATATCCACTTGTTACATTTTCACCTTGAATTACAACTTCTCCTACTTGATTTTCACTAAGCATATGCCCAATTTTTTCCATTGACATAATATTTATTTTTACTCCAGTAGGTTTACCCACACTTCCTGCTTTTCTTTGCTCTGGAGGCATTGGATTAGAGCTCATCTGATGAGATGCTTCGGTCATACCGTAGGCTTCAAGAACCGGCGCTCCAAATCTTTTTTCCAAATCTTTTAATACTGACGGAGCCAATGCAGCAGAACATGATCTAATAAATCTAAAAGATTTTTTTGGAGCATTGTCTTCCTCCGATCTTATCAGCAAAATTTGATGAATCGTTGGAACCGCTGAGTACCAAGTTGCATTATGTTTTTTTTGTAGTTTCCAAAATGCTCCTGCTGAGAATTTTTCTGGAATAATTATTTCTCCCCCACTTGAGAGAGTGGCCAAAGCAACGCCAATTAGTCCATGGACATGAAATAGTGGCATAACAACCATAGCAATATCATTGTTATCAAGTTCATAAGTATCAACAATATTCTTTAGTGATTTTAATAAATTTTTGTGTTTTAGAGGGACTCCTTTAGGTCTACTTGTTGTTCCTGAGGTATGAAGAAAAAGACATGAATTTTTTTCATTAGGTTTATTCAAATCTTTTTTTTCTGATTCTTCAGAATCAAAATCCATTTTCAATGAACCATTATTAAATGAAATTACTGATGTAGGAATTTTTTTTGCTTTAGCTTGTTTAATTACTGAATGACCTTCAGATGTAATAACCATTGACGGATTAATATCATCTAGGTAAAAATTAAACTCTTCATCTGTAAATTCAGGATTTAGAGGTGCAGCTACTGCACTTGTATTCGTTACTCCCAAAAAACTTATAATAAATTCTGCATTATTTCTAAGAACGATAACGATTGGTCTTTCACTTTGAATTCCAAAAGAATATAATTTTTCAGATATTTCACTTACAAGGTTTTTAAGTTCTAAATAATTTATTTTTTCTTTATCGGGAATTGTTATGGCTGTATCTTTCTCTTTTCCAGAGTTTAATATTTCAGGTAGTATAGTATTCATATTTATTCAGCCTTTGTGTATTTTTCTTTATTTTATAAAAAAACCTATAATCTAACAGTCTTTTCTGCCTAAATCTGGAGATTCTTTTACAATTTCGACAGGAGTGTTCCTAGCTACAATTAATTTCAAGTCATCTTTTCCTGTGTTTACAGGCTGATGGAGGGCCCCATCCGGAACAAAAATAAAATCACCTTCGGAAATTTCTTCTTCCACCTCTAGATTATCTCCATGTAGAAAAATTCCTTTTCCAGACAAAACATAAATAGCCGACTCACAATTAGTATGAAAATGAGTTGTAGAGCATCTATCTTTTGGAATATTTGCTACTGCCATATGTATATTTTCAGCATTGCTTAATTTTTTTGACACACCAGCCATTCTTTTCATTGCACCCGAATTTATTTCTTCCTCTAAATTATTCTTTTTTGTTATTATTATCTTTTTCATCTACTTTTAAAATCTTTCTTGAATATGTATTATAAATATTATCTTAGCTCAAAAAGGATGAATAATGTACGGAACTATTTTTAATTTAAAAGTCAAAGACGGACATGAGAAATTACTCTTAGAAGAGATGAATACGCAGGAAGAAAATCCTGAAGGTATGATTGCATGGTTCTTAATGACACCTGACGATGCATCAAAAGATTGGATAGGTGTGGCAGTTTTTAAGTCTAAAGAAGATCATATCAACAATGCGAATAGGCCTCAACAGGCTCAATCTTTTCAAAAAATGATGGAGCATTTGGAAGAAGAACCAAAATGGACAGACGGTGAGTATCCTATTTCAGAAATAATTTGATTATGGGTCCGAGCAATCTCTTTTATATCCACAGTTATTGCAAATAATCTTACAGTGTAGTTTCAAGGTTTCTGTTTCACAGATTTCGCATAAATCCAGTACTTCACTTTTGTTTTTACTATCCATATATGAATATTTAAATTAAGTTAAATATAAATGTCAATAATTAAAAATATTTTTAAATAGATATTTTTAGTACTAGAATAGCTTAATGGATAATCAACAATCTCCTTGTATAAATATCTGTAGATATAATTCAACTAACTTTGAAAACGTAGAAGTTATATATTGCGTTGGCTGTTATCGCTTACATGATGAAATTTCAAACTGGAGCTCATATAGTGATTCTGAAAAGCAATTAATAAAAACAAACCTTGAAATAAGAAAAGTAAAATTTAATTTATGAATTATTCATTGGTTTTTCCTGATCAGCTATTTCACAAAAATCCATCAATCTTGAGAGGTCGGAAAGTATTAATATTAAAGCATCCTTATTTTTTCTCTCGATTCAGATATAACAAAAAGAAAATTTTAATGCACTTAATGTCTATTGAGTACTATAAAAGATCATTGGAATCTGATTCCTTCGAAGTTGAAATCATCGAACTTAAGGATTTTCAATCACTTTTTCTATCTGGGATATCTCAAAATCATTTAATTCATACATGTGAGATATCTAATCTTGAGCTGTCGTCTTTTCTTAATGAGTTATCCTCAAAAAATATTCAAGTTAAGTACTATAAATCGCCTATGTTTTATGAATCGGTAGAAGACTTAAAAAAATATTTTGGGGATAAAAAAAAATATATACAGTTGGGATTTTATAAGAAATTAAGAATAAAACACCAAATTTTACTTTCAGAAAATAAATCTCCATTAGGAGGAAAATGGAGCTTTGATTCTCAAAATAGAAAAAAAATACCTGAAAAAAAATTACCTTCCGAGAAAATTACTTTTTCTTATGACAAAGAAATATTAAATTATTCAAAATCAATTATCTCTAATTTATATGTACATAATTATGGAAATTTAATGAATTTTAATTTTCCAGTAAATAGAACACAAGCATTAGATAATTTAGATTTTTTTCTAGAGAAAAAATTTGAAAATTTTGGTATTTACCAAGATGCAATTTTTTCATCAGAAACGCTTCTTTATCATAGCAATTTATCATCATCCTTAAATATTGGATTGCTTACTCCTAAAGAAGTGATAGAAAAAGCAATTGAATTTTGCAATCACAAGAATATTCCAATAAATTCTCTTGAAGGTTTTATAAGGCAGATCCTAGGATGGAGGGAATTTATCAGAGGTATTTACTTGAATAAATTTAAATATCAATACTCAAGTAATTTTTGGGATTCTCAAAATAAATTTCCAGATTTATTTTATGAATCTAAAACAGGAATTCTACCTCTAGATGATTCCCTCAACAAAAGTATAAATGATTCTTATGCTCATCATATTGAAAGATTGATGATTCAAGGTAATCTTATGCTTCTTTTGGAGATTACACCTAAGGAGGTTTATAAATGGTTTATGGAAATTTTTATAGATTCATCAGACTGGGTTATGGGACCGAATGTTTTTGGTATGAGTCTATATTCAGACGGGGGATTAATGTCTTCTAAGCCGTACATAAGCTCGAGTAACTATATCTTAGGAATGAGTAATTATAAAAAAGAAAAATGGTCATCAATTTGGGATGCTTTATTTTGGAGCTTCATTCATAAACATAAAGAGAAAATCAAAGGAATCAATAGAATGGCTTTTATGCTAAATTTATTAGATAAAAAAAGTAGAGAAGATATTTATAATTTTGAAAAAACCTCAGATAATTTTAAAAATTCTTTATTTTAGAGCTTTAGCTAGTAAGAATTTATCTGTTTTTTAATTTCCAATCTTTATATTTAGTTCTTCTTTTTTCCATATATTTTTTGTAATCTTCAATAACTTTTTGCCTAAAAGGATCAATCGATTCTTTTTTAGGGTTGCCTAAATAATCTAGACCTTTTGGCCAAACATATACATTATTGAGCGTTTCTGGAACAGGAGTAGGTCCTTTCCAGTCATCTTCACCAATAAATGAAGAAAACCATGAATGGAAAACAACAAGAGATATTAATCCTGCTACTAAAACTATAATTGGTATTCTAATATCTTCTTTCCTAATCAAAAAATTTAAAAAAATTATTTACCAGGTAACATTGCCTTTATTAAAATTTTCAAGGGTAGCAATATTAATTTTACCGGCAATAGCAATATATTAAAAATAAACATATTTTTTCCTTATTTAAGTCTTTTAACATTATATACTCAAATTATTATATCTAGGCACTAAATATTAAAAGATATACCGTCTCATAAAATTAGTACCAAATACATCTTGACAAGTTGCTGTTAAACAAATAATTTTAAATAAAAGATTTATTAAATGATATTAAATATCAATTATGCGGAGGTGCATTTATGAAACTGACAGCTTATAGCGTGAAATTAAAAAAAGTAGTAGATATCGCTCAACCTAAAATAGTTACAATGAAGAATGGCAGAAAAGCCGTTTCTGGTGTAGCTGCTGAAGATCCAACTTCTAAAGTATTTAGAATATTGAGTGACAAAGACGTTGCTGAAGTGGAAAAAATGATAGGATAGTCCACTTTATTTATCGTATTTTTTAGCTCTTAAATTTTGCAATACGCTTCCGTAGAATTATGGCTATAAAATACATGGGGCTGAGAGAAAAGCTTTAAATGGTATTAATGGTTTTCTCAGCCCCTTTTTAATATATGTCTAACCTCTAACCATTAAACCATGATTCGTTATTATAAGATGCTTCCCAAAACAAATATTCATATCTCAGAGCTGTTTGAAATAAATACTCTGCTCTTTTTTCACTAATTTTAGATTTGTTGTTCAAGTGATCTTCAAGCCAATTGACTAATTCTCCTAACACATTTGGGCCGTGCAAATCTATCCATTCTTTATATACAGCATTATTAGGATTAGCTTTTTCAATCAGAAGTCGATTTCCCCAATCAAGATATGTCCCCTCTGTTACATATAAAATCATAGCAATATCATCAAAAGTTCCTTCTAAAGATGTTCTTACTAGAAAATCTCCGAATGCTTGTGTTGTTGGAGATGCTTTTGCTGAAGAATAATCATCTTCTGATGCTCCTAATTCCTTGAAGAATCGTAAAAATAAATCATTTTCTGGATCTAATATACCAACTAAAAAATTGTTAAAAATAGAAGCTGAATTAAGATTTGGAGCTTTAGCTATTCCCTGAGAAGCTACTGTTACTAAATCATTTACAAAAACATAATCTTGTAAAAAGTAATTCTTAAATACGTTTTCAGGTAGAGACCCTTCTCCTAATTCTAAAACAAATTTATGATGAGTCATTGACTCCCATAAATTTGAGTATTTTAATTTTAAATTTGAAGTAAGTGTCATGTTCTATATTATTTTTCCTTTAGATAAGCAATTGATAATTTTAAGATTTCTAGGAAAAGATAAAAAGCTGTATATTAATTCAAGGGCTAAAAAATGCAGCCCTTGAATTACTTCCTTAATCTTTAGCTGTTCTAATTAGTTCTATTCCAGTTGCAACTGATGTTATTACAAGTGAAAAATAGTAAGCTGCAATTATTCCTTGATCATAATAAAGGATTCCGCCAATTACTCCACCCACTCCCACGCACATAAATGCTGATGAGCTAATTAAATGAATAGTCTTGTTTTTATACATACTGTATCCCAAAAAACCTATCCCTAATGCTAAAATACTTGTTCCAAATCCACCAGCAGTTGTCGCTAGAGTAAGCATTGATATAGATTCTTGAATCAACCCTTCCTTTGACAAGCTTGCAGCTGCAGAATAAGCACCGTTTTCGGCTATTGTTCCAGCGTAGCCTATAGCAATAAGTATTCCTGCTAAAAATGCAAAGTTTGATTTCCCTTTTTCTAGAACTTTAGCTCTAAGCCCTATAAAAGAAGCCATAAATATGGTGAATACTATTGCAGCAACCCCCATATTTATATGAATTCTATCTGAGTTGTTTCCTATTTCAGTAGCATATGCAGCATATCCACCTTCAATTTCACCAGCAGGTGTTGCTGGTAATCCTGCAGTTGCCCATGAAAGAAGCCCTAGTATAGGAAAAATGACCAAAAGCCATCCCAAAGTTTTTGTACTCAATTTATAGCCTCCTAAATTTTTTAATTTAAAGTTTATATAAAGTTATGGTGGAGCTGAGGGGGATCGAACCCCTGACCTCATCGCTGCCAGCGATGCGCTCTCCCAGCTGAGCTACAGCCCCAAATTAATAAACTAATAATAAATAAATTATAAATGATTTCAAGTTTTTCTTCTTATATATAAAATATAAAAGCACCAATTTCTTCAGATCAAATCATATACAAAATCATATATAATTTATTCAATAAATATTAAAAGGAAGGTTCTTATTATGGCAATATTAGACTTGAATACAGCTGAAAAAATTTTTCAGGGAGCCCAATCTAAATCAAATGAATTATCAGCAAACTTTTGTGTTAGTATTGTTGATCCTAGAGGAGACTTAATCGCATTTTTTAGAGAAGATAATGCACCATGGAGAAGTATATATATTAGCCAAGGTAAGGCAGCAGCATCAGCTGCATTTATGCAACCAAGCGGTAAACTTGCTGAGGGCGGCCCAAATCCTATTCACCAAGGCTTAATGGCGATGTTGGGAGGTAGGATGATTCCTGGTCAAGGAGGATTGCCTGTCTATGATGGAAATTCTATTATAGGTGCAGTAGGAGTTAGTGGCGGAACACCTCAGGAAGATGAAGAGGTGGCTTTAGCAGGAATTTCCCATGCGGGCTTAGAAACTTCAGCATAATATTATTAATTTAGATCAACCTAACGCTTCTTCTAAAAATCCAGCAAATAAGAAAAATTGCTGTCGAAGAAAGTGCCATTGCAGGGCCTGATGGTAAATTAATATAATAGGAAAAATATAAACCAGTCACAGAAGCTATTACCCCAAAAATACAGCTAATATAAATGCTATGATAGAAGTTTTTCATTATTAACTTCGCTGCCGCTGCAGGAGTTATTAGCATGCTAAGAACAAGTATAATTCCTACTGATTGTAATGCTCCGATCACAGCTAAAGATAAGACGATCAAGAAAACACTATCAAATAATTTTGTATTCAAACCTGTTACCTGTGCTCCTATAGGGTCAAAGCTAAGATATAAAATTTGTTTATAAAAAATTATAATTGTAAAAATAGTAATTAATGACAACGCTAATGTACTTATCACATCCCCATTAGAAACACCTAATATTTGGCCAAATAAAATATCTTCTATGTTCAAAGTTGTTGCTAGGTTGTAGCGCTTTAATAAAATGATTCCAATCGCAAAAAAAGTAGAAAAAATAATTCCTATTGCAGTATCTTCACCAACTGTAGATTTACTAATAATATAACCGAGTACTAGGGCTATAATAATAGCAGCTGGGATGGCTGATAAAAAAATACTTACACCCAAAACTGAACCTATTACTAATATTGGCAAGCTAGCGTGTGCAATAGCATCCCCCATAAAGCCTAAGTTTCTGTTTATAACAAATGAACCAATTAATGGCAGGGTTATTCCTACTAAAATTGAAATCATCATAGATCGAACCATGAATTGATATGAAAATGGCTCAATTATAAAATCAATGTCCATCTTTTTTTCCGTGATTTCCTATTTCATGGGTTTCAAACATTGAAGAGTGGGTACCATATAATTCAGAAAGAACCTCTTGGGTGAAGACTTTTAAGGGATCTCCATAAGCACAACAGTGCCTATTTAGACATAAGACTTCATCAAATCTGTCTGCAACATTATTTATGTCATGAGTTGCTATCATGATAGTTTTTCCAGAATCTTTCAATTTTCTTAATACTTCTATCAGACTTATTTGAGATCCAACATCTACTCCACTAAAAGCTTCATCTAGTAATAAAATATTTGCACCTTGTGCCAATATTTTTGCTAATAAAACTCTTTGTCTTTGACCTCCTGACATATTATCGACACGATCATCAATTTTGTCATATAGTCCAACATCGTTTAAGCATTCTTCTATTAAGTCATTACTCTTCTGTATAAATGGAATACTTGGAAGATTTTTTGTATTTCCTAAACCTACAACCTGCCTAACAGTTAATGGAAAGTTCCAGTTTAAGTTTTCATTTTGTGAAACATAACCTATGTTCCCGCTTCCTTTTTTTGCGTCCTCTCCATTTATTTTTATTTTTCCATTCGTAATGGGAACCAGCCCAGTAATAGCATTAAATAAAGTAGTCTTGCCTCCTCCATTGGGACCTACTACTGCTATTAGGCTACTTTTATTAATGGAAAAACTGACATCATCTAAAACTAAGCTGTTGCCAAGTTCTACACAACAGGAATCTGAAACTATTGTATTCTCTACCAATTTTATTCTCTTTCGGGTTTGTGGTTCTCATGGAGAGTTAAGAACCACAAATTTTATTTACTAATTTATCAAATTATAACTTTTTTTTATTATTTGAAGTATTTTACTTTATAAAAGTCAAAAGTCTTTTTTAAATTATAGTATGTATTCTCTGCAACAAATTCTTTGACTACATCTAAGTAAGTACCTGCAAAGTACTTTCCATGATGATCAGCATTTTTTCCGTTGTAATTTATTACGTGAGACATTTCATGGGCAACAAATAGCATTGTTCTAGTAATAGGAATAGGCAAGCAAATTGTATCTGCTGTGGCATAGGCAATCGAATTACCTTCCAGTATTAATTTCGGAGGATTTATTTCAGCCCATTGAGATATTTTATATATAATATCTTCAACTTGCTTGGGGCTTAATATTTCTAGTTCACCCCACAAACAAGCTTCCTCAGCGCTATATAAACGACCCCTTTGATAATCTTTCAGATTAGCGTTGGGGATATTCCCAATCCAATTTTTTTGCACTATTTATTTCCTGAAATTAATTTACTTATTACTCTTTTTATCATCATCGTGGTCATGACCTTCGTGCTCATCATCATCGTGATCATCATCGTCGTGATCATCGTCATGATCATCGTGGTCATGCCCTTCATGTTCATCATGAACTTCTGTAGGTAAATTATTTACAATGATAGTTACATTATTTTCTAACCAATCTACATAAGATTGATTCTCTTGTAGAGTTTCAACCCAAAGTCCAGAAACTAACTTAATTCCAGTTTCTTGTTCAATAACTTCGCTATATTGACTTGAAGATTCTGCTTCTAAAAACATCACTTCAATATGATTTTTTTCTATTACATCAATTGCTTTTCTCAAGCTTTTAGGGGTTATTCCATCTTCTGAATTCAAGCTAGGAATTATTGTAGTCAATACTTCAATTTCATATTTAGCTTCCAGGTACCCAAGGGCTTCGTGAGTAGTAATAATCTTTCTATTTTCAGCTGGGATTGTATTAATCATTGCTGAAACATTTTCATCAAGAAGTTGTAATTCAGTAACATAATTAGCAGCAGCAGATTGATAGCTGCTTTCATTTGCTGAATCATTTCTAACTAATTCATCTTTTATAACTTCTACAGCTTTAGATACTCTCATAGGATCAAACCAAAAATGAGGATCATAGATACCATGGTCATGTCCTTCGTGGTCATCATGTCCTTCATGGTCATCATGTCCTTCGTGATCTTTATCTTCATCGTGGTCATCATGTCCTTCATGGTCATCATGTCCTTCATGGTCATCATGTCCTTCGTGATCTTTATCTTCATCGTGGTCATCATGTCCTTCATGGTCATCATGTCCT
>PABO01000011.1 GCA_002699165.1 Chloroflexota bacterium | reverse complement strand
AATGCATATTCATAAAAAAAGTTGTTCCTGCTCCAAGTATTCCTACTGTTATACATCCAGATAAAAATGAGTCATTTAGGGTAAATACGATACTTCCTAGACATAGCATAATTGTTGCTAAAGCAAATATTAATCCTGGTCGAGTAACTCTAATGATTAGAGGAAAGAAAAAGATTGATCCTAGTAATGCACCTAATCCTTGCATTGAAATCATTAGAGAAAATTGCTCTGGAGTTGAATTATATATAAACCTTGCAAAATAAGGAGTCATAGATTCGAATGTAAATGCGGTTAAATTTCCTATTGAAATTATTAGAAGGGTTGAAAAGATAACTTTATTTTTTATTGCAAAATTTATACCTTTGCTCATACCTAAATATTTATTTTTTTCTATATTAGAAATAGATAATTTAGGCATTCGATATAGAAAGATCAAATTAAAGCTATTTATGAAAACAAGAAACAAATATAACTTATCTAAGCTCATAAATTTCATGAAAAACATTCCAATATTTGGGCCTATAAACCATGCTGAATTTAACAATATTATATTAAGAGCGATTCCTGATTTTAGGTTTTTTCTACTGATCAGATTTGCTAAGTAAGATTGCCTGGAGGATATATCTAGACTCATTAAAATTCCAGAAATAAAAGTTAAGATAAAAATTACAATTAACTTAGTATCAAATAAAAAAAGGTAAGCAGACCAAAGAAGAAGATAAAATGATGTCATTATAATAACAGCTCTTATTAAAGTGAGTCTTGTAAATTTGTCTACTAACCAACCAGAAAAAAAACCTGAAAGAACCATAGGAGAAAATTTTACAAAAACTAATAATCCGACACTAGAAGGACTTTTCGCTATATTAGTTAGTAACCAAGTAATTAATGCAAAATCAATAAATCTTATTGTGTATATATAGATACTAGATAATGCCAAATTTTTAAAAAATTTTTCTTCTTTAAGATTTATTAACTCTGAAAAGTAGGCCATGATTAAAAGATTTATGAATCTTATTATATTGGAATAAAATCTATAAACCTTTTGATAATAACTGTTTTAGATATAAGTTTTAGTACTATCGAAATAGTTCTTGTAAAAGCTTATTATACTTTGCATTCTCAAAATTTATAGAATCAATTTTTTCGAAAGTTTCATTATTACCATAATCAAGATTTGGTTTTTTAGTTATGTATTCTTTCATCATCTTAAAATTCTTGAATTAATATTATTCAAGCCTCCATCTATGTTTATTGTTTGCCCTGTAACAAATGAGGAGCTATTAGATATAAGCCACATCAAACACTCTTCTATATCACTTGGGGTTCCTATTTTCTTTAATGGATTCATGTTAGAAACCATTTCCCTAGCCTTATCGTTAGAAATCATTCTTTCAGAAAGTTTGGTTTCTATTAATCCTGGAGCTATGCAATTGAATCTATAATTTTTATACCCATAAGTTGCGGCACAAGATCTAATTAATCCTTCTAAGCCGGATTTAGCTGCTGAAATAAGCTCGTGGTTAGGTAATCCATAGCTGGCAGCAACTGTGGAGAAACATACATAACTTAGGGAATTTAAATTTATTCTTAATAAATTAGTTAAGATTCTAAAATTTGTCATCAAATTTATTTCTAAAATCTCATACATTTCTTCATCTTTAGCTAGATGCAAAGGCTTAAGATTTATTGATCCAGCAAAATTAACAATTGAGATATCACTATTTTCAACCCCTATTTGACTGAATAAAGATTCTAGATCCTTATAATCATTGATTTTAAAAGTTTTAATTGATTCGTTTAAATCTAAATCATTTCTACTTACTGCAATTATCTCTTTAGCATTCAATGAATCATTGGAAAGAAATGACTTAGCCATATCACTATTAGCACCAAAGACAACTAATTTTTTATTGTTTAAATCCATTTTGTAATCATTCTTCTAATGTTTTGAACGTAATTTGTAAATAAATTATTTTCTAATTTACATCCAATCAAAACTCCTCCGAAAGATACTTCGGATAGATGCTCTTCTTTAGGCAATGAGCACAATTTACAATCTTTAGACTCCATGAGTAGCACTTTCCTTTGTGTTGATATTATTAAATAATTCTTTAGAAAACTCTCTCGAGCATTGAGCACATTTATATATATTGAAATTATCTTGATCAACTAGTTCTAACAAATCGCCCTTACAATTAGGACACATTTTTAATAATACTGACATTATTGCCCCTTTAAATTATTTATAACTTAATGATGATATTAAAGTTGCTAATATTGTGCATAATTAATTATTTGTCTGATATACTTAGCATATATAAGTTAGAGAAAGTATTATGAATTCAAATTGGTATGTTCCTCCCAAAACAGAAATCCAGGCTGTTTCAAAGCAGTTGACTTCAAGTTTAGTCAATGGTCATTATAATCAGGCTAATCTGATTTCTAGAATGTTAATTTCTCAACAATGGTCTCCGGCTGTAATTTATCTTGATTTAATTAGATCTACATTAAACCATATTGGGAATTTATGGCACCAGGGAAAAATTCTTATTACAGAAGAACATAGGGCTACTCAATTCTGTTTGTTGCTTATGGATAGAGTCAGGAACAATTTTAGATTACCAACGCCAAATGGGATGAAAATTTCTATGGCTGCCATTGAAGATGATACCCATGTAATTGGTCTATACATGACAGCAGATTTCTTTAGATGGGATGGATGGAATGTAGAGTTACTTGGGAGCTCAATTCCAAATAATGACCTCATCAAATACATAGATACAACTGTTCCAAATTTTGTTTTATTGTCTTGTACTTTTCCTAAGAGTAATCAAAAGCTTGAGCAGGCTATAGAGTCAATCAAGCTTTTGAACAAGGGTATTAAAGTATTGGTTGGAGGTCCGGCTGCCTCCTTGATTAAAGATTCAAATAAATATATAGATGGATTTGCCTCAGACCCTCTTGAGGCAACATACGTTGCTAATAAGTTGGTAAAGACAAACCCCGCCTTAGTTCCTTTGGAATCGGTCCTTTTATCATTAGGGGATAAAATACACACTGTAAGAAAAAACAGAAATCTCAGCCAAAGCGAGCTTTCAAAGCAATCAGGCCTTGCAAGAACATTTATAAGCGCAGTTGAACAGGGTAAGCAAAATGTGTCACTCGGTTCTCTTAAGTCAATCTCTGACTCATTGGGCGTTGAAATGGCCACTTTGCTTTCCGATTAATTCGAATATCGTAAAAAATCTAAAAAGTGTATTAAATTTTATATTTTTGACGTAATTCGTCTTGATACAAGTTGAATAAATTGTAATTAAAAAATTATATTTACTTGAAAAGTTTATAAATTACTGATTTCGTAACAAATATTTAACATTTGTTTATACTTAAATTCCAAATTAAGATTTAGCATTTAAGTATAAGAGTTTACGAAAGGTACAAAAATTGTTTTCATTAATTACCAAAGCTAGCCAAAATTTTTTCAATTCAACAAGTTACAAAGAAGAAGTACAACACAGAATTCTTGCTGAGACTTTTAAGAATGAAGATCTTGCTAAAGATTTGTTCATAAGGTATTACAGATAAATTTAACTTTAGTTTAATAAAAAAATAATTTACTACATTAATATCAAAATATAAAGTTTCTTTTTTATATTTGGGTATTTTTGAAAAATTTTTATCAATCTGGGTAGCGCTTAGCATTGCTACAGGAACTCTACTAGGCTATCTCTTGCCAGGATTTTTTGAATTTATTGCTACTCTAGAATATCAGCAGGTAAATTTTTTAATTGCTATCTTAATATGGGTTATGATTTTTCCAATGATGGTCAATATAGATTTTTCAAAAATCCTTGATTTAAGAACTAGCCCAAAAGGTTTATTTCTAACATTAATAATTAATTGGATAATAAAACCATTTACAATGGCGATGCTCGGTATTTTGTTTTTTGAAATTTTTTTTGAAAATATAATTACTCCTGAAGATTCAAAGCAATATATAGCAGGGATGATTCTGCTGGGAGTAGCACCATGTACTGCAATGGTTTTTGTATGGAGTAGTCTAACTAAAGGTGATCCAAATTACACATTATTACAAGTTTCTGTAAATGACATAATAATGATTTTTGCATTTGCTCCAATAGCGGCCTTTTATCTTGGAGTTACATCAATCGAAGTTCCGTGGGATACATTGATGATTTCTGTTTTGCTATATGTCTTGATGCCTTTACTATTTGGGATTTTTACTAGGAAATTTTTCCTTAATGAAAATATAAATGAAATAAATAAATTTAATTTAAAGTTTAAGCCATTTATTGTACAGGGCTTATTGCTAACAGTTATTCTGCTATTTGGATTTCAAGGAGAAAAAATAATCAATTCTCCATTGCTTATTTTTATGATTGCAATTCCTCTAATAATTCAGACATATGGAATATTTTTTTTAGCATATTTTTGTGCTTATATGTTAAAGCTACCTCAGAAAATTGCTGCACCTGCATGCTTAATTGGAACTTCTAATTTTTTCGAATTAGCCGTTGCAGTTTCTATAGCTATTTTTGGAATAAATTCTGGAGCTGCACTTACTACGGTTGTAGGAGTTTTAGTTGAAGTTCCAGTAATGCTATCTCTAGTTTATATACTGAATAGAACTTCAAATAATTTCCCAATTAAATAACTATTTCTTAAATTTTTCTTGAATATCATGACGATAATAAACAGCTAAGCTTAGAACAATAGTTATTGAAATTAAGATTACTAAGATAAGTGGAAAATTATTTTTTTCTTCAGGGGTATATAATCTGTTATACCATTCATTAAGATCATTCATATTAAGCCTAGTTACATTACCAAATGCATAAGTATTATTAAATATTTCTTTAGTCCCAATTGAAAAAACATATCTTGTCTTGCCTCTAGATATTACTTTTACAGTTATATCTGTATTTTTTTTAATATTTTCTTTTTCAGCAATAACTCTGATTAAGTCCATTCTGCTATATGGTTCAAAAAATGCAGAATTTTGATCAGGAATAAACTTTTCGTCATTAATTATTAAGATAGGCAAATCTTTTATTTCCATAAGATTTTCTGGCTCAAGATTAGGGATCAATAAACTAAAATCAAATAAGTCTCCTTCACTTAGACTAAATTTTAGTACCATTTCTTCACCTTCTTCATCAAATTCTGCATAAAAAGCATGAGATACAGTTGCGTCACTTATTTCTATATAATTTTCTTCTGATTTATCTTTAATCCCAAAGGGTTGATGGGCTTCTAAAGGAGAAACAAATATAGCCAATCCAAAAAATTGGACAAAAACTATAAAGATTATACGAATATTATTTTTCAAATTAATTATTAATTTATTTATATCTTTTATTAATTATAAAGAAAATAACTGAAGAAAATACTAAAATACTTCCTGTAAAAAAAATTGAAAAGTTTAAACTAATCTTATCTGCAATATATCCAATTAGAAGATGACCTACCCAACCTAAACCGATAGTTATAAACCATGCTGAAACAGCTGTGCTTCTTAATTTGGACGGAACATTTTTTTGAAGATAGGTCCACTGAACAGCATCAAAACAAGCACCACAAGCTCCCACGATACCCAAAAAAAATATTGCCATGTATATGTTATTTGATAATGTAATCATGATTATTGAAGTACCAAAAATCAATGCTATATAAGTTGCTATAGTGTGCGCCTTATTTATATCTTTCCACCTAAACAATAATAGAATTCCAAAAAATCCTCCGATAGATATTGATGATTGTAGAATGCTTAGTACTCCTATTTCAGAATCAAGAATATATTTTGTTATTGATGATAATAAACTGAAAATAGAAAACCCAAAAATTTCTACAATTCCAGCAAAAAGCAATAAATTTCTAGTATAAAAATTACCAAACACTATTTTTAGACCGTCTTTTATATTCTTAAAATAATTACCTGAATTTTTTTCTTCTTTAAATTCAGAAGACTTTATCAATAAATTTATTGACCCAATTAATCCAAATAAACCCGAAAGTAAAATTGCTTGCTCAATTCCAAATAATATTGAAAATGCTCCACCTAATAATGAACCTATAATTCCTGTAAATCTCATTATCATTGAATATATTAACATTGCAGTGATTTTTTGATTCTCATTAACTGAGTTGATTACACTCCCTTGGATGGCAGGTACAATAAAGGATCTAGTTATTCCTGTCATTCCAGAAGCAAGATAAGCTAATATTAGAAAATTTTTATTTTGAAAAACTAATAATGCGAAAAAGCATAATACAAAAAATCTTGAAATTCCAACTAATATAATAATTTTATTTCTACCAAACTTATCAGCAGCAGCAGCAGTAAAAGGAGAGAAAATTGTTTGTACCACTTGAGTTATACCAAATGAAATAAGAGTTGCAAAAATAGAATTAGTAGCTTTAAGAATCAACCAACTTAAGCATAATCTTTCTATCCATTCTGAACATATAAAAAAGAAAAAACCTGTCATTAGACTTTGGAATTTTTTATTTGTGAATAATAAATTTTCTTTAATTTTTATATTTTGAAAAAACATTTTTAAATTATCTAATCCTTATAAAAAAATGGATAGTAAAATATATATAATCTTACCTAATAGAAAAAAAATAGATACTAAAATTTTGAATCAAAGAAAAATAAAAGAATCATTAATTGTAGTTGATATAGGGACTTCATCAGTAAAAACTTCNTTTTTTGACTTAAGGGGTAATATTTTGCCNCAATTTTCTATTTCAATTCCGCATAGCATCATAAGTAAAAATGATGGAACTTCAGAACAAGATGCAGAATTTTTGAGATCAGTAGTTGAAGAATCTATAGATCTTGTTTTAGAAAAATCAGAAGGATATGTNGAAAATATAATCGGAGTTGGTTTTGATTCCATGGCAAGTACTTTACTTGGAATAAANAAATATGGAAATCCTATANCNCCAATTTATACNTATGCTGACACAAGATCAAATAGTCAAGTTTATAAAATNAAACAAGATCTTAATNAAAAAACTCTTCATCAAGAAACTGGAGCAGCTCAACATACTTCTTATATTCCTTCTAAAATAATGTGGATAAANGAAANTAATAATAATTATAAAGATATTGATAAATTTGTTGATTTTTCTACTTTTGTATATTCAAANTGGTTTGAAAANAAAAATTTTAAAGCAAGTTATAGTATCTCTTCATGGAGTGGATTNTTAGATAGAAATAAATTNCAATGGCATTCGGATTTAATTCAATATTTAGGTATTTCAGAAGATAANTTACCNGTTTTAAGACCTTATGAAGACTATGAAAAAGGCTTAAATAANAAATACTCAAAGAGATGGNGTAAGTTAACAAATACTCCATTCTTCTTATCTATTGGTGATGGTATGGCTGCAAGTGTTGGAAGCGGATGTTCTAATAGAAAAAAAATTGCTATCACAGTAGGTAGCACAGCTGCAATAAGAATTTTAGTAGATTCAAAAGTAGAAGAGGTACCAAAAGGTTTATGGTGTTATAGGTTACTTCATAACTATACGCTTCTTGGAGGTTCTTTTTCTGAGGGTGGGAATCTAATTAACTGGGCTTATAATAATCTAAAACTTCCCAAATTAGAAAACTTAAGTAATGAACTTTTTAAATTAAAGCCAGGCACCCATGGAATTTCAGTTTTACCTTTTTTATTAGGTGAAAGAGCTTTAGGATGGTCTAATAATTCTAAAGGTATAATTTCTGGATTAAAATACTCAAACACTTCTATAGAAATACTACAGTCATTTTTAGAATCAATAAGTTATAGACTATTTTTAGTCTACCAAATGTTAGAAAGCTTTATAGATGACGATTCTGAAGTAATAGCAAGTGGAGGGGCTATTAAAAATTTACCATGGTGGATTCAAACTACATCTGATGTCCTGGGTAAAGAAATCAATATTTCAAAAGATAATCAAGATACTGGAAAAGGAGTTGCAATTTTGATTCTAAAAGCTTTGGGTAAAATAATAAAGTTTGAAGATATTGATACTGAAATAGAAGAAAAATATTATCCTAATGAAAAAAATCACAAAATCCATCAGGAATTCATAGGTTCTCATTTAAAGCTTTATGAAAAAATGAAAAATAATTAGAATAAATTTAAGTAAATATCTAATCAATGAAAAATTTATATGACATAGTAATTATTGGAGGTGGAATAGTTGGATGTTCTGCAGCGTATTATGCTTCTAAGGAAGGTAAAAAAGTTCTTCTAATAGAAAAAGATTCAATTGCAAGTCACGCCTCTGGTTTTGCCTATGGAGGGATAACACCACATGTAGGACTCAAAGATGATGATCCTTATAATCAAATAAGTCAATATTCATATGAATTACATAAAACACTTGCAGAAGAAATCCCAGAAATTTCAGGTATTGATTATGGTTACAGAACTTATCCAAATTTTGAACTTTCATTAAATGAAAATGATGAGAATGAATTAAGAGCTATTTATAAGAATCACTCCGCCTCGGGTATTTATGAATGGTATTCTAAGTCAGACTTAAAAAAAATTGATAGTAGATTAGGGCCCAATGTTACGTCTGCATTAGCTACAAAACTTTCTAGTGGAGTAGAACCTTATAAGTTGACTTTTGCATTGGGGATGGCTGCAGAAAAAAAAGGAATTGAGATATTAAATTCTGAGGTAAAAGAAATAGATTTTGAAAATGACGGATCTGTAAAAGTTTCAACATTAAATAAAGATATTTTTTCAGAGAATGTTTTAGTAGCTGCTGGACCTTGGAGTTCTAATTTTTCTAGTTGGTTTGGTTTTGAAATTCCAATAAAGCCATTAAAAGGACAAATATTAAGATTAAAAAGTGACCAAATTATAGAAAATGGCTTTCATTGGGGGCCTAATTATGTAACTACTAAACAGGATGGATTAATTTGGGCAGGTACAACTGAAGAAGATGCAGGGTTTGATGAAAATCCTTCTAATTTTGGACTTATATCAATTATGGAATCATTAGTTACAGTATTTCCTTTTTTAGAAAATTCAGAGTTGGTGCTTCAAACAGCTTGTTTAAGGCCTTTAGCTGTAGATAAGTCTCCAGTACTTTCAAAATCTAATAATGGAAACTTATTTTTAGCATCTGGAACAGGAAGACAAGGAATTTTGTTAGGACCAGCTATGGGTAAATTAAGTGTAGACTCAATGTTGTCAAAAAACACATCTATATCTATAAAACCTTTTTCACATGAGAGGTTTTTCTAAAACCTAAGCTGGTGCAGAACTTGCCCTATACGCTGTTCTTAAATCTTGCTCTTCAAATTCTAGAGGTTTTTCGCCTAATGCATGCTCATATAATGCAGCTTTATAAATACCTTCCAAGGTATAAATTATAGAAATAGAAGTTGTGGCACATAATAATCCTACTGCGATTCCTAATGTTCCATTTAATAATCCAAAAAACCATCCAATTCCAAGGCTTATAAGCACAGCTATTATTTGAAAAATGCCAAATCCAAAGTTAGCTGCTACTTGGTTTCCCCAAGTTTGCTTAAACAAGCTTGAAGATCTCTTAATTGCAGAAATTGGAGATAAATTTTCTGAAACGATTATAGGAACTACAAAAAAGGTCATCATCGCCCAACCTGCTTCTAAAAAGCTAGCAAAAATTTGAGTCATTATTCCACCAATCCCACCTCTATTTCTGCCATTAGCTTTTATTGCTGCAAAAATAAGACTCATAATTGTTACGATTATAGACCATAAAAAAATATGATGAATATGTTTAAGTGCATGGCTTATTCCCGAGGAAATATTTGGATCTCCCCCTCTTAATCTTTCTAGAGCTGCAGATATTAGAGCAGAGTTGAAAAATACAATTATGAAATTAGCTCCAAAAATTAATATTGCAATTGGAAAAATTGACATTTCTTCTTCATTTGCAGCTGATAGGTCAATAGATCCTGTTGAATAAATCAGTCCTAATAAAGCAATAACAAATATTGCTGCCATTATTGGGAATAAAATAAGTTCTTTATCTTTTTTTAATATATTCACACATGATTTCATCAGCTGAATAGTGTTTGAAATATTACCAAAAAATCCACCATTTACCAAAATTAGCTCCTAAAACAATCTTTTATACAATTATATTCCTTTTCTATAATTTTACTCAACAGAACTAACATCCATTTTGTAGGAAGTTGTATATCGTTTAAAAATTAAAACTTTTTTGATAATTTTATTAATTTATTCAAGAGTAGCTGTTTGACCTTTTTTCAATAGATCCCAATCTATTTCATACCCTAACCCAGGTTTTGTAGGAGCTGTAACGAAGCCATTATCAAAATTAATATCCTCAACTAACCCAAACATATTAGCACCCGTACAAGGGAAAAATTCAAAAAATTCACAGTTAGGTACGGCCATTGTTACGTGTAAATTAGCAACATTATTTAATGAATTTCCTCCGTGATGGATTTCACATTTCATATTAAATCCTTCAGCTAAATTAGCTAATTTAATCATTGGAGTTATTCCTCCGGTAACTGCAACATCACCTCTTAAGAAGTCTGTGGCATATTCAGTGATCCATTCAGCCATGCCATAAAATCTGCCAGGAGCATATTCTGTGGACATAATTGGAATATCCAATTTTTGGTGTAATTTTTTATAGTTATAGATATCCTCTTCAACTAAAGGATCTTCGTACCAGTAAAAATTTAGATCTTCTATTGCTCTTCCAACTCTTATGGCATCTTCATATTGATATGCCCACATAGAGTCTAGCATCAGTTTCATATCATCTCCAACTGCCTCTCTTACGGCCTTACAAATTTCAACATCATAACTTGGGTTCCCATGAGGATGAATTTTATGGGCAGTCCATCCTTTATTTTTGAAAACCAAAGCTTCTTCTGCGTATTGTTCTTTTGTTTCATGGAATGCAGTAGAGGAGTATACAGGAACAGTTTCCTTACATGTACCTATTAATCTGTGTATAGGTTGATTTGCAATTTTTCCATTTATATCCCACAAACAAATATCTATTGCTCCAATAACATAAGTGGAAACAGATCTATTCCATTTCCATAGATCAGACCATATTGCTCCTATATCTTGAGGGTTTCTTCCCATAATAATAGGTTTAATAAACTCTATTAATCCAGGAGCATGGTGGTCTGCACCAACTCTGGATGATCCCAAGAAAGAATTTCCAGATATTCCTTCATCTGTTTCTACTGTCACAACTCCGAGTTGCACAGTATTTCCAAATTGAGTATGATCATTTGTTTTCCAAGGCTCTGTTTTCCAGTCGAACAACTCTACTTTTACGTTTGTAATTTTCATAAGTCCCTATACTTCATTGCTATATTTTTTGTTATATTATTATAAATTT
Source organism: Chloroflexota bacterium (assembly GCA_002699165.1). Classification (GTDB taxonomy): domain Bacteria; phylum Chloroflexota; class Dehalococcoidia; order Lucifugimonadales; family Lucifugimonadaceae; genus TMED-70. Next base: position 54,306 of record PABO01000011.1, on the reverse strand, counting down.
ATAAAAACGTAAAATAATTTTTATGATAAACAAAGTAAAAAAAATAAAATAATGAATATTGAAATAATAGATGCAAAAAAATCTAAGGATATTTCACATTGTTTTGATATTCGTAAATTAGTTTTTGTAAAAGAACAAGGTGTTCCAGTTGAAGAAGAGTTGGATGAATTCGATGATATATCTATACATGCACTAGCTTTTATTGATAAAAAACCCGTAGCTACAGGAAGGCTTATTTCTTCAGAAAATAAAGCAAAAATTGGAAGAATGGCCGTTTTACCCGAGTTTAGAAGATCAGGTTTAGGAGGAAAGATATTATCTTTTTTAGAAAAAAAGGCTATTGAAAATGAAATTTTTGAAATCTCTCTCCATGCTCAAGAATATGTAAAGCAATTTTATAAAAACCATAATTATTATGAAAAAGGTAACACTTTTCTTGAAGCTGGTATAAAGCATATAGAAATGTATAAAAAATTATAAAAATTTAGCTGTGCTATCATACTTTCTTATATGAAAAATTATAAATGGTTTGCTTTTTTTGCAGTTGCAATAGCACTTTTCGTAAATGTTTCCAGCATGGGAGCAATTTTAATCTCTCTAAAGGAGATATCTTTATATTTTGGAACTTCTATTCATCAAGTATCTTGGTTAGTTATTATTCATTTATTAACAGTTACTGCAATTTTATTACCCGCAGGAAGNATAGCTGATAGATTTGGTCATAAAAAAGTTCATATGCTTGGTTTNATTTTTTTTATTTTAGGAACAACAATAGGNTTTTTTTCACCNAACTTTTTTATNTTGATTTGTTCAAGAGTAATAATGGCAATTGGTTCGGGTATGGGGCAGGCTGTAGGAGGAGCAATTGTAACTAATTTATTTCCTGAAAATGAAAGAGGAAAATCTTTAGGACTTATGAGTACAACAGTTGGATTAGGACAGACTGTTGGTCCTGTTATTGGAGGAATTATTGTATATAACTTTGGATGGCAACTTGTTTATTTATCATTACTTTTCCCTATGATTTTGGCTTTTATTTTAGGTTATTTTTTATTAAGAAAAGATGATTTGAAAATAGATAGAAACAAAAAACATATCTTTGATTATAAAGGAACTTTTTTTGGNNTAGGATTTATAGTGTTTATTATTTTAGGTATGAAAAATTTAAGTTTTGAGAATATTTTTTCAAATTATGCTATNTGGTTTATACTGGTTTCTTTACCATTTGCANTACTTTTTATTTATACCGAAATAAGATCTAATAATCCAATTCTAAACTTTAATTTATTCAAAATTAAGTCTTTCAGTATTGCAGTAAATACTAGATTTTTTGCATTTCTAGCCATGTCTGCAAATATGATTATGATGCCAATTTTTTTGACAGGATTATTAAATATTAATGAATCAAGAGTTGGTCTAATGTTGATTTTTCAATCTTTAGGAATGGCTTTTGCTGCAAGTTTAGGAGGACGACTCTCAGATAAATTTGGAAGAATGAAATTTATAATTTTTGGTCTTTCTCTAATGATTTTTTCATATATTTTTATTTCTCAATTTAATATAACTACTTCTAAATCGTTTATAACTATTATTCTTCTAATTAGTGGATTGGGAATGGGATTTTGGGGATCACCAAATATGGCNTTAACCTACAGCTCATTAGATAAAGGATTAGTAGGATTTGTTTCTTCAATAATAAGTTTTATTAGAAATATGGGTAATACATTTGGCCAAACCCTTTCTACATTGATTATGACTGCATTCTTAATTATCGGAGCAAATTATAATGGAGATATTGCAGGTTTGAACTCATTAGACGATGATTCAATGAGGGTTTTTCTAAATGCTTGGAAATTTATTTATTTTTCTTCAGTTTTATTTTTACTTATTTCTCTTGTGCCAAATATTTTTCTTGCCCGCTCAAAACAAATATAATTAAGAAATGAAATATATTTTTATAATTTTTAGCATATTGTTAATTTCTTGTACATCTTCTTCTAAAGTAGATGAATCATCTTATATTTATAAAAATCTTGATAAAGAAAAAAATGAATTAGTAAGAACATTTAAAAATGATTATTCATTATGGAAAAATAATAATGATTCTGAATTATATGAAGACCTTAAGTTTAATCTTGGTGCATTTGAAAGTTTTGAATTATTGCGACAAGCTCAATATAGAAAAATGGGAATAATTACTGATCTTACTCAAATTCAAAATATTATAGATTCAGGTAAACCAACTTTTTTAGAAGGATGGAGTGAAACTTGCGTTTATTGCAAAATGGGAGAAGTTGCACTTAAGGATTTGAAAGAAGAACATTCTGAAGATGTGAATTTTCTTATTATAGATGTTTCTAACAGATACCTTGAAGATGTGACTGAAACATTAAAGTTTTATGGAATTGTAAGTACCCCGACTTATTTGATTTTTGATAAAAAAGGAAATGAAGTTCATAGATCGGTTGGTTATGCAGCTCAAGGAGAGAAGTTATCAAATATATTATTTGAAAATTATTAATATGATAAAAAAACTTTTAGAAAAAAATAAAATGAGATTAGCTCCAATGGCGGGAGTAACAAATTCTCCATTTAGGGAGATGTGCTTATTGAATAATTCAGGATTTGTAACTACTGAAGAAATTGATGCAACATCTTTAGTCTATAATCGATCTATTAGAACTAAAGAAATATCTAGCTTTTATGCAAGAGAGAAACCAATAGCAATGCAGCTTTTAGGATGCGATATAAAAATAATGTCAGAAGCATCTATTATACTGCAAGAAATGGGAGCTGATATTATCGATATAAATATGGGATGTCCTGTTCCTAAAATTACTAAAAAAGGAAAAGGTTCTGCATTGATGAAAGATATTTTTGAGACATCAAAATTAGTTAGAAGTATGAGAAATGTAACAAATATTCCATTAACAGCAAAGATTAGAAGTGGATGGAATGAAGAAAATGAAAATGCAGTAGAATTTTCAAAAATGTTAGAAGATGAGGGTGTTGATGCGATAACTGTTCATCCGAGGACAAGGAATCAAAGATATGAAGGACTTTCAAAATGGGAATTAATAAAAAAAATAGTTGCTGAAGTAAAGATTCCCATAACTGGCAATGGTGATATTAAGTCTTTTAACGATGCAAAGGCAATGCTTGATTTTACAAGATGTAATTCAGTTATGATAGGAAGAGCAGCAATAGGGAATCCATGGATTTTTAACGATAATTATCAAAAGTTATCTGATAAAGATAAGTTGAATAAAATTATTAAGGATATATCTAATCATATTGAATTGATGAAAGATTTTTTCACTCCAAGAAATATAGATTTACAAATAAAAAAACAATTAGCATATTATTCTAAAGGATTTAAGAATTCAAAAGAATTAAGATTTAAAATTTTTAGATCAGAAGAAAAAATTGATAATATGATTGAATATTTTTTTCAAAATCTTAGAGAAAATTTTCAAACGATTGAAAGAAATCTTGAAACGACAAAAATTTAAAAATCAAAATTTACGACCGACTACATCCAAGGTACTTGGAGCACTATTTTCTATGATTGGACATGCAAACTTAGAAGGTAAAAATTTTCTTGACTTGTACACGGGGACAGGCGCTATTGGGATTAGATCTTTAGATTTGGGTGCTAAAAATTGCTTTTTTGTTGATATAAATCATGAATTCTTAACTATTATCAAAAACAAACTAAAAAAAATGAATTTTGAAGGTGAATCAATGTTAATTAGGGCAAATTGTGAAACTCAATTAAATAAAATTGATAAAGTTTTTGATTTTATTTTTATTGATCCTCCATATGATCAAAAACCCTTTGATAAAATCCTTGAGCAACTAATTAATTATAAACTTGTACATGAAAAAACTAAGATATTTTTAGAACATTCATCTAGAATAAAGTTGAGTGATGAGTATAAAATCTTTAAAAAGAAACAAGAAAAAAAATATGGAGACACAATGATCTCTGTGTATGCTTCTTGAGAGGACATTATGGTAAAAAGTATTTATCCAGGAACGTTTGATCCTGTAACTATGGGGCATTTTGATATTATCGAACGTGCATCAAAATTATTTGATGAAGTAACTATATGTGTTTATTCTGGGTCTATGAAAAATGTAATTTTTGATGTTGATGAAAGAGTTCAAATGATTCATGAAACTGTATCAAAATTAAGTAATGTGAATGTAACAAAATTTGATAAATTGACTGTCAATTTAGCACAAGAATTAGGATCTACCGTAATAATAAGAGGATTAAGAATTGGAGCTGATTTCGAATATGAAAGAGAAATGGCTTTGACAAATAGAGAAATGAATTCAAATATAGATACAGTATGTTTGATTTCTTCTCTCAAATATCAATATGTTAGCTCTAGTCGAGTAAAAGAAATTGCTCTTCTAGGTGGAGACATAAGTTCTCTCGTACCGGATCATGTTTTTGCACCATTTATGAAAAGAATAAAAAAATCTGCATAAAAAATTAAAGTATTTTGATGTATTAATGGAATAGAATTTATTTATTGGAGGAAATATGAATATTATTGAAGAACTAAAAGGATTAGAAAAATTAATAAGTGATTCTACTTCGTTAATACCTGGAAAAGGTTTAGATAAGTCTAAGGCTGTTGAAATTATAAACCAAGTAATATCTGGGTTGCCTAGTGAACTTGATGAAGCAGGAATGGTTTCAAGGCAAAAAGAAGCGATTATAGATCAGGCTGACAAAGAAGCTGCAAGAATAAGAAACTATGCAGATGAAGAAGCCTCTACTATGAGAGAAATTGCTAAAAGAGATGCTGCAGGGATTTTAGCTAAAGCTGAAGAACAAGCAGAATCTATGATTGAAGAAACATCAATTATAGAAGGTGCAAATAAAAAATCTGAAGAAATGATAAACGAAGCTCAATCTCAATCAGAAGGCATTGTATTAAATGCACAACAAGAATCAAGTAGAATGCTTGAAGAATCTGAGCAAGTTTCAGCCGATAGAAGAGATGGTGCTGATAATTATGCTAAAGAAGTTTTGTATGCATTAGAGGAAAGAATTTCTACAATATTGAGTCAGGTTAGAAGTGGGTTAGATTTACTTGATGATCCAGCTGAAAATGAAAATATAACGCTGGAACAAAACCAATAGTTTTATCTTCCATAATCGTCTTCTAATCTTTCAATATCATCCTCATCGATATAGTCACCTATTTGAACTTCTATAATTTCAAGTGGATCTATTTCAGATATATTTTCGATTCTATGAGCTATTGTTCTTGGAACGCTTGCTGATTCTCCTTTGCCAAGGACAATTTTATTATTTCCAATAGTAACTTGTGCAGTTCCTCTTCCTATAACCCATTCCTCATCTCTATGTTTATGAGTCTGAAGAGATAACCTACTTTTAGGATTAATTATTAATCTTTTTGATTGATATCCTGGTCCTTTACAAAGAATTTCAAAACTACCCCAAGGTCTCTCAGTTTTTGTTTCTTTTTTATTTGAGCCAAAATTAATTGGATTTTGTACCATTTTTTATTTTCTTTATTTTTATAATAAATTATTTTTTTTTTATGATAAAGTTTTTCTAAGTAATTTAATAGTAGGAGTTTATATGACTAGGCTAAAAAACAAAGTGAGTATTATTACTGGAGGGGCATCTGGCATAGGTGAAGCAATTTCAAAAATTTTTTATCATGAAGGATCTAAAATATGCGTAATTGATAATAATTCTGACAAGTTAGAAACTTTTGAAAAAAGTATAAATTCTAAAGATAATTTACTAAGCTTTAATTTTGATGTTTCCAATGAAGAAAAATGGAAAAATTGTATAAAAATAATTTTAGAAAAATGGAGTAAAGTAGATATATTGGTAAATAATGCTGGAATGTCCTTAAGATCAAATTTTGAAGAAATGAAAAAATCTGAATGGGATAAAGTTTTTGCAGTAAATTCTACTGCAGTAATGCTTGGCACTCAGAATGTAATAGGTAATATGAAAAAAAATAAATCAGGTTCAATTATTAATATTTCTTCAATTTTTGGAATTGTAGGAAGTGCAAGAAGCTCAACTGCCTATCATGCTTCTAAAGGTTCTTCACGAATATTTACTAAAACAATTGCTGCTCAATATGGAAAACATAATATTAGATCAAATTCCATTCATCCAGGTTTTACTGACACTCCAATGACCGAAGATATTCATTCCATTGAAGAAGTAAGAGATGAAAGACTTGCTATGACTCCAATGGGCAGATTAGGAACCCCGGAAGATATCGCTTATGGTGCTCTATATTTAGCTTCAGATGAATCTTCATGGGTAACAGGTTCTGAATTAGTAATTGATGGCGGAGAAACATGCTGGTAGAATTTATTTATTTTCCCATTCAGACTTTAGTATAGAATAATAAACAATATCTCTTCTTTTATTTTGAGCAATACTATGCTTTCTAAAAGTTCCTTCTTTTGTCATATTCATTTTTTTCATTACTGCCTGAGATGGAGTATTTCTTAAGTCTGTTTGTGCAAAAATTTTTTCGAGTTTCATTTCTTCAAATCCATACTTAATTACCCTAGTGACAGCTTCAGGGATGATTCCTTTGCCCCAATAATTTTTAGATAATGAATATCCTATTTCAGCTCTCTTTTCTTTCATTTCTATATAAAGTCCAACTCCACCTACCATATGATTATCAAACATTATAGAAAACCTAGCATGTTCTTCCCAAGGAGAATTTACTGCCTTAGTTACAAATTCTTCAACGCTTTCTTTAGTGTGAAAATCTAAAAATCTATGCCATTCTGTATCAATAGAATAATTTTGAATGACTTCAAGATCTTCTATTACTATGGGCCTTAGGATTAATCTTTCTGATGAAATATGCTTAGGTTTTTTTATGTTCATATAAATAAAAAATTTGTTTTAAAACTATAATATTAGATATTAAACTAAATCTGAACTGGAAATCTAGTAAGGCTTCTGTAAAAAAAAGTTATAAAATTACTTAATATAAAAATTTAAAGAAAAACAATTTATGGAAAACTCCTCTGAAGACAGAATTATAAAAGATAGAATTGAAAAACTTGAAAGAATTAAAAAATTAGATATTGATCCATATCCAAGTCGTTGGGAAGCTGACAGAAAATTTATAGGAGATGTTCTGGACTTTTTTATAAAAAGTGAAGAGTCTGAAAATGATATTTCTTCAGAAATTTTTTCTATATCAGGTAGAGTAATGGCAAAGCGTGGAATGGGTAAAGTTGTTTTTTTAGATTTGAAGGACCAGTCAGGAAAAATTCAACTTCATTATAAAGATGGTGATAATGAAATTTCTAAAGATTTTCTAGATCTATTAGATATTGGAGATATTATAGGAGTTGATGGAGTTATTTTCAGGACTAGACGTGGCGAGGTCACATTAGACTTAAAAAAAATTACGTTACTAACAAAATCTATAAGACCTTTACCTGATAAGTGGTCAGGCCTAAAAGATAATGAAATAAGATATAGACAAAGATATTTAGACTTGATTTCTAATGATGAATCTAAAGAAATAGCTATAAAAAGATCAAAAATTGTTTCTGCTGTTAGAAATTTTATGAATAACAAAGGTTTTCTAGAAGTTGAAACACCTATTTTGGTTGATATCCCAGCTGGAGGCAGAGCTATTCCATTTGAAACTTTTCATAATACTCTTGATAAAAAACTATTCTTAAGAATTGCAACAGAATTACACTTAAAAAAACTTATTGTTGGTGGCATTGAAAAGGTTTATGAAATAGGACGATTATTTAGAAACGAAGGTATTGATCACGATCATAATCCTGAGTTTACTACAATGGAATCATATGAATCTTATGAAGATTATAATACAGTAATGAAGATGGTTGAAGACCTTGTTTCATCTGTTGCCCTCGAAGTTAATGGATCAACAAAAATTAAGATTTCTGAAGATAAATATATTGATTTAGCTCCCCCTTGGGACAGAATAGACTTAAGAGAAACTATAATTGAAAATACTGGAATTGATTTCCTAGATTTTAAGACAAGTGAATTGTTATCAAAAAAAATGATTGAAAAAGGATATGTCGCTGATACTAATGAAGCCTGGGGAGTTTTGTTGGATCGGCTTATTTCTCAGGGAGTTGAAACAAAATTATTAAAGCCTACATTTTTACTAGATTATCCTATAGAGATGTCACCCTTGGCTAAATTAAAACCAGGTTCGGAAGAAATAGTTGAAAGATTTGAGGCATTTGTTTTAGGTCATGAATTAGCAAATGCTTTTTCAGAATTGAATGATCCAATAGATCAAAGAAATAGATTTATTGAACAAGAAAATCTTAGAAAAAATGTAGGAGATCAGGAAGCAGATAGGCTTGATGAAGACTTTTTAGTTTCAATTGAGCATGGGATGCCTCCTACAGGAGGACTAGGTATAGGAATAGATAGGCTTGTAATGTTGCTAACAGAGCAAGATCAAATAAGAGAAGTTTTATTATTTCCTCAATTGAGGTCGAGAGAATAATGTTAGATATAAAAAAAATTATAGAAAATAAAAACTTATATTCAGAAGGACTTTTGAATAGAGGTTATGATGTAGCTAATTTAGATGAAATTATTTCTCTAAGTAATTCTAGGGGTACTTTTATTACCGAAGGAGATAAAAAAAGATCTCAGAGAAATGAAATTTCAAAGAACATAGGTAATGAAAAAAGAAAACCTACAGAAAAAGAAACATCTTTTATAAAAAATCTGTCTGAAGAATTAAGAAACATTGATAAAGAATTAAGCAAAATCAATGAAAAACTAAAAAATATAATGCTTGAGATCCCTAATCTTCCTCATAATTCAGTTCCTGTAGGGAAAGATGACTCTGCAAATATAGAGATAGATATTAGGGGATCTCTTAAGCAAGAAGAATATATTATTCCTCATTGGGATATTGGTCCTGATAAAGATATTTTAGATTTAGAAGCTGGGGCAAATATTTCAGGAGCAAGATTTTTTGTTTTGAAAGAAAAAGGAGCCAGATTACATAGGGCTTTAATGAATTGGATGATGGATACTCATACGGATGAATTTGGATACTCAGAAATTGATCCACCATATTTAGTAAAAGAAGAGACGATGATAGGTTCGGGGAATCTGCCTAAATTTAAGGATAATTTATATCGAGATGAAGAAACAGATTTGTGGTTAATACCTACCGCTGAAGTTTCACTAAATGCTTTGCATCAAGGAAAAATAATATCACCAGACAAATTACCATTAAGTTATGTTGCTAGAACTCCAAGCTTTAGAAAAGAACACACTTCTGCGGGTAGAGATATAAGAGGTATCAAAAGAGTTCATCAATTTTTTAAAGTGGAAATGTTTAAGTTTGTTGAACCTGAAAATTCTATGCAAGATTTAGAAAAAATGATTGATCATGCTAGAAGCTTATGTGATAGATTAGGGTTAGCATCCAAACTAATTCAATTGTCCACTGGAGATATAGGTTTCCAGTCAGGGATAACTTTTGACATTGAAGTATGGGCTGCTGGTTCAAAAGAATGGCTTGAGGTGTCTTCAATTTCTAACTGTTTTGATTTTCAAACTAGAAGAAATAATACAAGATATAAACAAACCCAATCTTCTCCTACATCATTTCCTCATACCTTAAATGGTTCAGGATTAGCTTTACCAAGAATATGGGTTGCCATAATAGAAAATGGACAACAGCCAGACGGGACTATAATTATTCCAGAAGTTCTTGTCCCTTATACTGGATTTGAATCAATTTAGATTTCTCTAATATAATTTATCTTTTTTGAACCTTCAAAAGATCTTTGATATTGCACAGGCCATTTTTCTATTTGTCCTTCTGAATAAAGGCTCCAGTATGGATTTCTTAATAATTCTCTTCCAAGGAATATAATATCGGCTTCGCCATTTGCTAAGATTTCTTCAGCTTGTTTATTTTCTGTTATTAATCCAACTGCTCCAGTAAGTATTTTTGCATTTTCTCTAATACTTTTAGACAAAGGAACTTGATAGCCAGGTCCTAGTTCAATTTTCTGTTCTGAATAATTACCTCCAGAAGAACAGTCAATCATATCTACTCCTACACTTTTTAGTTTTTTGGAGAACTCAATAGATGAATTAGTATCCCATCCATTTTCATGATATTCAGTAACAGATATTCTTGCAATTAGAGGAATATTTTCTCCAATTTCTTCTCTTATTCTTTTTGCAATTTCAACACCAAAAATTGTTCTATTTTCAAAATTTCCTCCAAACTCATCTTCTCTTGTATTTGACAGAGGAGAAAAAAATTCATGTGCCAAATATCCATGCGCTAAATGGAGTTCAATACACTTAAATCCAGCTTCTACAGATCTTTTAGCCGCGGAAACAAATTTATCTATAATTTTTTGGATTTCTGTAACTGAAATCTCTTCTGGAACTTGAGATTCTTCATCAAATGCAATCGCACTAGGCCCTTTAGGGACCCATCCACCATCTTCAGTTAGTATTTTACCTCTACCTTGCCATGGTCTTTTTGTAGATGCTTTTCTCCCTGCATGGGCAATTTGGATTGCAGGAGTAGAACCTTGTGAAATAATAAAATCAGTAATTTCTTTCAATCCAGGAATATGCTCATCTTTCCATATTCCAAGATCCCATGGACTTATTCTGCCTTCAGGTTCTACTGCTGCTGCTTCAGTCATAACTAAACCGGCACCCCCAACAGCTCTAGATCCTAGATGAACCATATGCCAATTGTTAGAAAACCCATCTTCAGAAGAATACTGACACATTGGTGAAACCCATGATCTATTTCTAATAATTTCTTCTCTAATTTTTATTGGTTCAAATAATTTACTCATTTCTTATACTCCATTATATTTTTCCATAGCTGTTTTAGTTCCTTCTTCTATAATACTTATGCAAGCCTCAGCCGCTTCAATGCAACTATTATTTACTAATTCAAAGTTTTTTACTTTTGAAAGTACAAATTTTATTTGATCTTCATTTTCATGTGGCTTTCCTACACCAATCTTAAGCCTCAAAAACTCTTCAGATCCTATGTGGTTTATAATAGAATTTAATCCATTGTGTCCACCACTGCTTCCTTTTCTTCTAATTCTTAATCTGCCCTCTTCTAGTCTTATATCGTCTGAAATAACAATCGTTTTTTCTAAAGAAAATTTTTCTTTTTGAAGCAAGTCTTTCATCGCTACTCCAGAGTTATTTACGTATGTTGAAGGATAAACAAGATACAAACTATATAGATCAAAATCTAATCGTACTTCGAAATGATTTTTCTCGTTTTTTTCATATTGTTTATTTTTAGAAAACTTATTTTCTAAAATATCTAAAACCCACCAAGGTACATTATGTTTTGTTTTTTCGTATTTTTTGTCAGGATTTCCAAGTCCTAAAATTAACCAATTATTCATATTACTTTCTAGCTTGAAATTAAATTTAATAAATCTGATATATCTATTATCTCTACATTATTATTTTGAGCATCGTCTAATTTTGACCCAGGATTTTCTCCTAATATCAAGTGATCTGTTTTAGATGATACTTTGCTAGTAACTTTTCCTCCATTGTCTTTTATTATAGTTTCAATATCATTTCTACTATATTTATCAAAAGAACCTGTAACTACAAATATTTTTCCATCAAGGGAACTTGATATAGATTGTTTTCCTACTATTTTTGTTCCAATATTGAGATTAATAAATTTCTCAATAAGATCAATATTTTTTTCTTCTTTGAACCATATAATTATTTTTTCTGCGACTATAGGTCCGATTCCGTCAATATTTTCTAAAAATTCTCTAAAATCAATTTGATCTTTTGAGTATTCTTTTATTTCTATTAAATTCGATATTTTTTCGGTTATTAGATCTGCAATTTCTACACCAACCCCTTCAATTCCAAAAGATGTGAGTAAATTACTAAATGATTTCTCTTTAGAATTTTCTATACTTTCTAGAAGTTTATCAACACTTAAATCGCCAAAACCTTCAATCTCTAATAATTCACTTTTTCTGTTTTTTAGTAAATAAATTTCATCAAGACTTGTAATAAGTTTTTCCTTGAATAAAACGCTGCAAATCCTTGATCCTAAACCATCAATATCCATACAGTTTTTTGAAGCAAAATATTGTAGAAGTCTCTCAAATTTATTAGGGCAAGATGAATCTATGCATCTTACCGATACTTCATCTTTAGAGTGTAGTAATTCGCTATTACATGGATCTGGACAAAACTTTGGAAATGTGAATTTTCCTGAATCTGAATCTCTTTTATTTTTTCCTGAAACCTTTAATATTTGAGGTATTACCTCGCCTGCTCTTTGTAACTCTACAAGATCCTTTTCTCTGATATCTTTTCTCTCAATTTCGTCTCTATTATGAAGAGTTGCTCGACTTATTTTAACTCCATCTATATATACAGGTTCCAACTCAGCCCAAGGGGTTAAAACTCCTGTTCTTCCAATATTGAAGTTTATTTTTTTTATTATTGTTTCTACTACTTCAGGAGGGAATTTATAGGCTGTGGCCCATTTAGGTATTCTTCCTGTACTTCCAAGTTTATTTTGAATTTCAGTATTATCTATTTTTATTACAATCCCATCTGTTCCGTAATCTAAATCAAATCTACTTTTAGACCATTGTTCTATGTATTCAAATAGTTCTTTTTTATTATTTATTTTTTTATAATTTTTATTCGTTCTAAACCCTAATTGTTTCATTTTAATCAAAGATTCATATTGAGAGTTAAAGATTTCTTCGCCATCTAAGTCATACAAGCTATAGAAAAAAATATCCAATGGCCTTTTAGCTGTTTCTTTAGGATCTAATTGTCTAACAGAACCAGATGCAGCATTTCTAGGATTAGAAAAGGTACTTAACCCTTCATTTTCTCTTTCAGAATTAAACCTATTAAATTTAGAATTAGGAAAGTATATTTCTCCTCTTATCTCTATTCCATTACGCTCTTCTATTGAAAGAGGAATAGATCTAATAGTCTTAACATTAGTTGTAATATCTTCTCCCTCTATTCCATTTCCTCTTGTTGCCCCCTGAAATAATTTTCCATTCTCGTACTTAACTGAAACTGCTAATCCATCTATTTTTAGTTCACAAACTAATGGAAATATATCTTGATCTNCAGCTTTAGAAGTTTTTTCTATCCAATCTTCCATTTCTTCTTCCCCAAATACATTAGACAAACTAAGCATAGGAATTGAATGCGTGACCTGATTGAATTCTAAAGCAGGATTTGACCCTACTCTTTGAGTTGGAGATTCTGGAGTTATTAAATCAGTATTATTTTTTTCAAGATCTAAGAGCTCGAAGAATTTTTTATCATATTCAAAATCTGATAAAGACGGAGTCTCTTCAATATAATATTCTTTGTTAGCTTGATTAAGCTGTTTTCTGAGAATTTCTATCCTGTTATTAATTTCTTTAGATGTCATAAAAAATATAAATAGTTCTAATTCAAATTATAGATTTTATTAGTTTCTATTACTATATTCTTATCTTATTTATTGGCAAAGATCAGCTGTTTGAGAATAACCTGAATCTTGATAGTTTTCCCAAATGTATTCTTCTATGAAATGTTCAATTCCAAAATAGAAAAAATCAAACATTGGATATTGATCATATATGTTTTCAGAATTTCCCGTATACAACATAGTTATACTAGTATCATTACATGAAGATGGAGATATTACCTTGAAGAATTCAGAAAGATCTCTGCCTGTTGCAGAGTCAGAGATTGGATTATTGAATTCATCAGTAACATTTANTCTGTACCAATCAGAATCTGTTATATTNCCATCTCCGTCAAAATCTTTAATCAACATTGGCATATTATGTGATGACTTTATTTTTAATGATCCAGGGTCGTTATATATAGTTGTTGATGAGAAATAGCTGGTTGAAAACTTTGAAATATCTAGGTTGGTATTATAAGCAAAATGAAGAACATCATTACCTTCCGCTAATATAGAACCATTAATTATCTCTAGGTTTATTTCTGGAGTTGTTTTTTTCCAAAATTGCCAAGGTTTTACTGANCCGTTATCAACGGAAACTACAATATATTCTACTGTTCTTGCATTTCTTCCATCTTTACATTTAGAATTGAACATTCCATTTGGTGCCAAACTCACATCACTTCCATAGCTACACATAACAAATGGACTGAATTCATCAGTTAAATCTCCATTATTGTTTGAATCCCTCACCGCCTTGCCTTCAATACCTTTTATTACGATTGTTCTACTTAGATCTGTAAAGTTCTCAATTTTACCTGCCATCTTTCCAATAGGATTTTCCATTGGGAATTCTAATTCTGTAGAGTTAAATGCTTGATATTCACCTACAAATACAGGAATCGGTGTAGCAGTAGGTCTTGGGGTAGGAGTTGGAAAAGGAGTAGCTGTAGGCATTATTAGTGTCGGAGTTGGAGTAATACCAGGCTTTGGGGTAGGAGTAACAGTAGGTGTTGGAGTCATAGTGGGTGTGGGTGTAGGAGTAGGTGTCAAAGTGGGAGTAGGTGTTATAGTAGGGGTTGCTGTAATTTCTACTTCAATTAATCTAGCAGACTTTAATTGTCTGATTTCATTATTCTTGATTGCTAATTGAGCATTTAATGATTTGGAAATACCATATATTTGAGAATTTAAACTTTCAGTTTCTAAATTATAATTTTCTGTAAGANTGCTTATTTCTTCAATTAAGCTTTCATTTTCTATTTTCAATTCATCCAAAGATTCAGTTAAGTTTGAATTTGAAGTAATTAATCTATCATTAGAACTCAATTGTTCAGATCTAGAAATTTTATTCTGCTCTTCAGCTTCTACTAATTTATTATTGATTGACCTTATTTCATTTTCTAAATAACCAACTTTGTCATTGTAGTTTTTTTCAGCTTTTATCAACTCATTATTTAGTTGATTCAATTCAAGATTCAATGAGTTTATTTGAGTNTCATCGATAACAGTTTTTACAATTTCAACTGTTTCAGGAGTTTCAGAAGAACAAGAAATAAATATAAATAATAAAACTATAAAAAATTTTCTAAACATAATTATTATTTTTGATAATCTTTCTGATATTCTAATTGATATACAAACCTACTTTATATAAATTATGGCACAATTAAGACCTTTTAAAGGAATTAGATATAATCAAGAAATTTCTGGAGATCTAACTCAAAATATATGTCCTCCTTTTGATAGCATATCTGAAACTTTGCAAGAAAAGCTATATAAAATTTCTGACTANAATACTGTTCGNTTAGAACTTGGAATTAGAGGTATGTATGAAGANCCGTATTTTTCTGCAGCTCAAATTCAAAATTCTTGGATNAAAAATGAAGTTCTAACNCAAGATGATTCTCCATCTATATATGTAACGGAAGAAGAATTTACTTTTGGAGATCAAATTATTAGAAGAAAAGGTTTTATATGTGCAATAAAAGTTGAAGACTATGAAAAAAAAGTAGTAATTCCACATGAAAAGACCAGAGAAGAGTGGGTAGAGGATAGACAAAATTTGATGGAAGTTGCAAAGTCAAATTATAGTCCTTTACTTTGCCTTTATGAAGATGACTCTAGGGCAACTATTGCAAATTTAGTAAAATCAATATCTGGTCAAAAACCTTATATTGATATTGAGCCTGATTACTTACAAAAAATCAAGGTATGGAGAGTGACTGACAAAGGTACTATTTCCTTGATAACAGAAAATTTTAATAAATCTAAAATATATATTGCTGATGGACATCATAGATATGAGGCTGGATTGAGATATCTTTCAAAAATAAAAAAATATAGAACAATTGAGGAAAATGAATCAATAAATTATAGAATGATTCAACTGATTTCTATGAATGAACCTGGTTTAGTAACGCGTTCATATCATAGGTATATAAAATCAGATAAAAACATATCTAAATATATAAATGATATTATTTCAGATAAAAATATTTCATTTCTAGAAAAAAATTTTTCGCTTGAAGATACTAAATATCTAAAATCTTTTTATGAATCAACTTTAGAGAATAATAATGAGATTTCTTTTGGGATAATAATCAAAGATGAATCTGAAATAAATTCATACTCATATTCAAATAATAATACTTCAAAAAATAATGATTATTCATTTCTTCATGATGATTTTCTTCAAGAAAAATTAAATAGTAATTTTGAAGATAATATTTCTTTTGAAACAGACCTTGATGAAATTAATAATCAATTACAAATTAATGACAAAATCATTGTGTTTATTATGAGACCTATACCTATGAAAGATTTTGTAAAAACAGTTCAGTCTGGAGAGGTTTTACCTCCAAAAGTAACTAATTTTCTCCCTAAGCCTCCTGCGGGTTTGGTTTTTCAAAGCCTTGAAGGAGAGCTTTAGAAACTTTTATACTACTTTATTTATACTTTCACTAATATAATTTATATTTTTACTAGTAATTCCAGCTATATTTACTCTTCCAGAATCAACTATATAAATTGAGTATTCGTTTCTTAATTTTTGTACATCTTCTGTTCTTATACCGCTAAAGCTAAACATACCATTTTGATCAACAATAAAAGAAAAATCTTTATTGCAGCCTAATTCAATAAGGTTAGAGTTTAAAGAAACTCTCATTTCTCTTATTCTATTTCTTAAACTGCTTAAGTCTTTAAGCCACAAACTTTTTAGATTTTTGTCATTTAGTATTATTTTTACAATTTCAGAACCGTGAGCTGGAGGGTTNGAGTATATTGTTCTAGCTGTTTTCTTAAGTTGGCTTAATATTTTTTTTGATTTGTTTTCATCTCCACTTTTATAAATTAGGCACCCAACTCTTTCGCTGTATAATCCAAAATTTTTAGAGTAACTTGAGCAAATAAAAATATCTTCTAATTTTTCTGAAAGTATTCTTACACCTGATGCATCTTCATCTACCCCATCACCTAAACCTTGGTATGCGAAGTCGCAGATAGTTATAATATTATTATTTTTAAGTACAGAGCTTATTTCATCCCATTGATTATCACTAAGATCGCATCCAGTTGGGTTGTGGCAACATCCATGTAGAACAATAATATCGCCAGCNGGTATTTTCTTAATACTGTTAATCATATTTTCAAAATCTACAATATTTTTTTCTTTATCAAAATATTCATATCCATTTGTATTAAATCCTGATGCTTCAAAAATAGGTTTATGGTTTGGCCAAGTCGGATTACTAAACCAGACAGTTGATTTACTAGAAAAATTGTTTAGAAATTCAGAAACTAATTTTANAGCCCCTGTACCGCCAGGAGTATTAAGTGCAATGGGATANGATTCATTGTCATGTAATATTTTTTCTCCTAGTACCATTTCAATAGATTTATTCAGAAATTCCTTATCTCCATCAATCGGCTTATAAGACTTAGGTATATTCATATCTAAGAGTATTTTTTCTGCTTCAAGAACTGATTCAAAAGTTGTAGTTAATCCATTATCGTCTTGATAAACTCCAACAGCTAAGTTAACTTTATTTAAATTTTTATCTTTGTTAAACTCATCAGTTAAGCCTAATATAGGATCTTTTGGAGCTTCATTTATATCATCAAAAAACATAATATTCACAATCAAATATTTAATTTAAATTTTATTAAAAATTCCTATTATCTAAAGAATTTATTTTTTTATTTAATTTGATTCTTCAGATCCACTAGATTCAGAATCAGCTTCTTCACCTTCAGCACCTTCTTCACCTTCAGCACCTTCTTCACCTTCAACAACTGCTGTAACAACTTCTTCTTCCTGAACTCTAGGAGGTTGAATCCAAGCAATTTGAGCCTCTTCATCTGAAGTTAATGTAGCACTATCAGGGATATTTAAATCTTTAGCAAAAACATACATTTCCAAATTTTCTAAAACAGAACAATCGGCAATTAATTCTGATGGAATTTCAAGTGGCTTTGCTAAAATTGTAACTTCGTAAACTCCTTGAGTAACAACACCAGCTCCTCCTCTTATACCTGGGGCAGAATCTTGGTTTGTAAGAGTTACTGGAACTTGAACTTCAATTTCTTTTTCCATATCTACTCTAAGAAAGTCTACATGAACTAAAGCATCTGTAACTGGATGTCTATCGACATTTCTGACTAAGGTATATGTTTCATCTTTACCGTTGACTGATATTTTAATCGGAGTCGTATAACCGGCTGCTTTTAAAGTCTTAAATAAAGTATCTTCTTTTACTTGCAAGCTCATAGAATCTCCTAAGCCATACATGTTTACAGGTATTACTCCTGTAGATCTTAGGGTTTTATTCTTTTTTCCAAAGGTATTTCTTTTTTCAGTTTCTAAGATAATTTCTTCAGCCATTATTTTTCCAATTCTTATTTATCCAGTTATGCTAACTCATTAATTGTATAATTTATTTGAAATCATATAACTTAAAAAACCTCAAAAAACAACTAATTTCTCTAGATATGCTAGTATATAGATATGTTAATACCGATGAAAATAGACTATGCTCTAAGATTTTTAGTATACCTTTCAGTTAATAATGATAAAGGACTTATTAAGACAGATGAAGTCTCAAAAGACCAAGGAGTTCCATTGAAATTTCTTCAAAGAATTTCTAATGAATTGCAAAAAGCAGATATCATAGAATCTAATAGAGGTCCTTCAGGCGGGCATAAACTAAAAGGTGATCCAAAATCTTTATTTGTATCAGATATCATTAAGCTTTTAGACTATACCTTATCCCCAATTGAATGTATCCACAATGAAGATGTTTGTATCCATTCAGATGCTTGCAGCCAAAGAGAATTATGGATAGGGGTAGAAGAGGTACTAATAAATCATTTGAGTAAAATTTCAATTAAAGATTTAGCTAGTAGGCAATCAAATTTGAATAAAAAATATGTTTCCTTTATCTAAATTTCTAAATTTATATAAATAACTCGAAAGGGCATCTTTGAAAAGAGTGGGGTTCATTCTTAAGGTCCGCAAAGATTATATTGAAGAATATAAGGCTCATCATCAAAATGTTTGGCCAGAGATGAAGATAGCTCTAACTAAAAACGGTTGGAATAATTATTCATTATTTATGAGGAAAGATGGCTTAATGTTTGGATATTTTGAAGCTAAAGATTCCTTTATAAATTCTTTAGAAGGGATGTCAAAAGAGGCTATAAATAAAAAATGGCAAGACCTAATGTCTCCTTATTTTGAAATTCCTGAGGGTGCAGCCCCTGATCAATCAATGCTTGAATTAGAAGAAGTTTTTCATATAGATTAGTTTTTTAAATAGGAGAAAAAAATGAGATTAAAGAACAAAAACGCTATAATCACTGGAAGTGCTAACGGTATAGGTAAGGCTATTGCTGAACTTTTTGCAAAAGAAGGAGCTAATGTTATAGTTGCTGATATAGAAGAAGATGCAGGCTTAAGTACTGCGGAAAATATTAATAAAGAATCTGGGAATGCTAAATATATAAAAGTCGATACATCAGATATTGCTTCTGTTCAAAATATGGTTCAATCAGCAATAACAGAATACGGAGAAATAAATATTTTAGTAAATAATGCAGCAGCTTTTGTTTTTGGAAAAATAGAAGATATTAATACATCTGATTGGGATAAAGTATTGGGAGTAAATGTTATTGGGTATGCAAATTGTGTCAAAGAAACTCTAAGTTCTCTAAAGAAAAATAAAGATAGTAATATTATAAATATTGCATCTGTTTCTTCTTTTATAGCTCAGCCAGAATTTGTTCCTTATAACACTTCAAAAGGGGCGGTTATTCAGTTAAGTAAGTGTTTAGCGATGGATTTAGGAAAGTATAATATTAGAGTAAATTCAATTTGTCCTGGTTCTATACGTACTAGAGCTACAGACCAACACATAGAATCTCTAGGCTTAGATCCTGATAAGGCTTATGAAGATTTCGGAAATGATGCACTTCTAAAAAGAAATGGAGATCCTAAAGAAATAGCTTATGGAGCATTATTTTTAGCCTCAAATGAGGCTTCTTACGTTACAGGTACCCAATTAGTTATCGATGGGGGAGCAACTATTGATTAAGGATAATTTTGAATTCATAGATTCTCATGTTCATTTTTATGATATGAATCATCCAAAGTTACATTATGGGCATTGGCAACCAGATGAAGATTTGCCTCTAAGCGAACTTGGGAAAAAAAATTATCTTGCTAGTGATTTTCTAAATGAAGCTAAAGATTTAGGAATGAAAAAAGCAATTCATGTGCAAGCTGCTATTGGATCAGATGATCCAGTTGAAGAAACTAAATGGCTTGAAGATGCTTATATTGAAACAGGAATTCCAAATGCAATTGTAGGACATGTTGATCTAAGGTCACCAAATGCTAGAGAAGTTATAGAAAAACATCTAGAATACAAACATTTTAAGGGTATACGAGATTTTTCTAATGGAGATTATTTGATAAGTGGCGATTTTAGAAGAGGTTTTAAATTACAAGAAGAATATGGGCTTATATCTAGCATTGCGGCAAGATGGGATGAAATGGAAAAACTCTCAGATCTTGCCAATTCATTTCCAAACATAATTATAGTTCTAGATCATGCAGGGAATCCTGATTACCGTACTAGAGAATATTATGACAACTGGAAAAATAGTATGTCTAAAATTTCAAAAATGGAAAATATTATTTGTAAAATATCAGGTCTTGGGATGGGAGATCATAATTGGACAAAAGACTCTATTGCTCCATATGTTGAAACGTGTATGGAGTTATTTGGGATTTCTAGAACTATATTTGCTACTAATTGGCCTGTAGATAGTCTTTATAGTGATTATTCAAAAGTAATTAATTCTTATAAAGATTTAACAAAAAATTTATCAAATGAAGAGAAAGAAGCGTTTTTTTTTAAAAATGCAGAGTCTATTTATAAAATTTAATATTCAATACTTGTTTTAGGTCCACCTTCGTCATTTAGATCATCCCACATTGATAATGGTGATGCAGCTTGAACCCCAGCATCAACAGGTAGAACAACACCTGTTATCCATTTTGCTTCATCGCTAGCTAGATATACTACAGCCCATCCAACATCCCATGCAGTTCCTTCTGTACCTAAAGGTCCTGCTTTTCTTCTTAAGTCTCTCCATTCGTCATCCATTTTTTTGAATCTATTTGGAAAAGCTCCATAAACATGCCCTGGCGCTACACAATTAACTCTAATATTTTGTCTGCCGTGATGAACAGCCATAATTCTAGAAAGATGAGAGATAGCTGCCTTAGAAATTGAATAAGGAACATTCCTTGTTGAACCTGCTTGAGTACCATCAATTGAAGAGACATTTATTATGGAACCTCCCCCAGATTTTTCCATTGCAGGGATTGCATATTTTGAACCCATAACTGCACTTTTCATATTTAGATCTATTGATCTATGCCAATCTTCTTCTTCGATTTCTGTGACCATTCCACCACCGGGGCCGCCTACATTATTAAATAAAATATCTAGTTTCCCGAATTGTTTAACTGATTCGTTGATCATATCTTCACAATCTTTTTCAGATGTTACATCTCCAATAAAAATCTTTCCAATTCCGCCTTCTTTTTCAATCACATCTAAGGTTTCTTCAGCTCTTTCTACATCGATATCACAAAGTAAAATCTTGGCCCCTTCCCTTGCCATTAAAATAGCCGCAGCTTGTCCCGTACCTGCAATTTCACCTCTTGTACCAGCACCAGTAACTATTGCTACTTTACCTTCGAGTCTTTGTCCAGACGGCATATTCTTTCTCCTTGAATATAAAATATATGATTGTATTTTTATATTTATTGATAATTTAATCAATATAAATTTTATCTTTTTTATATATAATGATCCTATGAGTTATTCAAATACAATTTTAATAAACTGTTGCAATAGTAAGCGTTCGAGCTATTGATAATATAGTTTAATAATTGTTCGAACCCCCAAATTAGGGGGTTTTTTTTTAATAAAATTTTGGAGAAATAAATGTCAATAACACCATTAAATCCATCACAAGTGGAAAGATATAGTAGGCACCTTATAATGCCTAACGTAGGTAGCAGAGGTCAAAGAGCTCTTTTAGATTCAAAAGTCTTGATTATAGGAGCTGGAGGCTTAGGATCTCCAGTTTCATTATATTTAGCTTTGGCTGGAGTAGGGAATATTGGAATTGTAGATTTTGATACAGTAGATGTATCTAATCTTCAAAGACAAATCTTGCATACAGATTCAGATGTTGGAAAGAGAAAAGTTGAATCTGCAAAAGAAACTTTGCTTGCACATAATCCTGATGTCAATGTAACCATTCATGAAGAACCTATTAATTCTTCTAATGCCTTTGAAATTATGAAGGATTACGACATTGTAATAAATGGAGCAGATAATTTTGCCACAAGATATTTGGTTAATGATGCAGCATTTTTATTAAAGAAACCGTTAGTTGATGGAGCTATTCTAATTTTTGATGGTCAGGCTACAACTTATATTCCAGGAAATGGGTGCTATAGGTGTATTTTTCCAGATCCACCTCCACCTGGAGAAGTCCCTAGTTGTGCTGAAGCTGGAGTAATAGGAGCTCTTCCTGGATTAGTTGGGTCAATCCAAGCATTAGAGACTATTAAGCTTATTTTAGAAATAGGCGAACCTCTTATGGGAAGAATGTTGCTAATTGAAGCGCTTGGAATGGAATTTAGGGAAATAAAAATAAGACAAAATCCGAATTGTAAGCTCTGTGGTGATAATCCTGAGGTTACAGAATTGATAGATTATGAAATATTTTGTGGTGTAAAAGTAGTTAGCTAAAACTATGAAAGCAACATTAAACATAGATAATTTTAGTCAAGGGCAGCTAAAGAATATAGGTAATACTAGCCTTGTTGACCTCTCTTCATTGAGTCATAATTCTTCGGTGAAGATCTACGCTAAATTAGAAGGTGAAAATCCTACTGGGTCTATCAAGGATAGAGTAGCAAAATGTTTGATTTTTGATGCTGAGAAGGAAGGCAAAATAACTAAAGGTCAAACTATAATTGAACCTACATCTGGCAACACAGGGATTGGTCTTGCAATGATTGCAAAGATTAAGGGATATAAGATGATTGCAGTTATGCCTGATTCAGTCAGCCAAGAGCGTGTATCTTTATTAAAATCATTTGGAGCAGATATAATTTTTTCTGAAGGAAAAGAAGGAACTAATGGATCAATTAAGCTTGCTCAAAAAATTTCATCTGAAAACCCTGAGTATTTTATGCCCTTTCAATATGGAAACCAAGCAAGTATAAAAGCTCATTACTACACTACAGGATTAGAAATAACTAAACAAATGCCAGATGTCACACATTTTGTTTCAGGTCTTGGAACCGGAGGAACATTAATGGGAGTAGGGAAAAGATTAAAAGAATTTAATGGCTCAATAAAAATAATTGCAACTGCGCCTCATCCTGATGATGTGGTGCAAGGATTAAGATCAATAGAGCATGGGTACATTCCTCCAATTTTAGATTTAGATAAATTAGATGGAAGAATAATGGTGGAAGCTGAAGAATCATTTTATTGGACAAAAAAAGTGATGGAAACTCATGGATTATTTGTTGGAGTGTCATCAGGGGCAACTTTGGCTACATGTGTAAAGATGTCTAAAAGACTTGAAGATTCGATAATAGTGACTATTTTTGCAGATGGAGGTTGGAAATATTTATCTAGTGGGATTTATGAGAAAGATTTTTCTGAAATAGCTAATGATATTGATGGAAAAGTGTGGTGGTAATGACAAATTTTTCAAATTCGGAAAAAAAGATAATTTTAAATCATAGCGTCAAAAAAATGAAGAATATGCTTCTTTCAGGTGATATTACTTCAGAAGAATTAGTTAATATTCATGCAGATCAAATTGATAAATTTGACTCTAAGACGAATGCAGTATGTACATTTTCTCTTGATTTTGCATTAGATAATGCAAGAAAAATTGATAAAACTAAAGATTATAATAAACCTTTATCAGGAATCCCAATTCTTATAAAAGATTTGAATAAAACGGCTGGTATTCGTACAACAATGGGGTCAAGAATTTATAAAGATTTTATACCTGATGAAGACGATTTAGTTGTAAAAAAAATAAAAAAATCAGGTGCTTTGATACTTGGGAAAAGTAATACTCCTGAATTTGGAGCAGGTTCTCATACATTCAATGATGTATTTAAAACAACATATAACCCTTTTGATCTTTCAAAAACTGCAGGAGGTTCGAGTGGAGGTGCTGGAGTCGCTTTGGCTATGAGAATGGTTCCTATCGCCCAAGGCAGTGATATGGGAGGATCCTTAAGAAACCCTGCTGCTTGGAATAATGTAGTTGGGTTTAGAACTTCTATTGGTACGATTCCTCAATTACCTGCAGATATTACTTATAATATGATGAGTGTAAATGGTCCAATGGCAAGAAATGTAGAAGATTTATCTATTCTTTTATCTTGTATGGCAGGATACGACAATAGAATAGGCAATAGTATTAATGAATCTTCAGAACGATTTTTAGATTTAAAATTACCAGATCCCAAAAATATTAAAATTGCTTTTAGTCATAATTTAGGAATTTATCCTGTTAGCAAAGATATAAAAGAAGCTTTCGGTAATTCCATAGAAATTTTTTCTAAATTAGGTTTCGAAATGGAAGAATCATTTCCAAACTTAGAGAATGTTGATAATATTTTTCAAACATATAGGGCTTACACATTTGCCAATGCTCATAAAGAGCACATTGTAAAAAATAGAGACCTTATGAAAGAAACTTTGATCTGGAATGTTGAAAAAGGGCTTGAATTAAAAGCAACAGACCTTAGCTTAGCTGAATCACAAAGATCAATAGTTGATCAAAATATAGCTGAATTTTTTGAAAAATATGATTATCTTGTTCTTCCTTCGACAAGTGTCTTACCTTTTGATAAAAATATTGAGTATGTTGAAGAAATTGACGGAGTTAAACTTGAAACATATATCGATTGGATGGGTCTATGTTATGCTATAACAGCTACTGGATGTCCAAGTATAAGTATTCCCGGAGGATTCATTAAAGGGTTGCCTACAGGGATACAAATTGTAGGGAAAAAATTGGATGACCTAAATGTCTTAAGAATTGCAAAAATATTTGAACAAGAAACTAATTTTTATAAAATTAAACCAAAAATAATAAATGAAGGAGAATAATATGATTAATTTAGCAGCAAATTTATCAATGTTGTATAACGAGCAAGATTTTATGAAAAGATTTAAACTAGCCTCTGAGTTTGGATTTAAGGGAGTAGAGTATCTTTTTCCTTATGATTATGAAAAGGATGATATAAAAAATGAATTACTAGAAAATAATTTAGAACAAATTTTATTTGATTTTCCTGTAGGAGATTTTGCTGCAGGAGAAAGAGGAATTGCAATCTATCCAGACAGAAAATCAGAGTTTCAAGAAGGTGTGCATCAAGCTATAGAGTATGCAGATGTTTTGGACTGTAAGAGATTGACTGTTCTTGTTGGAATTGATAACGGAAAATTTACTAAAAATGAATTAAATGACACATTAATTGAAAATCTTATCTATGCGTCAGATCAAACAATGGATAAAGGTATTAATGTTTTGGTTGAAGCCTTAAATTTAATTGATGCACCTAACTATTTTGTTACAAATACTAATCACTGTAAGCAAATAGTTGATTCAACCGCTAAAGATAATGTAAAAATACAATTTGATATTTACCATATGCAAATAATGGAAGGAGATTTAATTAGAACATTTCAAAATAATAAATCTCAAATAGGACATATTCAGATTGCGGATAATCCTGGCAGAAATGAACCAGGTACAGGTGAGATAAACTATAAAAATATTTTTTCATTTTTGTCAGAAAACTATGACGGATGGATTGGGTGCGAGTATAGTCCTTTGAATTCAACAGAAAGTGGTCTTAATTGGATCAATGAATTAACAAAATAAAATGGTTAAACTAGAAGCAAATTTACAATTTATGTTCAATGAATTTGAACTTATTGACAGATACGAACAGGCAGCGAAATCTGGCTTTAAGGGAGTTGAATTACAAGCACCCTATTCTCTTGAAATTGATCAAATAAAAGAGAAACTTGATAAACATAACTTGAAGCATGTAATTATTAATCTTCCAGTTACTGATCCTGATACTAATTTAGGGAATATTGCATTAAGACCTGATAGAAAAGATCTTTTTTTAGAAAGGTTGGATTTAGGATTAAGGTATGCTTCAAATCTTGGATGCTTAGGAATTAATACAGGAGTAGGTACAAAACCTGAAGGATTTGATGATGAAGAAATTTATCAAACATTAATTGATAATCAAAAAGTTGCATCTGAAAAATTATTTGAAAAAAATATTATGGCTCTCATAGAGCCGATTAATGTTATTGATCAGCCTGGTTTTTTTATTAATACATCAAAGCAGGGGATTCAATTGATTGAAAAAATAAATCATAGTAATGCATTCCTTCTTTATGATGTTTATCACATGCAAATTATGGAAGGGGATCTAATAAGAACTATATCAAACATAATTGATAAAATTGGACATGTTCAAATTGCAGATAATCCAGGAAGAAACGAACCCGGTACAGGAGAAATAAACTATCCTAAAATTTTTGAAGTATTTGATCAAATTGGATACAAAGGATGGGTTGGATGTGAGTATAAGCCATTAATAAACACATTAGATTCTTTATCTTGGATTAATAATACATAAGAAAAAAAATGAATTCGAAAACTTTATCTAATCTTATTTCAACTGTGTTTTATGTAGGATATTTTCCATTAAGGGGGGGAGGTAGCTGGGCTGCATTAATTTGTTTACTATATTTTATTTTTTCCAAATATCTATTGATAGATATTTTTAATTTGAGTAATAATATTTTTTTTATAATGAATCTTGTAATGCTAATCCTTTACTTGCCACTAGGTATTTTTACTATAAATAGGACTATTACAAAAGAAAATCCTGATCCTCATCATGTCGTTTTTGATGAATGGGTAGGTATGTTTATCCCAATGATGTTTATAGAATTTAATTTTGTTGCTTTGGTCTTATCTTTTTTTATTTTTAGGTTTTTTGATATTTTTAAGCCATTTCCAATAAATAAGTTTGAAAAATTACCTAAAGCATATGGGGTTTTAGGTGACGATATTATTGCAGGTATATTTACTTTGATCTGTATATTAGTAATAGAAAACTTTTATATATTTCCATCATTGTAAGAAACTTATAACTATTTCTTTATATTCTTTAGTTTTTTCTTCATGAATATTATGCCCACAATCAAAATTTTTTATACTTAAATTTTTTATATTTTCTTTTATAAAATCTACTTCTTTTTTTATAATAACTTCACCTGTTTTTTTTTCATTTCCAACTAATAAAAGTGTATTAATATTTTTAATATTCTTAATAATTTTTTTTGGCTTGAAATATCTTAATGCCGATCCATCAATTGTTTGCTCTAGTACTTTATGATCAAGTTTACTTAAGTTTAATGCAATATCTTCTAAATTTTTTACATTTACTAATTTTGAATTTTCTTTAAATTTTTTCAATATTTCTTCTTTGGAATTATATGATTTTGCCAATGATAAGTTATATTTGAATCTTTTACTTATGCCTTCAATGCCTACTCTGGAATGATGAAATAAAGGAGGATCCTCTAGGATTAAACTCCTAATATTTTCAGGAGATGTTTCTGCTACTTTAGAGGCAATACAAGCACCTAATGAGTGCCCTAAAATATCTACTGGAGAGTCAATTTTTTCTTCAATAAAAAGAGTTATGTCTTCACTTAATTCATCCCACTTATAACTATTAAAATGATCTGAAAAACCATGACCTCTAAAATCTATCATATATATAGTCCTAATTTTGCTTATATCTTCATATATTGAATTCCAGGTATTTGAAGAACTTGTTATACCATGCAAAAAAATAATGGGACTACCGTTGCCAATTTTTTTATAGGAAAGTTTTTTATTATTTTTAGTCAGAAAATTTTTCATTTTTCTATGTAATTAATTAATTTTTCAGAAAATTCCTTTGGAAAGTCTCTATGTATATTGTGTCCAGATTTTTCCCAATTTTGTATCTCTATTTTAGGATTGATATTTTTTAAGTTTTCTAATTTTTCTGAAGAATTTATACCTCCAAAATTTGGATTTGAATGATTTAAGATGATTCTACATTTTACTTGTTTGTATATTTCTTCTATAGAAAAGTCATCCTTAAATTTTCTTGGAACTTGCAATAAATATTTATCAGTTAATTTTCTTGCAGTAGCTATTTCTACTGGAATATCATCTCTCCAATCTGGTCTTAACTTAATTAGATTTTTTATCGCTTCATTCAAATTTTTTGAGTTATCTATAGTGTCCGCAACAAGTTTACCTCTATTTGCTCTTCCTGTTTTATCAACAGGTTGAGAACCTAAAAATGGATCCTCTAATATAACTCCAGAAACTTGATTTTTGTTGTAGTTTGCAACTGCAGAAACTATGGGCCCTCCTAACGAATGTCCAACTAAAAAAATATTCTTAATTTCTAATTTACTTATAACTTGAGAAATATCTTTGGCCCATGTTGATCTTTTGTGACTATCCAAAGTTCTACCAGATCTTCCAAATCCTCTTAGATCTGCAGAAAAAACATTATATTTTTCTGGTAGAAGGTCCATTATCTGAATCCAAGATTGCCATCTTTCCAAAAATCCGTGTACAAAAAAAATATTTATATTAGATTTTGAATTTTTTCTTGAAGCTAAATTTATGGCCACATCATTTGTATGTATATATGATTCTTTGTACATGCTATTATTGATTTTTGTATTAGATTCTATGAAATATTATCCTATCCTATTAATAAAAAAAATAAATATGATAGTTTAAAAAAAACTTAAGGAATGAAAAAATGAAAATAGACAAAGTTGAATCCATCTTATCTGGAAATAGCCACTTTGTAAGAATCATTACAGATAATGGCTTGGAAGGTATAGGGCAATCCGGCTGTTGGGGTTATATGGAAGCTACACATTCAATTATATCTAGTTTTGAGGATTATTTACTGGGAGAAGATCCCCTCAAAATTGAGCATCACTGGCAATATCTTTATAGAATGGGCCCATTTAGGGGTTCAATATTAACTGCTGCTATAAGTGCTATAGATATTGCTTTATGGGATATAAAAGGTAAATATTACTCAGCTCCTGTTTGGCAACTTTTAGGAGGAAAAGTTAGGGATAAGATAAGACTTCATCTTCTTATGGGTAGTGATAGACCTGATGCAGCAGATCAAGGAACAACATCTGAAGGATTAAGATTAAATGCTATAGATGCTGTGAATGAAGGCTTTACAGCAATAAAAATTGATCCTCTCCCAGATGGTTATCAATCTATGTCATTATCTCAATTAATAAAAGAGACAAAAGAAAATGTTTCTGCTTTAAGAGAAGGAGCGGGTATTGAGGTAGATATAATTTTAGAAATTCATAGAAAATTAAATCCAATGAATGCTATTGCGTTGGCTGAAGAATTATTTGAATTTCATCCTTTATTTTATGAAGATCCAATACAAATAGATTCAATTAAATCTCAATCCGAGATAGCTCAAAAGATTTCAATGCCAGTGGCTAATGGTGAAAGAATGCATAATATTTGGGAATTTAAAGAAATGTTTGAAATTGGAGGGAGTCAATATGCTAGACCAGATTTAGGTTTAGCAGGGGGAATTACTCATGTAAAAAAAATTGCATCTATAGCCGAATCATATCATTCGCCAGTAGTGACACATAATTATTTAGGTCCTGTTATCACTGCTGCTTCTTGTAATATTGATGCATCTATTCCAAATTTTATTACTCAAGAATTTTCTACAATTGATGAAGCTCCTGTTAATAAAGATATAAAAACTGATTGGGTAAGAAAAAATGGATTTATAAATGTTCCAGATTGTATAGGAATAGGAATTAGTATGAATTTTAATCAAATTAGTAAGCAAAAATATGAATCAAGACTACAAAAAAATATTCCAATGAGAATAGATGGATCTGTAGGATATTCAGTATAATCTAGTAAGATGTAGTTATGGATGACGAAGAATATTATAAAAAAATAAAAAAAATAAATAGAAATAATTTATATAAGCAAATTAATAAAAATAAATCTGATAAATGGAAAACCTCTGATATCACAGAAAAGCTAGACGAGGATAAAAAAACAAAATTTGATGATGTTTCATCTGATCAAAAATAATTTTTTTAGCTTATTTTTTTTAAGGTATCTCCTATTTTTGAAGGATCATCAGCATGATGAGCTCCAGCACTTTTTAGCGTCTTTATTTTTTCACTAGCAAGACCCATTTTCCCGCTTATTACTGCTCCTGCATGCCCCATTCTTTTCCCTTTTGGAGCAGTTGTCCCTGCAATTGTAAAGACTACGGGCTTGCTCACATTATTCCTTATAAATTCTGCTGCTTGCTGTTCTTTTGTACCACCTATTTCTCCAATCAAAACGATATATTCTGTATTTTTATCTTTCTCAAAAAATTCTAAAGCATCAATGAAAGTTGTACCATGTATAGGGTCTCCTCCTATACCAATACATAAAGATTGACCAAACCCTGCATCTCCTATCTGAGAAATTGCTTCATAGGTAAGGGTGCCTGATCGTGATACCACTCCAACTTTTCCTTCATTACAAATATCTCCTGGGATAATTCCAATTTTTATACTTAATTCAGGAGAAATTATTCCAGGGCAATTAGGTCCAATTAATCTACTTTTTTTACCTTTCAAGTAGCTTTTTACCCTCACCATATCATGAACAGGTATACCTTCAGTGATACATACTATGAGATCCAAACCTGCATCTATTTGTTCAATTATTGCATCTGAAGCAAATGGAGCTGGAACATAAATGACTCCTGCATTTGCTCCTGTTTTATTTATTGCATCTTTTACTGTATCAAAATAAGGAACTTTATCTTCAAACAATTGACCATTTCTATTTGGATGGACACACGCGACAACATTAGTTCCATATTCGATAGATTTTTTTGCTTGAAAGCTTCCGTCTTTCCCTAAACCTTGAACTAATACTTTTGTATTTTTATCTAATAACATTTTATTTCCCATTACTTACTGAAGTTAACAGTTCAGCTGCATGACCTAAATTTTGTGCGATATGAATATTTAATTCTGATTCATTTAATATTTTGAAACCTAAATCAGAATTTGTACCTCTCATACATACAATAATCGGTAAGCTAAAAGATGTTTCTTTTGCAGCCTCTACTACCCCTTCTGCTATCAGATCAGCTCTTGCAATACCAGCAAATAGATTTATGAGTAGATATTCTACTTTTTTATCAGACACAAGAATTCTAAATGCTTCTTTGATTTTATCTTTGTCGGTTGAACCACCAACATCCAGAAAGTTTGCTGGAAAGCAACCTGACTTAGTTGTGACATCCATTGTAGCCATTGCTAAACCTGCTCCATTGACTAAGCAACCAACGTTTCCTTTATCTAACTTTACATATGCTAAATCAAAATCTTTTGCTCTAGTTTCCATTGGATTCTCTTGTTTTTTATCTCTTAACTCAAAAATATTTTTTTGTCTAAATTGACTGTCATCATCAATATTTATTTTGCAGTCTAGAGGGACTATATTTTCTTGTTCATCCAAGACTAGTGGGTTTATTTCTATCAAAGTACTATCTGTACTTAAGAAAGCTTTATAAAGATTAGAAACTAAGTTGTAAAATTGACCAATTGATTTTTTCGGAATTCCAAGCTTATCTGTTATTTGTCTAACTTGGTAGGGCTTTAGCCCTAATACAGGATCAAAAATTATTTTTATAATTTTTTCTGGAGATTCTTCAGCTATTTTTTCTATATCCATTCCACCTTCTGAAGAAGCAATCATCACAGGACCTTCAAAATCAGGATCAATAATAATGGAAAGATAAATTTCTTTACTTATATT
The DNA here is from genome assembly GCA_002699165.1 of Chloroflexota bacterium. GTDB lineage: Bacteria > Chloroflexota > Dehalococcoidia > Lucifugimonadales > Lucifugimonadaceae > TMED-70. Next base: position 22,231 of record PABO01000011.1, on the reverse strand, counting down.
AGTTAGCTCTGTAACTAATAGTTTTTCTACTATTACTCCTTCAGAATCAGTTTGATCAGTAACAATTCTTTTTCCAATCATTTCATCAGCAAAAAATTTTGCTTCTTCCGGAGTTTTACATAACTTAACTCCACCGGCTTTACCTCGACCTCCAGAATGAATTTGTACTTTTACAACTACTTCGCAATTAAATCTTTTTACAATCTCATATATTTCATCAGGTGAAGAGCCAACTTCTCCTTTAGGAAAATTAACATTATATTGACTTAATAGATCTCTTGATTGATATTCGTGTAAATTCATTTGGAAACTTAAATTTAAATACTAACTATCTAATTAAATCCTATATTTGTAAAATTCATAATAGTTTTTTAGCAGAGTTTCTATTTTTTTAGGGATTTTGATGCATATTTGGAGTCTTAGTGAAATGAAAAATTGAATTATTTTTCTCATTGATACATAATTTATATATGAACAAATCTAGTTATGAATCGTATTCTGGAGCAGTAAACAAACTCAATGAAGTAATTGAGGAAATTCAAATTAAGTGTGATCAAAGAGGCATTGATTTTTCTTCAAAGGTACCGCCCGAAACTATGAAAAAAGGTGAAATGCTTGTTTCCTTAGGTCTTGCATATCAAATTGAGACCTTCGCATTAACTCTTGAGTACCTCTATAGCAAGGACATAGAGCTAAACAGATGAATCCACACTGATAAAATCTATTGACGTCAACTTTGACAGCAAAATAAATTATAAAAAGAGTTATCGAATACTGAAGACACCAACTAATATAATGTAATATTATTAAATCTAGTAATAAGATTTTTGGAGATAAATATGGAAGCTTTATGGGCATTAATAATTGTATTTGGTTCTACAGCTATTTGGTTATTAATTCTTCAACTAATCAATAATTATCTAGCTAAAAAAGAAAAATAAATATTCCAATAAAACTATTGCATGCTAGATGTAAATAAAATTTCTTACTCTGTTTCTCAGAGAAAATTGTTTGAGGGTGCTTCTTTCAAAATCCCTAGTGGCTATCATGTAGGTTTAGTAGGGCAAAATGGGATTGGTAAAACCACCTTATTTAATTTGATTGATAAATCATTAGGACTTGATGAAGGAACAATAAATATTGAAAAAAATAAAAAGGTTTCTCTTTTAGAGCAAGAAATTCCTCAAAGCGATCTTTCTATTTTAGAATACGTTATAGCTAGTGACTCGTATGTCCAAGATCTAATTAATGAATTTGAAACCTCTGTAGATCAAAATAGAATACTAGAACTTTCATCTATCTTAGAAGACTTAGATGCCTTTAAGGATAATTGGAAAGCATCATATATTTTATCTGGGTTAGGGTTTCATAAAAATGAACATTCTAAAAAACTCAGTGAACTATCAGGGGGATGGAGAAATAGGGTTGGATTAGCTGCGTCATTGTACAGTAACCCTGATTTACTACTACTTGATGAACCGACTAATCATTTAGATTTTGAAAGTGTTGTTTGGTTTGAAAATTTCTTAAGAGATTTTTCTGGAACATTTATTATGATAAGTCATGATCGACAAGTTTTGAATAATACAGTGGATCATATACTTCATGTTGAAAATTTAGGCTTGAATTTATATACAGGAAACTATGATCAGTTTGAATCTCAGCTTGCTCAAAAAAATTTAGCTCAGGATGCTTTATATAAAAAGCAGCAAATCTTTAAGAATAATGTGATGAGATATGTGAATAAATTTGGAGCAAAGGCTACTAAAGCAAAACAAGCACAAAGTAGATTAAGGGCCTTAGAAAAATTAGACTTAGTAGATGCAGTTATATCTGAAAGATCTATAACCTTTACTTTTCCTCAACCCAAAAACTTAGGATCTTCTATGTTGCTAATAAACCAAGTTGAAGTTGGTTATAATAAATCTCCTGTCTTAAAGGATATAAACTTAAGTATTTCAAATGACTCTAGGATCGCCTTAGTGGGTGCAAATGGGAATGGTAAATCTACTTTAATTAAATTGATTTATGGAAATATAACTCCTATGAGTGGGCAAATTATAAGAAATAAAAAATTGAAAATAGGATATTTTGCTCAGCATCAAACTGATGAATTAGATGTAACTAAAACTGCTTATGAGATTATTTCAGATTTAGATAAAGAAAAACCAGATTTATTTTTGAGAGGAGTACTCGGAAGATTTGGTTTTGATAAAGAGAAATCTGAAACACTTGTAGAAAAATTATCAGGAGGTGAAAAAACTAGATTGCTATTTTGTATTATGAGCTACCACTCTCCAGATCTTTTATTATTGGATGAACCTACAAATCATTTAGATATAGACTCCAGAATATCCTTAATAAATTCTTTAAATGCTTTTGAAGGAGCAATTATTTTAGTAAGTCATGATAACGATATTATAGAAAAAGTAACTGATCAGATTTTAGTTGTAAGTGATGGTAAAGTAGAATCTTTTTCCGAAGATCTTTTAAATTATAAACTTTATATAAAAGATCAATTTGACCCCACAAAAAATAAAAATAAAAATAAATCATCAAATAAAAAAATAAAAAAAATAGAAACTGAGATTAATAAATTAGTTCTAAAAAAAGAAGAAATTGAAATAGAAATGAGTCTGCCTAAAAATTTAGATAAATTTGAAACTTTATCAAATCTTTCTGATGAATATCAGCTTATAAATAAAGAAATAAAAAAATTAGAAAATGATTGGATCAATGAGAATGCACAATGAAAATGGCGGAGGGGACAGGATTCGAACCTGCGGTACCCTTACGGATACTCCTGTTTTCAAGACAGACGCTTTCAGCCGCTCAGCCACCCCTCCTTTGGACAAAAACACAAATATAATTATATATTACCTCTCCTGTTATTTATTGCACAAAAAGTATATAGAATAATATTCTAATCTAAAACTTAATCTAGGCTACCCCAGCTATCACCAGTTTTTATATCTACCAAAACAGGCACATCTAGCTTTATCGCATTGGGCATTATTTCATTTATTATTGCTCCAACCTCCATAAGCTCACCTGGAGCCACTTCAAAAATTAGCTCATCATGAACTTGAATAAGCATTTTCGATCTCATTTTTTCTTTTCTAATTTGTTGCCCTATCTGTATCATTGCAACTTTTATAATTTCAGCAGCGGTACCTTGAATAGGCATATTTATAGCAACTCTTTCAGCAAAACCTCTTATTCGTGCATTAGGAGAATTTATATCGTCTAAATATCTTTTTCTACCTAATAATGTTTGAGAATATCCAGTTGTTTTGGATTTTTCTATTTGGGTTTTTTGAAAATCTTTTATCCCTGGATATTTACCAAAATATAGATCTATAAATTGTTTACCTTGTTCTCTTGTTAAGTCGGTTTGCTGTGAAACACCGCGAGGGCCAAGTCCATATAAAACACCGAAGTTTAATATTTTGGCAATTCTTCTCTGGTCTGAAGACACATCATCTGTTTCGTACATTAATTTTGCCGTAGCGTTATGAATATCTTCACCATTTACAAAAGCTTTTACTAAATTTTTTTCTTTAGAAAGATGAGCTAAAACTCTTAGTTCTATTTGTGAATAATCTACTGATAACATTTGATAATTATTTTTTGAATTAACAATAAATGCAGATCTTACTTCTCTACCAATATTAGATCTTACAGGTATATTCTGAACATTGGGATTTTGGCTAGATAATCTACCTGTAGATGTTCCAATTTGATTAAATGTAGTATGAATTTTTTTTGTTTTGTTGCTGACTAAATTAGGCAGGGAATCTACATATGTAGATTTTAGTTTTGAAAGCTCTCTATACTTCAAAATACCTGAAGAAATTTGAACAACTCGATCATCTAAATCTTTATTTTTTGAATAATTTTCTAATACTTCTGCATCAACTGATATTCCAGTTTTTGTTTTTTTTATAGTTGGAGCTTTTAGTTCATCAATCAATATTTCAGCTACTTGCTTGCCAGAATTTAAATTAAATTCTTTCTCTGGATAAATTCTATGAATAGCTTCCTCTATTTCTCTTAAATCAATTTCTAGTTTTTTAGACATACTATCAAGTAGACTTAAGTCTAGAGTTATACCGTTAAATTGCATATCTATGATTTCATTTATTAGCGGTACTTCAACCTCATAAAATAACTTTTCTTGATCATACTTTCTTAATTCATTAATAAAGAAATTTCTTAACTTAAACGTGATCAACGAATCAGCAGCGGCATACTTATATACTCTTTCTAGCTCAACCTGATTAAGGCTTTTTTGGTTTTTTCCTGACCCAATTAATTCTTGAATATTTGTCATTTTTATATTAAGTATTTCTTCAGACAAACTTTTTAGCCCAATTCTTCTTTTATCACATAAAGATGCAGCAATAACGGTATCAAAATTTAAGTTATTAACTTCAATCCCAAAGTTTTTTAGTACCATTAAATCAAAATTAGCATTATGAGCGGACTTAGATATATTTTTATTTTCAAATAAATCTTTTACTTTTAAATATATTTCTTTATCAAAAAAAATCTTTTCGTTATCATGTTTAATTACAAGGTACCAAGCTAATTTCTCAGAATTTGAAAATGAAATTCCTATGATTTCATCATCAATTGTATTTAATCCAGTAGTTTCTGTATCAAAAGAAAAATGCTCTGATTTTATTAGAGAGGCAAGCATTCTGTCAAAACTTTCTAGGTCATTTACTAGTAATAAATTTTCTTCTGGAATTCCATCATAATTATTAGAAAGTTTTATTTCAGACGAAATATTTTTAAAATCTATTATTGACTTTAAGTTATTCAGGCTATTCCTTAGCTCATAACTTTCAAAGACTCTGACTATTTCCTCTGTATTATGATTTGAAAACTCACATTTTTTTATTTCGAAATCTAAATCTACTGTTTTGACTATATTTGTAAGTCTCAAGCAAGCTTTTGCTACTTCAATATTTTCAGACATTATATTTTTTATTCTTTTAGCCCCTCGAATATTTATATTTTCTATATTTTCTATATTTTTAAATAGTTCATCAAAGTGTCCATATTCTAAAAGTAGGGTTCTTGCAGCTTTTTTACCAATACCTGGAACTCCTGGTATGTTATCAGAAGGGTCTCCTTCTAATGCTTTTATTTCTGCAACAAATTCTGGACCTAAACCGTCATATCTTTCCTTCACTTTTTCTGGATCATATATTCTAATATCTCCATAACCTGAATACATAAGAACTTTTGTTTTTTCATTTACTAGTTGCAATTGATCTGCATCACCAGTTAGGATTAGACATTCTGTTTCATTTTTATTTGCTATATGGCTTATAGTTCCCACTAAATCATCTGCTTCAAATCCATCTTTTTCAAAAACAGGAACCTCTAGAGATTTCAATAAATCTTTTGCAATTGGTATCTGCTTATGAAGATCAGGGTCAGTGGGTGGTCTTTGTGCTTTATATTCAGGGAAAATTTCATCTCTAAAAGTTGCCGCCTTTGTATCAAAACAAACTGCAACATGGGTTATATTATTTTCTCTAATTGATTTTGTTAATGTGTTAATAAATCCATATGCCCCTCGAGTATCAATCTTATTGGAGGTAAGTCTTTCAGGAATAGAGAACCATGCCCTGAAAACCATAGCATGTCCATCTACAATTAAAAGCTTTTCTTTTTTTATACTCATATTTAGATACTAATAATAATTTCTATATTTCTCAATGTACTGTTATTATCTTATGAGTTTTCTTACCTTTTGAAAGGATTATTATTTTATCTGCCTTAAGGTCTTGAATTGATATTTCTTTATTTGAATCTTCAATTTTTTGACCATTCATTGAAATGCCACCTTGATTTATTAATCTTTTTGATTCAGCTAATGAATTACATAGGCCATAATCTACAGCTAATTGTTGGATAGTAATACCATTTTCTATTTTTTCTCGCTTTAATTCTGATGTTTTTTCAGAATTTCGATATAGATCTTCATAATCTTTATCTAATAGAATTTCCCAATTTCCTCTATTTAATCCTTCTGTTTGCCTAATGGCATCATTTAGTCCATTTTCTCCATGTACAATTTTTGTTATCTCTTTAGCTAGGTACATTTGAGCTTCTCTTTTATATGGAGATTCAAGGGTAGCTTTGTTTAATTCTTCAAAATCTTTGGGATTGATATCTGTAAATAATTTTATATACCCCATGACTTCTTCATCAGAAGAATTAAAAAAATATTGAAAAAGTTTATAGGGGATAGTTACTTCAGAGTCTAATGTGATTGCTCCATCAATACTTTTTCCAAATTTTTCTCCACTAGAAGTAGTTAATAAAGGGTAAGTAATTCCATGTGCTTTCTTTTTAGAGTTCATTTTTCTGATAAGATCAACACCTGCAATAATATTCCCCCATTGATCTGAGCCACCCATTTGGAATGTACAGTTATAATTTTCTAATAAATATAGAAAGTCGTATGCTTGTAATAATTGATAGGAAAATTCTGTAAAGGAAATACCTTCATCTCTAGATAGTCGATTCTTTACAGAGTCTTTGCTCATCATATTATTTATATTAAAAAACTTACCTGTTTCTCTGAGGAACTCAATTAAATTTATTTCGTTAAGCCACTCAGCATTATTTATTATTTTTGCAGGGTTCTTTTTATTATTGAAATCTAAAAATTTTTCTAATTGTGTTTTTATACCCATTAAATTTTGCTGTATTTGGTCCATTGATAGTAATTTTCGTTCATCAGACCTGCCTGATGGGTCTCCTATCATACCGGTCCCTCCCCCAATTATTACAATAGGAGTATGACCATAGTTTTGTAAGCGTTGAAGTCCTAAAATTGGAATTAAGTTTCCTATATGCAAGCTTTTAGCAGTGGGGTCAAACCCGTTGTAGCAAGTTATTTTTCCATTTATTAGTTCTTGATCTGCACCTGTTGTTAGGTCTTTTAATGATTCTCTCCACTTAAATTCTTCTATAACATTTTTAAATTTGTTAGCCATTACTTAGTATTTTCTTTATTTCTGTAATATCTTTTTTGATTTGGATTTTTAAATCCTCTAAAGAATTATATTTTATTTGGTTTCTTATTTTTTTTATAACGTTTACTTTTATTTCTTCACCATAAATATCTTTGTTAAAGTCTAATATATAAACTTCTATTTTTCTTGTGTCATCATTTTTAATCACAGGCCTAATTCCAATTGACAAAGCACCAGGATATTGTTTATTTTCAATCTCAACAGTTGATACAAAAATTCCATCTCCTGGAACTTGTTGATTTTTCTTAACAAATAAATTTGCAGTTGGAAATCCTATTGTTCTCCCTAGCCTATCTCCCTCTATAACTCTGCCTGAAAAATAAAAATTTTCGCCCAGCATAGAATTTGCCTCTTCAATCTTTCCGCCATCAATCAATGATGAAATATTTGATGAGGATATAATTTTTTCATTATCTGAGGTCATATCTATCTGATGAAAATCTATATTTAAGTTTTTACACACAGTTTGTAATTTATTTCCATTTATTTGATCTTTACCTATTCTGGTATTTACACTTGTTATTAGTGACCTTAAATTTATTTTTTCTTTTAATATTTTTAGAAACTCTTCCGAAGATAGTACTTGTAATTTTTTGTCAAAATCTATTTCAATGATTTTTTCTATATTAGAGTCTTTGATTTTATTAGCTCTATTTTTAAATGGCAAAATGTAAGGCTTAGATGATTTTATATTTATTATTTCTCTTGGTCTAATCTTAAAAACAAATACAACAGCTAAGGAATTATTATCTTTGGAAACTCTTATTAATTTATTAAATAATTTTTTATGCCCACTATGAACTCCATCAAAAGTACCTATGCATAAAGAAGTATTATTTTTTGAAATATCTTTAGATAATTTTTCAATTATTTCTGTAAAAGTATCACCCATTTACTTAAGAATATCGTAAGACTCCATAATTGTTTCTTCTGTTTTTTCCCATCCAACACATTTATCTGTGATGGAAACTCCGTATTCTAAATCTTTAATGTTGTCCCCTAATGACTGATTACCAGGACTTAAATTGCTTTCTAACATTATTCCAATGATCTTTTCATTTCCATCAATTTTTTGTTTTATAACCTCATTGAATACTATCGGTTGCCTGTTATGGTCTTTATTTGAATTACCATGTGAGCAATCAACTACAATATTTGGTTCAAGATTATTTTTTTTCAACATATCTTGAGCATCTTTGATTGATTTAGAGTCATAGTTTGTACCCGATGTTCCACCTCTTAATATTATATGGTTTGCTTTATTCCCTTTAGTTATAACAACTGAAGTTTTACCTTCATTGTCTATACCTAAAAATGCATGCTCTCCGCTACATGCGATCATTCCATCAATAGCTAGTTGAACAGAACCCCCTGTTGCATTCTTAAACCCTATTGGCATAGATAATCCACTTGCCATTTGTCTATGTGTTTGACTCTCTGTTGTCCTTGCACCTATTGCTCCCCAAGAAACCAAATCTCCAATATATTGAGGAGTAAATGGATCTAAAAATTCTGTTGCAGTAGGCAGTCCAATTTTTGTAACTTCAGATAAGAATTCTCTAGCTATTTCAATACCCTTAGGAATGTTGAAGGTATCATTCAAGTCAGGATCATTTATTAGCCCTTTCCATCCAACAGTAGTTCTTGGTTTTTCAAAGTAAACTCTCATTACTATATAAATTTTATCCTTTACCTTATCTGCTAAAACTTTTAATTTTTTTGCATACTCAATTCCTGCAGCTGTATCATGAATTGAACATGGGCCCATAAGTAGTAGCAATCTTTTATCTTTTCCTTCTAAAATATCTTCTATAACCTTTCTAGATTCCTTAATTAATAAATTCTGTTCATCATTAGATGGATACTTATTAATATAAAAATCAGGAGAGGGTAGTTTTGATAAATCTTTTATATTTAAATTCGTTATTTCTGTCATTTTTTATACCTTTTGCTCATTATTTTTTAACAAAAAAAAGGCTCCTATTTAGAACCTTTTATCAATGATTTAATTTACACACTAAAAAAAGACTCTAGGTCTTAATATAATAATATGTGTTAAAAAAAATATTCATTTTTTGTTTTCTCTATCAACTAGTCTAACTTAAATTTTATGATTTTGCCTACACATTTATTTAAGATCAGTTCTTAATATAGTTGCTTCGTTTAAATAAACATGCTTAATTTCATTCTGTTTTAGATTTGTATTCCAATGTATAAGTATCCTTATGCACTTACTTAACCCATTGGGATTATCTATTTCTTGCATATTGAGTAAAGGGACTGAATTTAGAGATAGAATTTCTCTTGCAGCAACAGCAGGAAATTCATTGTACACATCTGAAGTTGTAGTGAAAATTATTGATGCAATATTTTCAGTATCAATATTATTTTCGTTAATTATTCTTTCCAATAATTCTGCAGTATGCTTAACTATTTCTTCTTTGGTATTTTCTAAAACAGTTGTTGCGCCTCTGACTCCTCTAACAATCATGTTCAATCCTTGTAAAAATTTAAATTAAGCTAGAAATAAACTTTCCAGCTACATCAACAATATTATCATCTTTTGATTCACGTATTTTATTTATAAGTGCAGACCCAATAATTGCTCCGTCTGCAAATTTTCCAATTTCAGAAACATCTGACTTGTTCGAAACTCCGAAACCTACAGCAACCGGAATTGAAGTATTTTTTTTGACCTCTTCAACTAAAACTTTAACCCTGTCAAATACAACTTTTCTTTCACCAGTAACTCCTAATACAGATATACAATAGACATAACCTGATGCTAGGTTACATGCTTCTTCAATTACTGAACTAGAAGAATTGACTGAAAGTAAAGGAATATAAGATAAATCATATTTTTTTGAATAACCGATAATTGATTTTGACTCAAATACTGGTAAATCAGCAATTATTAGTCCATCTACCCCTGAGTCTTTTGCTTCTAGACAAAACTTTTCAGTATCGTAAGCAATTACATTATTGTAATAGCCCATAAGAACTACAGGTATTTTTAAACCTTTTTCTCTTGCTTTCTTCACAATATCTAAGCAAATTTTTGTGTTTACTCCGTTTTCCAAAGCCACCGTACTTGAATATTGAATAGTTAATCCTTCGGCTAGAGGGTCACTATTAGGCATTCCTATCTCAATTACACTTGAGCCTGATTTTTCCAGAGAAATCAATAAATTTATAAAATTTTCTATATTCGGATAGCCACAGGTTATAAAAGGTATAATTGCAGTTTTACTATTTGATTGAATTACTTTTGAAATCAAAATTTGCTCCTTTGATACATTATAATGCCTGAGTTGTTATAAGGAGTGCAAAAAGATTATGTAATGAATGTATTATGATTGATCCATAAACACTATTTGTTTTTATTCTAATAATTGATAAAGCAGCCCCAAGTATTGATGCAGGAATAATTGCACTTGGACTTAAGTGAATTATTCCAAATAAAAAAGAATTTATAATTATTGCTATTGAAGTAGAATATTTCTGTCTAATTATCTTAAAAATAAATCCTCTAAAAATAATTTCCTCAGATAGAGGAGCTACTATACAAGCAAGAAAAAAAATTATTATGTAATTGTTATTTAATGCTTCAACTATATCTTGAGTATAACTAGAATTTTTAAGTACTTCTATGTTCAAATACTCTACTATTAATGCCCAAAAAATAATTAGAGGCCATGCCCAAAAATAATATAAGAAATATTTTGATTTTTTTATATCAAATCTAATAAGCCCTAACCAATTAGAGGGATTTTGATCAAAGGTTTTACAAATTTGAAAAATTATATAAATACACCCTAAATCAATAATTAGTATTTGAATTATCAGATTATAGTTTTCAGAAATGAATAGAAAATTAATTATTGCTAAAGCTAATATTACAAATAAGTAACTTCGAACCTTTTTAGTAGGGACTTTGGTTTTTTTTCTAAAAAAGACCAAGGAAAAATATGCTAAAAAAACAGATATATTAAGGATAAAAAAATTAAATATTTCTAATTTTTTTTCTCCTAAAAGAGTATCTACTAAAAACTCAATATATTCGATAAAAAAAATTGTAAAAATTGAAATAGATGCGAAAAAATATAAATTAGAAAAGTATCTCTTTCTATTTATTTTGTCCACGATATATCGCCAGAAATATGATTTTTATATTCAAAATTATTAAACTCTTTAATTGAATCTTCAATTGTTATTGAGTCACCGTGACCTGGAAGTATGACAGTATCTTTAGGAAGTATATATAATTTATTTTTTATTGATTCATAAATTTTTTTAAAATTTTGAGAATCTATTGTTTTTCCTGGGCCACCTGGGAATAAAGTATCTCCACTAAATAAAAATTTATTATCATCAAAATTAGCAAAATAACATGTAGATCCTTCTGTATGACCAGGAGTATAAATGATTTCTAGTTTTATATTTGAAAAAATTATTTCTTTTTGACTTCTTAATCTATCTATATTTCCAGAGTAATTAAGATATTTAGCATCAGCAAAACCAATTTTAATATCTACAAGCCCAATTCTTTCTGTGAGTAATTCAATCCCCTCAATATGATCATAATGTCCATGAGTAATTAGAATTTTTATTTTTTCTAAATTTTGAGATTTATTAAGCCTATTTCTGGGAATTTTATTGATTAGTTCCCTAGGATTATCCGGGACATCTACTACAAGAGAGTTCTCAGTCAATTTTGAGCTTATTAAGTAAGAGTTGTTATTTAGATTCCCCGAAATAAAATTTTCAATTTTAAGTTCTTTATTCTCGAAGATTTTCATGAAGATTGAGGTTCAGGGTATCCTTTTTTAGTTTTAGGATTTTCACTTTTCTCTTTATCTTTAATTTTTGTATCAGGTGTTGGTATTACTTTGATATCTAATTCTTTTCCTTCCATGAGGGCCCTAAATTGATCTGCGTCTAAGGTTTCGTACTTTAATAAAGCATCAGCTAAGAGTTCTAATTCTTTTTTGTGTTTCTTTAATATCTTATTTGCGTTATTTTTACCTTCTGTTAAAAGATTAGATATTTCTTTATCAATTTTAATCGCAGTTTCTTCTGAATAATCTTGCTCTTCATTTTGTTCTCTACCAAGGAAAACTGCTTGTTGTTTTTTACCGTATGTTCTTTGAGGCAAATCTGCAACCATCCCATATCTCATAACCATTTCTCTAGCTATTTTTGTTGCTTGCTCAAAGTCGTTAGATGCACCCGTTGTAAGCACTCCTTTATGGGTAATAAATTCTGCTTCTCTCCCGCCCATCATAGATGCAATCATTGCTTCTAGTTCAATCTTAGTCATTAATGATTGATCTTCTTGCTCATATCTAGTAAATCCACCTGCATGGCCTCTAGATACTATAGTTATTTTGCCAACATTTTTTCCTTCAGGCATAAAGTGAGATACTACAGCATGTCCAGCTTCGTGATAAGCAACTAATTCTCTTTCATTTTCACTAATCACTTTAGATTTTCTAGCAGGTCCCATCGAAACTCGATCAATCGCTTCTGTAAGGTCTGCTAGGGTTATAGTTTTTGAATTTCTTCTAGCAGTAAGTAAGGCAGATTCATTAATTAGATTTGCAAGATCAGCACCAGAAAATCCTGGAGTTTGTTTTGCTATAGCTGACATATCTGCGTTTTTGTCTATGGGTTTTCCTTTAGCATGAACTGAAAGTATTTCTGTACGTCCATTTACATCTGGATTATCAATAGTAATCCTTCTATCAAATCTTCCAGGTCTCAGAAGGGCAGGATCTAAAATATCAGGCCTATTAGTAGCTGCAACAACAATAACATTATTATTTGTATCGAATCCATCCATCTCAACTAATATTTGATTTAATGTTTGTTCTCTTTCGTCATGTCCACCACCTAATCCAGCGCCTCTATGTCTGCCGACAGCGTCAATTTCGTCAACAAAAATTATACATGGAGAATGTCTTTTGGCTTGAGAAAATAAATCTCTTACTCTTGAAGCCCCAACTCCTACAAACATCTCAACAAATTCTGATCCAGATATTGAAAAGAACGGTACTCCTGCCTCTCCAGCTACAGCTCTAGCTATTAAGGTTTTTCCTGTACCAGGAGGCCCTACAAGCAACACACCGGATGGGATTTTAGCACCAAGTGCTGTGAATCTTTCTGGAAATTTTAGAAATTCTACTACCTCTTCAAGCTCTTCTTTTGCTTCTGGTAGGCCTGCAACATCAAAAAAAGTTACATTTGCCTTTGATCCAACAAACATTTTAGCTTTGCTTTTTCCGAAGTTCATTGCACTATTTCCAGAACCTTGAGCTTGCCTCATAATAAAAAATAGAAAACCAAACATTAAGATAAAGGGTAATAACCCGATAAGTATAGAAAATATTGTGCCTATTCCACCACCATTTTTCACTACAACTGAGTATGCTGAAGGATCTATATCAGAAGCTGACATTATTTCATATACGCTTGTTCCAGGTTCTTTGGTTGCCTTAAACACTTCACCATTTTTAGAATATGTTAATTTGTCTCCATTAACCTCTATGTTTATTGGATAAGCAGTTCCTTCTGCACTTCTAGATATTCTGACAAGGTGTCCAAGATCTTTTTCTTCTGAACTTTCAAAGGATCTACCTAAGAACAAATAGAAGGCTCCAATCATAAGCAAACCTGCTATAACGTAGGTAATGCTATTGTTGAGAAATTTTTTGTTCATTAATTAATAGTAAGTTTATTTATTATGTATAATAAAATCCTATCACAAGAATAAAAAAAAATTAATTATTTGTTTATAAATAAAATGATTATTCTTATCAAGATTTAGCTTCTTGTGATACTATAGATTAGTAGACTTTTTATAAAAAAATACATGAATACAGGAGTAAAAAATAGCTAAGGAATATAGGGTTAATGAGCGTATTAGAACTAGCTCAGTTAGATTGATTTCAGGTGAAGATCAATCCAACTCTAAAATTTTGAAAACAAGCGAAGCCATGCAAATGGCAATTGAAAATGGTCTAGATTTAGTTGAAGTGTCCCCGAATCAAGATCCTCCCGTATGTAGATTGCTTGATTATGGAAAGTTTAAGTACAATCTCTCAAAAAGAGATAAGAAAAATAAAAGTAAAACGACTCAAACACAAAGAGAAGTTAGGTTAAGGCCTGGGACTTCTAAAAATGATGTTGATCTGAAGATTAAAAAAGTTAGATCACTACTTGATGATGGATCAAAAGTTAGAGTTGCCGTTATGCTAAGAGGTAGAGAAGCGGCTCATCCTGATTTTGCAATGAAAGTATTGAGGTCAGTTGCTGAAGGGGTAAAAGATATGGCCAAGCTTGATAAAAGACCTTCAAATGAAGGGCGGACATTAAGTTTAGTTGTTTCTCCAGCTTTCCCAATTGGGACTATGAAAAATAAAGAAAAAGAGAATAAAGAATAAAATGCCAAAAATTAAAACTAACAAAGCTGCAAAAAAAAGGTTTCATGTAACAGGTTCGGGTAAATTAGTTAGGACCAAGGGACCAAAAAGTCATCTTAGAAGAAAAAAAGCTAAAAGAGTAAAAAGATTATTTGGTGGTAAAGTTGAGCTAGATTCAACTCGAATTTCAGATAAAATAAAAAATCTAATATAAGAATTTTGGAGAGAAATGTCTAGAGTAAAAGGTGGAATGACCACCAGAAGAAAACATAAATCTATACTTAAGCAGGTAAAGGGTCACAGAGCAGCCAGCAGAACTAGAATTCGTGCAGCTAAAGAATCTCTAACTCATGCACTGAATTATTCAACAAAGCATAGGCACCTAAAAAAAAGAACAATGAGAAGACTAGCTATAACTAGAATTAATGCCGCTGCTAGAGAAAATGGTATTTCATACTCAAAATTTATGAATCTTTTAACTCAAAAAAATATTCAGATTGACAGAAAATCATTAGCTGAATTAGCCGTAAGAGAACCTCAGGGCTTTGCATCGCTTGTAGAGCAAGTGAACTCCTAAATTTCTAAAAAATTAATTGAACTATCTATCATAATAAATCCAATTAGAAGAAATAGATAAATTAAAGAATACTTGTAAATAGATACAGCTGAAGTCCTGTCTTGAATTTTGAACAAGTAAAAAGCCTTGATTATTAAGATTATCCCCAAAATAATCGAACTAATAACATAAATCCATCCCAAGCTAGGAGAAATTGTTACTATCAGTATAGTTATGAATACAAGGAGAATACTGTAAAGTAAAATTTGCATTGAAGCATTTTTTACCCCTTTTACAACTGGTAACATAGGGATATTAACTTTTGCATAGTCATCTTTTATCATGATTGCTAATGCCCAGAAATGAGGAGGTGTCCAAAAGAAAATAATTAAAAATAGATAAATGGATTCTAAGGTTAAATTATTATTTATTGCAGCATATCCTACTAGTGGGGGAAAAGCTCCGGCTGCCCCTCCAATAACTATATTTTGAATAGTTCTCTTTTTTAAGTAGAGTGTGTAAATGACAACATAAAAAAAACCTCCCGAAAAAGCTAAAATAGCTGCAAGGAAATTATTGAGAAAAAACAAAGAAATAAAAGAAATAATTGATAAAGCTATTGAAAACCCCAAAGCTTTTTTATGTGAAATAGATCCATCAGCAATTGGCCTATTTTTGGTTCTACCCATATCACGATCTATATCTGTTTCAAAGTACATATTTAGAGTTGCAGCAGCACCAGAAGCACAATATCCTCCTATGAATAGTCCTAGACACTCCAATAAACTTGGAACGCCTTGTTTGGCTAAAAAAGCCCCTCCGAAACTTGTAAATATAAGTAAAGTTAAAACTCTAGGTTTGGTCAAAAGAAAATAATTATTTATAGTTGAGATCATAAAACTATGCTTAGTGATTTTTAGTCTTTGTGATCATTATAATAGATACGCTAACCATCCATACTATAGTTGCTAGACCTAAGTGAACAGACCTTGACCAAACTGAAAATTCTGAAATTGGTATAGACGCACCTATTAGAGTTTGTAAAACTCCAACTGACAATAATAAATACCCCGATCTAACTAAAGTTGTACTGTATTTAGATTTTATTAGTACATAAGATAATCTTGCTATATGGAGCAATAATCCAATAGAAATAATTCTATGGATCATATGAATCCACTGATTTGTATATCTAGGGATAAGGTAATCGTCACATAAAGGCCATCTGTAACAAACCGCTCCCGCTCCCTGCCATACAGCGTATGCCCCAGATAGTAATGAAGCAATTGCTAAAAATGCTGTAATTATTGATAAGGTTTTTATTTTTTTATTTGTATCAACTTTTGAAATATTAATAGAAATAAATGATGCCACCATTAATGCTGCAATTGTTTGCGCACCAGCTAAATGCACTGTTCTTATAGCAGGATTTAGTTCAGACAAAACAACTGCCCCTCCAATACCTCCAACTATGATAATTAAGATTAGAATAACTGTGTATGTTTTTACTGTATAGTTAAATTTTCTGTAAACAAGGTATGAAAAAATTACTAGCATTATTGAAACTATTCCGAATAACACTCCTGATGTTCGATGACTCCATTCTATAATTGCATGAATATCGTTTGGAGGGATCCAAGAACCAAAGCATGTAGGCCAATCTGGACAACCATCTCCTGAATCAGTTACTCTTGTGAATGCTCCGCATGTAGGTTGGAAAAAAGAAAAGAATATACCTAGTAAAGCAAAAGTAAGTAAAAATTTTTTATTAGTAAATTTTTTTTTCTCCATATATTAATTAGACTAAATTAATTTAAATTAATATATATTTA
This sequence comes from Chloroflexota bacterium, assembly GCA_002699165.1. Taxonomy (GTDB): domain Bacteria; phylum Chloroflexota; class Dehalococcoidia; order Lucifugimonadales; family Lucifugimonadaceae; genus TMED-70. The sequence continues at coordinate 5,364 of PABO01000011.1, read as the reverse complement.
AAATGCTCTTCTAAAAAAATAATTAATCAAAATGGCAATATTAGGTATAGAAACATCTTGTGATGAAACTGCTTGTGGGATAATTGATCTTAATGGGAATATATTAAGTAATGTAGTCGCTTCTCAAATCGAAACACACGCTCCTTATGGAGGAATTATTCCAGAATTGGCTTCAAGGGCACACATCATAAATATTCATAAAGTTGTAAGAGAAGCCATTAAAATTTCAAATCTTTCTTTAAATGATATTTCTGCTATTGCGGTGACTAACGGACCTGGATTAGCAGGTTCGCTATTAGTAGGCTTGAATTTTGCAAAAGGTTTATCTTCATCTTTAAATATACCGCTAATTGGAGTAAATCATTTAGAAGGACATATCTCAGCATGTTTTATTGAGGAGAATAAATTTAATTTGCATAAAAATGAGATCTTTCCTTGTATATCATTATTGATTTCAGGTGGTCATACAGAGTTAATCTTAATGAACGACTACGATTCTTATAAATTATTAGGTCAAACCAGAGATGATGCAGTGGGAGAAGCATTTGATAAAGTTTCTCGAATATTGGGATTGGGTTATCCTGGAGGTCCAGTTATTGAAAAATGGGCTAAATTAGCAAGAAATAAAAATTATGAATTGCCAAGGGCTTGGTTAAAAAAAGATGAAGAATTTAGCTTTAGTGGTCTAAAGACAGCTTCAAAAAATTTAGCTTATGAAAAAATTTATGATAATAAAAAAATTAACCAAGAAGAAATAAAAAATGAAATGTCTGAATTGGCTTATGCTTTTCAAGTTGCTGTTTCAGATGTATTGATAACTAAATCAATACGTGTAGCTGAAAAATATAATTGTAAAAATATTTTAGTATCTGGTGGGGTTGCAGCTAACGGATTCATAAGAGAAAAATTTGAAAAAAAATCCATAAAATCTATTTTCCCTGAAAGAAAACATTGCACGGATAATGGCCTCATGATTGCTTGCAGGGGATTGGTTGATTTTAAAAAAAATAAAATTATTCCGTCAAATGAAATTTTAGTTAATCCTCAACTAAATGTTACTTAGAATTATAGCTGTTCATTCTCTCCAATAATGTTTTCTTGAATTCTAAAATTTTATGGTTATCTAAACTAGAAAATTCTAGAAAAATATCTATTCTAGCCGTCTTAATAGTAAATTTTCTGTAAAGTGACAGTAAGAAATAGCTAATAAAAAAAACTACGGCTCCAATTAGACTCAAAATGGAAATTATAGTAGAAAATATGCTTTCTTCTAATAAATACCAGGAGATTATTGAAGTGAAAAAACCTAATGCTGCCCATATCAATTTTGAATATTGATCATTAATATTTTCAACAGATATTGAGGTTATCTTATTTATTACTATATCTTTGATAGATTCATCATCTTTAAATCTTAGATAGTCTCCATGAATTGCAAGTTCTTTATCTCCTGATTTTATGAATGAAGTTTTTTTCATAATTATTTTTGACCCTCAGAAATAAATTTTCTACCACCATCTATCATCAATTCTTGAATTGATAAAGTTCTCATTATGTCATCTTGAACTATTTTATTATTTTTTCTTGCTTTGGACTCTATTTCGGATGTAAGTTGCTGTCTTTTAGGATTATCAGGCTCACCTGGTATTCCCATTGAAGCTGCTAAATCATTTGGGCCTCCAGTAATACCTGTCAAACCTTCAACGCTTAAGATTTCTTCTAAATTATCCCATCCAGGGACTGACTCTATCTGAGCAATTACAAGCATGTTTTTATTTGTCCATTTAGCAAATTCTAACTTACCTCCATATTCAGAAATTTTTTGATCATCATTAAATTCAGTTCCTCTTCCTCCACCCCAAGATCTTTTTCCAAAAGTTGGAAATAAACAAGCATCAGCAAATTCTTGAGCTTCTTTTTTTGATTCAACATGAGGACCTACAATTCCTTGAATTCCTCTGTCTAAATATAAGTTGATCCAATAGGGACTTTTATCAGGAACCCTTGCAGTTACGCTCATTCCGTAACCGTTTGCAACTCTACATATATCGTCTAGTGATTCTGGTGAAAATAGCCCATGTTCTCCATCACAATTAATTGCATCGAAACCTGCGTGTGCAGCAAGTTCTACTAGATTTAGTGATGGATATGTAAGTCCAAAAACATTTGCTTTTTTACCCTCTCTGTTTTTTTTCATTATTGTATTTTCAATCATAGTAATCTCCTCATATAGTTTTGTTCGCTCCTCCTCTAGCATTTGTATTCACAAATGGAGGATGCTTTTGTATTTCTTTCTCATTTATTTCAAGCCCTAATCCTGGCTTATCAGATAGTGTAACATATCCATCTTTTTGACGAGGAAATCCTTCAAAAAACTTGAAATATTGTGGAGAATAAAATTCTGCATGGTACTCCATTATTTCAAAATTTGGGATATTTTTACAAAGATGCATTTCTGCAATTGCTCCAACTGGGGAGCATGTATTGTGAGGAGCTATGGTTATATGTTTTGCTTCTGCCATATTAGAAATTTTTTTCAATTCTGTTAAACCTCCCGCATTAGCAATATCGGGTTGAAGCACATCTGCGGCATTTTTATCAATAATTTCTCCAAAAGGAAATTTTGTATATAACCTTTCTCCTGTTGCAATTGATATATTAGTATATTTTTTGAGATTAACTAGTTCAGAAATATTTTCTTCAGAAACTGGTTCTTCAAAAAACAATGGATCATATTTTTTTATCATTTCAGCAATCTTTACTGCATTCATTACATTAAACTTTGCATGACCTTCAATCAGGATTTCAACATTTTGCCCAACCGCTTTTCTAACTTCTTTTATTCTATTTTCGCTAAGAAAAAATTCTTCTTTTGAAAGTTTATAAAAATTTTTTTGGCCAAAAGGATCAAACTTAATTGCTTTATAACCCATACCTATTACCTCTTTAGCCTCTTCTGCATTTAGCTTTGGCGTTCCAGGATTTGTATACCATCCATTAGCATAAACCATGATTTTTTCTCTAAGCGATCCACCCAATAGCTTATAGATAGGTTGATTTAATATTTTCCCCTTTAGATCCCATAGTGCTATATCTAAACCTGAAATAGCAGTTGTGGAAATTCTCCCACCTCTTTGCATAGAGTTGTTATATGCATTCAACCAAATCGACTCATTATCTAGAGGGTCCTTTCCTTTGTAATACTTTTCAAAAAGGTACTTTATTTCATCAATTATTCTGTCATCATCTCCCAAATAACTAGCATCTCCTATTCCAAATAACTCAGAGTTTTTGCAGTAAATAATAGGAATAAGCCAATTTCTAGATGCATTATGATGCTCTGCAGAAAATTGCCTAAATTCTAGTCTATATATTTCATTCATAACGTACTATAAATCCTTTAATTTTTTAGTATAAATTTTATATAAAAAAAAATCTATTTTTTGTTGACATATGCGCATATTATATATACTCTACGTAGAACTCGCAGATATAACTGCGGAATATTGAACTTTTAATATTAAGGTAATAATAAATTAGCCGATTGTATATTTTACTAAGCGGAGAGTTTAGAGAGAGCCTTTTATTATAATCTCATTTCCGTCACTTATATTAGCGAAAAAATAAACAAGTCCACTGGATTTCTGGTGGATAAGTGTTGGAGGAAAATTTTATGAGTATAAATATACTACGTAAATCTGGTATGCTAGCAGGATTGCTGGTTGCTTCAATGCTAATGGTTCTAGTTGTTGCCTGTGGCGGAGACGATGCTGAAACTTCATCATCATCTTCATCATCAGCTGCACCAGCTGCACCTGCTGCACCAAAAGCGCCTGCTGCTCCTCAAGCGGCTGCCAAACCTGAAGCCCCTAAAGCTGCTGCTCCTGCTGCCAAAGCAGAGAGTAAAGCAACTAAAGCTGCAAGTGCTTCAAAATCTTCGACTTCTGCTCCAAGTGGCCCTAGTGGGAAACTAATAAGAGCTCACCATGAAGTAAATCCAGTTTTTGGAACTCCATGGTCAGGTCCTTATAAGTGGTCTGCTGCTGACTTGATAGGTATCGGAGAACACCTTTTCTATTTTGATAAAGGTAACGCTATGACTCCACAGATGGCAAAATCTTGGACAATAGACCCTGCAGGAACTAAAGTTACAATCGAGCTTAACGCTGGAATGAAATGGCAGTCTCCTAAAGGTTCAGAAGATATTGACTTTGGATTTGTTACTGCTGAAGACAGAGTAAGATGGTTTAACACAGTTAACGGAACTGTAAACCCAGATAGCTCATACCCAGATTCTGGGGACGTTGGTGCTATTTTCACAAAAGCTTCCGTTGTTGATGACTTAACATTTGAAGTTGGATTGGTAAGTCCAGTATTTTTCTGTTTACCTTTATCTGAGTTCGGTTGTTTAGGTGCTGCTCCTGTTCAAGGTGCTGTTCACCACGTTGACATGATGGGTGCTGACTGGGCTTCAAAGAATGCTGTAATGACTGGACCTTATGCACACGGTGAGTGTACTGCAGGTGACAGATGTTCAGTATTTGCTGTTGAAGATCACTGGAGAGCAACTCCAAATGTAGCTGAAATTGAAGTAATTCAAGTTCCTGAGTCACAAACTCAGGTTGCTATGTTAAAGTCTGGTGAAGTAGACATGGCTGTAGTTGACTATAAACTACTTGCTGATGTTGTTTCTGGATCTGATGACCTTAGATTCCTAGAGACTATGCCAGGTGGATATGTTGGACAATCAATCATTTTCCCAGGTAACCTTTGGGAAGAAACTCATGCAAGAACTGGTGAAGCATTGAACCCTTGGGATTCTCCTGCTTACGATAAAGATGTTGCATGGATTGGTGACCCATGGCAAGAAGATTCATACCACGAAGGTGGAACAGACTCATCTGTTGTAAGATATACAGATACTGACAACCCTGCAGGTATGACAGATATGGAACAAGCAAGACTAGTAAGACTTGCTCTTTCTACAGCTCTAGATAGAAACGGTATTAACGATTCTCTATTAAATGGAATCGGAACACCAATCTACTCAGAGTACATGGGACCAGAATATCCTGGTTGGGATCCTAAGAGAGACACTGGAGTTTGGGATGCCGCAGGAACAAAAACTTCTGCAACAGGTGGAGTAATTTATGAGCTTCCTGATGGTGACATCGAAGCTGCTGGAGCTCTACTTGATCAAGCTGGTTACCCAGCAGATGCTGATGGTAATAGGGCCATTGATGGTCTTGTACTACAAGCATACGCAGCTGAAGCAGGTCCTGTTGGACTTGAAGTAGCTGACACTGTTATGAGTGACTGGGCTAGACTAGGAATTGAAATTTCTGGATTAGTAGAAGACTATGG
>PABO01000010.1 GCA_002699165.1 Chloroflexota bacterium | reverse complement strand
AAAAAAGATGAAGTTATGGTAAAAATATTTGCTAGTGGCTTATGTCATACTGATTGGGAGACAATGCACGGATATCAGCCAGTTAATCTTCCGGCCATTATAGGGCATGAAGGAGCAGGTATAGTTGAAGCAATCGGTGAAGGAGTTGATCATGTGAAGGTAGGCGATCATGTAATTTGTTCATGGAATCCTAATTGTGGGATTTGTTTCTATTGTGATAATGGGCAACCAATATTGTGTGAGGTTCAAAAGAAAGCCAACTCTCAAGGAGTCTTATTTGACGGGACAACTAGAGCTTCCATAAATGGGGAAAACATTCATTATTATAGTTTAGTCTCTTCTCATGCAGAATATACAATAATTCCCAAACAAGCTGCAGTTAAAATAAGGGAAGATTTTCCACTTGATAGAGCAGCTTTGTTAGGTTGTGCAGTTATGACTGGGTATGGAGGAGCTGTATATGCTGGAAATATCAAGCCAGAAACTTCAGTTGTAGTTATTGGTTGTGGAGCAGTAGGACTTAGTGCAATACAAGGAGCTAGAATTTCTGGGGCATCAAAAATAATTGCTGTAGATATTTTTGATAATAAGTTAGATTTTGCAAAAAGAGTTGGAGCAACTCATACAGTTAATTCAAAAAATATTAATCCTGTTGAATTCTGNGCAGAATTAACTGATGGTAGAGGNGTTGACTATGCGATAGAGTCTGCAGGTCAAAATGAAACTATTAGACAAACCTTAGAATGTTCAAGACCCGGAGCAAGAATAGTTATTTTAGGAAAAACACCATACGGTGTAGAAATAAATATCCCTTTCTATACTATGATGGGAGAGCGNGAAATAATCAGAACATCTTATGGCAAAAGTAGACCAAGAATAGATTTCCCNAGACTTGCAAATTTATATATGAATGGAGAACTTTTTTTAGATGAAATGATTAGCAAAACTTATAAAATTGAACAAATAAATGAAGGATTTGATGCTCTAGAAAAGGGAGAGTTGGCTAGAGGATTAGTAATTTTTTAAGAAGGGAAGTTATGGGNAAAGTATTAAAATTTTCAGGAAACAATATAGATAGGCTTGAGGTTGAAAGGCGTGATGTTAATTGGATTGAAGAAAAATTAAATGATCCAAATTCGAAAGTTCTTGTATATTACAGATCAAAAGTTCTAGTTAAAAAAATTTTTACAAACATTACTTTAAAATTCCTAAGCCTTGGTGATATCAAATCCAAAGGAATCGATCCTGAATTAATAGTATTAGGATCAATTGCAGAAGAAATTTATCTAGCTACAGATTTAGCAAAATTAGATGAGGATTTTGTAAAAGAAAATCTATTAAGTGATAGCGATGAATTTATTGATTGTCGAACTGCTGGAGATCAGTTAGCTCAAAATCAAGGTGGAATTATAAGTCAAAGTAAAAGTCAGTTGGAATGGAANAGAAAAAATCTATTTTGTGGGATTGATGGAGGAGAGACAAAAGGTCTTAGAGGCGGGCAATCAAGAAAATGCTTAAAATGTGAAATAGAACTGTTCCCTAGAACAGATCCTGTAATAATAACCTTAGTTAGTAATGGGGATTATTGTTTGCTTGGACAATCAAAGGGAAGGCTCTCAAACTTAAACATATATTCTTGCCTGGCAGGATTTGTTGATCAAGGAGAATCAATTGAAGAAGCTGTAGCCAGAGAAATCATGGAAGAGTCAGGAATTAAAGTTAAGGATGTAAAATATTATGCTTCTCAACCTTGGCCATTTCCTTGGTCTTTGATGATTGGATGTCACGCAAAAGCAGATTCTGATGAAATAAACTTCGATGAACATGAAATGCACTCAGTAAAGTGGTTTCATAGAGATGAAGTTTTATCTGCGTTAGAAGATAAAAATGATAACTTAAATGTTCCTGGAAACATAGCTATTGCCCATCATTTGATTAAAGCATGGGCAAATAAAGAAGTTTAATTAATCGTCAGATCTTCTTTCGTCTGCTATATCCAAAGTATCACTAAACTCACCAGGTATTATTCCTAGGAATTGTCCACCTAGTAGATTTTTAACGTCTATAACAACACCAACCATAATACTTTCACGAATAATTTTGTCAGCAGCTTCTCTTGAAGTATCTTTGATGCTATTTTCAAACATTTTAGCAATAGCTTCTTCAGAAATTTCTAATCTTCCATCTTCTTCTTCATCAGGAGTATAAGTCCATCTTGCAGTAATATTGACTAAAATAGTTGTTACTAAAAAACCAAGTATAAGACCAGAACCTAAACCGCCAATTGCATTTACTTTATCTCCAATTCCAAATGTAAGTTTATTCATTATCATTTCAACAGTTCCGCTGAAAAGTTGTACAGACAAGAAACCAACTATCAAAAGAATTCCATAACCTATAACAGTAACTAAACCATCNCTTTCTAACTCAAGGCCTATTGCGTCTACAATCATTTGAGATATTAGACCACCTATAATCATCGTTATTGCAACCAAAATAATATATAAAACATTTTTGATTAGACCCATTCTNTAACCTAAAATCACACCCAAAACTATAGGTGCAATAAGTAGCCAATCATACCAAACCATAACTAAACCCTCTCTTGTCTTTATTTACCAAAATATTTAAAGCATTCAATTTCTANACTTTATGAATAAAAATTGTTATTTATTTGTTCTTAAATTATTTGTATATGTTAATATATAATAAAAATTGTTGCTTGTAGAAATAATATCAGAAAATTATAAATAGAACAGAAAAGTAAATTATGCCAAACCTAAGCCTATCTAAAAAAGTGTCAAAACTTTCATTATTTTCATTTGTTTTTGTAATCCTTATCACATTTGGTATATCTGACTCAGAAGAGATATCTGCTCAGATGCCNATGATGCCTCCTGGAATGGGCAATATGATGGGTGCAATGGGAATGGAAACTGTTCCTTCAGAATGTAGAAGTAATCCAGGCACTGGAGAAGTTTTTTGTGAAGTGAAAATGGATATAAGTATGATGTCTATGACAACAACATATGCTCCATTTGAATATTATGAAGGGCAAGGAGTATGGTTCCAGGGTTGTATGATGCCTGGTCAGCAATATGAAAACTACGAAGCAGCATGGATAGAAAGACAATATATCGGACCCTCAAACACTAATCCTGCAGAACAAGGNACACATGTATTTCTTAGAGGCAATATGCCTACAGAGCCAGGAGCGCAAAGTGCAAAATGTAAATATCAATTTTTCTTAAGTGACTCTCCTCTTGTTCAAGCTGGTGGTCCATATCATAACCCTCAATGGGAAGCTGATATGGAGACACAAAAAATGTATGAAGAAGCTGACAATATTCGAAGAGATGCAGAAAGAAAGCGAGCTGAAGAAGAATTATTAAGGGCTAAGCAACAGGCTGAACTCGATCTTCAAATGCAGGAAGAAATGAGAAAACAACAAGAATCCCAACAACAAGGTAATAACCAAGGAATTGGGAATATTTTTGGACAAGGTCCTGTTGGAAATATTTTTGGTAACCAATTTCAAGCTCCGACAGATCAAGAGGTCCCGCTAGGTCCATTTATAAACCTTACAGTTATTAAAACTGAAGATAGATGGAAAGTTATGGAATGTATTGCTAGCAATATTGAGTCTGATATAGGAATGCCATATGAACAAGCTTACATGGATTTTGCTTTCCCAATTGGAGTAAGGTCTTTGGAAGAACCTGATTTTTATTATGATTCAGTAACTAACTGTATGCAATTAAGTTTTAGTAAGCTTATTAGTGGAGGGTGGGGAGTTAATACTCAAGAAACAACTTCTACCGGANNTGCTCCAAGACAAGATCTAAATGCAATGATGGAGGCGTGCATAGTCCCTCACCTATCAGATAATTTAAATATTCCAAGAAACGTCATTATGGACGATATGGTAACTGTAGAGACTGGAAAAAGATCTATGTCGAGAGAAGAAATGTTAGCAACTTATGATTGTTGGTATCACTGGGATGAGAATATACGACCGAATCCAAATAATTCTCCTGGTTATTTCCCTCTATCAAGCGACTTGCTAGTTACATATGTATTTGGTGATCAAGAAATTATGGGACAAGCTTGCATGATTGATTCTTTATCTGATGCACAAGGAATGAACAGGCAGCAATCAGAAAGAATTGTTGGTGATTTAGTAAACTTTGCTGTTGGAAGAAGTGATCAATGGGGATTCTTAGAAAGTGATGCTAACCCTCAAATGAAAAACGAGGTTGTAGGACGAGTGATTGGGTGTAATCAGGAATTAGATTGGCTAAGAGATTATCTACAGTCCGTTAGTCAAAATCCTGCAGCAGAAGGCTATTCATTAAATTTTGATGTTCTTATGGAAGATTGGTCAAGAGAATGTAATATTGATGCATTTACTGATTTTATGGNTAATGNTGTTCTTGCAACTCAACAGTATGAACTTATACTTGATGGATTACTAAATGATAATGATCCAACAGAAGTTATTAATAGACCTTTGAGTGAAAATCAATATCACTCTATGATCGACTGCGCAAGTGAAATGAGTGGTGATGAATTATCCATGGATTCATGGGATCCATACCTTTCACAGTACACATTATTTTTAAATNAATTTGGTGATCAAGGTTATTTTGATCATCTTGATAATTACTTAGATGAACGAGAACCTAATCAAATAGAGCCAAGAATTCACGGATGTTTAGTTGATAAATGGTCTGGTGGGAATCCAAATCGAAAAGTTGAAGATGAAGCATGGAACATGATTGAAAAAATATTTTTCGATGGTGGTAATATAAATGAAAAAATGGATGGAAATGGAACTTTTGCTGATGATCAGTTAAATGAAGCCTTCGAATGTCTAGGAGGTAGAGCTGAATTTGAATGGGTTAGAATGGCTAATGACTTAAACTTTAATTACGAGCCTTTCAATGTAAGTGACATTTTCTTAGGTAATAATAATAACTCGCAAAGAGCTGCCTCAGATTTTAGGCAGACAATACAAACTAATGATTCAGGGAATAATAACCCTGGGAATATGGTTCAAGGAAGTTTACAAGGTGGAGGAGCACTTGAAAACATGAGAATGGACTTAGTTGGCATGACTAGAAATAGTAATGCTGAAGAATGTATGGTTGCTAATTTAGCTAGAGCAAAAGGTGAAACTGAAAATTACATTAAAACTTCATATATTGGAAATATAATATGGGATCCTCAAGTAAGGCCATCAAATAAAGAAAGAACTGCTTTAGCAAACTGTGAGTCTCAAATTAGAAGTGCTACACAAGGTAGAGGTGGGCTAGATGCACTTCTAAAACTTGGTAGATCAGGTGACCCTGATTATTTGGATCTTCCTGATGACAGTCAGAGAGCTTGTATGATATCAGAATATGTAAAAACATTTGGATATATGCTAGAAAGTACTGGAGCAAACCCAGAAGAAAGTGCAGCCAAAGCTGTGTCAGAATTCTCTATGCCTGGAACATTTAGTGGATATCATCCAATTGTAGGAGAAGAGGCTCCTAACTTAAGACCTCCTTCTGCTATAGAACTTGACGCAATTTCAAATTGTAAATTAGTAGATCTATATGTTTATGAAGGATCTAGATTAAGGAAATTAATACCAGGAGTTGATACATCTGATTTACCTGTAGGTGAATTAGCTTCTCCAACTGGATTAGCAATCGCTGGTATTATGATTACCTTATTTTTCTCAGTATTACAAATGATAAGAGGTAAATAATGACTACATCACGAACACCATATGGATTTATGCTTTTTGTAAGATTATTAGTTAGAATGACTATAGCTCTGCTTGTGTCTATTCCTATAATTGCATTGGGAGGAATATTACTCGTATATTCTCAAACAGATGGAACAGTACCAGCATGGTCTGGTATAGCTGCAATATCAACAGGGTTAGCACTTTTGATACTAGGTTTCTATATGACGGCAGTTGGATCATTCCCTTATCCAAATTTAGGTGAAGGTGAAGATGTTAAAATTGAGAGACATCCTACTATGAAACCTGCTTATGCCAGAATCTTTATTAGTATACCCCTTTTCTTTATTACTGCAATTTTATATGTAGCTACAGATTTAGCCTACATATTTCCTTTTGTAACTTTCATGGTTGGGCTATGGTTCTTCTTCAAAGGTGTCATGAGATATTTTAGAAATCTTCATATCACATATATTGTTACCGACAGAAGAGCTATTTATATGTATAAATTTTTATATCTCCATACTAACGAGATCCCTGTAGGAAGAATTGTACAAATTTCTGAAAAAAGAACATTAATTGAAGCTTTATCTGGAAGAGGTACAGTTGTTGTATCTTCAGGTATCGGAAGTAGAATGACAATAAATATGGAAGAAATAGATAATCCCGGAGCTGTAGCAGAAGCCCTTAGAAGTATGCTACCTTCAACACAAAATAATTAGGAGGAATAAATTATGGATATTGGATTAGTAACTGGTATTGTATCCATCCCACTGGTTGGTGCCTTAGGTACCGTTGCCTGGAGAATCCAAGCAACTATTACCGCTAGAAAACAAAGTGAAATAGACTCCCTAAAGACCGAGATAGATTCTATTAGAAATATTCACACAGAACAAATGACTTTAATGAAGGAGAAAAATGATCTATCTGTTGAACAAATTGAAACAATAGTTAATACACGAGCAAAGGAAATTTCAACTAGTGTTGAATCTACTTATGCCGGAAAAATAAGAATGTGGAAATCTTATGGAATAGTTGGGGTAACATCTGCAGTTGGAATGGCCGTTTTTGTATTTGGACTATTATTTTCAATGTTCCCAAGATCTGCAGCCGATAACCCCGTGATGACACTTACAAATGCTGAAAACGTTAGTAAAGAAATTACTAAGTATGGATTACATAATCATTCTGAAGCAGGATCAATTATATTCGCACATGGTCCAACATTTATGTGGGGTACAATTTTAGGCTCAGTTATATTGGCTATTTCACTAGGGTTTATTCTAGTGAATTCATTTTTTAAACTAAAAACACCTTCTGAAGTTAATATTGTTGAAACAGAAGAAGAAAAGAAATCAGAAGAATAATATTAAACCAGTAATTAAGAATAAAAACAACCATACAGAACATCCTATTCTTGGATCTAAAGATGGAGTCCCTACAGTAGTTTCTCTTTATCATGATCATCAACCTGGAGAAACTAGTACTCACCATACTCATCCGTGGGAACATCAAGCATATATTACCAGAGGTAGAGGAATTATTTTCGTTGATGGAGAAAAATTCCCTATAAAAGAAGGTGATTTTGTTTTAGTCCCGCCAAATGCAGATCATTATTTTGAAAATACAGGAACTTCTGTTTTAAGTAGAGTTACATTTAATCCGCTTGCTAGTGAAGATCACTTAGGATAAATATTATTTATATATTTTCCATATAAAAGCGGGAGGAATATTAAAGGGTGTGAATCCTTTAAGTTTTTTTGAGAGATTATATTTCTTTATTACTTCGTTTGGAAAAGAGCATCTAATAAAATACGTTATTTGAAAGAATTTTCCAAATTCTGAAAGGTTATCCACTGAAAGTTCGCAGAGCTTGTTTCTTATATTTTTATTTAATGAAACAAGTGGAATTCCTGAAATAATCAAATCAATCCTCTTATTAAATCTTTTTTCAAAATTTTCTAAAAAAGTAATAACATCTTCAGAATAAATTTGAGCCTTAGGAAATTTATCTTTTAGTATTTTTGAAAACTCTTTATTTATCTCAACTAGAATTAAATTTTCTTCTTTGATTCCTTTTTTTAAAATTGAATTTGTTATTTGCCCTGTTCCTGCACCTAGTTCAACAACAGTATTTATTTTTCCATCAACTTCCGAGGCCATAAGATCGGAAGCAAACTTTTGAGTTGGTAATACAGCACCTAATACAAGGGGATATTTAATCCAATTTTTTAACCAAATTAATATTAATTTCATGTTTTTTTCTAAATTAATTTAATTCTAATTGATTGCTAATTTTTTTGTGATGATAATCCGAGTCACCAAAAGATAATTTTTGATGTTGCATTTTTCTAGTAAATACCTGCAAGTTATAATCCCATGTGTATCCTATAGCTCCATGTAATTGATGAGAAATTTGGCAAATATCATGAAAGGATTTTGAAACATAGGCCTTAGAACGATTTACATCAAGTGATGAATCTTCAGTATTAGATAATTTCCAAGCAGCTTTCCTAGCAAATTGAGTGGACACTTTAGTCAAAATTGCCATATCAGCAGCGTGATGTTGAACAGCTTGAAATGAACCTATTGGTCTATCAAACTGTTTTCTATCTTTAATATAATCTAGAGTCATATCCATAACTTTATTAGCTGCTCCTGACATTTCAGAAGACTTCCCTGCAGCTCCATAACTAAATACTGATGATAGAACATCCCAGCCTTTATTTTCATCACCTAGTAATTGTCCTTCATCCAATTTTATTTCCTGAAATTTAACTTTATAAATTTTATCTCCACCAATACTTTCCATTTTTTCGATTTTAATTCCTTCAGAATCGGAAGGAATTAAAAATAATGATATTCCTTCATTATTTTCAGATTTTGAAGCAACTATAAAATAATCAGAAGATTTTGCATCACTAACAAATAATTTTTCACCATTTATAGTCCATCCATCTTTATTTTTTGTGGATAAAGTATTAACTATTTCAGATTCATCAAAACTTCCGATTGATTCATTAAATGCCAAAGATAATTTTATTTCACCTGAAGCAACTTTAGATAAAATTTCTTTTTTTTGTTTATCATTTCCTGAAAGAAGTAAAGCCTGTACTCCAATAACAGCAGAACTAAAAAATGGACCTGATAAACCAACTCTTCCCATTTCTTCTAATAAAATTGACATATCCTCAAACTTAAACCCTGAACCTCCGTATTCTTCTGGGATCATCAATCCTAACCATCCCATTTCTGCCATATTTTTCCAAATTTCTTCAGTTACACCTATTTCATCTGATTCCATTGCTCGAATAAAATCCATAGTACAATTTTCTTCAAGATAATTCCTTGAAGACTCTTGCAGCATTTTTTGTATCTCAGATAATCCTAAATCCATAGTTTATTTCGCTTTCAATTTATCTTCTCTAGGCAATCCAAGGCCTCTTGTTGCAATTATATTTTTTTGAATCTCTGTTGTTCCTGCAAAAATAGTATAAGCTGTCACAGTTAATTGTTGCTTTAAGTACTTACCATCAAAAGGCGCTGATGAATCAGATAATTGACCATATAGACCTGCAAAATCAGTACCTATTTTTGCAATATTTTGAGCTAATTTGGTACCTAAAATCTTTGCTACAGAACCCTCAATACTTGGAACTTCTCCTTGAGATTGTAGATAAGCTACTTCATAAGCAACTAGTCTAGCAGCTTCTATTTCAAGATCTAAATCTACCAAAGTTTTATTTACATATGGATCATTAATAAGTGGAGTTCCAGATGAATTTTTATTATTTTTTACAAATTCTACAAGCTCTTCAAAATTTCTTCTTGCAGCAGCTGGATATTCAACTCCAGACCTTTCAAAATCTAGTAATGTAGCAGCAATGTACCATCCTTTATTTAATTCTCCTATGAGGGCATCTTTAGGTACTTTTACGTCATCAAAAATGACTTGATTAAAATGATGATTTCCAGCCATATTTATTATAGGTTTTACTTGAATATTACAATCTTTTATATTTGCTACAAAAAAACTTATACCTTTATGTTTAGGAGCACTAGGATCTGTTCTACCAAGAAAAAATATCCAGGTTGCTTTATGAGCCATAGATGTCCAAACTTTACTACCGTTTACTAACCAATGATCCCCTTTATCTTCAATTTTTAGTTTTAAGGAAGCTAAATCAGATCCTGAATCAGGTTCAGAATAACCTTGGCACCATTGAACATCTCCATTCGCTATGGGCGGTAAAAACCTCTTTTTTTGCTCTTCAGTTCCATGAACCATTAAAGTTGGACCTAGCATTTTTGCACCAAATCCATCTCTCCCAGGCATTCTATGATATGACATCTCTTCGTTAAATATTACTTGCTTCATGAATGATGCCCCTTGACCTCCATATTCTTTGGGCCAAGCCATAGTTAGCCATCCTTTATTTGCTAACTTTTTTCTGACTTCTAAAGAATAATCAAAGTCATCCCCTGCTTCGTCTACACCCTGCCAGTCATTAAAATCTTGAGGAATCTCATTTCTAATCCACTGCCTTAATTCATTTCTAAATTGTTCATCTTCTTTAGTAAATTCGTATCTCATATGAAAAACCTTGATTGAATATATTTTTTATAAGTTTATTACTTTATAAATAATTATCAATTTATTAATAGATGAATTAAGATCTTAATTTTCTATAGAACCAATTTAATACTAAGAATGGGAAGAAAATCAAGGTATACAATTTTTTTACACCAGTAGAGGGTGTAGATCTACCTTTCCATTTTATATCTCCATCGAAAGAAGAAAGAAATGATCTATATCCACTAAATAAAAGAACCAACATTGCTATTGGATATAAAAAAGAGGAAAAAATACTTAATGAAAATGCTTTCGATGAGATGAGAGAAGATAAAAAAATAAATATTATAGATAAAAATGAAATAAGTATATGATGAGCACTTAATTCAATATTAAAAAAATATGAAATAAGATTTAGCCAAGGAACATAAAAGAGTAATATCAAACCAAAAAAAGCGAAAAGAAAAACTAAAATATTATATCTAAATGTGGCAAATATAGATTTAGCATGGCCATCGACTGCATCAATTGATGAAGTGTAACCTTTTGTTTCAATTAGATGTGTTCCGTCTAGCATATCAGAATTAAATCCCTGAGATTTTATCGTCCTAGCAAGCTCAAAATCATCAAGTACTAAATTAGAGATTTTTTTATGACCTCCAATTTTTAAATATGCCTCCTTATTGAAAAATAAAAATTGTCCAAACCCTGCGGCAAATAAACTAAACGGTAATTTTTTTGCCAAATAAAAAGGGATCCACGAAAAAATGAACCAAGATACCATTATCCAAATAAAATAATCAGTAATATTAAATATTTTTCTTTTTGGAACCAAAGTAATAAACTCTAGATTGTTATCTTCAATATGCTTTAGGGCAGATGACACAGAATATTTCGCTAAATTTGTATCAGCGTCAATAAATAGAAAAAAATCACCTTTAGCTTTTTGTCCTAGTTGATGACAAGCCCAATTTTTTCCTGCCCAATTATCAGGAAGGGGGGTTCCCTTAAATGCACTTACCTGAGGAAATTTAGCGGCTAAATTTTTTAATTGATTCCAAGTATTATCTGTGGAATTATCGTCAATTAATAATATCTCTAAATTTTCATAGTCTTGGACTATTAAAGACTCAACACACTCAGTGATATTAGTTTCTTCATTTCGACAGGGTATTAGAATAGAGACTTTTGAATTATTTTTAGGGGATAATGGTTTTGGTCTTTGAAAAGAAAATAAATTTAGTATAGATATTAATAATGAATAAGCTGAAACAAATAAGATAACTATGATTAATTTATCAAAAATATCACTCAAATTTTACTCCAGTTAAATTTCTGAATTTCCTAAATTTAGGAAAAGATCTTAATTCTTTTCTATGGTTATAAATCATCAATATTGAAGCTAATATCCATAAAATAATAAACTCATTATTAGAAATATAAGATTTAGATATAGATGATATTATTCCATATATCAAAAAGGAAAAATGAACTATGTTAACTGTCCATGCATCATTTTTTTGAATAAGAAAAAATATTATTAATAAGCCAAATATTACGATTGCTGCTTCAAATTGAAATAAGGCTAGCCACATTGCTGCAGTAACAGCCAAAGCCTTTCCTCCTTTGAATTTCAAGAAAGGTGAAAACGAATGACCTAAGATAGGCATGATACTAATTATAACTAAATCAAAACCCTCTATTTCAAAATATCTTATAGCAATGGCTAAAGGAAGAATTGCTTTTAAGAATTCTACAAACATTACAAAAATTCCTATATAAGAACCACCTGATTTCCAGGCATTAACTGCACCTGGGTTACTATCACCAACTTCTCTTACATCTTTTCCAGAAAAGATTTTGGTTAAAATCACAGGGAATGGAATAGAACCACTTAAAAATGAAATTATTGAAAATATTAAGGTTAGCAATTTTGAACTTCAAATATATATATTTTTTGTAGTTTTATATTACTAAATTACTAATTTTAAGAAACTAATTATAGAGGAATTTATCGTATATTATTTGTACATTGAAATAATAGAAAGACTTTCCTGATAATTAGTCTCAGGGAGGCCAACATATCCTCCTTCATTAGCTAGCATTACACCATTCTCAAGATAGAATTTAACAAATTCATAAACTTCTGTTTTTATTAATTCAGAATTATTTACATAAATATACATTGGTCTTGATAATGGTGAATAGGTTCCATCATTAATAGTATCTTCACTTGGCGCAATACATCCTGTTCCATCATCTATTGATAAGATTTTCAGTTTATCTGCATTTTCTATGTAATATGCATAGCCAAAATAACCTATTGAACCTTTATCACCAGAAACACCCATCACAAGGACGTTATCATCTTCTGAAGGGGTATAATCAGACCTTGTTTTACCTTCTTCTCCATTAATTACATGTGTAAAATAATCAAAAGTTCCAGAGTCTGTTCCTGGCCCATAAAGATTCATTTCAACATCTGGAAAGTCTGATCTAACCTGATTCCAATTATTTATATCAGAGCCTTGATCCCAAATAGAATTTAGCTCTTCAGTTGTAATGCATTCAATCCAGTCATTAGATTTATTTACTATAACTGAAAGTCCGTCAAATGCTACTTCTAATTCGGTAAACTCAATCTCATTTTCTGAAGCCAGAGCAGCTTCTTTTTCTTTTATAGGTCTAGACGCGTTAGAAATTGCTGTTTCTCCAACAACAAACCTTTTCATTCCTCCACCTGTTCCTGATATTCCTACTGGAATCTGAACATTTGGGTGAGTCTCTCTAAAGATCTCTGCTGCAGCTACTGATATTGGGAATACAGTTGATGATCCATCAATTTCAATTGTTCCACTTAATCCTGAGTCATTATTTACTTGATCATTTGAACAAGCTAAAAATATAAATAATGAAATAAAAACAGAGAATATCAAAAATGATTTATAAATCCTAAGCATTTTAACTCCTTAATTTTCTAAACATAATAATTGTTTACATAAGTTAGTTTATAGCTTTTACATTAAGTAAATATTAATAATTATTAAATTAATGTAAATTAAATTAATAATTACTACTTAAATATAGAAAAAAATTGATCCTGATATTCTTCAAATAAGTCCCAGTCATTTAGTTCTTTATGTAGATCTTGGGGTCTTATATTTCCAGAAACAGCTTGCTTAAATAATTCGTCTATCCTTTTTCTTGCTGCCATAGGTATTCCATTTTTAACGTCTAGCATTCCCGAGTTATTTAATTCTTGGAAATTACTTTTTGCAGATGTTTTAGTATACTCAAAAATAAATTTCAAAAGAGATACATCCCAAAGATTATTTATACCTCTTATAACAGCATGATTAGCTTGGCTATTAACTAATCTGGATTTTATTCTCTCGGATACTTCTTGAGGATTTCCTGAAACAATTTCTAGATCTGTTGATTCATTTTTATAGTTATATAATAAAGCTGGTTCATTTTTACCAAATACTTTATTTAGTTCCTTAAGATATTCTTTTGCCTCATCTCCAAACCCTGACATTTTATAAAGAAAATCATTAGTAACTACCTGAGGAGTTTGAGCCGTAACTAGACCATGCCTAATAACAGATTCTTCTGATTTATAATCTGATACTTCTTTATACATTGGTTCTGTTACGATATGATATCGAACCTTTGTTTGATTATAAGTAGAAAGTACATTTTTTGGAGTAAGAATAACTTTAGTATTATTCATAACTAAATTAAATAAATTCACTATACTAAAATTCCTTAATATGAATTACTTATTTAATTATAGCTAAATAAACTTAATTTCCTAGTTGTCTCAATCTAGGATCAAATCTATCTCTAAACCAATCTCCAAGAAAGTTAAGCGACATAACTACTAGAAATATGCCAACACTTGGAAACATTGATACCCACCAAGCACTGTTTAAATAATCTCTACCTTCAGCTACCAAAGCTCCCCAAACTGGTGTGGGAGGAGGCACTCCAGCCCCTAGGAAACTTAATGATGCTTCAGCAAGAATTAATTGACCAATTCTCAATGTAGCGATTACAATAACAGTGTTTATTACTCCCGGGAGTAAATGAGTAAGTAGTAATCTTACTTTAGATGCTCCTGCAACTCTTGCATACATAATATAATCTCGTTCTTTTAATGTTAGTACCTCTGCTCTAACATTTCTAACAAAAGCTGGCCATGCCAGAAACGCCAGAAGTATAATAACAACGAGTAAAGAGGGATCAAATACAACAGCTGCAACTAAGGCTAGTAATAAGAAAGGAATTGAATAAACTAAGTCTAAGATTCTCATTAAAATATCATCAACAATTCCTCCAAAAAATCCAGCAACAAGTCCATAGCTTGTACCAATAATAGTTCCACTTACTGCAGATATCACAAGGACATAAAGAGTTATTCTAGCTCCATGCATTATTCTTGTTAATGTATCTCTACCAAACTGATCTGCGCCTAACCAGTGTCGAGTCAAGTCTTTAGTTAATGGATCAACAGGTTCTGAAAATAAAGGAAGTGTCCTATCTCTCAAAGCAGGCAACTCCGGATCATATCCAGTTATGTCTGCAAAAACGGCTAACAGAACTAAAACAGATAGCATAACTATTGGAATTACAGGCCATCTTTGAAAAAAACGAACTACACCATTTAATTGCTTATACAAAGGAAGATTTCTTTCTAAGAAAGAAGGTTTATCTGCACCGATTTTTGTTGATAAAGTCATATAAATTTCCTATGAGTATCTTATTCTAGGATCAACTAATCCATAGGTTAAGTCTGAGATAAAAATAACAATTGCATAAAAAACTGCAAATAATAATACTGAACCTGTCATTACAGGAAAATCATTTTCTGAAACTGCCGTTGTGGCAAGTAAACCTAATCCTGGCCATACAAATACTGTTTCTACGATAATGGTTCCAGTAAGAAAACCTACGAAAATAAGAGCTGCTAAAGTTAATGGTGGAATAAGAGCATTTTTTAAAGCATGTTTCCATATTACTACACGTTCAGGAACTCCTTTTGCTCTTGCTAATTTGATATATTCTGAGTCTAGGATCTCTAACATTGAAGATCTTGTTAATCTCAAATAACTTGCGGAAGCTGCAAGTCCTAAAGTTCCAACAGGCAACACATAATGCTTCCATCCTCCAGTAAAGAAATCTGGTATAAGAGAAAAATCTCCTGAAGAAATACCTCTGAAAACGCCTTTTAATAAATAAGACTCTCCACTTCCAGCCGGCAACCATCCTAACTTAACAGCAAATATCAAAATTCCTATTATCGCTATTACAAATGGTGGAGCAGCCTGCCCTATAAGAGCCAAAAACCTACCAGCCCAATCCCATATAGATCCCCGCTTAATAGCGGATATTACCCCTAAGGGAATACCTATAAGTGTGGATAAAATCCAAGAAAATATAGTTAGCTCAAGAGTATTTAGTACTTTTTCACCTATTAAGTCAGCTACATCTTTTTGCCCTAGTAAAGACCTACCTAAATCTCCTCGAACTGTTTTCCCTAACCATATGAAATATTGCATATAAAGAGGTTTGTCTAGATTTAGCATCTTAGTTAGATGTTCATAAGTTTCTTCTGTTACACCATATCCACCTTCTTGAGCAAACAAATCTCTTGGATCTCCTACTGCTCTTGAGAGGCCAAACACTATTGCTGTAGCTCCAATTAGAGTAAAGAAACTAAATAAAAATCTTCTTAATATATATTTTCCCATTTTTCCTTTTTTTTAAGATCGCTCCCCAAAAAGGGGAGCGATCTTGAATTATTAGTTTTACCTAAGTATTACTTAAGAACTAGTGATTCAATGTTGTTAATACCGTTTAGGTTACCATTAGCATTTGGTAGTGGTTCCCAATTAGCAACAACATCCGGGCTGTACATTACTGTAACAGGCTCTAGTACTATACCTACACATAGAGCTTGTCTATAAGCTTCATCAGCGAAAGAGTTGTTTAATCCGATTCTTTCATCTTTATCAACAGATTTCGCCACTTTTGCATAGTTATCAGCTGCAAAAGGTACTTCCATTCCTACACCATAACCTCCATCAGACCATGAACTCATAACGAATCCTCTAGCCCAATCCCATGGGAATGCATAGTTTGAATCATCACCACAACCAACAAATGGTTCTGATGTGCTTCTAGCTACCAAACCTGGTCTGTATGTAGAATAAACTGCGTTGTTTAGAGTAACATCTACTCCAAGAGTAGCTTTCCATCCACCAGCAATAGCTGTCATCAACTCTGTTGGTGCACCAGGAGGTCCTGTCCAAACATTTTCCATTGGGAATCCATCAGAGTAACCAGCTTGATCTAATAAAGACTGAGCGTAGCCAACATCGTAAGGAATTACCCAACCACCAATATCACATCCAACTGTATCACAGTCTGAATAATCACCCTGCTTAAAGTTTGGATTTTCTGTACTTGGAGAGTATGCTTGGTAGATTGGTCCACCAAATCCATCCATAACAGAATCAACTAAACCTTCTCTATCAATAGAGTGTGCAAGAGCTTGTCTTACTAATCTAGCGTTTTCCATACTTGTAGCGTCTCCAGGACATCCAACCCATGCTTTATCATGACATTCTCTTTCAAGAACTTTATCGTCATAGTATCGGTTTGATTCCCAGTAGTTTCCAGTTAAACCAATGTTTCTTTGGATAACGTTACCTGTACCTGTACTTCTTACAAAACCTTTAGATTCTAATTCTTTCCAGTCTTTTAAGGCAGGCAGAACAATAACAGATTCACCAGTTTCTAACATGGCTCTTCTTGTTGAAGCTTCTGCAACTTGCTGCCAAATTACAGTGTCAACCCCAGCATCTACTCTGTGATGACCTTCAACTTTATGTGTAACAGCTTTATCTGAGTCCACCCATNATTCAACTTCAAAAGGACCAGTTCCAGCTAATACATCTCTCATACCATCAGCACCTAGCTCATCAAATGCTTTTTTAGAAACAATTCCAGCAGTTTGCCAGAATGTACTAAATCGATGCCTTATACCTCTTGAATCATAGTTTGCATAATTCATTCTTACAGTATAATCATCAATTTTCTCTAAATTAGCTATAAGCGGAGCAAAGTCTCCAGCTTGTCCATGTACTGACTCTGGATTAGTAGCTGCGTTAGCGTTGTTAAATGAAAATACAACGTCATCAGCAGTCATTTCTCCCCAATCTCCATGGAAAGGCACACCCTCTTTAAGAGTAAATTCTAGGTACGAAGTATCGTCAGCAAGGGTCCAGCCAGTAGCTAGAATTCCTGCTTCAGGTTTCATTCCCATATTGTCTCCGAATTCAGGTCTAAATAGAGTTTCTTGAACACTAGCTAGATATAAGTTCTCAGCACAACCTGCAGTACAGAATTGTGGAGTACCAATACCTGGATGTAATCTAGAAACCGCTACTTTTATCTCCCCACCACCAGATCCTCCACTTGGAGCAGCAGATGCTGAAGAAGAAGATGAACTTGCAGATGATGTTGTTGAAGATGAACTAGAATCACTTGAGGATTCATCATCTCCACCACAACCAATTGCAAATAACATCATAGAGATAACCATCATTGAGATGATTAATTTCATGGATTTAACCATATATCCCCCTATTACTTGTTTAAATTTAATCTCAAATTACAACTAAAAAATTAACATATCAAATAGTTAAAATATGATCTCAAATTTTTATATTTCATTTACCATAAAACATATATATATTTTTTGCAACTTTTTTGTTACATTTTTGTTACATTTTCATCTATTTAAATAAATTTACTGAATTCGTAAAATAATCATTTGTTTTAAATGAAATACNCTCAAATATCCATATAGGTTAATGATTANGCTTATAGCTAATTTGTTCTCAAAAAAAAATATGATTATTTCATTTTTTCGTAATATTTTGATTTTTAGCCCATTCAGGATAGTAATCAAACATATTAATATTTGGNCTTGGAGAGCCTAAGGGTTGAGGAGGAACATTAAATTTATCAATTCCTACCATATCTACTCCTAAGTATTTCATACCAGAATTTAATTGAGTTCTTGTAGAGGGTATATTCCATGGACCAACCGAACTGAACGGTATTTTATTATTATCAAATGCCCATCGTCCAGCAGCAGAGTAAACGGTACTGCCAAGCCCTGAAAGCTGTGAATCAGGATGGGTATCAACACCAATTTCAACAAAATTATTCCCAATATCTTTAAGAGTTGCGGCTGCAACGATCTTGTTATCATCTTTTACTACGAAAGCTCGCAAGCAATCCAAAGAATTATGCCAAAAAATTTCTTTATCAACAAGATTATTAAATTCATCTCGGGTTAAAATTTCAACTTGATGTTTTTTTATATCAACCCAGTTTTTTTCTTCAGAGAACATCAACCAACTCGGACCCCAAACATAGTATCCAAAATCATGAGTTAATCTAGAAATTTCATACATTCCAAATTGAGAGAAAATTAAGTCTCTATTCATTTCTAATATGAGTTTTAGAATTTTATTTTTTATATTTTTTTTGACTCCCAAATATAAATTATTATTATACTCTAAGATCCATATAGGACCTTTAGATCGATTATCATTAGAAATTTCACCAATATAAATATTGGGCTCATGAAAATCATATGAAGGAATAAATGTTTTAATCCATTTTAAGATTATGGAGTCTAAATTNTTTGATATTTCATTCATTTAATTACCAATCAAAAATTACACCAAGCATTTTTTTATCTCTTTTAGTCATCAAATCATATGCCTCAGGAATTTTTTCATAACTCATTCGATGAGTGTTTAATATACTGGGATTTAATTGTTTTTTTCTCATAAACGAAAGTACACTAGAGCATCTGTTTTTCCAAGAAAATCTATCATTATTAGGATATTGGTATCCGAATTCACCATTAACTGCAATAATACTAATTCCTTTATTGTAAAAATGCTCCATAGGGAATGGATTAAATGCTTTATCCTCTTCTCCTCTACCTGATAATGCAACTATAGAAATTCTACCTTCTGGCCTCACAGAACGTAAACTTGATATATATGCATCCCAAGGATTAGCAGTTAAAATCACGAGATCAACTCCTGCACCATTTGTAATTTGATCTAATTCTTCTTCTAGTGTTTCAGAATTACTAAGCACAGCATGATCTGCTCCCATTTTTTTGGCCATTTCATTCCTAACTTCACTATTACCTATTGCAATGGTATTTTTAGCACCAAATAAAGGGCCTAAACCTACAGCCCCTAGACCCAAAATACCCAAACCTACAACAGCAACATTTTCTCCTGGTATAAAACCTGCTTTAGTAAAACAAAATCCACTCAAAGTGTATAACGTTGACCATACTGCATCTTCATTTTTGACACCTTCTGGAACGACACAGATATTTGTATTTTGACTAGCAATCCATTCTGATTGATGTGGATTTTGAGATATGACCCTATCTCCTACTTTGAATTCTTTTACATTTGACCCAACTTCTTCAACTACAGCAATATTTGAATCTCCTACCCATCTAGGATAAGTTGGTGCTCCAGGAACATCTTCTGCACCTTCAAAATTCCCTCTATCCGTCCCAAGTTTCAGTGCGCTCACTATTGTTTTCGCTCTGATTTCATCGGGATTTAGATTTTCTCTTAGTTTTTGATCTTCAATTTCAATACAATACGGTTTCTTTAATATTGCGATTTTCATTTTTCAACCTTACATTTTAAATTAATATATAAAAAAAAAGTCTCTTATATGAAAAAACATAACATAAACAACTCACTAAATCTTTATAAAAAGGCAGAGAAATTAATACCTGGAAAAACTCAGCTTATCAGTAGAAGGTCGAGCCAATTTGCTCATGGTATAAATCCTATTTATGCCAAAGAATCTAAAGGTGGGTATTTCATAGATGTAGATGATAATAGGTATTTAGACTGGATGAATGCAGTCTCTGCTATTATATTAGGTCATTCACATGATTATGTAGATAATGCCGTCAAGGAACAAATTGATAAAGGAAGTATTCATACAGTAAACAGTACTTTAGAGTTAGATTTAGCCGATTTGCTAATTGAACAGATTCCAAGTGCTGAAATGGTTAGATATACNAAAGGTGGAGGAGATTCCTGTGCTTTAGCTGTAAGGATAGCTAGAGGAACAACTGGCCGAGATAAAATTCTTTTTAGTGGTTACCACGGCTGGCACGATTGGTATCAATCAGCAAACTATTTAGTAAACCCAGAAGATGGAGAGTTTCCATTTGCTGGAATAGAACCTATAGGAGTCCCTAAGGCATTAGCAGGAACAGCGATTCCNTTTATTTATGAAGATATTGATAACCTAAAAAGTTTAGTAAAAGAGCACGGAGATGAAGTTGCTGCGATAATGCTAGAACCTATGAGATCAGAATTTCCAAAAAAAGGATATTTAGAAGAAGTAAAAAAAATAGCACATGAAAATGGTTCTTTATTGATTTTTGACGAAGTAAGTTGTGGATGGAGAATGTCTGTTGGAGGAGCTCAAAAAAAATTAGGAGTCACCCCTGATATAACTGCTTTTGCTAAAGCAATGTCTAATGGTTATCCTATGGGAGCAGTAGTTGGTTCTGTAGAAGCAATGGAACCTGCTGACAGAATGTTTGTTTCTAGCTCTTATTGGAGTGATAATATTGGATTATCAGCGTCAAAAGCGACTATTGAATTTTTACTAAAAAATAACTCAGAAAAATGGTTTGANGACTTTGGAACTACTTTAAAGAAAAAAATTAATGACGTAATGAAAAATTCTGAAGTTGATGTAAAAGTTTCAGGTATTCCATCAGGACCCATTATTCAGTTTATGAGTTCAGATTCATCAGAAATTCCTAGGATGAAAACTCTTTTTGTCCAGGAGATGGCTAAGCAAGGCATACACATGAGTACAATTTTTCATCCTACTATGTCTCACACAGAAAAAGATATTGATGTAACAGTATTAGCAATAGATGAAAGCTTAAAAACTATAGCAAAAGCTCAAAATTCNAATTTTGAAGATTATCTTGAAGCCCCAATATTAAACGAACCCTTTAGAAGACTAGTCAAATAATTTGTGAACTCTTCCTCTATGAATTATAGATTTAATATTTCTTAAGTCTGAAATATTTTTTTCAGGCTCTCCCTCTACTGAAATTATATTTGCTATTTTTCCTACTTCTAAAGAACCTACTTGATCTTCAACCCAGCAAGATTGAGCAGAATATATAGTTCCAGATTGAATTGCCTGCATAGGAGTCATTCCAATTGATACATGTGCGTGTATTTCATCTTGGAAACTTGTACCCCCAAGTTTGTAATGCTGCCAAGAAGCATCAGATCCAGCAACTAGTTGAATACCTTTATTGAGTACCTTTTCCCATATTTTTGCCGCTTCTTCCCATTGAATATTAAAGGCTTCTATTTCATTTTTTTCTAGATCGCTCAAACTTGATTCATCTTTTGCTTGAAGCTGCCAAATCCTATCTCGGCCCTGATGTAATGTAGCATTTATAAAGATATTATTNTCAACCATCTTATCTGCTAGCTTTTCATCAAATTCCAACACACCACTTATATTTACAAATCTTCCATGAACGATAGTATCTACTCCAGCATCAACAGCAATTCTGATACCCTCAGTATTTACACAATGTGCTGCTGTATGTATTCCAAATTTATGAGCCTCGTCTACAATTGCCTTCATTTCATCATAATTAAATGATGGGACCCTAGTATTTGAAGTACCTGTACTTCCGCCTGTAGCAGTTATTTTTATCATATCGCTTCCGTCTCTAATCAATCTTCGAACTGAAGCGACACATTCTTTTACTCCAGTTGCTACTTCTCCAAACCAATTTAAGTGACCTCCAATAATAGTGATTGGTCTACCTGAAATAATTAAGTCTGGTGTTTGAATTATATCTCTCTTGGATGCTTCTTTTATCATATAACCAGACATATTCTTTGCACCTAAATCTCTTAGGGTAGTAACTCCAGAATTTAAATGTTTTATAGCATTTTGAGCTCCATTAATTGCTAATAAATTATCATCTGTTTTGACTAAAACATCTCCTGGAGTTCCATCTCCAAAACCAATTAAATGGACGTGAGAATCGACTAAACCTGGCAATATAGTTCCACTTAAGTTTATTTTTTCTGAATTTGTAAAAGCTTGATGTTTTGATATTTTTTCAGGAGAATCTATTGCAATTATAGTTTCGTTTTCTACTAGAATTGATACGTTCTTTTTAATTACTTCACCTTTGACAGTATCTATCATTCTATTACCCGAAAAAACTTTAATACTCATTTTTTACATCCCTTAAAAATCTGTTCCGTTAACCTAGTAGGTACAATATACCATACATCTTTTTTTTCTAATCTCAATGGTTCACTTCCAAATTCAATTGACCATTCAAGGGTATTTGGATCAATTAAGTTGAATGTGTCTTTTTCTAGACCTACAGAACCTTCAGAGCCAAGTATATGGATTATTTCAGAAGGCAAAGGGAATAACTCAAATGGATCATCTGTAGGAGGAGAAATTTGTATCAATAATTCAACTGGACTTAGCTGAGATCTAATAGTTTTTTTAAACAAATCATCATCACATGAATTATCTACATAATCTTCTGATAAATTATTTTTAATCCAAACATAAAAATCTAATGTTTCATTAACAAATATTTGAGACCTTAAGGTTAAATCATTTGAAAGATTTATCCTTCTTCTAGATTCTAAAATTTCTGTCCTTAGCTCGGATCTCCATGACTGAAGTTGACTATAATCAATAGACGGGACATCTTTTTTTTGAGAAGGAGGTTCAGTTTGTATAATATTTTCATCACTAGAACATGACAGTAATAAGATTAAAAAAATTGTAATTAAATAAAATTTTAGTTTCATAATCAATCTAAGAATTTACTCAGCTTCATTCCTGGGATACCAAGAACATTTATACTCGTCATAACAACAAGAACAGTATAAAACACTATGACCTGGAGATTCTTCAATCGATACTGGTGTTGAAGTAACACATTCTTCTGTTGGTTCAGGACAATTTGATAAAAAATTACATCCAGAAGCTACACTTGAAGGATTAGGAGTTACTCCTAAAATAGGATTCCTTTTCTTCTTAAAATCAGGATCAGGGTTAGGAATCGCAGAAATCAGAGTTTCAGTATAAGGATGTTTAGATTGATTAAAAATTTCTTCAGGTGTTCCTGATTCAACTTGTCTTCCAAAATACATAACATTGATTTGGTCACTAATCTGTCGAACAATACTTAAGTCGTGAGAAACAAAAAGATAAGACAACCCAAGTTCATCTTGTAAATCCATAAGTAGATTTATAACTTGAGCTTGAACAGAAACATCTAGACCTGACACAGGTTCATCACATACAATCAAAGCGGGATTTAGAGCTAAAGCTCTTGCTATTCCTATTCTTTGTCTTTGTCCACCACTAAAAGCATGGGGGAACCTAATCATATATTCTGACCTTAGTCCAACTTTGACTAGTAGTTCTTCTACTCTATCTTGTCGTTCAGTTCTATTTCTAATACCATTCAAAAGAAGAGGTTCACTAACTATATCAAACAAATTCATTCTAGGATTGAGAGAAGAAAAAGGATCTTGAAAGATCATTTGCATTTCTTTCCTTAGAGGTCTTAGTTCACCTTCAGTTAAGCTTGCTAAGTTATGAGAACCATTTTCATTATTAAGAAATATATCTCCATCAGTTGGATCAACTGCTCTTAAAATACATTTGGAAATAGTTGTTTTCCCACATCCACTTTCTCCAACTAATCCAATAGTTTTTCCTCTAGGAATATTAAAGGAAACATCATCTACTGCTCTAACTTGACCAGTTACTTTTTTTAATATTCCAGAAGTAAGATTATAGTATTTTTTTAAGTTATTTATTTCAAGTATATTGTCGTTTAGAACTTTTGATTTTGTAGTCATATTATTTCCTCTAATTAGATACCTCGTGGATACCAGGCACATTTATCTTGTTCATAACATACTCCACAATATAGTACAAAGTGACCAGGTGATTCCTCAATACTAATAGGACTTGCATCTAAACATTCTTTTTTTTCTCCATCACAGTTGGGTTGAAAATTACATCCAGAAGGCCTAGCAACTGGATGAGGTATAGTGCCTTGTAATATAGGTAATCTTTCTCTATGCTTGGTAGCCATAGAAGGAATTGAACTAAGTAGAGATTTAGTATAGGGATGGAGTGGGTCTTTATACACTTGTTCTATTGTCCCACTTTCAACAACCTTACCCAAATACATCACATTTACATCATCTGCTAATTCAGCAATAACTCCTAAATCATGAGTAATCATAATTATAGACATTCCATTTTTTTCTTGCAATTCATTTAATAAATCTAGAGTTTGTGCTTGAGTTGTTACATCCAAAGCTGTTGTTGGTTCATCTGCAATCAAAATATCAGGATTTGTACATAGAGCCATTGCAATCATTGCCCTTTGTCTTTGCCCTCCACTTAATTCAAAGGCATATTGACCTAATCTTTGTTTTGGATTATTCATTCCTACTCTAATAAGCCAATCTTCAGCTAATTCCATTGCTTCTTTTTTTGTATAGTCTAAATGGAGTGTAATTGCTTCAGTAATTTGATTTCCAATTGTATGTATTGGGCTAAAAGAAGTCATTGGTTCTTGAAAAATCATTGATATTTTTCCACCCCTTACCTTTTTTAGAGCATCAATATTTAGTGTGGCTATATCTTGTGGATTTTCATGATTACTGTCATATAAATTCATTGAACCATTGATTATTTTACCGGGATTATCAATTAATCTTAAAATAGATTTTGTAGTTATGCTTTTACCACAACCACTTTCTCCAACTATTCCTAAGGTTTTTTTTGGATACACATTTATATCAACTCCATCAACAGCTTTTACAACTCCATCAGCTGTATAAAAATATGTTTGAAGATTTCTTACTTCTAATAAAGCAGATTCCTTATTTATTTGTTTTTTTGTAACCAAATTTATACCTCCTGATATGGATCAGCTGCATCTCTGATTCCATCTCCCATAAAGTTTAAAGCCAATATCACAAGAATAACTGCTATGGCAGGAATAAATAGCCAAGGCATATTTGCAACAGATTGAACGTTTTGCGCATCTTTTAACAGAACACCATAACTTACAGCGGGTGGTCTTAATCCAAGACCTAAGAAACTCAACGAAGTTTCTGTTACTATCATTAGGGGTAGCGAAAGAGAGGCTTGAGCAATAATATGGCTATAAAAAGATGGAAGCATATGTATAAATATAATTCTCATTGTTTTCGCACCATTTAATCTTGCTGCAGTAACAAAGTCTTCATCTTTCAATGCCAAGAACCTTCCTCGAATTACACGGGCAAGGTCCGTCCAAGCAAAAAGAGATATTATAACCGTTATCATGAAATAGACTTGGTTTATCGTCCAATCATCTGGAAATGCTGACGACAGTCCCATATATAAAGGTATAGTAGGTACCGATCGAATTATTTCTATAAATCTCTGTATTAAAGAGTCAATCAAGCCTCCATAATACCCAGAAATAGCTCCTAAAAATATTCCAAATACAATACTTAAGGCTACACCAACAAGACCAATTGTTAACGAGACTCGAGTTGCATGCATAGTTCTAGAAAAAACATCTCTACCTTGTTTATCAGTACCAAACAAATGAATCCAAGCATTTGGGTCTTGAGTACTATCTGTCATGCCTAAAATATGCCTATCTGTCTTAATTATTCCCCATAATTTATATTCATAACCCTTTGCAAAAAATGAAATAGGTTGAGAATTATCACAGTCAGCCTCAAACTCCATAAGATATGTTTCCATATTTCTTTCTCCAGATACATCACAAACACTCATAAAGTTTCCATCTTGAAAAAAATGAATCCCTTGTGGAGGCATATATCCTCTTTTTGCTGCATAATCAACTGGAGGGGCTGTAGATAAAAAATCAGCGAATAGAACTACAAAATAAAAAAGGACAACAACAATAGAAGCCGTAAAGCCTAATCTATGTCTCTTAAATCTTCTCCATATTAATTGTCTCTGAGTAGCTAGTTCTATAGAGTCATCAACTTTATTTGAAATATCTTTATTGCCTAAATTGAAAAAATTCATTATTTTACTAACCATTATGAATCCCCTAACCTAATTCTAGGATCAACTATCAGTAATAAAATATCTGAAACAAAAGTTCCAATAACAGTCATGAAGCCTATAAGCAAAATTATTCCTCCAGCTAAAAACATATCTTGAGCAACTAAAGCTCTTACCAACATAGGACCAACAGTTGGTAAAGATAACACAACTCCTACAATAATACTTCCTGATATTAGATAAGGAAGAATATAAGCTGTAAGACTAATTGCAGGATTCAGAGCTAATCTAACAGGATACTTCATTATTAGTCTCCACTCAGATAATCCTTTGGCTCTTGCAGTAATAACATAGGGCTTACTCAATTCATCAAGTAGATTAGCTCTAGTAATTCTCATTAGTGAAGCTGTTCCTGCCGTTCCCAGAACTACCATCGGAATCCATATATGATCAATTAGATCACGCACACGAGCCCAACTCCATGGAACTCCAACAAACTCTGGAGAAAATAATCCCCCAGGACTGAAATCAAACCAAACGAAGAAAAGATACATTGCAATTAGAGCTATCATAAAATCCGGAATAGCCAATCCAACAAATCCTAGAAATGTAAATAAATAATCCCATACAGAATATTGTTTTACTGCTGATATTATCCCAAAAGGAATTGCGATAACCCAAATAAAAATAACACAAGCTATTGCAAGAATAATTGTTAATAGCAATCGTTCAGATATAACATTAGTTACTGGCTGATTGTACTCAAAGGAAAATCCCAAATTTTGTTGAAGAAATATTTGATTCATCCATTTTAAGTACTGTAGATATAGAGGTTGATCTAAACCATAGAACTTTCTTAGATTAGCAGCTTCAGCGGCATCAACTGTACTTCCAGTAGCTTGAAGAGTAGCTATATAAGCAGTGACATAGTCACCTTCAGGAAGATTTATAATAAAAAATGAAATAAGAGTAACTGCCCATAGAGCAACTATCATAAACACTATTCTTCTAGCAATAAAATTTAACATAAGATGAGTTTATTTATTCTATTTGATTATTATCTAACATTTAATACAAAAAGAGGGCACAAAAAGTGCCCTCTTTTCAAAAATAATCAATTTATGATTATTGGTTACCGCCTTCTAACCACCATGTNTCAGGGAAACCGTTTCCTGAAGTTTGTGCGTGGTATGAGAAAGGAAGTGGNTTAGGAACGTTTCTAACGTTCTTTTTGATTATAGCTGTGTATGTAGGCTTGTTCATCACAGTAGTGATAGGGTTAGCATTTACACAGTTAAGTTCAACAACCTTTTGAAGGTTTTCAGCATACTTAGATGAGTCAGTAACAGCTTCGTCATATAGTGACTGCCATTCACCTATCCATCCATCCTGAATTTCTCCAGTTGCTAAGTGTGCATCAGAGTATTTAGGAGCAATGAATCCATCTCCACCAACTATTCCTAGATGGTTTGGAGTTATGATAGCTCCAGCTCTTCCTGATGACTCCCAGCTGTTAAGCATAGTTTCGTTCTCGTCTCTCTTAGAAGACCATAGGCTTCTTTCTTGAGCGTCAAGTTTTCCATCTATACCTAGATTATTTTTCCACATTTCGATTACCATAGAGTCAATTCCCTCGTAATCTTCGAAAGCTGCAACAGCAACACTATGCACTACTACAATTTTCTCTCCTGTTTCAGGCATTAATCTCATGCCGTCAGAATCTCTTTTATCTAATCCAATTGCATCTAACATTGCGTTAGCTTCATCTGGATTGAATTCTACTAGATGTTCTCCAATGTAGTGACCAGGGTCATTAGGGTCGTCCCATCCGGCACATAGTCCACCAGTTTCTCCTAGTCCTAGGAAGAACACTTCGTTAATTTCTTCTCTTTCAACACCCATTGATAGAGCTGCTCTGAAATCTCTGTTACTTAAGAAAGATGCAGTTTCTGTATCAACAGCTCCTCCATCACCTTCCCAAGATTCGTTAATGTATAGGTTTGCTATACCAGATTCAGGTTGTCTCCAGAATTGAATTCTGTAGTTACCTTTATCAGAGTTCTCTGTGAAAACAGGTAGTTTTGAAAGGTCAATGTGTCTACCTTGAACAGTAAACTCACCAGCGATAGCCTTTAGGTTTAGAACTTCTAGGTTTTCTGCTAGATCAAGTGTTACACCGTCCATGTAAGGTAGTTGGTTTCCTGCTGTATCAACAGCATAGTAGAAACAGTTTCTCTCTAATGCCCATTGATCAGAAGTAATTGGCTTAGTTACATACCAAGCTGTCATCATAGGTGAGTCAGGGTTAGCGTTAGCGTGGTT
This sequence comes from Chloroflexota bacterium, assembly GCA_002699165.1. Taxonomy (GTDB): domain Bacteria; phylum Chloroflexota; class Dehalococcoidia; order Lucifugimonadales; family Lucifugimonadaceae; genus TMED-70. Next base: position 16,163 of record PABO01000010.1, on the reverse strand, counting down.
TAAGAACAAGAAGTACTTAGCCCAGTTTTCGTAACCTTCAGCTTGTGCTTTAGCATTAGCTTCATCTAAACCTATAACATCAGGATGGAAATCACTTAAGTAATGTGATGGTGCGTAAAGACCTAGACCAGAGTCACCTCTAGTATGTGGTCCTGCAACAATCACAGAAGCAAGTAGAGTAATCAAAAGACCATAAGGTTCTTTTGAGTTAATCTGTAATGTTTCTTTATCCACAGCTGAGAATTCTAGAAGTTCTCCTCCAGATTTCATCCAAGCTGGTGGGTTAGGAACAAGATCTTCATTCGTAACCATATGGTTATACCAGAACATGATGTCATCAGTGTTGTAATCATCTCCGTCAGACCATTTCAAGCCTTTTCTAAGAGTTAATGTAAACTCTGTAGCTTCAGCATTTGATGTCCAACTCTCAGCTATATTAGCTTGAACGTCGGTCATGTTTGTTCCGAAGAACAAAATGTGATCTTTCATAGGTCTTTCCATGTTTTGTCCATCAGCTGGACCAGTGAAAGCTCTGTACCAAGTTCCACCATATTCTCCAATGCTTTCAGCAGGCTGAATAACAAGTGGGTTTTCAGGTAGTCTATCCTCTAGAGCTGGAATTTCTCCAGCTGCAGCTTTTGCAGCACACATAGGAGATTCGTTGAATGAACTTGGCATTTCGTTTGATAAACTCGGCCATGATACATCACCTTCTCCTAAACCAGCAGCTTGGTCATCTGCTGTGGCAGCTTTTGAAGTTTTAGAAGTTTCAACAAGCTTAGGCTCTGCAGCTTTTTCTGCAGGCTTAGATTCCATTGCAGCTTTAGCTTTATCAGGAGTAGCTCCTGAATCTTTAGCTGCAGCAGCTGCTCCGGTAGCGCTTGTAGTGTTAGTAGCTTCTTCAACTTCCTCGTCTGAACATGCAATAGCAAATAGACCTAATGCGGCTATAGCTACTATAACAAGTCCAAATCGGAATTTTTCTAACATACTTTTCCTCCGTGTATAGTTATTTTTTTCCCTTACCAATACAAAAAGGGGCATATGCCCCCTATAGTGAATATTATTATAACCCATATTTTGGAAAAAGAATCAACCTCTAAATCAATTAATGCTTTTATTTTCAGAGATAATTTTTATGATCTGGAGGTATTTTTTAGTTTGGGATAATCATAAATAATCAGTTTACTCAATTAACTAATTTTGATAATTCTTCTCTTGTTATTTTCCCAGCATGAGTAAAGGCAATCATCCCATCATTTTCAGTAAAGACCCATGAAGGGAAATATGATACTCCAAAGTGTTCTGCAATTTTGTTTTCTTCATCATCATATATAACTGGATATTGCCATTTCTCATTAAAGAGCCACTCATCAGGTGGATAATTTGATTTCCCCGAATCAATACTGGTAACTATTAATACAACATTAACACCTTTTTCTATCACATTGTCTTGTTCTATCCATTCTATTACTTCCGGAATCTCTTCTTGACAATATGGACACCAATGGGCCACAAAAAGCAATATAGTGGGAGTATTTTCGGGATAATTTACTACTAAATCATCTCCTAAGATTTTATATTTTATAGTTGGAGAAATTTTTCCACTAGCTGTATCTATACCTGAATTTGGAATGGAAATTTCAACCTTTTCTCCTAGTAATTCTGTATCAGAAATAAATTTTGTTGTTTCAGAATTAGAGCACGATAAAATAATAAGCAGAGATAAAAAAATAAATATTGATTTCTTCATAATATTTCAACCCATTGATTTGTTTTCATTGATAATTCTAATGCATTAGAAATCTTTTGTAGAGATTCAATTTCTATGTCATATTTTATTTTTTTCTTTTTAACTCCATTAAAAAATGTACTTTGAAGAAATTCATTCATTCCCGGCCATCCATTATAAGGTTCAAAAAAATCAATCTTTTTTTTATTTTCTGAGATTATTTCTGAGGTCATTAAGTTTACTTTCATAGAATTATTTTCAAAAAGTAAATCCAAAATAACACTTAATCCATCTGTTGATTCCATATTAAATTCCCATTCAGCCAAAAAATCTTTATAATCCAAAACCGCAGTTCCTTTTGATTCAGTTGGAAATTTAGATTTTGGTTCTACTTTACTTAGTGCCCTAATTGGATATAAATCAAATATTTTATTAAGTACGTCAATATACCATGCTGAAGAGGAGTATAAACTAAAACCATCCCACCAATTTGCTGATAATAAAAGTTTGGCGGATAATATTTTTCCGAATTTCTTTTCTTTGATATTTTCTTTTAAGTACTGAACAATAGGCAAATATGACATTTCAAGATTAGGAATTATTAAGTTTTTTTGTGATTTGATTTNCAGAAAGTATTTTTTTTGAATCATCCTGTTTTAATGTTAGGGGCATCTCAAATATACAATCAACATCTACAGATAAAACATCTGATAGTAGATCTCCATGTATTTCATCTGGAACACTTAAGATTATTAAGTCTAAATCTTTATCATTTAAAAGACTTTTATAATCTAAAGTGTATTTTGCATCATCCCCAAATGACAACTTTGCATTATTAAGTGAATTTTGCGATCGTGTAGAAATATGAGTTACTCGACCGGTATCTAAGTTATTAATAAATGGAAGATATGCTTCCTTAACCCATGATCCAAATCCAATTAATCCAATTTTTTCGTAAGTCATATATAAATATTATATTATGTATAAAAAATTGGGTTATTATTATTTTAGATTAAAAAGTAAACAAATAAAAAAAGAAGGCATTATGACTACCACTGAAAATTATAAAAAAGGTATAAAAATTACGGAAATTGATACTCCTTCTATTGTAGTTGATTTGAATATTGCTGAAGATAACATAAAAAAAATGCAAAGTTTTGCAAATGATAATAATGTTTCTATGAGGCCTCATTCTAAGACAAATAAAAGTCCTTTTTGGGCAAAAAAACAAGTTGATGCTGGCGCTATAGGCATTTGCTGTGCGAAACTTGGGGAAGCAGAGATGATGGCTTCTGGAGGAATTCAGGAGATACTAATACCTAATCAAATTGTTACTGAACAAAAAATAAAACGATTGGTTGATGTAAATAAAAAATCTAAGGTTATGGTTGCGGTAGAAAACAAAGATAATGTTTCAGATTTATCTCATCACTTTGAAAAAAACTCTATGAAATTAAGTGTCATTATTGAGGTTAATGTTGGGATGGATAGATGTGGTGTAGAACTAGATGAGATAGCTGATTTTGCTAAATTCATCATAAATAAGCCTGGGCTAGAATTTGAAGGAATTATGGGATACGAGGGTCACACGGTTAACATTGGGAATTTTGAAGATAGAGTTAATGAAACTACAAAAGCAATGAATAAATTAATAAATGCAAAAAAAATCTTAGAGGATAATGGAATCAAAGTAAAAATCGTTTCTGCCTCAGGTACTGGAACATACAACATAACAAGTAAGATCCCAGGCATTACAGAATTGCAATGTGGGTCATACATATTTATGGATGGTAATTATTTGAAAATATTTGGAGATTTTCAACCTGCTTTGTCATTATTGTGTACTGTAGTTTCTAGAAGAGGAAATAGTATAGTTATTGATTGTGGATTAAAATCAGTCTCAATGGATCAAGGATTACCAGAGGTCGTATATCCAAAAGGAATAAAACTTCTTTCCTTATCAGAAGAACATTGTAANTGTGAAATAGAGGGAGACTCTGACTTAAAGATTGGGGATAAAGTTTTTGTNAGACCAATGCATTCAGACACTACAATTAATCTTCATGATAATTACTTTGTTTACAGGGACGGAGTTTTNGATGAAATGGTTGAAATTTTAGGCCGTGGAAAATTCAAGTAAATGCTTGATTTCTTAATAAAAAATGGATTAATAGTAGACGGTACAAATGGAAAACCCAAAAAATTATCTATTGGAATTCAAAATAAAAAAATCATAACAGGTGTTTCAAAAGATTCAAATGCAAAAGAAATAATTGATGCCCAAAACAAAATTGTAACACCTGGCTTTATAGACGTTCATTCACATGATGATTTCAAAGTCTTTTCTGACCCTACAGTATCGCATAATATACTTCAAGGTATCACTACAATGATTGTTGGAAATTGCGGATTTGGAGTTTCCCCTATTGAATCTGCAAAAGAGCAAATGTCAGCTCTTTACGAAGTAAAAGATTTAGAAAAAAAATGGAAAAATTTTAAAGATTACTTTGAAATCTTAGACAACCATAGAATATCTTTAAATGTAGGAGTACTTGTTGGCCATCATACTATCAGAAGGCATTCAATGAGTAATATTAATAATATAAATCCTAATAATTCTCAAATGTCTGAAATGATAGATATATTAATAGAAGGAATGGAAGCCGGATGCTTAGGATTTTCTACAGGATTAGTTTATGAACCTGGTAGATATTCTAAAACAGAAGAGATCATAGAACTAACAAAAAATATTAAGAAATTTGATGGAGTCTATGTTTCTCATATGAGAAATGAAGCTGAAGGTCTTATTGAATCTATAANTGAAACTGCAAATATAGGTTTGAAGTCAGATGTTAAAGTAGAAATTTCTCACCTAAAATCTGTTGGAAAAGACAATTGGGGTAATTCTGAAAAAGCACTTGATCTAATTGATAAATATTCTCGAGACGGTCTTGATATTACTGTAGATCAGTATCCTTATACCGCTAGATCAACTATGTTAAAAGCGCTTCTATTAAATGATACTTTTAACTATGAAAATAATAGTAGTCCCATGGGTAAATCTGCTCCAAATGAAGTCTTATTATGCTCAGTCCCCAATGAAAATTCGCTTGAAGGTAAAACATTAGAAGATATTCAAGGGATGTACGATTTACCAATTGAAGAAACTGTCAAAAAATTGTTGTCTGAAGTTTCAGATAAAATTTTGGTTGCTGCTTTTGGAATGAATGAAAAAGATGTAAGAAATATTCTTCAAAATAAATTAACAATGATCGGAACAGATGGAATTGATGTGGGTTCAAAGCCTCATCCAAGAGCTTGGGGAACCTATCCAAGGATATTGGAAGAATATGTGAATAACCTTTCAATCATAAGTCTAGAAAATGCTATATATAAAATGACAAAAATGCCTGCTAAAAAGTTTGGCATTAAAAATCGCGGAGAAATAAAAAATAANTATTTTGCAGATNTAGTAATTTTCGACCAAAAAAAAATCAAAGATAATGCCAGTTTTACAAATCCAAAAAATGGTCCAAGTGGAATTGAATATGTATTCGTAAATGGAGAAAAATCTGTAATTAATGGAGAAGTACAAAAAGTTTTTTCAGGAACTACAATCAAAAGATGAAAGAATCAAAAAACAAAATTCTCATTAGAAAAATTTCAAAATGGATAGTAATAATAGTTTTTGGATTTTTACTATTTCAAATATTGAGACTAATCTTTAATTTGCTGTTCTTGGGAGGACAAAATTCTCTATAAATTTTCTCTTCTTTTACGAGTAAAAATTATTTGAGCTTGCCGCTGCCTAGATTTTTCATTCTGATCNTTACTTCTAATATTTATACAATTAGGNCAACTAACTCCCTCTTCAAAGTAAATNGATTTTTTATCATCTTCATCTATAGGGTTCCTACATCCATGACATAGATCAAAATTTCCAACTTCAGAATTATATTTTAGTGATACTCTTTCATCAAAAACAAAGCATTCTCCATCCCATGTCCCTTTATCTTTTTTTACTTTATTTAAGTAATTTATAATTCCACCTTCAAGCTGAAAGATATTCTTAAATCCTATTTCTTTCATATANGAAGATGCCTTTTCACATCGAATACCACCGGTACAATACATAGCAATTTTTTGATCTTTGTCCNAAGATAATTCTTCATCAATATAATTTATAAACTCAGTAAAAGTTTGAGTATTTGGATCTATAGCTTTTGGAAATTTACCAATAACAGTTTCATAAAAATTTCTAACATCAATTAGCTTCACATCATCTTTTGAAATAAATTTATCCCAATCTTCTGGAGAAATAAATGTTCCTGTATTTTTAGCAGTTTTAGCTAAATTCTTAAATGTTACGATCTCTTTTTGAATTTTTACTTTTATTCTTTTAAAAGGTTTTTTTTCAGACAATGAGAATTTGATGTTACATTTATACCCCAAATCAATCAATAAATCTGAAAGAGAGTCTATTGATTTAACTGGTCCTGAAACTGTTCCATTAATTCCTTCGATTGAAAGTATTATNGTTCCTAAAATTTGATTATTTTTAGAAAAATCTAATATTTTAATTTTATTTTTTGTAACCTTATTTAGGCTAATGTCATCAAATTCATAAAAACTAAGTATTTTATACATAGAAATCCATCAAATTTTATATAAAAATCTAGAATAATTATAAATCAAAAAGGATAATGGAGTATGGTAAGTAAACCAAATATAGTGATAATTTTTGCAGATGATCTTGGATATGGTGATTTAGGATGTTATGGATCAAAAATAAATAAAACTCCTACACTTGATAAAATGGCTGACGAAGGAAAGAAGTTTCTTGATTTTTATGTTAGTTCACCTGTATGTTCTCCTTCCAGAGCTTCCTTGTTAACTGGTTGTTACCCCCAAAGAATTAGTTTTGGAACATTTGATGGATTGAGGGTTTTATTTCCAGGACAAGGNATAGGATTAAGTACTGAAGAAGATACAATTGCAAAAATATTAAAAGATTCAGATTATAGTACAAAAATAATTGGTAAATGGCATTGCGGAGATCAGGAAGAATTTCTTCCTACAAATCATGGTTTTGATTCTTATTTTGGAATACCATACAGCAATGATATGGGAATACAAAGTGGGCAAGGAGCCTGGCAAGACTTCCCAGAGGATTCAACTTTAGCAAAAGTTACAGACTGGGAAAGNCCTCCTCTTCCATTGATAAGAGACAAAGAAGTTATTCAAGAACAACCTGATCAAAGATCTATTGCAGAACGATATACTGAAGACGCTGTAAGTTTTATGAGAGAAAATAAAGAAACTCCTTTTTTTCTTTATTTAGCGCATATGCAAGTACATCTACCTTTATATGCTGCAGAAAAATTTGTAAATGAATCTGAAAATGGAGATTATGGAGCATGTGTTGCAAGCATAGATTGGTCAACTAGAGTAATCTTTGATGAATTAAAAGAACTTGGAATCGATGATAATACAATTGTGATATTCACAAGTGATAATGGTTCTAGACTCCAAAATCAAGGTGGAAGCAATGGAGAGCTGAGGGGAAGAAAAGGTCAAACGTGGGAAGGGGGACAAAGAGTTCCTTGCATAGTAAGATGGCCTGGAAATATAAATCCTGGCACAGAGTGTGATCAAATTGCAACTACTATGGATTTTTTACCCTCGATTACAAACTTAATACAAGGTAAAAAACCTTCAAAAAAGATTGATGGTATTGAGATGACAGATTTGTTTTTTTCAAACGATAAATCATCAAAAAGAGATAACTTCTTTTATTATAATGAGGATGATTTAGAGGCATATCGTTATAAAAATTGGAAACTGCATCTTAAAAAAGAAGGGACTGAAGTTCAAGAACTATATGATCTAAGCAAAGATATTGGAGAAACAAATAATATATTTGACGANAATAAAGATATAGTTGAACAATTACTAANAAGTGTTAATAATTGTATAGAAACATTAGGGGATAAATCTTTGAATATTACGGGTAGTGAAATTCGAAAGGCAGGAAGAATAGAAAACCCTAAGACATTAACAACATTTGAAGAAAACCATCCTTATATGTATGCCGAATATGATAAGGGAGAAAGAGGATAAAAGGAGAAAATTATGAGTAAAAAACCAAATATTATACTAATTATGTCTGATGATTTAGGTTATGAGGTTATAAATGCTAATGGAGGAACATCTTATGAAACTCCTACATTAAATGAATTGGCAAGGACTGGAATTNGATTTGAAAATGCACATGCTCAACCTTTATGTACCCCCACAAGAATTCAATTAATGACAGGAAAATATAACTTTAGAAATTATATCGGATTTGGCCTGATGGATCCTAAGGAAAAAACCTTTGGACATATCATGAGTGACAATGGCTATAAAACCTTAATTTCTGGTAAATGGCAATTATATTCATATAATCCTCCTGACGAAATGCCTGAAGATAGAAATAAAGGGCAACAAATTGAAGATGCTGGTTTTGATGAATATTGNGTTTGGCATGCACATCAAACAGAGGAAAAAGGTTCTAGGTATAAAAACCCTATCATATATCAAAATGGANAATATTTATCTAAAGAAATTACTGAAGGAAACTATGGAGAAGATATATTTTGTGATTATATTTTAGATTTTATTGATAGAAATACAGATGATCCTTTCTTTGTATATTTTCCTATGACTCTCACTCATAGACCATTAGAACCAACTCCTGATAGTGAAGAGTTTGCAATTTTTGATCCACCTTCTAATCAAACACTAGGGGGTAAAACATGGAATGAACTTGAAGGATGGGCAGATGACGCAAAATATTACAAAGATATGGTTGAATATCACGATAAAACAATTGGGAGAATAGTTGAAAAATTAGATCAATTAAATATTAGAGAAGAAACTCTAATTATTTATCTGGGAGATAATGGCTCTCCAATTGAAGTTTCTTCATATATGGGAAATCAAGAGATTCCTGGAGGAAAGGGTAAAACTATAGATACCGGAACACATGTACCTTTAATTTGTAACTGGAAAAATAATATTCCTGAATCTATAGTAAGTACAGATTTAGTTGATAGTACAGATTTTCTACCAACAATTTTTGATGCTGCAGAATTACAATATCCTGAAAACTATATAGTAGACGGAAAATCTTTCTACCCTCAACTTACAGGAGAAAAAGGAAATCCAAGGGATTGGATTTTTTTTCATTTTGATGCCGGAGGACGTAATAAAAAACCTATTCAAAGATTTTTGAGAAATCATCTATGGAAGCTTTATGAAGACGGCAGAATGTTTGATATGAAAAATGATTTATATGAAACAAATCCTATATTTTCTGAAGATGATTCTAAAGAAAGTAAAGAGAATCGTATCAAACTAGAACCACTTTTCCTAAATCTTAAATGAAAAACAGGAGCCTATTATTCATTATCAGGAGAGAAAATAGGCCCCTGCTTAAGAAGAGAATTAAGAGAGATTATCTATTGTAGAGCACCTACTTCAATTAGTAGCGCTTGTGTGTTTTCTAGATCACCTAATTGAGATATGTCAATGTCAGGTTTACTTAGACTTTCCATATCTTCTAGCAATCTATTTGGTGTTACCCCATCTGTGATTAGTGGGTATTCATGAACTTGAGTAGCAAAGTATTGTTGAGCTACTTTTGAAGTCATGAATGTCATGAATCTTTCTGCATTATCTTTATTATCTGATGCATCAAGTATTCCAGCACCAGAAACTAATACTACTGATCCTGCATCACCATTGTTTAAGTAATGGTTTCTTGCTGCATAGTTTTCACCATTATCAGCAATGAATCTGTGAAGATAGTAGTGGTTCACCATTCCAAATTTTATTTCATCAGCAGCTGCTGCTGCAACTTGTGGTGTGTTTTTTGGGTAAACAATTGGTTCATTAGCAACTATGCCTTCTAACCAAGTTTTTGTTTTTTCTTCACCCCAGTAAATTCTCATTCCTGTTACCATAGCTTGGAATGATCCATTAGTAGGAGCCCAACCTAATTTACCTTTATATTTTGGATCAGTTAGATCTTCCATAGAAGAAGGCAAGTCTGCTTCAGCGGTAGTATTTGGGTTATAAACAAGAACTCTTGCTCTACCTGTTATACCAATCCACTTACATGAGTTATCAGCAGCTCTAGGTGCCACAGCCCAAGAAGGTATAATGTTACATACTTCTCTAGACATTGGTGACAACATATCACTTACTGCACCTAATCCTCCTGGATCTTGTGCGTAGAATACGTCAGCAGGTGTCTTTGATCCTTCTTCTTGAAGAAGACTTACCATAGCACCAGTTTTACCATATTTTACATCTACAGGAATACCTGTAAGAACTGAAAATTCTTCAATTATTGGACCTACCAAAGATTCTGATCGTCCTGAATATATTACAAGTCCTTTTTCTTTCTTTTCAACTTCAACTTCCTTCTCAACCACTATAGTTTCACCAGGAACTTTAACTTCCTTAACTACTTCTGTTACTATAGTTTCGCCAGGAACTTGAATTTCCTTAATAACTTCTTTCTCAACTACAACTTGTTTTTCTACTTCTATTACTTCAGTTTCAGCTGAACATGCAGCAAAAGATGCGATTAACAATGATGAAAATAGAGCGATAGCTAAATTCTTTTTCATAAATAAAACTCCTTGTTATTTTTGTATCTCTTAATTGTCAACTTTTTTAGTATACAAAAGGATTTAAGTGTTTGTCAACTGTTTAGGTATACAATTATTTATTAGAAGAATTTTAGTCTTGTTTCGTAGGAACTCTTAGAGTGATATATCCGATACCAGTTAATCCAGTTAGTGCAACAATTATGTCTACCCATAATGGTTCTATTGCAAAAATAACAGCAAATCCACAAAAAATAATTATCATTGAAACTGCGCTGATTTTAGCTTTTCTAGGCATTCCTCTGCCCTCATTATAATCTTTAATAAATTTCCCAAATAATTTGTTATTAATAAGCCAGTTATATAGTTTTTTTGAAGATCTAATATAACAAGCAGAGGCAAGGATAAGGAAAATAGTTGTTGGTAATCCCGGAACAAATATTCCAATATAACCAATTGCTACAAAAACTGAACCTAGGGCGATCCATAAAAATCTTATAAACTTATTTTTTTCTGTCTTAGCTTCATTGTTAGACAAAAGAACTCCTGGAATGATTTATATATATGGGAATACAAAAAAAATTATAAACCCAGATTTCTATAAAAAAAATAGTAAAACTATCAAATTGATACTAATTACTATATATTGATCTGAGGCAAATAAAATTGTATACAACTAGAAGATGAAAAAAAAATCAAAATATTTTTATGGATGGAATATCGTCTTAATAATGGCCATAACATCGTCTATGACTATGGCTTTAGGTACCTTAAATTTTGGTCTATTTATCAAACCTATGGGAGATGAATTAAATATAGGAAGATCATACTTTGGTTGGGCTCAAACAGCAAGACAATTAATTGGAGGATTATCAAGTCCTATTATGGGAACTTGGGTAGACAAATATGGCTCAAGAATAATCCTACCAATTGCCACCTTAGTTACAGGAATAGGATTAATATTATTGGGATTTAATTCTAGTGGAATTTTGATGATAGTAATCTTTGGAATAATTGGTATTACCAGCTTAGGAGGCCCTGGAGCATTAATAACCACGGTTCCTATATCAAAGTGGTTTGTAAATAAGAGAGGAAAAGCCCTAGCCATAACTTCTCTAGGGGTGCCAGTAGGTGCAATGATTTTTGTCCCATTAACCCAATATCTAATTGATTACAGTGGCTGGAGAAATACATGGATGATATTTGGGTTACTTGCAATTATTATTATTATTCCTCCTGCACTACTATTATTAAGAAGACAACCTGAGGATGTAGGTCTATTACCAGATGGAGAAGATATATCTGAAAATGATTACATAGACTCTGAAGTTTCATGGGAATTTTCAGAGGCGGTAAAAACTCAAGTATTTTGGAAAATAGTTATTTGCTTGACGGTTATTTCAATGGCAACTGGAACAATAGCAATTCACAGAATCCCTGCTTTCATGGATAGAGGTTTAGATGCCCAGTTAATTGCATGGTCTACAGCATTTGATGCAGTATGCGCAGGAATAAGTACATTTACTGTAGGAAGTTTAGTAAAAAAAATAGGAATAAGAATTTTAGGAACAATTTCATTTCTCTTTCTTGCATTTGCAAGTCTAATCACAATATATGCTTATTCATTTTTTGAAATTTTTATTTCTATGGCAATTTTTGGATTAGGGATTGGAGGATTGATGTTTATTCATTCATTCATTTGGGCTGACTATTTTGGAAGAAAAAATCTAGGTCAAATAAGAGGGAAGGTAACTCCTTTTATACTAATATTTGGAGGCATTGGGGCACCAATTGCTGGGTATGTAAGAGATTATACAGGTAGCTATGTTTCAGTATGGTTCGTTGGAATGATTATGATGTTTTTTACTGCTTTATTATTTTTTACTTGCAAAAAACCAGAAAAAAAAATATAAAATATAAATATATCTAAATAAGTAAATGGTGATCTTATGAAAAAAATTTTAGTAACTGTAGTTCTTTTTTTAGTTTCATGTTCAGGTGGAACAAGTGAAGCAGAAATTAAGACTGATGCAAAAGAGATTGGTAATTCTTTAGTGAATGCAACCTCTAAAATAGAGGAAAAACCTTCAGTAAGCCTTCAGCAAATCGGATTTGAAAGTATTCTTCCAGATATTGTTTATCAAAATTTTCTAGTCTTGAAAGATTATGATTATGCAAAACAGAAGTCAGAAGTTAAGGGATATAAAATTATCAATGATGAATTTATAAGAGCTCCTGGAGAAAAAATTTCAGATAAGTTTTCTATCAACCTAAGCGGAGGTTTAGCTTTAATTGTAGAAAAAGATGATATTTTATTCGTTACATATCGTTCAACTCATGCAAAAACTAAAAAAGAATATACAAAAAATGTAATCACTGATCTAGATGGAGCAATGGTAGAAGCAGACTGGATTTCGTCAGACGGGGTGTTTGTTCATAGAGGATTCGATTCTGAATACGATAGATTTAGAAATACAATGCTAGAAATAATAAATGATAAAAAGCCTTCAAAAATCATTGTTTCAGGTCATAGTTTGGGATCCGCGTTAGCAACATTATCAGCCTTAGATTTATCAATGAATTATGGATACGATGTATCTTTAGTCTCTATGGGTGGACCAAGAGTAGGGAACAAAGAATATCGTGAATTAATGGATAATTATGTAAAAGATAATTACCGGATTTATATTCCAGAAGATCCAATAATTAATATACCAGGATCATTAAAAGATTATGAACACTCAGGATTTGCATTTGGGATTAATCCTGATGGAACCCACAATAGCGAAATAAATATTGATAATTTCGGATTCAATGCATATCGATCTATATTTGATGAGAGGTTTAATATTCATCATTTAGGGAATTACATAAAATCAATAAATAAAATTTTAGGCAAATGTTATAAAGATCAATCTGAATGTTTTAATATGCAAGAAGGTTATAAAACTTCTTTAATCGAAAGAGAAACAATGAATCAATTTAGAATAGCATTAAGAGCTAAGCCACAAGAATTTATAGACGAAACAATGGAAAAAGCTATAGGGAATATAGAAGAAGAAAAAAAGAAAATAAAAGAAATTACTTCAGAATTCAAAGAGAAAACTAATGCTGAAGTACTAAGTAATTTAGATGTAATAATAGAAGCTAATAAAGCTAAAACAGAATGGGTGAAAAGCTACAGCGAAAAAGCTAAGAGCCTAAAAGATAAAGCTAAAGATTTGTTAAACAAATAGATTTGGTGGAGCCTGGGAGGATCGAACTCCCGACCTCTTCCGTGCAAGGGAAGCGCTCTCCCAGCTGAGCTAAGGCCCCATTTAGTTTGAATGCGTATGTGTAATGATACCAAATCATTTATAGTTGAATCTATTATTTTGATACTCATTTAATCATTGAAAAAAAATTGAAATAATTTTAGAAAGCTAATTCTGACATCAAGTATTTGAATTATTAGACTCATTGAGTATCATTAAATAGTATCAAGATTAATAAGTAAAAAAAAAATCTATGTTTTTATCTACTTTTATGAAAAGAATCATAACTATAAATTTAATTTTTTTATTTTTCCTATTTTCTGGGATAAATACTCAAAATAATATTTCTGCACAAATGCCTTCGATGGAAGGTGATTTTTTGTTTGAGGAATCTCAGTGTAGAAGTAATCCAGGGACAGGAGAAGTTTTCTGTGAAGTTAGTTTAGATACTAGTTCGCAAATAATGACTCAAACTGTTGCTCCAAAAGAGTATTATGGAGGTCAAGGAGTTTGGTTTCAAGGCTGTAGAATCCCTGGAGAGGATCATGATCATCATGATTCTGCTTGGATTGAAAGACACTATACTGCAGAAGCAGGTGCTATTGGGATTTGGGGGGAAAGAGTTAGTGACTTTTATAATTTAGACCCATCAACTAAAGTGACTCATGTTTTATTTAGAGGAAATGTACCTCAAGAACCTGGCAGGCAATATATACAATGTAAATATCAATTTTTTACAGTTGATTCTCCTTTAGTGAAACCAGGTCAACCTTTTCATAACTCTCAATGGGAATCAGATCAAGAAACTGAAAAAATGTTCAAAGAAGCTGANAAAATTCGAAGAGAGTCAGACAGAAGAAATGCAGAAGCAGNATTATTGAAAGCAAAACAAGAGGCTGAAAAGGTACTTCAGCAACAAGAAGAAGATAGAAAAAGACAAGAAGAAGAAAATAATCAAACTGGATTACAAGATTTATTTGGGCAAGTTGGACAAGGCCCAGTTGGTAATATTTTTAGTAATTCTTTCCAACCTCCCAGTCATAGTGAAATGCCCTTTGGGCCTTATATAAACTTAACTGCTATTCCTTCTGATGCAAGTGAAAAGGTAACAGATTGTGTAGCTCAAAATATTGAATATGAAACAGGAATGAGTTACGAACAAGCATATATGGATTTTGCGTATACGCTCGGGGTAAGAATGTTAGATGAACCAGATTTTTACTATAACTCTGTTACAAATTGTATGCACTTGAGTTATGACAAGCTTCTAAGTGGAGGATGGGGAATTGGAGAAGATTATTTTACTCAAAACCCCCCACGAGGAGATTTTGAAGGGCTCCTAAATAACTGTATAGTACCTCATCTTTCAAATACATTAAATATTCCTAGAGACTTAATTTTAGATGATATCGAAAATGTCCAAAGTGGTGAAAGATCGTTAAAAAGAGAGGAAATGTTAGCGTCCTACGATTGTTGGACAACTCATGATCGTAGATATAATGATAATTTTGAAGAACCCCCTCAAAATGGTAGTGGTTATGAAACCTTAGATATAGGATTGCTATTTGATTTTATTTATGGAGATGAAGAAATGCCTGGTCAAAACTGTATGATTGATTCTCTAAGTTCTAGAGAATTTGATCTAGGTTACTCAAAGGCCATAGTAAATGGTTTAGTTGACTTTGCTGTTGGCAGAAGTGATGATTGGGACTTCTTCATTGAAGATCGCCTAAGTGATGAGCATCAAAATTATGTAATAAATACTGTTATTGGATGTAACCAAGATTTAGAATGGCTTAGAGACTACCAAGCTTCACTTACTCAAGGTCCTAATCTAGAGGCTGTTTTTGCTAGGTTAGTTCAACCAGAATTTAGAGATTGTATTATTGGAAAATTTGAAGACTATGGGGATTTAGAAGAACGATGGGGTAATGAATTATATGACAGAATGCTAAAAGGATTTGTTGAAGCTCAAGATCCTACAGAATATACTAATAGGCCTCTCGGAGAAGAACAATATAATTCAATAATTGATTGTGCAGTTGAGTTTGAAGTTGATCCAGAAACTCTAACTTATGTCCCAGCATACCTAAGCCAGTACACTCACTTTATAGAAGAAATAAACTTAGGTGAGACTCTCCAATTAAATGGGCTTAATCGTGATGAAAGGTTTGATGCAATAAGTGAATGTATTATAGATACATGGACTAACCCTAACGCTGAGTGGAAAGCACAAAGTGATCTTCGATCAGATCCAGATGATGACTCTGAACATTTAGTATGGGCAATATTTTANAGCGGAGGAGAATTAAATTCTTCAAAGCCNCTTAATAGAGATTACACACGAGATGAGCTCAGAGTTGTTTATGAATGTTTAGATGCACAACAACAATTTGAATGGATAGATAACTACTATAATGATGGTTTTAATTATGAACCACTTTTTGAGAGTGATTTATTTACTCAAACAAATGTAGATTTTGAAAGTTCTGCTGCTGATTTTAGGCAGACTATATCAAG
>PABO01000009.1 GCA_002699165.1 Chloroflexota bacterium | reverse complement strand
AATAAGATAATTATTAAAATTAGGGTGATTCTAAGGTTCATTTTACCTTCTTCGCCACCAACTAATAAAACCACCAATAGTTATTAGTGTAGGCATTAATAACCACCCGCTCCATCTAATAAAATCTCTCTCACTTTTAGTAAGGACTAATTCTCTATAAGCTTGTGTCTTTGGCCTTATAGAAATCAGTTCAAAGTCTTTAGCTAACCAATTAATGCTATTAATAAATAAGTCACTATTTTTTGCTGATCCAGAATATTTATTTGATGCAAAATCTGTATCACCTACTACTACTATTGATGTTTGAGCAATACTCCCGTCTTCTTTCTCTATTGGAAATTTTCCTAATTCAGATATTGCTTCTATCGCTAAAATAGTTGGAAAAGGTCCTAAAATATCTGTTTCGACATCATAGTTGAAATCTTCAACATCAGATACTTTTTGAGCCCAGCTTTCTAAAGTTGTAAATGCAAGAGGAATATGTTTTAGATAAGGTTCACCATTTTCTGATAATGGAACTGTATCAGGGCTAATTGTTGATGCTAGGAAAGAAGACCCAGGTAAATATAGAACATCAAAATCAGTTGTTATTTCATGAATTGGTAATTGACCATTTGTTTTCTTTATTTGTAGATAGTTTGGCCTTGGAGCTACAAAACTGGCCATATCATAAATAGTTCCTTCTCCAACTGCAATCCCATATTTATATAAAAATGTTTTTACTCCGTCTGGTGTTGCCTCTGGTTCAATAGTTAGTAATAATGTTCCTCCTTGCCATAAATATTCAGATATTATTGCAGAGTCTTGTAAAGTAAAGTCCGATTCTGCTCCAGCTATAACAACTACTGCAGGAATATTGTTTTCTGATAACAAAATAGCTAATTCTTGAGATGTTGCAGAAAGAACCTTATAATTTTGTGCGAGCAAATCAGAGTATATAAGTCCCATTCCAGTTGAATTTGGATCAAAGTCCGTTATATCTCTTTCACCATGTCCAGTTAGGAAAATAATTTCTTTTTGTTTTATTTGATTAACTATAAGTAATCCAGTAATAATATCTTGTTCTGTGAAAACTGTCTCTGAAACTTCAGAACTTCTGCCTGGAATTATTTGAGATCTTCTTGAATCAATTGCTTCAACAACAATTGATGGGAATGTATTTACACCATATTTAGATGCAGCATTAGGATCAAGTTCTGGGTCAATTTTTTCATAGTCCAAGCTTACTTGTTTAGATCTTCGCTTAAATTCAAGTAATAGATCTTCTGTTGATCTCCAGTTAGCATTTTTTTCTGGAGTATTTGTAGCCATAAAAACAGTTATTTTAACATCTTCATTTAAGTTGCCTATAACCTTAATCGCTTGATCTTCTAAAATAAATTGTTTAGTTGCAGTTGTATCTATCCTGATCCACTCTGGGGAATCGGGTCTACCTGATAGCCAAAACAAAAGTGAATTTAGAATAATTATCAAGCTTAGTGATACAAGAAAAATAATAGATGTATTGATTCCATATTTCCCTCTTCTGCCAAAAATAAAAAATATTATATTTTTCCATGAAATAAAGCCTATTAGTAGTGTTAAAACTAAACCAGCAAGCATCATCCAAAGGCCTATTACAGAAATATCTCTAAAAAAAATCCATACAATAAAACCCAATAAAATAGATGAAATTGAAGCTAAAACCATTCCTTGTCTTAATGAACTAATATTTTCTCTTATTTCGTTAAAAAGTTTCCTGAAATTGAATCTAGTTGACTCCATAGATGGTCTTTTATTATCCATACTCATACTATCTCCATCTCCTAGATTCTAAAATTACAATAGTAAGTAGTAAAAATACAATTGTTACAGATAAATAAAAAACAACATCAACTAATGAAAAAATACCTCTAGAAAAATCTGCAAAATGACCACTTTCGGCTACTCCTAATGATCCTAAATCAAAAACAGAGAAAGATGCTCCTAATTGTAAGAAGCTTAATATTTCACTTCCAATTCCAGTAACTCTGTCCGAAATAAAATCAATAATAGTCAAACTAGTCAAAATACCTGAACCAACAATTAATCCTACAATTTGGTTTGGAGATAAAGATGATGCAAACAAACCTATTGCAAGAGTTGCTGATGAATACAATATTAGTCCGAATATACCGTTTAATAATGGGCCTGAATCAGGGTCTCCAAAAATATATAATAGCACCACAAAATATAATGAAAAAATTATCATTACAATTACAGTTATAAGCGATGCAAGAAATTTACCTAAAACAACTTCAACTTCTTTTACTGGTGATGTAAGAAGAAGTTCTAATGTTCCTAATTTTTGTTCTTCTGCAATAAGTCTCATTGTTATAGCAGGAGACATGAAAATCATAAAGAAAGTAGCACCTGCTAAATATCCTCTTATGGTTGCTTCAGCAAATGCATCTGAAACAGATGCAACGAAAAAAAATCCTGTTATTGCTAAATATGATGCTGAAACAATATAAGCCATAGGAGAGGCAAAATAAGTTTTTATTTCTTTCATTAGTATTATGTAAATATTTTTCATTATTAGCTCTCTTGGGTGAGTTGCAAAAAGATTTCTTCAAGTGTCATTGGCATTGGAGTTAGATTTCTTAATCCCCAGCCGCTATCAACTATTGATTTTGCAATTTTTTCAGTTGCATTTTGGTTTGTTTTTGCATCCACTACTATGGGTATAAAGTTTTCTTTATTTCCTTGATCAATTTGTTCAGCTCTAGAATCAGATCTTACGTCTATAACTGAATCAATTTTTCTTAGAATTGCAATAATAGATTCAATTTTTGTTCCTGAAATTCCGGCTTCTATTCTTTCAGTTCCTGACAATCTATTTGATAAATTGGCGGGCTTATCATCTGCAACAATTCTTCCATCTGAAATAACTAACACTCTAGGACAAATGGCCGATACTTCAGGAAGTATGTGAGATGAAATCAATAAAGTATGAGATTCTCCAAGTTCACTAATCAGCTCTCGGGTTTCAACTACTTGTATTGGATCGATACCAATAGTCGGTTCATCCATAATTAATACATCTGGTTCGTGCAATATAGCTTGAGCTATTCCTGTTCTTTGTCTGTAACCCTTGGATAACTTCCCAACGTGAGTATTTCTATAATCTCCTAATCTAACATGATCGATAACTTTATTTATTCTTTCATCAATCCACTTTCGATTCATTCCTCTGATTTTTCCCATATAACTTAAATAATCAGTTACTGTCATATCTAGATAAAGAGGAACGGTTTCAGGGAGATATCCTATATGTCTTCTAGCATCTAGAGAGTACTTGACTGAATCATATCCACTAACAGTTATATTCCCTGATGTGGGGGGTAAATAACCAGTTATACTTCTCATAGTAGTCGTCTTACCAGCACCATTGGGTCCAAGGAATCCAACAATTTCACCTTTTAAGACTTCAAAAGATACATCTATAACTGCAGGATATGGTCCATAGTTTTTATAAAAGTGTTCAACTCTTATCAAAAAAATTCTCTTTCATGTTTTTTATCTTAACTAGTTTACCTAAATTTATCTTTTTCAGCCTTATTTTTCTAATCTAATTTATAATAAATGTATGACCTTTGAAATTGATCAAGTATATTGCGACAATGCTGCTACAACTCCAGTTAGTTCTGAAGTTTTAGATGAAATGATCCCTTTTTTCACTGAATCTTTTGGGAATCCATCTAGTCTTTACATGCTCAGCCAAGATTCCAAATCTGCTATTGAATTTTCAAGGGATAAAATTTCTAAAGTCTTAAACTCTAATTCTTCTGAAATAACATTTACTAGTGGAGGAACTGAATCAAATAACCTAGCTCTAAAAGGTATTTGTTTACCCGAAATAACTGAAAATCAAAATGAAATCATAATATCTTCGATAGAACATCATGCTGTTATTCATCCAGCAGAGCAACTAAAAAATATAGGATATAAGGTAAGATACTGCCCCGTAGATCAAAATGGATGTATAAAAATTGAAGAATTCAGAAATCTTATTACTACTAAAACTAAGTTCGTTTCAATAATGTTTGCAAATAACGAAATAGGATCTATCCAAAATATTAAATATTTAGTTGAAATTGTAAGAGAAAAAGAAAAAGAATTTAATAAAAAAATTTATTTTCACACAGATGCTGTTCAGGCAGTGGGAAAAATAAAAATTAATGTAAAAGATTTAGGTGTAGATTTATTATCTATTTCAGGGCATAAATTTAATGCTCCTAAAGGAATAGGTGCGCTCTATATTCAGGAAGAAATAATAGTAGAACCATTATTAGATGGTGGGGGACAAGAAAGGCAAAATAGATCAGGAACAGAAAATGTTCCTAGTATCGTTGGATTGGGTAAAGCTATTGAAATTGCTGAATCAAAAAGAGAAAATTTTTATAACCATACCCAGGAATTATCTGAAAGATTTATTGATTCAATCATAGAAAAAATCCCTGATTTGGTTATCCATAGTACAAAGAATGGATTGAGTAATATAGTGAATTTTTCAATTCCAAATATACAAGGAGAACCAATACTCATTGGATTAGATTTTAAGGGTATAATGGCTAGTAGTGGTTCTGCTTGCAGTACAGCAAGTGTAGAACCAAGTCATGTTTTACTTGCTAAAGGTGTTGATGAGAAACTAGCTTTAGGCTCTGTTAGACTATCTTTTAGTATTTTAAATACTTTAGAAGAAATTGATTACATAGTAGAAAGTCTTTACGAAGTTTGTGAAGATCTAAAAAATTAAATTATGAATGAATTGAAAAATTTAAATTATGGGAATTTTAATAACTCCAAAGAAATTATTGATATTTCTTTAGANTTTATTATTTCAAATANNTATGAATATGGTCCTGATTTTGAAAATAAAGAAAAAAAATACGAAGTTACAGAAATTCAGACTAATGATGATATATCAAGAATATTTTTTAGATTTAGAATCAAAGGATTTTCTAATCCTGGCGAAGAATATATAGAAATTGATTCAGAAAATAACATTTTAACTCGAAGAGTAACAAAATTTCCAAAACTAAATAAACCAAAATTCTTAATAGGTTTGACTTTTATTTCAGTTTTATTTGCAATGATATCTATACCTTGGTTATTTCTTAATTCTGATGAAATGGATCCTTTATATAAATCTGGAAAGGTTTTATGGATCAAAAGTGATGAACCTAAATATAATTCTAAAATAAATTATGATGGGCCAGATGCTTTATCTGGTAAATTGACTAACTGGGAAATTGATTCAAATGATAATTCTACTTACTTAGGTTATATAAAATTGCAAATTATTAATGAAACTGCAAATACAATCACATTGAATATTGACTCAAATGCAGCGGAATTTCTTGCTTCTAATGGAAAAACTTATTCTCTTTCAAATTCAGTTTCTAGAGCATATGAAATAAGTAAAATTCAAAATAATTATAAAGTTAATGATTTTATTCCTCTATGGGGCGATATAACATTAGTTGAAGGAACAGAAGTTATTGGATATTTGCTTGTGGATTTACCTAAAGATGTTACTATCAACAGACTTCGTTGGATTGCAAGTGATACAGTAACCATAAATTATTAACTTTTATGAGTACGAAAAAGAATACCGAAGAAAAAATGTCTCCAGGCAGGCGGCAATATTTAGATATAAAAAATAAATATAATGATTGTTTGCTTTTATTCAGAATGGGGGATTTTTATGAAACTTTTGATGAAGATGCTAAAAAATTATCTTCTATTCTAAATATAGCTCTTACTGCTAGAGATGTAGGTGCTGAAAATAAAGTACCGCTTGCAGGAATTCCTTATCATTCTCTAGAAAATAATTTGCAAAAGTTAATTGATTCTGGTTTAAAAATAGCTATAGCTGAACAAACTTCTGATCCCAAAGAATCTAAAGGAATAGTTGATAGGGCCGTCACTAGGGTGATTACCCCTGGAACTGTTACTGATCCTGATTTACTAGATTCTAACGATAATAATTTTTTATTGAGTTTATATAAAGATAAAGAAAGAATTGATATTTGTGCACTAGATATTTCAACTGGAAAATTTGAAACATATATAACAAATCAGGATAATTTCTTAAATGAGATTGAGAGACTAAATCCTAGAGAAATTATTTTCTCTAAAGATAATGTAGATATTTTTGATGAATACTTTGACTCATTTCTTATTAGGGAATATGACGGCGTAGTAAAAAATTCTTCTTTAGGAAAAAGTGTTATTCAAACACACTTTGAAGTTGAAGATCTTTCTCAGATTGGTTTAGATAATAAAAAATCACTAATTATGAGTTTAGGTATGATTTTAGATTTTGTTGGTTCTAATCAAAGAAATTATGCAAAGAATATTCAAAAAATTAATAATGTAGATAGATCAGATGATCTCATATTAGATTATGTGACTTTAAGAGATCTAGAAATTACAAAATCTATTTCTGGAAATGATGATAATACATTATTTAATTTTTTGAATTTAACATCTACTCCTATGGGTGCAAGATTGTTGAGAAATTGGCTTATTACTCCAACGCAGCAGATAAAAGCTATAGAAGAGCGTCACAAAAAACTTGATTGGATATTTGAAAATAAAAGTAAATTGTACGAACTTAATGAAATTCTAAAAAAGATTAGTGATTTAGAAAGACTCATAAATAGAGTTGAGAATAAAACTTGTAATTATAGAGATTTATTTTCTTTATATGAAAGTATTTCACAATTAAATACGATAAAGAAAATGTTTTTAGAATCTCCATTTAATTTTAATGTTAATTCAAAAAAAATAAATCAATTAACTAAATTCTTAAATCAATCTATAGATACTGAAATCTTATTTGAAAACCAATCTAAATTACCCGTAAGAGTTGGCTTTAATAAAAAGCTTGATGAATTGATTTCTATAAAAAATGAATCAAATTCCTCTTTGCTTTCATTAGAATCTTCTGAAAAGAATAAAACAGGTATAAATAAATTAAAAATAAGTTTTAATAGAGTTTTTGGATATTATTTTGAAGTAACTAAATCTAACTTAGATCAAGTGCCAAATTATTTTATTAGAAGACAAACATTAGCTAATTCAGAAAGATTCTACACAGAAGAATTGAAAGTACTCGAAGAAAAAATCTTAAATGCTGACGAAAATATAACTGCATTAGAAGATGCTGTATTTAATCAAATCTGTGAGGAAATAACAAAATTCAAACAAGATATTTTATTTATGAGTGAGGATATTTCAATCTTAGATACTATCTATTCTTTTTATTTGATTGCAAATAATAATAATTGGATAAAACCAGTTTTATGTGATGATAATAAATTTGATATAAGAGATGCCTTGCATCCTGTTATTGATAAAACATTAGGTTTTGGTAAATTTGTTCCCAATGATTTGAATTTTACTAATAAAATAAATACCGCTATTATTACTGGTCCAAATATGTCTGGTAAATCAACTTACCTTAGAACTATGGCTATTATAGTTATTCTTAGTCAGATAGGATCTTTTGTGCCGGCTAGTAAATGTGAAATTGGTATAGTGGATAGGATTTTTACAAGAACAGGACTTACAGATGATATTCATACAGGTAAATCTACTTTTCTTATAGAGATGGAAGAAACATCTAGAATTTTAGCTCAATCTACTAATAAGTCGTTTGCTGTGCTAGATGAGATAGGAAGAGGAACAAGTACATATGATGGTTTATCCATAGCTTGGTCAATTTTAGAATATATAAATACTAAAGAAGAAAAGAAATTTAGAACCTTATTTGCTACCCACTTTCATGAATTGACAAAACTACCTGAAACTTTTTCTAATATTATTAACCTTCAAGTAGCTGTTCATGAAGAAAATAATTCTATAAATTTCTTACATAGAATAATTGAAGGATCTGCTGAAAAATCTTATGGAATAAATGTAGCAGAAATTGCAGGTATACCTATTGAGGTTTTATTAAAAGCTAAGGTATTGCTATCTGAATTTGAAAACCCTAAACGTAATAATAATTCATTTCAACCTTTACTTTTTGAGGAAAATATTTCAGATGTGTCAAAGCAAATAAAAGATCTGGATTTAATTAACATAACTCCATTTGAACTTATGAAAATAATTTCTGATATTCAAAAAGATTTATAAATTTTCTAAATCTTTATTGATTCTGTAATCTTCTTTCTAAGAAAGCATTTTAGATATAAACTTAGAATATTGTTGAATTATGTCGTTATAAATTTTTTCACCCTTTTCTTTTGATGCATCTACGGATGTTCCTAATGGGTCATTTTTAATTGCATCTTTATCAACTAAGTCAGGGAACATATATAAAGCAACTGAAGTCTCATATTCACCAGCATGACCTGGCCAAACATCATCTTTTATAGTGTTTTTTATAAATTCTTCTTTATGTATTTCCCAGTAGCTTGTATATCTTATATCTATTTCAGAATCTTTATTAAGAAGTTCTTCATAATCATAATGAGTTCTGACTTCAGTTTTATCTATTCCTTCATGAATTCCTTTCATTTGAAGAGATATATTTCTCATTGCTGTTGCCATAGGTTCGACATTACCTCCATGACCATTTATAAAAAGAATCTTTTTAACCCCTCCTCTAATAAGGCTTTCTACTATGTCAGTTAATACTCCAATAAAAGTATTAACTCTCAATGTCATTGTTCCAGGAAAAGCCATATGATGTTCAGCAATTCCAGCATTTAATGGCCTGTAAAATAATATATCTTCAGGAAACTTTTTTGCCAAATCTTCAGCAATTCTTGTCGCAGAATTTATATCCATGCCAATAAATAAATGATTCAGATGTTGTTCTACAGAACCAGTAGGAATAATTGCCATGGGTTTATTTTTGTATATAAAATCTCGTGCTTGATTTCTATTAAAAAATTCTAAGTTTTTCATAATTTATCCTTCTTTAGACCTGATAACTTGTCCAAATCTTCCAGCTATTTTTTTGCTATCTTTTAATGCAATATTTCCGTTTACTATTACATATTTCATTCCAATTGAATATTGATGTGGGTCTACATATGTCGCATTTTCTCTTAATTCTTCAGGCTTAAAAATATTAATATCTGCAAAATATCCTTTTTTTATTTCACCTCTTTTTTTTAGACCCAATCTACTTGCTGGGAGAGCTGTCATTCTATAAATAGCCTTAGAAATCGGGACCAGCTTTTTGTTCACAACCATATCTTCAATAAATCTTGTATTTGTTCCATAGCTTCTTGGATGAGGTTTCCCAGATGATAGGGGACCAGTATTTCTTAGAGAATTACCATCCGATGCAACTGCAATTATGTCGGACATTCCTATCGTATCTATATCTTTTTCTTCCATTGAATGTAAAACAAATGACCCTTCTGAAATTTCGTAGAGCCTCATGGCAGCTTCTTCTGCTGTACAAGAAAATTCTTCTGAAATTTCTGATAGACTCATCCCTTCTAATCTTTTATCACTTGAAAACTCTGCCAATACACAACCTTCAGCTCCATGAAATCTATTTATGTAATTTACAGTTTCAGATTTTATTTGTTCTCTTATACTTTTGTCTTTTAGTCTTTCGAGAGTTTTCTCTCTTCCTCCTTCAAGACTCCACCTAGGAAACATACATCCACTTGTAGGGGTGCTTGACCATTCATAAGGATATTGATCACCAGCTACGTCTATCCCTTCTTCTCTAGCTCTATACATTCCTTCTAATAATTCATTTCCTCTTCCCCAAAATTTCGGGCCAACTGATTTTACGTGGCTTATTTGAATTTTAGCTCCAGTTCTTCTTCCAATTTCTATAGCCTCGGCATGAGCAGGAAATAATCCTGAAGAATCATCACTCTCAGATCTTATGTGACTGGAATATAGTAAATCGTGTTCTGCTACTACTTTGGTGATTTCAGCAATTTCTTCAGTGTGTGAGTAAGATCCTGGGGCATACCATAATCCAGTCGAAAAACCCAAAATCCCTTGATCTATTGAAGACCGAACAACTTTTTTCATTCCTTCTAAATCATCAGGGTTTGCTGATACTGCTTTCATTCCCATTACAAAAGACCTTAAAACCCCATGTCCTAGCTGTGCTGCAACATTAATAGAAGGTTTGTTTGCTTCTATTTTGTTTAACCAATCATTAAAATCATCCCAATCTACTTTTACATCTGAATCATATTTGCCAAGTCTGTCAGAAAGAGTTTGTTTTGAGTATGAATTAAGTGGAGCACAGAAGCTCATACCACAATTACCTACTAGCTCAAATGTAACTCCTTGAGTAAGTTTACTGTCGGCTTCTGGATCAACGAGAAATGATATATCACTATGAGTATGTAAATCAATAAATCCTGGTGAGACAATATAATTGCTTGCATCAATTATTTCTTTGGATTCTGGGGATTCTTTTCCAATATAATCTATTACTGATTTTTTTATTCCAATATTTACTAACTCAGGGTTGTCAGTGTTTCCTGAATATACGCTTCCATTTTTTATTAAGATGTCTAAGATATTTACTTACTCCAAAGATCTATAGATTTTATCTCTTCAGAAAATATTATATTACCAGAATAAATTTTTCCAATTTTTTCGTTTGCTGAAACTATGTTTTCAGATTTACTAATATTTGGCCCCATATGAACTAAAACTAAATTTTTTACATTAGCATCTTGTGCCATTTGTGCGGCGCCTTCTGTTCCGCATTGACCATAAAATTCTCCATTTTCATTCATAGCTTCTTGATCGTCCCAGCACATGCAAACAAGATAATCTGCATTTTGAGCAAGATTCACAACAGATTTACATGGTTGTGTATCTCCTGTAAAAACGATAGATTTGTTTTTAGATGTTTCAAGCCTATAAGCTAGTGAATCAAGATATGGCTGCACATGCTCAGCAACATCTGACACAACTTCCCATTTCTTTGAAACTCTTACTGTACCCGGCGTGATATCTCTAGCATTTGCCTTTGGAGGAGTTCTAGGTAAAGTCCCTCCTCGATTAACGTATACTTTTTGACTTAATGGATGATTAACTCTTGCTTTCCAATCATGAGAGAATGCTCCTTCTTCTCCATAAATTTCTTCAGTAAGTTTTTCAGTTAATTTAGGACCAAATACATTCAATGTATTTTCTTTTCCGATACTCTGATCCCACCTACACAATAAAAAACATGGATAGTCTATGTCGTGGTCAAAGTGATGATGTGTAAAAAACAAATTATCTATTTCTGTAGGAAACAGTCCGCTTTTTACAAGTTTATGAGTTGCAGCAGGTCCACAATCAAACATTATTTTTTCACCATCTATATCAGCAACATATGCAGATCCAAATCGTGATTCAGTTGGAGTAGGAGTTCCTGCACCTAAAATATATAACTTGTCTTTTTCCATAAATCAATCCAATTTTCTAATAATATAATTACTCTAATAATAAATTATTATCTTATAATATTCTCAATATATAACTAAATAATTATGATTGATAATAATATTAAAAATATTTCTCCAGAAGATAAATGGATGGGTTCTTTTATTGGTTTGGCAATTGGAGATCAACTAGGAAGTCTTGTTGAAGGAAAGGCTAGAGGATCATTTGATCGAGTTACTGGAATCATGAAAGGAAGTTTTTGGACAGATGATACATCTCAAGCACTATGTATAGCTGATAGTCTGATTTCAACTAAAACTCTTGATTTACATGATAATCTTGAACGTTTTTCTAAATGGTTATTCGATGGATACTTAAGTTGTAAAGAATGGGGATATGGATGTGGACCAACTGCAAGAACAGCTATTACAAATTTTAAGAAATCAGGAAAACTTAGTCCAGTAAAAGATCAATCAACAAATGGAGCATTGATGAGATTGTCTCCTGTACCTCTTTTTTATAGTAAAGATTTAAAAGAGGCTATTGTTATGTCAGGAGAAAGCTCAAAATCAACTCATAATAATACTACTTGTATAGACGCATGTAGACTTTATGGTTCAATGATAGTTAAGGCTGTTCAAGGAGGAGATAAGAATTCTATATTGAATTATGATTCAGAATTATGGAATGATATTCCTCTTGAAGATTCTATTGATAATGTAGCTCTCGGTTCATTCAAAGAGAAAAACCCTCCTGAAATAAAAGGTACGCTTAATATTAGTGAATCTATTGAAGCTGCTTTGTGGGCATTTGATAGAAGTTCATCCTTTGCTGAAGGAGCCTTAATGGCTGTAAACTTAGGAGATGATGCAGACACAACAGCTGCAATCTTTGGTCAGCTTGGAGGTGCTTTTTATGGTTATGATTCTATTCCAAATGATTGGAAATTAAATCTTATCGATAGAGGATTAATTGAATATATTGCTAAAAATTTATATGAAATATGCAATTAATATTTTATAAATTCCCTCTTAGTTTTATAGAACTTTGCTTAAGAGAGAATTTATAATAATAAATCTTTATCCACCTACACTTAGGAATAATGGTCCAAAAACTATTGAAACCATAGCCATTAGCTTTAGAAGAATATTTAAAGCAGGTCCACTTGTATCCTTGGTTGGATCTCCTACAGTGTCTCCAATGACTCCAGCTTCATGAGCAGCTGATCCTTTACCTCCATGATTTCCAAGTTCAATATATTTTTTTGCATTATCTGCAGCTCCACCAAAATTATTTAGAAATATTGCTAGTAGAAAACCAGAAATAATAGATCCTGCTAACATACTACCTAAAGCTTCAGGTCCTAAGAAAGGAATTATACCAACAATAATAGGAGCTAAAATTGCTAATGTTCCAGGTATGATCATTTCCTTCAAAGCGCCGTTTGTTGAAATTTCAACTGCTTTAGCAACATCAGGTTTTACACCTTTTTTACCTTCTCTCAAACCTTTAATTTCTCTGAATTGTCTTCTAACTTCCTCAATCATTGCTCCAGCTGCTCTACCAACTGCAGCCATAGTAAGTCCAGCAAATATAAATGGAAGTAGTCCTCCTATGATTGCTCCAACTAGTATTTTTGGATTTAGAAGGTTTAAGCTTGTAATCTCAGCAACTGTTGCATAAGTAGCTAAAAGAGCTAGAGAAGTTAGTACAGCACTTGTTACAGAAATACCTTTACCTGTGGCAGCTGTAGTGTTTCCTAGACTGTCTAAAGCATCTGTTCTTTCTCTTACTTCTGGATCTAATCCTGCTTGTTCAGCTATTCCACCTGCATTATCACTAACAGGACCAAAACTATCAGTTGAAAGTGTTATAGCTAAAGTACTAAGCATTCCAACTGAAGCTAATGCAATTCCATATAGACCCATTATTGGAGCTTCTACTGTACCTCCTGCAAGAGTGAAGGATATTAATATCCCAGCTGCAATTGTAATTGCCGGAATTACTGTTGAATAAAGTCCTACAGCTATACCTGCAATTATTACTGATGCAGCACCTGTTTCTGATTGTGAAGCCATCCACTTTACAGGTTTATATTCATACGAAGTAAAATATTCTGTTGCAGTTCCAACAATTATTCCAAGTAAATTACCAAATAAAATTACCCAAAGAAGATTAAAATCCATATCCTTGGCTACTATGTATGCTCCAGTTCCTATTAAACCTAGAATAGTTGCTCCAAAAATACCTGTTCTGAAACTCCATAAAAGATTATTCATTGACGCACCTTCCTTGGTTCTTACAAGAAAGAATCCAATGATAGATGCTAAAATTCCTATACTAGAAACAATTAACGGTAAAATTACCAAATCACTTGTCAAACTTTCTTTAGCAGTTAATCCTAGAACAGTTGTTCCTGCTGCGACTGCTAAAGCTATAGTGGCGATTAGAGATCCTGCATAAGATTCAAATAAGTCTGCGCTCATACCTGCAGTGTCTCCTACCATATCTCCCACATTATCTGCAATAGTTGCTGGATTTCTTGGATCATCTTCTGGAAGACCCGCTTCAACTTTACCAACTAAATCAGCTCCAACATCAGCAGCTTTTGTATATACTCCACCTGCTACCCTTGCAAATAATCCCACGCTGCTAGCCCCAAATCCAAAACCAGCAATTACTGTAGGGCTTTCAAAAATCATATATAAAACTGAAACACCCAATAGTCCAATACCTACCACAGCAAAACCAGGTACCGCTCCTGTACTAAATGCAACTTTCAAACCATTATTTAGGCTTTTTTCAGATGCTTCAGTAGTTCTTGAGTTTCCTCTTACTGCTGCAGCCATACCAAAATATCCTGCTAGTGCAGAACCAATAGCTCCAAGTAAATAAGAGATTGACATATTAATATTACCTTGGCTAGTTCCAATAATTCCTAAAAGATCTAAATCAATGAATACAATAAGTATTATAAATACTGCAATAACAAATAATGATAAAACCGTATATTCTCTTTTCAAGAAAGCCATTGCACCTTCATGAATAAGATTTCCTATATTTTGGACCTCTTGATTAGCTACTTTTATTCTTTGAACTCTCAAAAAAAGTAGGCCTGCTGCAATTAATGAAACAATTGATGCAATAAGTGCATATAATATCTCTGACATGTTTTTCCCTCCAAGTCAAAATTTTAGTACTGTATAAATTTACATTATCCCTATTAAATATTGAAGTATTTAGATAATCTTTTAGTAGTTTTTTCAGGGTCTTTTGCTAAGGTTATTGCAGTTGCTATACAAACTGAATCAATTCCAGTATCAATTACACTTTCAATATTTTGTTGATTAATTCCCCCAATTGCAACAATAGGCTTCAAACAAGTTGATTTAGCCTCTCTTAAGAGATCTAAACTTGCTGGCCTTGTATTAGTTTTAGTTGTAGTAGGAAATATGCTACCGATTGCAATATAAGAGGTATTATTTTTTTCAGAAATCTGTATTTCTTCAATTAAAGCGTTTGATGTTCCAATAATTAATTTATTATTAGTTATTTTTAATACATCATCGGGATATATATCGTTTTGACCCAAATGAACTCCATCTGCACCAGAAACACATGCTATATCAACCCTATCATTTATTATTGAAATTGCATTATATTCATCACATAATGAACTAATTTTTTCACCCCAAGAGATAGTTTCTTTTACATTGTCAATTTTGTTTCTTAGTTGGATGACTTTAGCTCCGCCATCCAAGACTTTTTTTGACATTTCAACTGGATTTTCAGAATTTATATATTCTGGATCAATAATTACGTATATACCTTTAATTTCTTTCATGATTAATCTTTTATCATACTCTTTATAGGTTCAAAAGACTTTCTATGAATATCTGTTATGCCAAATCTATTTATTGCATCCATATGTTTTTTTGTCCCATAGCCCTTATTTTTTTCAAAATTATAATTTGGGAATTTGTTAGCTATACTTAATTTCATTAGATTGTCTCTTTCAACTTTCGCAATAATTGATGCTGCAGATATACTTTTTGAAATTTGATCTCCTTTGATTATGCTTTTTTGTGGTAAATCCACATCAATTTTCATACTATCAATTAATAAATATTCGGGTTTTATTACTAAATTATCTATGGCTCTTATCATTGATAATTTTACAGCATCTTGAATTCCTATTTCATCAATCTCATTAGATGAACAGGCTCCTGTGGAATAATAAGCAATATCTTTTATAAAAACTGATAACTTTTCTCTTTTTATTTCTGATAGTTTTTTAGAGTCATTGATCTGACTGAACATTTCAGAATTTAAATTATTCTTATCCTTAAATACAACAGCTCCTGATAAAACTGGACCAGCCAAACAACCTCTACCAACTTCATCAATTCCACAAATATAATTTATATCAGACTGCCAAAGTTCAGTTTCAAAATCTAAATTAGACATTAGCTTCTGATTTTATGGGAATAGAATTTTTAATAATTCCTCCACCTAGTACTTTTTCTCCATCATATAAAACTACAGGCTGTCCAGGAGTAATAGCTCTAACTGGTTTATCAAAAACTACAGAAATTTTATCTTTTGAAATAAGGTTAAGAGTCGCTTCTTGTTCTATTGCGTTATATCTTATTTTTGCTTTGATTTTAATTTTATCTAGAGGAGTATACCCTTTAGTCCAATTGATTTGATCAGCGATTAATTCTTTTTCAAATAGCTTGTCATTATCTGAAATTATCACATCTCCATTTGAACTATTGATACTTTTTACGTATGCTTTTTTGTTGAGCCCTCCAATTTCAATACCTTTTCTTTGTCCAATAGTAAAGTTATGAATTCCATCGTGTTCTTTTAACTTTTCTCCAGTTTCAGAGTAGATATATCCTTTTATTGGTTTGATTTTATTCTTTAGAAAATCTCTATAATTTCCATTTGGAATGAAACAGATATCCTGAGAATCTGGTTTTTCTGCATGAGAAAGATTATATTTTTTTGCTATATTTCTAATTTCATCTTTAGAATAATTCCCAACTGGAAATAGAAGCCTTTTTAATTTTTCTTGGCTTAGAGTAAATAAAACATATGATTGGTCTTTGTTTTGATCGGATGCTTTTTCAACATTATACTTACCATCATTGTTTGTAACCTTCGCGTGATGTCCAGTTGCTATAAATTCTGCTCCTAGCTCATCTGCTTTATTAAATAAAGAGTCAAATTTAAGACTATGATTGCATGATAAACATGGATGGGGAGTTCTCCCTTTTTGATATTCATTTACAAATTTATTCATTACTTTATTTTTGAAATCATCAACCATATTTGTGTAATAATGCCTTGCACCAATCACACTACATGTTTTACGTGCATCATTTACATCATCTAAGGAACAACATGTTTTATTTAAAACATTTGAGTTTTTAAATGGGTTGTCAAAAAGTCTCATTGTTATCCCTACAACCTCATATCCTTGTTCATGAAGCAATATAGCTGCAACTGAAGAATCTACTCCTCCACTCATTGCCACTAAAACTCTAGATTTGTTTTTTTTCATTTTTTTTCGTTTTTATGATTATAAATTTAAATAATGTACACTAAAATTAAATAAAGATAACAAAGAAATTATATCAAAGGATTTTGTTATAAACATAAAAGATTTTTCACAAGTAGTCACAGATACAGCTCAAATAATGAGTGATCAGCTTCTTTCTAACGTTGTAATACTAGATGTTTCAAAGCAATCTGATTTTTTTAGTTATTTTATTATTGCATCAGGAATGACTACTCAGCATTTGCAATCATCAACTACTGAAATCTCAAAATTCTTAAAAACTAATAGCTTGAAAATAAATCATAGGGAAGGAAATTCTAATAGTGGTTGGGTTCTGTTAGATTTCCCAGGTTTAGTGATTCATCTTTTTTTAGACGATCAAAGAGAAAAATATGATCTTGAGTCTTTGTGGTCTAAATCCTCAGAAATATTAAGAATCCTATGATTCTAAGACCCAATTGTCTGTAGATTTTTTGTAATTTATTATTTCATTTTTCTCAAAGAAAATATTTACTTCTCTTTCAGCATCTTCAGTACTTGCCGATCCATGTATTAAATTCCTTGAAATTTCTAATCCAAAATCTCCTCTAATAGTCCCAGGCTCAGATTCTAATGGATTTGTTTTTCCTATCAAAGTTCTTGTTTTTTGGACTGCATTTGGTCCACTTATTGCAAGAGCAATTATAGGAGCAGAGCATATATACTCAACTAAATCATTGAAAAATGGCTTCCCATCATGTTCTGCATAATGTTTTTTTGCTAGAGCTTCGTCTACGTGAAGCAATTTTAGTCCAGTTATTTTCAATCCTGATCTTTCTAATCTTTGAATTATTTCTCCAGATAAAGATCTTTGTACTCCATCAGGTTTTATAAGTATTAGTGTAGTTTCCATTTTGTCTCCTTAATTATTAAATTTCTTATATGGTTCTTTCGGTATGCTTATAGATGGTTCTCTAGCATATATAGGTAAAATGTTTTCAGGTTCAGTATATCCATAATTATTAATAATATGTTTAGATGTTTCTAAAATTTTGTTGTAGGGCCTAGGATTTTTATTTCCTAGGTTATTTATCTCTCCACAATATTTATCACCTTCATATATTTTATCTTTTGTAATACCAGAATTTATTGGTTCAAAATTACCGCTCTTAAATTCTGCCCAACTCTTCATATTTTTTCCACATTGAATTACAGAGATTATATCTTTTTTTTCTAACACTGAATCTATTGCTTGGACTAAATGTGTAGGGAGGGAAACTATTTTGATATTTTTTGATAAAGAAATGGCTAAAGAAAATGATATTCCTATTCTTATTGAGTTAAATCCTCCAGGACCAACCAATACACCTATATATTGTATTTGGTCTATAGAGTTTTTTATTTCCGAAAAATACTTATTTATTTCCTCACTATGATTATTTTCACTTATCCAAGTTTTTGAATAAACTAATTCGTTTTCTATGGATAAAAACATTGAACTATTATTTGTAGATGTATCTAAGAATAAATGGTTCATTCTAATCCTTTAATAAATTTCTTAGATTTTTTACCAGAAGAATATAATAAAAATTTTCTTTGATTTTCTGTTTTTGTAAAATAGATTTTTATTATTACACAGTCACTAGGTAGGCCTTTTGCTATTCTTTCAGGCCATTCTATTAGGGTTGCTGTTTCATCGAAATATTCCTCAATACCTATTTCTTCCTCCTCTAAACCTTCTTGCATTCTATAAAAATCACAATGGGTAATTTTTACTGGGCCATCATAGTTATTTATTAGAACAAATGTTGGGCTTCTAACGAATCCGTCACTTCCTGAACCTTTAACTATACTTCTGACTAGCTCAGTCTTTCCTGAACCTAGGTCTCCAGAAAGTAAAATAATATTTTCTTTAGATATATTTTTTCCTATAGATAAGCCTAATTCTATAGTGTCTTTTAGAGAGTTAGAAATTACGGTTTCTTCTAAAGTTTCCTTATTAGTTACAAAATGTTCAAATTTATTTTCCAAAATGATCAAAGCTTTCTGAAGTTAAATTTATTTGTTTATTATTTTTATAAAAATATATTTCAGGTTTTTTGTTTCCTGTTACTTTTCCAATAATAGATAGATCTATTTTTTCTTTTAGAACATTAATCTTACTAATTGGTCCTACCAGTATCAATTCATATTCTTCGCCTGAAGTGAGAATTTTACTTTCATAATCATTATTAAAATATCCTTCAATCGATTTATCATATTTTATTTTTTCAAAATCTATTTCAATTTTTACATTTGAAGATTCACATATTCTTTTCAAGTCCTTTTCTAATCCATCTGAGATATCCATGGCACAAACTATTCCCGACTCTACAGCATATTTACTTTCGATAATTTTTGGTACAGGATTCAAGAATTTTTTAGTTTGCTTATTTGAAATAATATTATTATTTTCCAACATATCTAAACCAGTTATAGAATTACCTATTTCACCAGTAACGGCAACAACATCCCCCATTTTTGCAGTATCTCTTGTCATTATTTTTTTATTTATGAAATTTTTTCCAATAGCTGAAATCGATATAAAAATATTTTTGCTTTTTACTATATCTCCACCTACTAAATGACCTCCAAATTCTTTGCAAGCACTATCCATTCCGTTATATAAATCAATTAATTGTTGCTCTTTTATTGATTCGTTAACTCCCAAAGTTATTGTAAATGCCAATGGATAACCCCCCATTGCTGCTATATCACTTTGATTCGATACAATAGATTTCCATCCAATATCAAAGAATTCAGTATATTTTCTAAAATGCACATCTTCGACTACAGCATCGGCACAAAAAATAAGACTTTGAGAATCAATATCTATAATTGCAGCATCATCTCCAATACCTAGCCAATTTTTTGGTATTTTATTGATACTGTCATAATTGCTTGTTAAAAAACTTATAAATTGTTCTTCGTTTTTAATCATTATTCTTTATTGAATCTAAAGAATCTCCAGCTCCTAAACCACCAGCAACAATTATTCTCATAGCTTTCTCAGCACTAACATTTAGGTGTTTGATTTTCTTGGATGGAACAATTGACAGCCATCCCGTATTGGGAACAGGTGTCGATGGCATATAAACAAAACCATGATCTTCCCCATCGAATTTGATTACATTTGTAAGAAATCCAATTGTCCAATTATTATCTTTTGGATATTCAATTGCAACAACTTGACTAAAACCACCCTTCTTGCCACCTCCAGAAAAAGCAGTAGAGACTTGTTTTGAGGTTGTATACACACCATTAATAAGTGGTAATTTTCCAATTATAACTTCAAAAACTTTAAGAGAACTTTTTACTATGCGATTTGACGACAAAGCTCCTACTAGAAAAACTAAAACAAATAATGTTATAAAACTAGCGCCAGGAATGTTTGTACCAAAAATCCATCTAAATATAGGCTGTAATATAGAATCTAAACTATTAAAAGCAAAAGAAACAACAAAATATGTGACTGCTAGTGGAAAAAGTAATAGTAAGCCTAAGATATATCTTTTCTTAATATATTGATAAATTTTTTTCCCAATACTGTCCATAAAACTCTCCTTGTTCTATTATTGCATTTATTCCTTATAATATGGAGAGTGTTTATATAATTTTGTAATAATTATATGCAAGCACTTCTTAGTGAACATTCCCAATCCCTAAATATATAAATTTCAGCAATAACCCCTTGGGTGACAATTCCAGCAAGTAAAGCAAACAATCCAACGAAAAATTTAATTATAATATGAACACTTTTTTTTCTATTATGATTATTTTCATTTTCAGATTCAGAATAGAATTTAATTAAAAAAATAAAGATAAAGTAGTACAAAAGAGTAAAAATAATACTCGCTGTAATAGTGTATGTTCTTAGGGATATATTAGTAAAAATAAATTCTAAAATTTTCATTTCTTAGTAATCTATATATATATAATTATATTATGAGTAATAATAACATTCACAAAAAAATAAGAATAGCAAAATTTATTGCTAAATCAGGTCTTTGTTCACGAAGAGATGCAGAAAGAAAAATTTTCAATGGTAATGTATCAGTGGACGGAAAAATCATAAATTCTCCAGCATTAAATGTTTCAACTAAATCTATCGTTTTAGTTGATGGTAACGTAATTAAATATACTAATGAAACAGAAATATTTTTGTACCATAAGCCTAAAGGACTAATTGTAAGTAAAAATGATGAAAAAAACAGAACAACTATTTTTGATGATTTACCTTTACCTTTGAGAGGTATGTTTAGTGTAGGGCGCTTAGATAAAGATTCTTCAGGTTTACTACTTCTGACAAATAATGGAGATTTGTCAAGATTTTTAGAATTACCAAAAAATAAATTTCAAAGAACATATCAAGTTGTAGTTAATGGAAAATTGACTGAAGATCAATTGAATAAGATAAAAAAAGGACTTAGGGTAGGTGATTTTTTGTATAGATCTATAAAAATTTATCCACAAAAAACAAGTAAAAAAATTTCAGTATATGAACTTTTATTATCTGAGGGCAAAAATAGAGAAATAAGAAATATAATTAGATATTTTAAGCTTTCTGTTTTAGATTTATTTAGAACAAATTATGGTCCATACTCAATCGGTAAACTAAAACCATCTGAATTTATAAAAGGTGATTTAGATTTGCTAGATTTTTCTTAATACACGTACTTAATTTGACTAGATAGAAATATAAGAATACTTTCATAATAGTTAAAAATATATTTATTTTATGAACAATTTTTTTGATTCAATTTTGAATTATCTTGGATATGAAAGTTTCACAAAGTGGTTTTTAAGTGAAGGCGTCTGGGCTATTGCTTTAATCATTGTTATCTTTTTGATCTGGTTTATATTTCATAAGTTTGCAAGACCTAAGATTTCTTCTTTAGCAACCAAACTAAAAAATAGAGACGAAACAAGAGATGTTGGAGTTTTTGTTTCTTTGTTAGATACAAAAGCTTTTGACACTTCTGTTTTAGTTGTTTTATTATCTTTCATGTCAGTAGGTTTGTTGTCTATTATCGGAGTAAATGTATCTCCAATATCTTCATACTTCCAAGAAAAATCTGTTAATATTTTTTCTTGGGTTTTTTCCGAAGGATTAATCATTATTTTTATGATTTTAGCTATTTGGTGGATTGTGAGAATTATTGAAAGAATTTTCCCTAGAGTAGTAACTACTTTTGTTATGAGTAGATCAGAATATGGTGAACATGAAGAATCTGAGAAAAGAGCAACAACTTTATCTAGAGTTTTTACTGGAGGAGCTCAAATAATAGTCGTAGTTTCAGGTATATTTATGATACTTTCAAAACTATCTATTCCAGTTGGACCTGTATTAGCAGGTTTTGGAGTTGTTGGTATAGCTGTGGGTTTTGGAGCTCAACATTTAATAAGAGATTTAATTAGTGGAATTTTCGTCATAGCGGAAAATCAATATAGAACAGGAGATGTTGTTACTATTGCAGGAACTTCTGGTCTTGTTGAAGATATTAATTTAAGAAGAACTATATTAAGAGATCTTGAAGGAACAGTACATGTAGTACCTAATGGAGAAATTGCTGTATCTGCTAATAGAACAAAAAATTACTCAAGAGTTGTTTTAGATATAGGAGTTGCCTATAAAGAGAATTTAGAAAGAGTAATTATGATATTGAATCAAATTGGAAATGAAATTTCTGCTGACCCTGTTATAGGACTAAACATAATTAAGGCTCCTCAAGTTTTAAGAATTCAATCATTAGATGATTCTTGCATAACTATTAGAATACTTGGAGACTGTAAACCTATGAAGCAGTGGAACTTACGTTCCGAGTTGATAAGAAGAATTAAGGCTAGATTTGATATTGAAGGAATTGAGATTCCATTCCCTCATCAAACTGTTTATTGGGGAGATGATCAACCAAGATTGACAATTCAAGAAAAAACACCTGAAAAAACTAATAAAAAAGCCAAAAAAGATAAAAAAGAAGACTTGAAACCTGAAGCAATTGAACAAATTTTAGCAGAATTTGCCTTAGCAAAACGTGGATCTTTGTGGAATGAGCAAGATTTAGATGAATAATTAGGAGAACTGATATTTTAAGTAATTTAAAACCAAATTTACCCAAAAATTTAGAAGAAATTTCTTCAACTATTCCTCATCCAGAAGGAATAACATTAGATGATAAAGACAATATATTTGTTTCTTCAGCATCTACAGGTAATATTTTTTTAGTTTCTAAAAATGATATAAAAGTTCACGCTAATACAAAAGGAAGACCATTGGGTATAGCTTATTCTAAAAAACTTAATTCCCTAATAGCAGCTGATGCTGCAAGAAAATCAGTTTTGCGTATCAGTTTAGGTAATGCCAGTATTTCTGTTCTTTGCAGAGAATATGAGGATATGGATTTAAATGGACCCTCAGATCTTATAATTACTGAAAATGAAGAAATAATATTTACCGATCCTATTAGAAACCCATTTCCTAATCCCTGTATAAGTCCTGTATATAAAATACCAAAAAGTAATAAAATTGAAACTTTTCTAACTGATCTTGCTTTTCCAAGCGGAATAGCAAATATTGACAGCAAAGTATATATATCAGAAACAAGAGCAAATAGACTCGTTGTAATGGAAGACAATCAATCAGATGAAATTATTGAGCCTCAAATGTTTAGAAGATTTGCAGATCCAGGATATCCTGATGGAATAACTGTTGATGATGATAAAAATATATACCAAACTTTGCCAGGAATTGGAGCTATAGCCGTCATAAATAGCGATGGCGAAATGACTGAAATATATCATATGGAATCTTGGAAACCCAGTAATATTCATTATCATAAAGAAAAATTTTATGTCACTGATCGTTTAGGTAGTAGAATATTTAGATTTTCTAAATAAAACTATTTATATCTATTGATGAAGAAAAATAGTTTCTTTTACTGTACGCTAATTAAACAGTTACTATAAGAAGAGGTAATAAAATTTCAAATAGATTACTATTTTATTTACTTGTTGCAAGCCATCATGCTTTTTTGATAATAACCTTTTTTTCTATCCCTTTTTATATTATAAATGCTGAATGGTACATTACTTTTCCTTTATTTAGCTGGACTCTATATTTGATTTTTTCTAAAGAGCTAACTTGCCCTGCTACTAACTGGGAAAATCACTTAAGAAAAAAAATAGGTAAACCTAAAATCAAAGGATTTATTTATCATTATTACTTAAAAAACTTTGTAAGAATTAAGAATAAATTTTGAAATCTAAATTATTCTTTTGATGATTCAAGTTCTTTTTCTTGTAAATAGCCAGCAAAACCTTTTACCCAATCATCATTATCATTAAGACTAGGAATTAGTTTTACATATTCTCCGCCATTCTTTTCAAAATCTTCATGATTTTCAACTGCGATTTCTTCAAGTGTTTCTAAGCAATCAGCTGTGAAGGATGGACATGCTACAGAAACTTTTTTTATTCCCTTTTCTGCTAGATCTTCAAGTACATCTACAATATTTGGTTGAATCCATTGTTCAGGGCCAAATGTACTTTGATAGCAAACCTTAAACGGTTTGTCAGGGTCTAATATTTCTGCAAGTTTCATAATAGTTTTGACACAATGAGATTTGTAGCAAAATTCATTNTTTTGACTCACTTTTTCACAACAATTATCTNTTTTCTGACAGTGAGATTCTGATAGGTCAGCTTTGGTTAAGTGCCTTACAGGTAGCCCGTGAAAGCTAAAAAGTAAGTATTCACTATTTTTATATTCTTCAGATTCAACAATACTTTTAGCTAGTGATTTTAAGTAAAATTCTTCGTTATAATAATGTTCAATTTTTACTAATTCTGGGTGATAGTCTTCTAATTCTAAAACTCTTTCAATTTCTCTAAAAGTAGANCCTGAAGTAGCTTCAGCATATTGTGGAAACATTGATACTAAAAAAATCTTTTCAGTTCCTTTAGCTTTTAAATTTTGAATAGCACTGAGAATAGATGGATTTCCATACCGCATTCCAATTTCTATATTTCCATTAACAAAATCTTTTAATTTTTCTGTAAACTTCACAGTATTTGTTAGTAGAGGAGACCCTTCTTCAGTCCAAATACTTTTGTACTTGTCTTGTATTTTAGCTGGTCTAAAAGGGACAACTATACAATTTACAATCATCCATCTTAAAACAGATGCAACTTTATTTTTCACAACATTAAATCCAGAAGAAAGCTCNGGAGCTTTTGTTGATGGGTAGTCAAGCATGTCTGGATCAGATAAAAATTCTCTTAAATATCTTCTAAGNGCAGGTATNCTAGGTTCATCTGGGGTTCCAGTATTTAANATTAGATAACCTGTTTTATTTTNAGTAACCATAATATCCNAGTTNANTTTTTNTAATTTTGAGTANTGAAAAATTCAAATAANTTTTTAGGCTTATATGAANAATTCTCTCCNNNATATAAGAATATCATCATGANTAAAAAATAATTAACANCAAAATGANNATATTTTTGTTAATTATNAANTGTCAGATATATTTTTCATTATTTTTTTTTATTCGTACNTAGTTCTCTAATTATCTACTTTATCCCACTTAATCCCTGCTTGTTCTGAATAATTCATAACNGCATCGAATGAAGGCTTAAATTTTTCTCTAGGGATATGTTCNACTAAAATTTGTGCATCGGGACATATTTCTTGCATTCTTTTTAAAAAATANNCTTGATCCATCATACCTTTNCCTAAGTATTCNTCTTCTAATTGAAACATAAGAGAGTCAACAACCTTAAAATCTTTAAGATCAGCACTTATTGTATATTCACCAAGAAGTGTAAA
Source organism: Chloroflexota bacterium (assembly GCA_002699165.1). Classification (GTDB taxonomy): domain Bacteria; phylum Chloroflexota; class Dehalococcoidia; order Lucifugimonadales; family Lucifugimonadaceae; genus TMED-70. Next base: position 3,234 of record PABO01000009.1, on the reverse strand, counting down.
AAATTCTTCTAAAAATTCTTTAGTGTTATATGCTTGCTCTAATGATGACAGAAAATTTACGGGATCTTGATTGAACTTAAGATTTTTTGAACCTACTCCTTCAAAGAAATCTTTTACTCTTTTAGCTGAGTATACTGGAGAAACGTAACCTCCTTCTAATATTAAAATCATTCCTTCTGATTCTGCAACATTACAAATTTGTCTTGTAGAATCAATTAACCTATCAAATACTTTTTCAGTATGATTTTCTGAATGTGGTAACCATGCTCCATTTTCATTCATNCTCCCGGGTCTAAGATATGTACTTGGACAACCAAGTTTTACAGAAAGCCCACACATTTGTTTAACAAATGAAATAGTATCTTTTCTTACTTTTTCATCNGAACTAACTAGTCCTCCTCCATATGTTCCTCTAGAATTCCCCATTAGTACTGAATTATTTTCAAATCTAGATTTAATTTCATTAATATTTTTTTCTGTATAAACAGTTGGGTCTGAAATAACAATATTATGNACAGTGTATCCTATNTTAGATACNTCTTTTAAGTCCTCATTGGTATAAGTCAAAACATCAAACTCATGTGGTATATTCCCACTATATCCAGCNCCAGTAGTTCCTATCATTGATGCAGCACCTAAGTACATATTGTCTCCTTAAATTTAAATAGATTATACTAATTAGTAGAAATTATTTCATATATTGAATCATAGTCAATGAATTATAACTATCTAGGAAAAACAAGTATTAAGGTTTCGGAGTTTGCTCTGGGATGTTGGCCATTTGCTGGCGGTTCTGTTTGGGGGAATCAGAATAAATCTGACTCGATTTCTACTGTTCATTCTGCATTAGCAAATGGTATTAATTTTTTTGATACNGCTGAGGGATATGATGATGATTTTCACTCNGAAANAATTTTGGGTGAAGCTTTNAAAAANNCTAGAAATAAATCTGTCATNGCGACNAAAATTAGTCCNTCNAATNTATTTCCAAAAAAAATTGAANGNGCCTGTGATAATAGTTTGANAAGATTAGNTACAGATTATATNGATTTGTATCAAATTCATTGGCCTAATCATGATGTAAATATTGAAGATTCTATAAATGAATTAAATAAATTGATTCAAAAAGGAAAAATTCGATCTATAGGTGTTTGTAACTTTGGNGTTCTAGATCTAAAAGATATTTTGAAAGTAGCTGATATATCAACTAATCAAATTCCCTATAATTTACTTTGGCGNCCCATTGAATATGAAATTTTACCAGAATCTACAAATAATAACATTGGAATGATTTGTTATAGTCCATTGGCTCAGGGATTATTAACTGGTAGGTATAAAAATCCGGATGAAGTACCCGATGGAATTTCNAGATCAAGATTATTNAATAAAGAAAGACCTTTAGCTAATCATGGGGAAGAAGGATGTGAGAAAGAAGTTTTTATTGCAATAGAAAAGATAAGAAACATAGCTTTTGACTTAGGGGAGCATCCCGCAAAACTAGCATTAGCTTGGACAAGGCAACAATCTAATGTTACATCGCTATTAGTTGGTGCCAGAAATAAAAATGAACTTGAATTAAATTTATCTGCATTTGAATACAACCTTGATGAAGATGTTATAAATAACCTTTCAACTATTACAGATTCAGTTAAAAAATATTTAGGAAATAATGCAGATATGTGGAATTCTAAAAATAGAATGAGATAGAAACATAGTCTTTTCTAAGAAGCAAACTTTTTAGAATTTCCTGAATATATACTTCTTAATACTTCTTGGTTTTTAGTGAAAATAACTATTAATGTGAATAGTATTCCCTGGGCTGCAATTGAAAATCCAGGATCAATAAAGTCTGCAGAAAGTCCATTTAAAAAATTAAATAATGCCATGCTTCCACCAATGTACATTGCATAAACTCCAGCTATCCTTCCACGAGTATAATCAGGAGAAATTAATTGAATTATTGTATGTGAAATTATCATAAAGCCTGCTTGTCCTATCCCCATAAGCATTGTTGCAAATAATGATAGATATAAATTAGTAGATAAACCCAATAGAATTGGAGCAATACCACTTAAGATTGCAAAGATAAAGAAAGTTCTACCTTTTAATTTTTCGTCACTTGCACCCGCTAGAAAAAGAGATGCAATTAATGATCCTACTCCGACAAACATCATTAAGAAGCTAACTGCTAACCCTTCTTCACCTAATTTATTAACTGAGAAAAAGGGCAATACTGACTCAAATGACATAGTTAGCATACAATGCAATGTGGTTATCCCTATAACAACTAGTATAGGTTTATTTGAATGAACAAATCTTATTCCTTCAGTAAATCCTTCTATGAATGATTCTGAAGTAATCTTTCCAGTTGACGGATTCTTTATCATTAGAGCAAAAATAAAGCTTAAAGCATAGAATCCTGTACAAATAAAAAAGGCAATATCTGTTCCATTGATAGAATTTTCATTATCTCCAAAATAATTTAAAAATGGTGCTATGGCAAGTGGGCCCAGTAATCTTGTAGCATGTACAGTTGACATATTTAATGCCACTGCATTAAGTAAATTTTCTTTTGGGACAATATTTGGAACTAATGCTTGACCCGAAGGCATTTGAGCAGCTCTAGCAGATCCTTGAAGAAAGGCTAACGCTACTAAGTGCCAAGGTAAAATCAAATCCATAAAATACAATATTCCTAATGCTAAGTTATGTATAAAATTAATAAAAAACATAAGTTGTAAAATTCTTCTTCTCTGAAATTTATCTGCTAAATATCCTATAAATGGATTTACTAAAACCATGGGTATCATTGCAGCAAATGTTACTAACCCGACTAGCATGCTACTGTCAGATATTTGATAAACAACCCATCCTCTTATCACTATAAGAGCCCAATGAGAAGATCCTGCAAATAATCCAGCTAACCACATTTTGAAAAAATCTGGATATTGTAATGATGCTAGATAATTAATATGATTTTTATTTTCAGATTTGGAAAATGGATTGAACATAATAAAAATTCTTGTAGGTAATTTGATAAATCTAAACGAAACTTTACTACTAATTATTCAATGAAACAATATGAATGTATAATCTTTTGATTTTATTTTTCTGGTACCCCTACAAAGTGTTGTAAATTTATGATGAGTTCATACTGAAATTATATAGATTTATTATTGCTATTTTTATACTTAGAAGATTAAAGTAATACTTTGAAAATGGTACCTTAATTGG
>PABO01000008.1 GCA_002699165.1 Chloroflexota bacterium | reverse complement strand
ATATTTTTTATTTTTTGATACATTTATTTTTAATCAAAAAATATGTAAAATTTCTTAAATAAGAGGAAAATAAATAATTTGAACATTGAAGAATTCGAACTAAATATACCTATTTCTAGCTATAGAGACAGTCATTTTATAAGCATACTAAGACCATGGATTAATGTTGGTAATGTTGGGCATAACGCTATTAGCAGACTTGTTAAGATCTTTAATCTTGAAGAAATTGGAAAATTAAAAAATCCAAGCAAATATTATGATATGACTCGTTATAGACCCGAGATACTAAATGAAAATGGTGAAAGAAAAATTAGAGTACCCAATACGGTAATTTTTGGTAGTAAAAATAAATCAGAACAAAATATTTTCCTTCTATATCTTCTAGAGCCACATAATTTNGCAGAAGATTTTAATTTATCCATAATTGACTTAATTAAAAATCTTAATGGTAGTCGATATATTTCAATAGGAGGAATGTTCGATTCTGTTCCTCACACTAAGCCTCTTCCTGTAACAGGNAGTTACAAAGGATGGATCCCTCCAGAACCATTAAACGAAACATTAAGGAATAAATCNAACTATACTGGGCCAACAAGTATGACCTCTCAATTATCACAAATTTTACATACTGAATTATCATTAGAAACCATGTCTTTGATGGTTCATATACCTCTTTATGTAAAACTTGAAGATGATTTTTTAGCAACTTCAAGACTGCTAGAAAGCCTATCTCATATTTATAATTTTTCTAGAGATTTTCCTGAGAGAAAAAAGGGTGAAAATCAATATATAGAGATACACAAAAATCTACAAAATAACTCTCAAATAAATGAGATGATAAAGCAGTTTGAAAAACAAGCCTTAGAGGAAGAGGTGGACCTTTCTCCTGAAATTGAAAATTTCCTAAAAGATTTAGAAGATAACTAAATAGTATTTATAAACTTTCTCTAAAATTAACATTGATTTCTAATTTTTCAAGATGCTGTTCTAATTGTAATTTACCCTGTCGCACTTTTTCTCCATCTGAAAAAAAAGATTTTATATGACTAAGATATTCACTTTTATTAAGAGATCTAATTCCAGACAACATTCTTACTATGGAGTTCTCTGGAAATTTTTTTGATAATTCATCCCAATTATCTTCAATAAAATTCCAAGTTTTCCATCCAGTTGATTCATTATTAAGAGAAGAAGCCAAAATGTAAGGCGAATCTTGTGACCTTATTTTATTTTCTAAAATTAGAGCATATAATTTTTCTACTTCTTCATCTCCNCTAAACACAGATAATGATCTTTGAAACCTTACTTCATCTTGAGGTGTTTTAGCATTATTCATATTATCTACATAATTTTCAAATAATTTTGAATCTCCATGATATGCATTTATAGAAATAATACTAGAAATAATATCCGGTTCATATTCTGATTTGTTTTCTAAATAATCTTGAAGGATTTTTTTAGACTTATTTATAATTACAGTGTCATTACTAATTGTGGCCATAGCTCTAAAACATATCGCAAGAGCTTGAGCTTCTCTTATAGATCTTTTTTGAATATTATCTAATTTTTCTAAATTACTCTTAAAAACTTTATCAACAACACTGTGCAAATAGGATTTATCAGTCAAGTTTCTATTCAAATTACTATAACAGGAATATAGCAAAGAAAGAATATCAGGATCATTTTCAATATAAAATTCTTCTGAGAATCTTAAAAAATCTTCAAAGTTTTTTGAATTATTTAAGACTAATGCCCAATAGTCATCAATAATTGAATACTTTTCTTCCGAAGATAATTTTTCTATATTAAATAAAGAATCTAAATCTTTAGTATCTGTTCTATAAAAACCATACGCATTAGAATTTATAAATACTTTCTTTACATTTTTTTCTAACTCAATAATTTGATCTTGATTTTTTAGTAGAAATTTTATTTCTTTTAAANCATTTTCTGTAGAATATTTTATAAATAAAGGAACACCCCACAATGTTTTATCTGATGAATTTAGATACCTAAAAGTTTTTTGAGAAACAGATAAATTTCCATTTTCATAAGAATATGAAATCATGGGATGCCCTGCTTGAAAAATCCATGAATCCATTACTTNTTTTACTGGCTGCTTTGAAACTTCTTCTAAGGAGTTCCATAAATCATCTGTTTCAGTATTTCCATATGAATGTTTACTTAGATATAAAGACACACCATCTCTAAAAGTTTCTTCACCTAAAAATTGTTCAAGCATTCTTAATATTGAGCCTCCTTTTTCATAGGTAATCAAATCAAACATTCCGTCAGCATCCGAAGGAGAAATAACTGGATATTCTATTGGTCGAGTAGTATTTAATGAATCAATATCCATTGCCATTGATTTTTCCAATGAAAATTGTGCCCATCTATCCCATTCTTTTTTATAATCAGCAACCGCTTTTGTTGCCATGAAAGTTGCAAACGCCTCATTTAGCCAAATTCCATTCCACCATTTCATAGTAACAAGATCACCAAACCACATATGCGCAATCTCATGAGCAATCACATCAGCAATTCTAATTAATTCATTAGATGTAGCTTTTTTATCATCCACTAACAATAAAGCTTCTCTGTATGTAATACATCCCAAGTTTTCCATTGCCCCAAAGGCAAAATCTGGAATCGCAATCATATCCAATTTATCACCAGGATAAGGAATCTTATAGTAATCAGAAAAATATTCCAAAGAATATTTTCCAAGTTCTAATGCAAAATCACAAAGATGCCCTTTCCCTTTTGGATATATAATTCTCAATTCAGTGCCTGATACATCAATAGCATCGGATGCTTCAAAAGGGCCAACAATAAAAGCAACCAAGTATGTTGACATAGGTATAGTATCTTCAAAGTCGATTTTTTTTAAGTCCTTTGAGTAATTCTCATCAAGATTTTTAATTGCTGCATTAGATACACAAAACTGATCTTTTTCTACTATCATTGAAATAGAAAAAACTGANTTATATTCTGGCTCATCAAAACAAGGAAAAGCTCTTCTTGCATCAGTTGATTCAAATTGAGTTGTTGCAATCGATTGAGTTTCTCCCTCAGAATCTGTAAAAGTAGAATGATAGAATCCTCGTAATTTATCATTTAAAAATCCAGAATACGAAATAGACAAATTAATCTCTCCAGGAAGTAAATTTTCGGAAAAATGGATTTTCATAATTTCATATTGATCATCAATTTCCCAATTTAATACTTTTAAGTTTTTTAAATTATCTGAATTTATTTGAATAGAATTTANATGTAATTCCGCAACATTTACAGAAATTTGATCAGTTTCCTCTAAAATATTGATTGATAAATCAACTTTACCTTGAAATTTTTTTTCTTCTAAATCTGGAGATAATTCAATGTTATATCTTGTTGGTATTGCATATTTTGGGAGCCTAAAATTCTCTATCTTTTCTGACATAAAAAAACCTCATATTTTATAATTTCTTGAAATAGTATACTCTTATACATACTACAGCGTTATATACTAAATTATTATAAAAAAGATTAATTAAATCTATACAAATTTTTGAGGCAAAAATGAAGAGAAAAAAAGAAGAAAGACAAAAAGGAAAATGGAGAAGCTGGGAAACAACTGAAGGAGTTGCAAGGGCTCCTCATAGATCTATGATGAGAGCAATGGGATTAGATGATGATGATATAAATGCTCCTTTCATAGGTGTAGCCTCAACACATAATGAGGTAACTCCCTGTAACTCTGGAATTAAGCCTCTAGCGAATGAAGTAAAAGATGGAATCCGTATGTCAAAAGGGACGCCATTTGAATTTGGAACCATAACCGTATCAGATGCAATATCTATGGGTACTGAGGGAATGAAAGGCTCATTAGTTTCTAGAGAGATCATAGCTGATTCGATAGAAACAGTATGCTTTGCTGAAAGATATGACGGGTTAGTAGCTATAGCAGGTTGTGATAAATCTTTACCCGGAGCTATGATGGCTATGGCAAGATTGAATATCCCCAGTGTTTTTGTTTATGGAGGATCTATTTTACCAGGGCACCTTAATGGAGAAGATCTTACTATAATTAGCGCTTTTGAGGCAGTGGGTAAACGACAAGCAGGAGAAATAAATGATGAACAATTAAAGGCAATCGAAACTCATGCTTGCCCAGGGCCTGGAGCATGCGGAGGAATGTTTACTGCTAATACAATGTCAAGCATAGGTGAAGCTCTTGGATTAAGTATTCCTGGATCAGCATCAGAAGCAGCCGTAGATCAAAGAAAAAAAGATTCTTCAAGGATTGCAGGTGCTGCAGTAATGAATCTTGTAAGAGAAAATATCAGACCTTCAGATATATTAACAAAAAAAGCTTTTGAGAATGCAGTCACACTAGTTGTTGCAATGGGAGGATCTACAAATACAGCTTTGCATCTTCCGGCAATTGCAAACGAAATGGGAATAAAACTTACTTTGAAAGAAATACATGATATTTCTATGAGAACTCCTTTGTTAGCTGATATGAAACCAGGAGGAAAATATGTGATGTTTGATCTAGATAAAGTTGGAGGAGTACAACTAGTAATGAAAAGGTTATTAGAAGCTGGATTACTTCATGGAGATCAAATGACAGTAACAGGTAAAACTATAGAAGAGAACTTAAAAGATATAGACATAAATCCTAAAGAAAATAAGATCGTAAGATTAATAGATAGTCCAGTTTCTAAGACTGGTGGATTAGTAACTTTATTTGGAAATTTAGCACCCGACGGATGTGTGTTAAAAGTAGCTGGACATGATTTTGGGAAAAAATTTACAGGTCCAGCAAAAGTTTTTGATCAAGAAGAACAAGCAATGGAAGCGCTGAGAAAAAGAGAAATTAAATCTGGAGATGTTGTGATAATAAGATATGAAGGTCCAAAAGGAGGACCTGGTATGAGAGAAATGTTATCAATAACTGGAGCATTAGTTGGACAAGGTCTAAGCGAGAGCGTTTATTTGATTACGGATGGAAGATTTTCTGGTGGATCGACAGGAGCTATAATAGGACACTTGGGACCTGAAGCTGCCGTTGGTGGACCTATAGCAGCTGTAGAAAATGGAGATACTATAGAAATAAATTTAGATAAATTTGAACTTAATCTGAATATTCCTGAAGATGAAATAAAAGAAAGATTAAAGAAATGGCAACCAAGAAAACCTTTATATGAAAAGGGAACTTTAGGAAAATACATAAAACTAGTTCAACCAGCTTCAGAAGGTGCTATTACTGGATAATTGGATTACAAATTTCCCAAATGGTTCCAAGCATAGTTTTTGATGAACTAATTAGAGATTTTACTCCATAATTTTCATTGGTACCATGGACATTTTCAGAGTTGGGATTGTCATCAGGATGAGTTCCTCTAAAGCCGTATGTTATTACGTCTAATTCTCTTGTAAATCTTGAATCAGTAAATCCATTTGATACAGAAGGGATCCATTGTATATCATCTCTTTCAACACTTAGAGCCTGAGATTTTTTTATTGCTTGAAGTAAATCAGTTTCAAATGGTGATGAATTTGGTTTTGCCATATAATCTATCTCATAAGAAATATTAGGTATTCCTGCGAATAATTTATCAAGCTCGTTTTGAACATCTTTATCATCTTGGTTAGGGAGTGTTCTAACATCCAAGACTAATTCAATAAATTCTGGAACTGAATTTGATTTTATACCTCCCTTAATTATTGTCGGAGTTATAGTCATTCTAGATAAAGCTCTAAGAAGAGATCCAAGACTAGGATTTTTTTCATAAGCTTCTTGTATTATCAAATCTAAGTTTTTTATGGAAGGTTTAGTTTCTATACCGAATAAACCTAAATAGTTGAATATATCTGTTGAACAATCCAATTCAGGAACAAAATTCATAATTTTATCAATTGCCTTAGATGTAGAACCCATCGCATTTATTCCCATCCATGGAACTGACGCATGTGCACTTTCTCCTTTTATTCTTATATTAATTTCAAGCCTACCCTTTTCTCCTGTACCTAAAAGATAATACAAATTATTACCAATAGTTACTGGTGAACCACCTCCCTCATTTATTGCATATTCAAACCTTAATTCCTCAGGATGATTATCAAGAAGCCAGCCAAATCCATATCTTCCTCCATGTTCTTCATCAGCACCAGAAATAAGTGTGAAATTATCCTTAAATTCAATTTTATTTTTAGCTAAAATTGCCATTGCCATCATCTGTGAGGCGAGTAATCCTTTGCAGTCTGACGATCCTCTTCCTAAAATTTTTCCATCTCTTAGCTCAGCACTAAAAGGTTCAAATTCCCATTTATCATAATTTTCGACCGGAACGACGTCCGTATGAGACATCAAAAGTAGTTTTTTATTATTTCCAGAAAAGGGATATTTAGCAATGAAATTAGATCTATCTTCGTTTCTTGAAAGTTGTTTTGATTGGATACCATATTCCTTAAACCATTTTGCACAAAATTCGGATACTTTAGTTTCATTACCAGTTGGCATATAACCCGTGTTTACAGATTCAATTTTTATTAAATCTTGATGTAATTTTACTAAACTATCAGAGTTATCATCTATTTGATCGATTAGCGATATTAAGTCTATATTTTTCATGATTCCTTCGAGTTTATCTATTTATAAAAAGATTAGATTTATGTTCATCAATATTTGGTATTTTACCTTTAGATGATAAAGAGGGTATTTTGTTCTCTTTTCTATCTTTTTTAGTAATATCCCAAGCTTTCTTAATAGATTTTGTGTGCCCCTTAAATTCTGGCATAACATATCTTGCAAAAAGTTCTAAAGAATTATTTATAGAATTCTGATTAGTCCATTCATGGGTAGTAAACATTAAGCCTCCAAGTCCTTCTGCTTTTTCATCCATTTCTTTAATTTTCTTAATAGCCTCATCGGGTGTTCCAACTATCCAATTTCTAGATTCAACAATTTGTTTTGCAGTAAGAGAATATGGATCTTGATCTTTATCTAATAACCATCCTTCGTGACCTCCTATAACATAAAAATACTCGTGAATGTCTCTCTCTATTGCTTTTTCTACATCCTCCCAAGCTTGTTTAGTAGTATCCGCTAAATGAACATATGTAACAACTCTCCAATCATCTTTTGATGGGGCTGTGCCCAATCTTTCAGAAATCTCTTTTGTTTTATTCCATTGTTTTGACCAGTGTATGCCATTAGGAGGAGGATTTTCTAAAGCTAATGACCAGAGATGCATATTGTACATTGAAGCAAACTCTAGAGATCTTTCTGATCCAACAGAGGCTGTGGCATAAGGTAATCTAGGATGTTGGAAAGATTTTAACTGTATAAACATATCTTTTATATCCCAATACTTTCCTGAATAACTAATTGGTTCATCAGATGTTAAAAGTAAATCAATAATTTCTAAAGATTCTCTCATCATAGGATTTAATTCTTGAGATGGGATGCCATATAACTTTACATCTGGAGGTAAACTACAAGGTCCAATTCCTAAAACAGCCCTTCCTTCTGTTAAGTGATCAAGAAATGCAAATCTTTCTGCAACATTAAAAGGATGGTGAAAAGGCAGACTAACTAAAGAAGATCCTAATTGTATTTTATTTGTGTATGCTGAAGCCTTTGATAAAAATAATTCCGGAGAGGGTATATTTTCCCAAGCAGCAGTGTGGTGTTCTCCAACAAAAAAACCATCAAATCCAAGTTCTTCAGCTGTCTTAATTAGCTGTAGATCTCTTTTGAATGCAAGTGCAGGATTTTCATTAGGCAGATGCAAGGGCATTGAAAAAAAAGAAAACTTCATAAAATACCTCCCAAGATATATTTCTGTAAAATTCTATAAATGCCTAGAAATTTGATTTTGATTATAATCATTAAACTAATAAAAAAAAACCACTAAAGAAATATATAGTGAATAAAACGATAATAATAAAAATCTTATGCCTTTCAATTTTTCTAATTAATGGCTGTTCATTTGCCTCTAATAAAGCTATTTTGGCCGAACAAAAAATTGGAGATTTTTCAAGAATTGTATTGATTAATACCACTTCAAGTCCTTCTTTCAAGTTTATAACTGACTTAAAAGCAGTTTCAGTAAAACCAAAATGGTCTCCGAATAAAAAAAATTTCGCATTTATTTCAGAACGAAATAACAAAAAAAACCTTTGGATTTCAAATGATGAAGGTTCTGAACTAGAAATAGCAAATTATAATAATCGTGAAGTAGAAAGATTTGAGTGGGCTCCAAATTCTGAAGAGATTGCTATTGAATTTAAGCCGAATGCAGATGAAGCAAATATTTTTCTTTACTCATTAAACTTAAAAAACTTTCTTCCAATAACTAGACCTGATAAAGTAGCTAATTTAGGTTCATGGTCTCCAGATAGTAAATGGATAGTATTCAATATAAATGATTCAATATATTTGTCTAATCCAAAAGGTGTAAATGAAATTTTTATTACTAAAGGTAGCAATCCAAAATGGAGTCCCAACGGAGAATACTTGATTTTCAACAGAACAGAAAAGCAAAATAAATCTATTTGGATATATAAGGATATTGATAAAGTTGTTGATAATACAGGGAAAGAAAATAACAAAAATAACTATTTTGGAGAAAATATTGACATAAATCATGTAATAAATTCTATTGAGTATGCTTGGGCTTTTGGAGGAAATAAAATTTTATATATTAATGATTTAGAAAATAATAAAGAAATCTACATGATGGATGTAAAATCTAAAAAGATTGAAAGGCTCACAAACAATAAAGTAGACGAAAGTAATATAGTTTGGTCAGAAAGATACAGAAGTATTTTATTCACTTCAAACGCTCACAACAACTCAGATATTTATCAGATGAAACCAGATGGTTCTTCACAAGAAATAATATTAAGCTCTAAGGATAATTTTTCTTTTCTCGATTGGTAAAAGTCCTAAAGAATAAAATTATACAAATAAAAAACATTAATATAGATAAATAGTATCCAAAAGAAACTCCCAAACCGCTAGCAATAGAAAAGCCAATAACTGGACCTAAAGCAGCACCTAAATCCTGCCATGTGGAATATCTAGAAACAATACTAGATTTATTCTCTTTAGATGATATTTCTCCCAAAAAAGCATCTAGTGAAGTTTCCAAGGAAACACTAAAGAAAAACATTAATATTATACAAATTAAACTTAAGTAAAAATCAATTCCACTTATAGCTAATAAAATAGCAATGAGCATCAAAAATGTACTAATCATAATATTATTTTTACGTCCAAAATTATCAGAAAGTGTTCCAAAGATTATCCCAAAAAATATATCAGCTATCCATCTAAATCCAACAACAAATCCTGCAATAGCTAAAATAGTTTTAACATCATATAAATCGTTATTTATTGACAATAAAAAAGGAGTGATTGTTGCAATTGCTAATCCATTTGAAGTGAAAGAAGATGTAAATTTAAAAAAAGAAATTATTATTATTTTATTTTTTATTTTATTATTTTGGTCACTATAGAATAAGTTCCAACTAATTTTACTCGGGGTAAACTTTGATATTTCTAAATCTTTAATAAAAATCGTTATTAATAATGCTGGGATTATTAATGAAGATAAAAGAATTAATGTGAAGTAAATTCCAAATTTTATAGATATCAAAACTCCTAGTGTTACAACTAAAAAACTACCTGTTCTTTGAACTCCCAAACAATATCCTAGATATTTCCCATAATTATTTGCAGAAAAGGAAAATACCTTTAATTGATAACCGAGCCTAAATAAAGAATATGAAAAACCCCAAATTATTCTAGCTATTATCAATAAAAGCACACCTTTAAATAAAGCATAAAAAAGTGTTGAACCTGCTCCTAAAAAACATGCTAAAAATATAGTATTTCTAAATCCTAAATTCTTAAAGATTTTTACAGAAAAAATATTAGAAAAAAACCTTATAAACCTATTAATTGACAATATAAAACCTATCCAAAATTCATAGGGGATACCAAGATATGAATTTATGCCAAAAAATTCATAATTAATAGGTAAAATTACATATAAAATACTATCGCCCATTATTATCAAGGATAATGGAATTATAGTGTATGAAATTTGTCTAGGTATTTTTATAAATGAAAGATTCATTAATTTCAAACATACTTAAACAAGTAATTTTCTTCTCTTATTTGAGTCTCTATTTTTTGTACTCTTTTTTGATGAATTAAATTTCTTTTTATCAGAATATTTTTTAGAAGTTCTTTTTGGCATCCATAAATTATTAAAGAATGATTTTTTCAGTTTTAAAACTTTATCAGCTGAATCACTAGCTTCTTTAGAAATATTTGATTCAAAGGCTGCAACTTCAACTCTTTTACCTTCTTTTTTTACTGCTTCAATAGCTGGGAAAAAATCTCCATCTCCACTAACAATGATTGCATGATCATAATTGTTTTTTACTGCATTTAGAACTAAATCAGTAGCCAAGAGAACGTCTACACCTTTTTCAACAATAGAACCATTTTGTTCTTTCCAAATTCCCAATTTAACTTCAAGTTTTTTTATTTTATGCAAACTAGATAAAAATTTCTGTTGTTCCTCAGGAATTTTTATCTTGCCTTGTAATTCTTGACGTACGTTATAATAAAAAATCTTTATCAATGATCTTTTTCTACCAGTTAATTTTTCCCCAAAAGAGGAAAACATTAGATCACTTCTACCACAATTTCTTAAAAGAACATGATATAGATTTGAACCATCTATAAAAATCATAACCTTCTTTTTTCTCTTGAATATGGAAAACATAGTATGTAGTAATAATATATAAATAAAATTTATTTGTATATGATGCCATTTTTTTTATTACATCACAGCTACAAAAATAAACGAGGTTAAAATGATTACAACAGAAGTATTTAAATCACCCTGTAAACATCCAAATGGATTGCAATGGTCCTCCAAAGGATTATACGTAATGGATCAAGAGTTAGATGATGTTTACATTTTAGACGAAAAAGGGAATATAAATTATAAATATGAAACAATAACTGAAAATGGTTCTGGAATTACAGTGGGAGGTGGATTTATTTGGACTGCTTCAAATGGTGAAACTCAAGCAAGAAGTTTTAAGCCGACTGATACACACAAAGGATTAATTTATAAACTGGATTTAGAAACTGGAAATTATGTTGATAAATTCCCTACACCTGATGGTGGTGGAATTCATGGTATCGAATGGGATAATGGATTTATATGGGTAACTGCATTTAATCCTAAAGCAATATATAAAGTAGATGCTGAAAGTTATGAAATAGTTTCAAGATTCTTAGTTGATGAAGAAAGATTACATGGCTTGGCTAGACAAGATAACGGCATATGGTGTGCCCATACTTCAAGCAAAAAAATAATAAAATACGATATTAGAAATGGTTCAATTCTAGAATCTATTAAACTTGATAAAGATGATCCATACCCTCATGGAATGTCTATAAAAGGAAATACCATGTGGATTTCTGATGCTAACTTCGGAGGGAAATTACACAGCAGTACCCTTATGGGGAAACCTTGCTTTGCAACTATAACTTTATAGTTAGCTAACTATATGCTTTTCAAGAACCTTGGGATCAAATTCTACTCCTAACCCTGGGCCCTTAGGTATTTCTATAAAACCATTTTCAAATACAACAGGATCCTTAAATATTTTTTTGTGAAGAGGCCCTTGATTGGCTTCAGCTATCATAAAATTTGGTGCACAAGTAGCTACTTGTAAAGCTGCTGCTGCAGCAACAGGTCCACAATACATATGAGGGGCTATAACTGCATAATTAGCCTCAGCCATTGCCGCAACCTTTTTACCTACTAATATTCCTCCTGCTTGACCAATATCAATCTGAATAATTTGAGCTGCTTGCTTTTTTAATAATTCAGAGAATTGGAAAATAGTAGCTAATCTTTCTCCAGTTGCAATGGGAATACTTGTATGTGAAGCTACTCTTGCCATTTCATCAATATTTTCAGGAGATACAGGTTCTTCAAACCAAAAAGGTTGATAAGGTTCTATAGCCTTAGCAACTCGTATTGCACTATAAGTGGTTAACTGTCCATGGGTACCTAAAGCAACTTCTAATTCATTCCCAACTGCAGATCTTATGCTCTTAAATATATTTTCTGTATAAGTTATTTCTTTTAAGGTAATATCCCTAGGAACTCCTGTTATGGGATGAAAAGGATCAAACTTGCAAGCGGTATTTCCTTCTCTTAACAATTGTTCAGCAACAGCACCTGCATTTTCAGCTTTCCCTTCAGGGATAGGTGGCATATATGCATAAGCTCTCAATTTATCCCAACATTTTCCACCAAGTAAATTATAAATTGGCTGATTAGTGGCTTTCCCAACTATATCCCATAATGCCATTTCAATTCCTGATAAAACCATTCCATAATGCAAACTAGGGAGTCTATAATCATGTCTTCCTGCATACATATCATAATAAATTTTTTCTATATCAAATGGATTTTTACCAACTACGAATGCTTCAACTGTTTCATGTACCAATTGAATCTGAGACCTAAAATCTCTCCAGGTCATATTTCCAGTAAACGAGCTTCCAGTAAGTTTTTCCCCTAAGCCTATTATTCCTTCATCAGTGGATAGTTCTAGAATAAGAAAATATTTTCCTCCTATATACCAATTACCAGTTTCCGAACCTCCACCTGTACGTGGTGCAGACTCATTTTCTATAACATAAGTTTTTACTCCAGTTACTTTCATTTTTACCTCAAATTATTTTCGTTGTCCCGAATTCCATTCCCAGTTATCTGGTGGCCATATATTTTTTCCTCGTCTACCATTTTGGCCTTTTCTAGACTCATCATACATATCCTTGACAGTCTCTTGCCATTTCTTAATATGCGGTGTCCCTCGATGATATTCAAATGCGTCGGCATTAGAATACACTTCATATAGATAAAGCTCTGTGGGGTCATTTACATTTTGATAAACATCAAATCTCAAACATCCTGGCTCTTCGGTAGTTGATCCAATACTATCTAAAGTAATTGAATCAATGAATTCATTTATATTTTCTTCTTTTACATATTGAGGAGCCGCAATAACCATTAATGATGAATTAGAAAAATATTCATGATTGGAAATATTTTCTCTAGCAGATCCCCAAATGACTTTTTCATTTGGATAAACTGGCTTACAAAAAGAAACTTCAGTCTCAGCCGCATAAAATTCTTTTGTAGCTTCTGCCCATACTTTGAAATGATCATAAGTTGTATGTGCTTTGAAAGCATCTTCGTCATCATATATTTCACAAAAAGCAAATAGAGACGGGTCTGTGGAATCTTGAATAATATCAAATCTTCTGCACCCAGGTTCATTCTTTACTGAACCTTCAGCATCTCCAATAGATTCCTTAATAAATTCTTCTATTTTTTCAGCCTTAACTTTAAGCCTTACCATTAATATGTACATTTTTAGCTCCAAATCATTTTTTATTATTATACGATTATTTTTTTTATCCTCTACCAATAAATTCTTGTTTTACAGGTAAAACAGTTACATCAAGCATATTTGTCCCTTCTGGTAATGATGCCATTAAGAGAGCTGTTCTCGCTATATCATTAGCATCAATAAGAATTTCTGGACCTTCATCCTTACCTGTTCCTGACCTCCCATCTGATCTTCTTTCCACCATGGTATTTCCTGGATTCAAGCAACCGACTGATATCCCATATTCTCTACCATCTAAAGCTGCAGATTTTGTTAGCCCTCTAACAGCATGTTTACTAGTTGTATAAGGAGAAGAAAACATCCTAGGAGAATCACCAGCAATCGAGCCTATATTAATAATTTTTCCTCCTCTAGATTTCATATACTTAAAACCTTCTCTAGTACACTTAAATGTACCTGTAACATTTACAGAAATCACTTGTTCCCATTGTTCATCAGTAACTTGATCTATAGGATTACCTTCCATTACTCCACTATTGTTTACTAGAATATCTACTGAACCATGTCTATTGAATGCAAATGAAAATAAATTTGCAACATCTTCAGAACTGGTTACATCTGTTTTAAAATAATCAATTTTCTCATCACCAGTTTGCCTTATTTCATTCACAGCATTTACTAGATTTTCTTGATTCCTAGATGCAATAATAACCTTAGCTCCTTCTAAAGAAAATAATTTAGCAATAGCCTTTCCTATCCCCGTTCCTCCACCAGTTATAATTGCAACCTTATCTTTTAATGTATTCATAAAATCTCCTTCTATTTTGTTTTAAATGAAGCAAAACTAGATATAAAGACTATAATACTAGAAATAATTAGAGTTGTTCTCCATCCATTGATAAATAAGGATAATATTTCTTCTGAAGAATCTGAGTTTATTTCACTTAATTGAGCTGTTATTGCACCAGTTGTCAAGAAAACTACTAAAATTGTTGCAGCAAAACTTTGACCAATTGTTGTTCCAACGTTTCTTATTAAGTTTAGATATGCACTCACTGATCCATACTGATCTTTATTAACACTACTAAGAACTGCACTCATATTTGGAGCCATCCACATTCCAATTCCAAATCCATTTATAAACATTAATATAGTAAAAATAGTCAAATCAAAATTAAACGCTAAAAATGATAGCAATAAATTTGCTAGTCCTGAAAAAAGCATCCCTGTTACAGTAAATATTTTATGACCAAACTTATCAGATAACCTTCCCGAAATTGAAGAAGCAATCACAGTACCTGTCCCTGAGTATAAAAGTATCGTTCCTACTGAAGTTTCACTAAGTCCAATTATTTTTTGAAGAAAAATTGGATTTAAAAACATTAATACTGAAAATCCTACAAAACCTGTCATTCTAGAAATTGAGCCCCAAAAATAAGATGGGTTTTTATAGTTTTGAAAATTTAGAATTGGTTTTGTTTGTTTTTTTTCGAACTTATAAAATAAAAATATTAAGATCATAAAAATTACTATCATTATCAAATGAGGAATAGAAAAGAAGCCAAAAGATACTGGATCATTTATTATAAATACAAACAAAGTCATTATAAATATAAAATATAACATTCCAATAAAATCTAAAGATTTTCTATCAACTTTAGAATTCTCCATTTTTGGAACAAATAAAAAAGTCATCAAAACAGTGAAAATTCCTATAAAACCTATAATTCTATATGCATATCTCCATCCATAGTTATCTAACATCAATCCACCGATAAATGGAGTTATCATCATTCCAAGTGCAACCGATGTAGTAATGATACTTAATCCTAAACCTTGATACTTTTTAGGGAAATTAACCGTTACTATTACAAACATCATAATAGATGTACCGGTAGTTCCAATTGCAGAAACTGTCTTAAATAGAATCAAGATATATATATTTGAAGCAAAGCTAGCACAAATTATCCCAAATAAAGCTATTATTAATGAAAAAATATAAAAGAATTTTCTTCCTACAAGATCAGCTATTCTGCCAATTGGCATTAAAAAAGCTGTCATAACAATGGATGCAGACAAAATTATCCAAGATGCTAACCTTAGGGATAAATCAAACTCATCAATAATTGAAGGCATGGCGATAATAGTAGTATTAAAATCAAGAAGAAAAATATTTGCAGTGAAAACTACAGGGAAAACTATGAGAAATAATTTCTTATCCACTTAAGTTCCTTTTAGAAAATAATTCATAAAGTATAATTCCTGTAGCAACTGAAACATTTAATGAAGAAATTTCGCCTTTCATTGGAACAGATAAAATTTTATCAGAGGTATCAATAATTCTTTTACTAATTCCATCATGTTCAGAACCTACTACTAAGGCAATAGGAATTTTATTATTAATTTTTATATCCTTAATATTTTCTCCATCCATGTCTAAAGAAAATACCTGAAAATTCATTTTTTTTAGATATTCGAGTGTTTTTGATATAGAATTTACAATTGTGAATTCTATATGTTCTAAAGCGCCTGCAGAAGCACGAATCGCACCTGGAGAAATTTTTGCTGAATCCTTAGCTGGAACCACTAATCCATGAGCTCCAAATATTTCAGCGGTTCTAGCAATTGCACCCAAATTATGAGGATCTTGAACTCTATCAAGGAAAATAATTAAAGGAATTTCTTTTTTCTTATCTGCTAAAAATATCATATCTTCAACTGATGATTGATAATTATCATCAAGGTACAAAATTACTCCTTGAGATTTTTTTGTTGCAGATTTTTTCTCAATAGATTTTTTAGATATAAGATTTACTGAAATATTTTTAGAATTCGCAAGATCTTTAATTTTTTCTATTTGACTACCGCTATCATTTGAATCTGAAAGATCAATGTATGAAACTTTTTTATTTGACAATAAAGTTTCAATTACTGAATGTCTTCCCTCAATTTGTCTTAGGTTCGTTTTATTTCTTGAATATCTTGACAATTAACACTTTTCGAATAAATTATGTCCTGAATTTTATTATAAAATGTATTCAAAAAACTACTAATAAATGTACTTTATAACTAAAAAAGAGGAAATATGAAAACTATTAACTTAACTGCTTCTAGACATGCTGTTTTTTACAGTCCATTAATTGCTATGGTAAGTCAAGGTTTTTTAGAAAATGAAGGATTGCATGGAACTTATCATATTCCAGAACCTGGAATAAACGTATATGAAAAAATTTCTAATAAAGAAATTGATTTTGCTCAATCTGCGGTTTCACAAAGTTGGAACTTTCTAAAAAATAGCATACCATCGTCAATAAAACATTTTGCATTAATAAATTCCTTAGATGGTTTCTTCATAATCTCTAAAAACAAAAAAGAATTCAAGTGGGAAGATTTGTATAAAGACCCCTTTTATTATGTAAGGGGAGGTCAACCAGAAGCAATGTTAAAGTTTGCNCTCGACAAAAAAAACATAGATATAAATAAAATTAAATTACTTTCTGATAAACCTTTAGGAACTAGTGAAATGTATAACTCTTATACACGGGAAGATACAGGGTTTTTTCATGAACAAGGGAGTTATCCTCACCAATTAGAAATTGATGGACACGGAAAAATCATAGCATCAATAGGAGAAATAATAGGGCCTGTAGCATTTTCAACTTTATGTGCAGAGGAAAAATTAATAAAATCTGAAACTGGGAAAAAAATCACATTAGCATTTGAAAAATCTAAAAAATGGGTTCAAAATACAGANGCTAAAGAAGTTGCAAATAGTGTTCATTCATATTTCAAAGATTTTCAACTAGACTCTATATCTAATGCAATAAAAGATTATCAAAATCTAGGAAATTGGAATTCAGATATTGAAATAAGTGATTCAGAATATGAAAAAGCACAAGAGGTGTTTCAATTTTCCAATCTAATAAGTAAAAATTATTCTAAAGATAAAGTAGTTTTATATTCAAAGGACTAAAAATTGAAACATGAAAAAATCTTGATTACTGGAGGTCTAGGATTTGTTGGTTCTAACTTAACAAAATATTTCTCCAATTCTAATGAAATACTGATTTTAGATAATNATAACTCAAATAAGTATGAAACAATAAAAAGTCCTAATATAAATACAGAATATGTAGATATAAGAAGTAATAAGATTTCTAAAATAATTTCTCAATTTAATCCTTCAATAGTTATTCATTGTGCTGCACAAACTAGTGTAATAGATTCAATCAATGATCCTAATAAAACAAAAAGTATAAATATTGAGGGAACCCAAAATATTTTAAGTGAAATAAAAAAACTAGAAAATTGTTATTTTTCATTTATATCATCTGGAGGTGCAATTTATGGAGATCCTAAATATTTACCAGTTAATGAAAAACATCCNGAGAACCCCATTTCAACTTATGGATATTCAAAGCTAGAGGGTGAAAGATTAGTATCCAAAATACTTCATAAATCTAGAATAAATTATTCTATTTTAAGACCATCTAATATATATGGACCTAAACAAAATAGTCAAAATGTAATTCCTATTTTTATAGATAAAATGAGTAAGAATCAAGAAATTGTTATCTATGGAGAAGGAAATTCTTCTAGAGATTACATATATATTGATGATCTAATCGAAATAATTAATATATTTTGTACTCAAAGGATCAGTTCGAAATTAAATGTTTCTTCAAATTATGAAGTAAAAATAATTGATATATATAAAATCTTAAAAGAAAAGCTTAATTACAAACTTAGTCCTATCTTTAAAGAAAAAAGAGAAGGAGAAGTAGAAAATATAGTCTTAGACAACTCAGAACTTAAGGCAAAAATAAATTATAAAAGCTTTATAAACATTAATGAAGGAATTGAAAAAATTATTAATTTTTAGAATTAGATTGCTTGATTATATCTTCAAGAGCCACCCAAGATAACATGGCACATTTTATTCTAACAGGAAATTTTCTAACTCCAGATAAAGCTGAAATATCACCTAATTCATCAAGTTCTTCTTCAGTAAGTTCTTCACTTCTAATCAATTTTCTAAAAAGATCAACTGTATTTTGAAGATCAGTTGAATTAATATTATTTATTTTTTCAGCCAGTAATGAACCTGAGGCCTGAGAAATAGCACATCCTCGTCCTGTAACTGAAGCAGTAACTTTATTATCTTTTTGAAAATTAAGTTGAATTTTAATCTCATCTCCACAAAAAGGATTATTTTTTTCGATTTCAAAATCAGGAGAATCAAGTAAATCTGTATTTCTAGGATTATGATAATGATCCATAACGATCTCTTCATACATCTCATTTAATTCATCATTTACCATAATCACATTATTCCTTGTATATCCAGAGAAGGAATCACTTTCGAAATATAATTTTCCAAGTATTGAATAATTTCTATATCTGAAAATTCATCTATGATTTCTTGTGCAAAACCTCTAATCAACATTGACATTGCATCATCATCTTTTATCCCTCTACTTTGAAGATAAAATAACATATTTCTATCCATATTTCCTGCTGTAGCGCCGTGGCTACATTCAACATCATCAGCATAAATTTCTAAACTAGGCTTAGTATCTACTTCACAATCCTTTGAAAGCAAAAAATTAAAGTCTTTTTGAAATGCTCTNGTTTTTTGAGCATCTTTTTTCACAAGAACTTTACCACTGAATACAGCTTTAGATTTGCCAGCTAAGATTCCCTTAAACATTTGATCACTAGAACATTTTTCAACTGAATGAGTAATTGAAATTTCATTTTCTTGAAGTTGATTTTTATCAGTGATATATAATCCATGAAAATTACAATCTGAATTTATACCTATTAAATCACTATGGATATCATATCTTGAAACTAATCCAGATAAAGAAAATGAAGAAGAATTAAACTTTGAATTTTCTTTTTGAAGAATCCTATCAAATTGAAAGAAAAAAGAATTGCCTGAATCCATTTGAAGTCGCTTATGAGAAACATCACTTTCTTTTTCTAACAAATACTCAATAACTGGAACTACTAAGTTATTATTATCGGATGATAAATTAAAATATGATTCTAGAATATTAGTTTGAGATTTAGAATCCACTTGAATAAATAATCGAGGAAAGTGAGATATATTATTATTATTATTTGTAGTAACTATAACAATATTTAAGTTAGTTTCTTCTTGAGAATCACTAATAGATATAAATAAAGGATCTAACATAAAAGCAGAATTTAATGCAATCATTTCATTATCATCATTATTTGCTATTTTTCCAAAAGATTCAGTTAGTAATATCAATTTTTTAAGATCATTGGATTTTTCAACTATTATATTATTGGAAAAATTAGACATTTCAGCATCAAAAAAACCATCCACAATATAAATTGTTTCATAATTATTACTAGAAAAAATTTCAGATTTCATATTAGAATCTAAAGATTTTTCTTCTGGTATAAAGAATTTAGTTTTACTTAAGTCATGAAAGTTAGTATATTTCCAAAGCTCACTAGTTTTACTATTTGGAGGAAGTCCAGTAACGATAAAAGATTCAAAACCTGAATTTTGAATGTTCTTTACATTTTTATTAGAAAAATCAGAAAGCGTATATGGATCACTTTGATTATTGATTGTAATTTCTTTCATTTTATTTTCCAAGACTCGAAATTATGTTTTCATAACCATTATTTTCAATATCCTGTGCTAACTCTTTAGTTCCAGATTTTACAATTTCACCATCAACAAGAATATGAACGTAATCAGGTTCTATATAATTTAATATCCTCTGATAGTGAGTAACAATTATAAATGACCTATCTTCAGACCTCATTAAATTTACTCCATCTGATACAGCCTTTAATGCATCAACATCAAGGCCAGAATCTGTTTCATCTAAAATAGCTAATTTTGGTTCTAAAATAGAAAGTTGCAAAATCTCATTTTTCTTCTTTTCTCCACCAGAAAAACCAAAATTTAAAGATCTTTTTGTAAGATCAATATCAATTCCAATATCTTTCACTTTTTGATCATAAAGCTTGGAGAATTCTCTCACAGAAAGCTTTTCTCTTTTAAAGTAGTCATTCTTCGAATCTAGAGAGGATTTCAGCATTTGATATGACCTAACTCCTGGAATTTCAGAAGGATATTGAAAGGCTAAAAACATTCCCAGATGAGATCTTTCATCTGGAGGTAAATCATTTATTAGATTTTCCATGAAATTAATTTCTCCATCAGTAATTTCGTAATCAGGTTTACCTGCTAAAACATTTGCTAAAGTACTTTTCCCTGATCCATTAGGCCCCATAATTGCATGGATTTCTCCCGAATTAATTGATAAATTTATTCCTTTAAGAATTAAATCATCACTATCTACTACCTGCGCTTTTAAGTTTTTTATTTCTAACATTTTAACTCCCGTATTTACCCCACTGCTCCTTCTAAGCTTACTTTTAATAATTGAGTAGCTTCAAGAGAAAACTCAAAAGGTAATTCTTTTATAACATCCTTGCTCCAACCTGTTATTATCATATGATTAGCCTCTTCTTCTGATAATCCTCTAGACATCAAGTAAAATAGCTGATCTTCGGATACTTTTGAGGTAGAAGCTTCATGTTCAAGCCTTGCTGAAGAGTTTCTAACCTCAATATATGGAACTGTATGCGCTCCACATTTATCTCCAATCAATAGTGAGTCACATTGTGTATGATTCATTGCTCCTTCAGCTGAAGGCATTATTTTGATTTGCCCTCGATATGTATTTTGACCTTTTCCGGCCGAAATACCTTTAGAAACAACTGTTGATTTTGTATTTTTACCAATATGAATCATTTTAGTTCCAGTATCTGCTTGCTGATAATTATTAGCCATTGCAACTGAATAAAATTCTCCAGTAGAATTATCTCCTTGAAGAATCACCGATGGATACTTCCATGTAATAGCAGAACCTGTTTCTACCTGTGTCCATGAAATTTTTGAGTTTTCTAAGGCTCTACCTCTTTTTGTTACAAAATTATAAACTCCTCCTTCACCATCTTTAGTACCAGGAAACCAATTTTGAACAGTTGAATATTTTATTTCTGAATCTTTCATTGCAACTAGTTCAACTACAGCTGCATGAAGTTGAGAGGTTTTTCTAAAAGGAGCTGTACATCCTTCAAGATAAGATACATATGCTGCCTCATCAGCAATAATCAATGTCCTTTCAAACTGACCTGAACCTTCAGTGTTTATTCTAAAATAAGTCATCAATTCTATAGGACATCTTACACCTGGTGGTATGTACGCAAATGAACCATCACTAAAGACAGCAGAATTAAGTGCTGAATAAAAGTTATCAGAATAAGGCACAACTGAACCTAAATATTTTTTTACTAATTCAGGATGGTTCTTCACTGCCTCATTAAATGAGCAAAAAATTATGCCCATATCTTTTAATTTATCGTCAAGGGTATTAGCAACTGAAACAGAGTCAAAAACAGCGTCAACAGCTACTCCAGCTAATTTTTCTCTTTCATTTATAGGAATTCCTAATTTTTCAAAGGTTTCTAACATTTCTGGATCAACATCATCTAGAGACTTGGGAGCTTCAGTCATAGATTTTGGAGCAGCATAATAATAAATATCTTGAAAATCTATCGGTGGGTATTTTACTTTTGCCCACCCGGGTTCTTTAGAATTTTTATGTAATTTTTGCCAATGCTTGAAGGCCTTTAATCTCCAATCAAGCAACCATTGAGGTTCTTGCTTTTTGGTAGATATTAACTTTACTATTGATTCGTCTAAACCTTTTGGCGCTAGCTCAGTATCAACATCAGTAGTAAAACCCCATTTGTAATCGTCCATTCCCGACAAATCTGTTTCACGTGATATGCTATCTGGAGTAGGCATAAATTCTCCTAATAATTTTATTTTCTCTTCTCTTTAACATTATATCTTTTTATTTGACTAATATAGAATAGTAAAACACATAAATAACGAGATTCGTAAAATATGAACTATGAAGCAGTAATTGGACTAGAGACACATGTACAGCTTAATACAGATTCTAAGATGTTCAGTCTTTCAAGTGCTAAGTACCAAAATCAAGATCCAAATACAATTGTTGACCCCACATCTATGGGATTACCTGGAGCATTGCCAGTAGTTAATCGAAAAGCTATTGAAAGTGCTATGATGATAGGTCTTTCTCTCGATTGTAATATTTCGAATAAAACAAAGTTCGATAGAAAGCAATATTTTTATCCAGATTTGATGAAAGGCTATCAAATCTCACAGTTTGATGAGCCCATTTGCTATGAAGGATTTGTAGAGCTTTCTACAAATAAAAAAATTAGAATCAATAGAGTACATATGGAAGAAGATGTAGCTAAGTTAACTCACATTAATACTAGAGATTCCAACTATAGCTTATTGGATATTAATAGATCAGGAACACCATTAATGGAGATTGTTACTGAGCCTGACTTAAGTTCCTCAAAGGAAGTAATCGAATATATAGAAAACTTACAAAAAATAATTAGATATATAGGGGTTGGGTCTGCGAATATGGAAGAAGGTTCTTTTAGGTGCGATGCAAATATTAGTATTAAAGAAGTAGGATCAAAAGAACTTGGGACAAAAGTTGAAATAAAAAATATGAATAGGATCTCAGCAGTTGCTGAAGCAGTAGACTATGAAATTAAGAGACAAATCAAGTCTAAAGAAAATAATGAAAAAATTATCCAAGAGACTAGAGGATGGTCAGAGGAAAAATCAATAACAATACCCCAAAGGACCAAAGAAGAGTCAAACGATTATAGGTATTTCCCTGAACCAGATATTCCTCCCTTAGAAATTGATAATGATTGGATTGACGAAATAAAAAAATCCTTACCAGAATTACCTAAAGTAAGGAAAGAAAAATATGTCAAACAATATAATCTTTCTGAATATGATGCCGAGTTACTAACAAGTGATATCAATTTTTCTAACTTTTTTGAAGAGACCATAAAACCAAATAATAAAAATAACGAATATATAAAATATATAGCAAATCTTATGAATGGAGAATTTAGTAGATTACTGAACTTAGATTCAATATCTTATGTTGAAATAAAATTTGATCCTAAAGATTTGTCCGATTTAGTTGCTATATATTTTGAAAACAAAATAAATAATAAGATCTTAAAAACTGTTTTAGAAGAAATGTGGGATACTGGATCTAAACCAAATGATATCATTACTAATAAGAATCTTGTAATTATTTCTGATACTAATGAGCTTGAAGATAAAATAAATAATATAATTGAAAACAACCCAAAAGCTGTTGAGGATTTTAAGGCCGGAAAAGAACAATCTCAAAAGTTTTTATTAGGGCAAGTTATGAAAGAAACAAAGGGTCAAGCTGACCCAAAAATTTCAAGTGAAATAATAAATAAGATTTTACAAACTAAAAAATAAGAATAGAGGAAACTTTGGATTTACTTTTTTCAATATTNATGATGGTTTTTGCAGTAATTATAGTTGCTNTAATTCTTCTACAAACAAGAGGCAGTAGTGCCGGATTATTTGGACAATCAGACGGATCTTATCGGTCTAGAAGAGGAATAGAACAAGTTTTATTTAGATTAACAATAATATTAATTATATTATTTGTTGGAGTTGCAGTTCTAAATGTAAGATTCTAAATTTTTCTGAAAGTAGTTCCATCTTTTGAGTCAAGTATTTCAATTCCTTTAGATAACAGATCTTCTCTTATCTGATCTGCCTTATCGTATTCTTTTTCTAACCTTAATTGATTTCTCAATTTAATTAAATTAGTAATTTCAGAATCATTTTGATTTTTATCTTCAAAGTTAAATCCTAAAATTCCTAATAATTCCTCAAGTAAAATAACACCTTCATTAATTTTTTTATCAAGATCATTTGACTTGTTAATATCATGAATTAAATCAAAAATTGTAGCTATTGCCTTAGGAGTTCCTAAATCATCTTTCATAGCAATTAAGAACTTATTTTTATAATCTTTATTGTCAAAACCATCCTCTCCCCGCAAAATAAGGGTTCTTTGAATTCTTTGTATAGATTTTTGAGCAATATCCAAAGAATTTTCATCTAAAGAACTTGGATGTCTGTAATGACTTTGTAATATCCATAATCTTATTGAATTCCCTGAATAATTATTTAAAGCATCTCTAACATCAAGAGAATTACCAAGAGATTTACTCATTTTTTCATCTCCTGAACGTTTTAGTAGTCCGTTATGAACCCAAATTTGTGCAAAGGGTTTATGCCCGGTTGATGACTCACTTTGAGCAATCTCATTCTCATGATGAGGAAATACTAAATCTAATCCACCTCCGTGAATATCAATAGAATTACCAAGATGTTTTTTTACCATTGCTGAGCATTCAATATGCCAACCTGGCCTACCTTTTCCCCAAGGACTATCCCAATATGTCTCATCTTCTTCTGCATGTTTCCAGAGAGCAAAATCTCCATGATTTTTTTTATCAGGTTCATTTTCAATTCTGTTCCCTTCAATTAAGTCCTCTAAGTTTCTTTTTGAAAGCTTTCCATAATCATTAGAAAAATTAACATCGAAATAAACACTTCCATTAAGTTCATATGCTGCTTTTTTGTCAATTAAATCTTTAATTAATTCAATTATTTCATTCATATCCTCTGTAGCTCGAGGATGAATATCTGCTCTTCTAACACCAAGGTTATCCATATCTTCAAAGAAAGCTTTTATATATTTTTCGGCAACTTCTTTTGGAGATATTCTTAATTCTTTAGATTTAGCGATTATCTTATCATCCACATCAGTAAAATTTTGAACTCTAATTACTGAATATCCAATATATTCTAGAAATCTATGTAGTACATCAAATGTTATTGTAGACAAAGCATGACCGAGATGAGGTCTATCATATACAGTCACACCACAAACATACATTTTAATTTCTTTCTTATCTAATTTTTCTTTTTGTTTTGTTAATGTGTTATATAAATGCATTATTTAATTTTTTTCAAACTACAAATTGACTGAGATGCTATTGCTTTTTCTGAACCAATAATACCAATAAAATCAGTAGTAGTACTCTTAATATTGATCTGTTTTTTATGAATTTTTAAAATTGTAGATAAATTTAATTTCATATTTTCAATATAATCTGTCATCCTAGGTTTTTGAGCAATAATAGTATTGTCTAAGTGAATAATTTCAAATCCCTTAACCGCTATCATATCTATAACTTTTTTTAACATTACTGTAGAGTCTATATTTTTCAAAGAATCATTTGAAGATGGGAAGAATTTGCCAATATCTCCCATTGATGCTGCTCCTAATATAGAGTCAATTATAGAATGAATAAGTACATCTCCATCTGAATGACCTTTCAGTTTTAGTGGATAGTCAATATTAATACTTCCAATTCTAAGATTTTTTCCTTTTACAAGTTTATGAATATCAAAACCAGTGCCATAAAAAATTAAATTTTGACTAACATCATTTTTTGTAGTTATTTTTTTATTCTTAATTTCTCCAGGCATTAACTTTATGTTTATAGAAGTATTGTCTAACAAAGAAGAATCATCCGTATATTTTTCTGAAGGAATAATATTTTCAATTTTTTCAAAAAANATTTTTTTATTGAAAAATTGAGGAGTTTGAACATTTACAAGTTCTGCTCTGTCTAATGTTCGAGAGATAAAATCAGATTTATCTACAACCTTTACTGTNTCAGTTGGAGTTAGTCCAGGAATTACTGCATCATATTTTTCCAATAAATCAACGCCTTTTTGAAAAAGTTTTTTAGAAGCGTAAGGCCTTGCAGCATCATGGATAATCAAGTAATCAAAATCTATATTATTCTTTTTTATAAATTTCACTGCATTGATTAATGAAGCAGATCTGGATGTAGAACCAATTATAATTTCAATTTTATTTGAATATTTTGAATTGATTAAATAATTTTTAAAATTTTCATAATTTTCATCAGATGATACTATAAAAATATTCTTCAAAATCTTAAGTTCTAATAGTGTTTCTAAAGATTTAATTGCGATAGGAGTACCATCAATTTCAAAAAAAGTTTTATCTTGTTCAAATCTTTTTGATTTACCAGCTGCAAGTAATATAGCAGAAACTTTTTTATCAGTTTGTATCATTTAATTTTTTATTTTTTTATATTAATTATTATTTCATTTTCTCTTAAAGTAAGTTTTAAAACATCACCATTTTTAATTTCTTTAGAAATAATCATTTTAGAAATTTTATTCTCTACTTCTTTTTGTAATAATCTTCTTAATGGTCTTGCACCATAATATTTATCAAATCCTTTACTAGCTATAAATTCTTTAACTTTCTTATTTATTTTTATTTGAAGATTTTTTGATTTTAATTTTTCTGAAAGATCATCGAGTACTTTATCAACTATTAGTAACAAATTTTGCTTAGTCAAAGATTCAAAAATAATTATTTCATCAATTCTATTTAAGAACTCAGGTCTAAAATGTGATTTCAAAGATTCAGATACATTATTATGCTGTTCTTCAATCTTTTTATCTGAATTATTCATAAAGCCTATAGATTCTTTACTTACAAAATCACTACCCAAATTTGAAGTCATGATAATAATTGTATTTGTAAAATCTACAGTCCTGCCTTGCCCATCTGTTAATCTTCCATCATCCAATACTTGAAGTAAAACATTAAATATATCTGGGTGAGCTTTCTCTACCTCATCAAATAATATAACACTATAAGGATTACGCCTTACAGATTCTGTTAACTGGCCTGCTTCGTCATATCCCACATATCCTGGAGGTGCACCAATTAGCCTTGCCATTGAATAGCTTTCTCTATACTCAGACATATCAACTCGAACTATGCTATTTTCATCATCAAACAAAAATTCAGCTAATGATTTTGCAAGCTCTGTTTTTCCAACACCAGTAGGCCCTAAAAATATAAAAGAACCTATTGGTCTAGTGGGATCTTGTAATCCTGCCCTACTTCTTCTAATAGCATTTGAAATCCCCTCAACAGCTTTAGATTGACCTATAACTCTCTTATGTAATTTTTCCTCTAATTTTAGTAGTTTTTTTGCTTCACTCTGAATTAAATTATCAATAGGAATTCCTGTTTTTTCAGAAATAACCTTTGCTATATGCTTGGGTTCGACTATCTCTATTTGTTTTTCACTAAATCCCCATTGTTCTCTTTGAAGTTTTAAATTTTCTTCTTTTTGATATCTTTTTTCAACTACTTCTTCTGATTCAATCTTTTTTCCCTCTTGAAATAGCTTATTTTCCTCCTCTTTTAATTGATCTATTTCATTTTCTATATCAGAAATTTGATCAGGAGTTAGCGGATTTTCTATTTTTACTTTTGATAATGACTCATCCATTAAATCTATAGCCTTATCAGGTAAAAAACGATTTTTTATATATCTATCAGATAAATTTACAGCTGATTCAATTGCTTCATCAGAAATTTTCAAATCATGATGTTTTTCATATTTGTATCTTAAACCCTGAAGCATTTTAATTGATGCTTTTTTTGTTGGTTCATTTATGAAAACCGGAGAAAATCTTCTTTCCAAAGCTTGGTCGGATTCAATATATTTTCTAAATTCATCGGGAGTTGTGGCTCCTATAGTTTGTAATTTACCGCGAGCAAGAGCCGGTTTCATCATATTTGATGCATCTAATGCACCCCCACCAGAACCAGCACCAACTACAGTATGGATTTCATCAATAAACAAAATGATCTCCCCATTTGAATCTTCCATTTCTTTAATTATTGTCTGCATTCTTTCTTCAAATTCTCCCCTTACACCTGTACCTGCTAATAGCTGTCCTAATTGTAGAGACAACACTCTTTTGTCTTTTAGAAAAGGGTGAACATTACCTCCAATGATATTTAAGGCTAGCCCCTCAGCTATCGCCGTTTTACCCACTCCAGCATCACCAATTAATACAGGGTTATTTTTAGTTCTTCTTAAGAGAATTTGTTGTACTTTTTTTATTTCTGAATCTCTACCTATGATAGGATCAATCAAGTTTTGCTTTGCAAGACTAGTCAAATCAATAGAATATTTATCTAAAAATTCATATTTTGAATTATTTTCAGATTCTTGATCTTTTTTTTCTGAAAATTCAACTTCTTCACTTTTAGTTTTTAATTTAGAGTTAGGATTAGCAACTAAATAAGCAAATTGCACATTATCTACAGTTAGTCTATTACTTAGAAATAAATCAAAAGTAATATTATTTGTTGTTCGATATTCTTGTAAAGACCTTCTATTAATAACTCTTGTTATAGAAGCATTATTAGATAATTCTGCAATCCCTAACAAAACATGTATAATTTTAATTTTTTCACTCTGAGTGGTGTTTGCAATATCTAGAGATAAAGAATACAGTTTTTGCATTAAGCTTTCATAAGCAATTTCAATTATAGGGAATTTATTATCCTTAAATCCTTTCATAAGTTCTGTTTCCCAGTTTTTTAAGGAAGAAGCTGTAACTAAATTACTTAAGATTTTAATCACGGATGGTGTTCTTAATAGCGATAACATAAGATGATTAATAGTAAAAAATTCTTCTCTATAAGCACTTGTTGCTAAATGATCAGCCTGATCAAAAACATCAATAAGTTCTTTATCCATAATTTCTCTCGACCAAATCTCAGTGGAAATCATAATTGCCTCCTATTATTTTCAGGTAATTCCATCATAGAACCCCTGCTCTTATACCTTATTAACTCTGACTCGAGAAAATTATTTTTTTTCTCTAGTTCATTAATCTCTTTTAGTAAATCTGTAATTATTTCAATGCCAGCTCTATTGATACCAAATTTTTCAATCCAATCCTTAACTTTTTCAATTTTTTCAATATCTACAATCGAATAGTATCTTGTTCCACCAGGTGAACGAAAAGGTATAACTAAATTCCATCTCTCATAATTTCTTAAGGTCTGTTGATGCAAACCTACAATCTTAGAGACTATACCTATTGCATAAACCGGCTCTTCTCTAGAAAAACTTATAATATTACCTTTACTCGTATAATAAAATTATATCATAATAAATAAATTATATTATTATACCTAATAAGATAATCTTATATCAATATTATAAGATATCCAAATAGTTTTCGAAAAGATTTTAGGAAGATATAATTGAGAAATAAATTCAATTTTAATAAATGAGAAAACCCCAACTACCACAATTATTTAATAAATATCAATTAGAATTAAATAAATTTACAAAAGATTTTTACAAAAAGCTTGATGATCCTTTGTACATAACTCATAAATATTTTTTAGGTTGGATAAAAGAGAATGGAAAGGATGATAATGCCACAGGGAAGGCTTTTAGGCCTTCTATAATGATGCTTATAAATGAAGCATTGGGAGGTAAAGAAAAAAATATCCTACCTTTGGCAATGTCTATAGAATTATTTCATAACTTTTCATTAATTCATGATGATATTGAAGATAGAGATGAATTTAGAAGAAATCGTAAAACAGTATGGAAAATTTGGGGAGAAGAGGTTGGAATAATTTCTGGCAGTTCTATGCATGCATTGGCAAGTAAAGCAATTGAAAATATTGATATTAAGGATAAAAATAAATTAGTAGAACTTAGAAAAATAATTAATAAAACATGCATAGAAGTAATTGAAGGTCAATATTTAGATATTGATTTTGAATCATCAAAAGAAATCAGTGTAGAGAATTACTTAAGCATGATTGAGAAGAAAACAGGAGCACTAATTAAAACTTCAGTTATATTAGGTTCTGTATTAGAACCAAGTAATAAAAAAACAACTGAGATTTTTAAAGAAATAGGAAATACTTTTGGTCATATGTTCCAGATAAAAGATGATGTATTAGGTATATGGGGGAATAAAGATTTCGGAAAACCTATAGGAAGCGATATATTAAAGAAAAAGAAATCATTCCCAATATTAAAACTTATCCAAACTTGTGATGTCACAGATAAAGAAAAGATTAATGAAATTTTTAACAAAAAAATTAGCGAAGAGGATAAAACGATTATTCTAAACCTGATGGATAAATATAAAATTGAATCTTACTGTAACTCAATACTGAATGATAAATACAAACTTACGATATCATTAATTGAAAAATTAGATATAAATGATAAATACAAGCTAATGCTTTTGGATACAAACTTTTTCTTGATGCATCGAACAAAGTAATGAATCTATTAATAATCAATAAGTACCTTAAAGATAAATCTGACAGTAAAAATTTCATAGTTTACTATACAAAAAAAAATGATGATTTCGGTGAACTAAAAAAAATAATTAATGATTCGAAACCTGAAAAAATTATTTCTCTAGATTTTGCCCTTCAAACTACTAGTCATATTAACAATGGTAGTATCGTAGTTGCAAAAGAAACTATTAGTTACAATTCTAAGCCAATCAATTGGTCCATTCCAAGAGAAGACAGATGGATGGAAACATATGAAGAATTAAATAAGTCTATTTGTGACATATTAGAGAAACATACCTTTGAACATTACATAGGATCTGGAATAGAATTAGAAAATTCACAAAATATACATAAAAGATTAAAAGCAAAAAAATGGATTAATGACAATCTGAGTGGAACTTATATTGATAATTATTCTTCAAAATTAAATCAATTTATCCAAAATAATTCTCTCAAAATATCTTTAGTTAGAATAATACATTCAAGTTTCCCTATAAATCAGAACCAGAGTCAAAATTCTGGTACCTGGAATGTAATAAAAAGATTTTTCAAAGAATTATATTTCTATAATATAACTTCAAGAAAAATCAAGAATGAAATAATTCAAAAAAAATTGATATTAGAATTTTCAAAAATAAATTGATATGAAAAATTTAATTTTTAACAAAAATCAATCAAAATTAACGTATAAAGCATCAATTAAGATTTGTTATGAAATCATAAATAAAAACTATGAAAACTTTCCAATATTTATGTTTTTTCTAAATAAAAACCTTATGGATGACTTTGCAAGCATATATGCATTTTCAAGAGGAATAGATTATATAGGAGATGAGCTTCCTCAAGAAGAAATATTTCCTAGTTTAGAAATTTGGAAAAACCAATTAGAGCTTGCCTTTAAAAGCAAATCTACAAACCCCATTTTTATAGCATTAGAAAAAACAATAAAAAAATATAATTTATCAAAGGTTCCATTTCAAAAATTAATAAAAGCAAACTCAATAGATCAAAAAAAAAATAAATACAAATCACTGGAAGAGCTTTATTATTATTGTGATCATTCTGCAAATCCAGTAGGAGAAATTGTCTTAAGAATTTTAGGCTATACTGATAAAAATCTTATTGAATTATCTAATAAAATTTGTACAGGTTTGCAAATAACAAATTTTATTCAAGATATTAAAATCGACCTAGAAAAAAACAGAATATACATACCTGAAGATTTACTAAAAAAGCACAAAGTTAATATTTCAAACTCAATTGATCAAAGAATAACTGATGATAATGATATAAAAAAACAATTTGAGAACTTGATAATTGAATTAGTGGATATTAATAAAAATCTATATATCGAAGGACAAAAACTAACATCACATTTAAGTAGAAAAGACTCAATTATAATACAAATATTCATTAGCTCGGGTGAAATTATTCTTAATAAAATAAAAAAAAATAAATCAGAAATACTCCAGAAAAAACCTAAAACAAATTCTTTTGAAAAATTTATAATAATAATCAAATCAATACTCAAATCCCTTTTTAAAAATTGAAAAAAAATAAAGAAAAAATAGCAATTATTGGCGGAGGTATTTCTGGGATAGCTACATCTGTATATCTTATTGAAAAAGGTTATAAAGTAGATATTTATGAATCCAAAAAAAACTTAGGGGGAAGAGCCGGTTCAATAAATAAAGATGAAAAAAGTATTGATATAGGTCAGCATGTTTTTTTACCGTCATACAAAAATTTTATTGAAATATTAGAAAAATTAAGCAGCACAAAATATCTAAGTATTGGGAAAAAATTAAAAATCGTAATTCAAGAAAATTCAAAAAAATACCACCTTAAATCAAATGTCTCAATATACCCTCTAAATTTAATTTTTTCAGTATTAAACTATAAAAACTTAAAGTTTTATGAGAGATTGAAAATAATATTTGCTTTATACAAGCTATCAAAACTAGATAATCATAAATCTAAAATATCATTGGAATCTTGGTTGAAAAAAAATAATCAAAATAATGAAATGATAAAAAAGTTTTGGGAAATCATTTGTATCCCTGCATTTAATTCAAAACTTAACAAAATTCCAATAAATCATGCCGTAAATTTATTCAAAACCATGATTTTCAATTATAAAAAAAATATTGGTATTTGCTTTTTCAAAAAACCTTTTAGTGAAATATTAAGTGAGAATTACAGAAATTATATAAAGAAAAATAATTCAAATTTATTTCTTGGAGAAAAAATAGTAAATATACATTATTCTAAAAAAAAATATTTACTTGAAGGAAAAAATCAAAATCTAAAATATGACAAAGTTATTTTAGCTACAAATATTAGTAATGCTATTAATTTAGGTGGTTTGAATAGTAAAAAAATAAAACTTTCTACAGATGGGATTATCAACATATATTTTTGGTTTGATAAGAAAGTAATAGATGAAGATTTTATTAGCTTTAGTAACTCAAAATTAGAATGGATATTTTCTGATAATAAATTTAGAAGTAAAAATAAAGAATTTAGAATCGTAATCTCTTTAAGTGCAGTAGGAAATCTAATTAAGTTATCCAATGAAAAACTAATATCAGACTACGAAAAAACTTTACGAAAAGAACTTAATATTTCTCAAAAAACTAAAACTATAAAATCACTACTAATCAGATCCCCAAAAGCTACTCAGACTCAAACTGGATATAAAGATTTAAATCAAAAGAATAAAAAAATGTATTACGTTGGAGATTGGACTATAAAAGATTTACCAAACACAATGGAAACAGCAGTCTTATCATCAAAGAAGTTAGTAGAAAAATATTTCAAATAATAAAACCTATAATATTTTCTTTCTCAATGGGACCATTCTTAATTGAATCACAAGATTTTCCAAATAATGATAAATTATCTGATAATAAAAACAGTGAATTATCATCAATTTCAAACTCTAATCTTATAGAATCTGAGATTGAAAAGGTTTTGATAAATTTGTTATCAATAAAGAATTCTTTTCCCTTAAATAATAATTTTTCATTGGGTAATCCAATAACCCTTTTTATGTGATTAAGATTGTGTATTTTACAAAAATATACTAAAACATCGAACCTTTTTATTTTTTTAGTATCTGAATTTTTTTTTACTATGTAATAGTTTCCTTCATGAAAATTAGGTTCCATACTATTACTATGAATTTCAGAGATTTTGAAAATCATATATTTCTTTCGAAAAAAAAGTATATTTATAAAATTTTTAATAAAAGGTATTATCAAACTTTGGAAATTTAGCATAATATATATATTCTATAGCTACAATAAAAAAATCAAACAAGGAGAAAAAATGTTAAGTAATATTTTTGAAAAAGTATTCAATGTGCATGAAGCTACCAGTCATTGTGATATTCCGTGTGGAATATACGATCCAAAAGATGCAATACAAGCAGCTCAAACAGTTGTAAGAATGACTGAATTAATGCTTGAACTAGAATATCCATCTGGAGTTTCTGGGGCTAATTCTATGATTAGATACGTTACAGCAAAAGAAGAACATGCAAAGAAAGCTAAAGATGATATTTTAGTAATTTGGACAGATTACTTTAAACCTGAACACCTAGAAAAGTATCCTGATCTTCACGAAAAAGTTTGGAATGCTTGTAAGCTTGGATCTCACGTAAAAGTTAATGTAGATCTTGAAAAAGCTAAAGAATTTAAGGCTGCTTTAGAAGAAATTGGAGATATTTTTTGGGAAACTAAAAAATAATAGATTTTATAGGCAGAGTCAATAGATTCTGCCTAAATCTCTCTTACCAGTAACACTAAGGCTAAAACAAGTAAAGTAAATCCTAGGATTTTTCTAAGCTGATTATCATTAGCAATTGTTACAAATCGCGAACCAAAGTACATTCCTATTATAGTTGGAAAGACAATTACTACCACAAGATAATAATCAATTCCTCCTGAGAAAGAATGACCAAGATAAGCTGAAATCCCTACTAAAATTGACAATAATAGGTTTATGCCTCCAGCAGTTTTAATATTCATCTTAAGAAAATATACGAATGCTGGAACTCTCAAAACACCTAAAGCTAAACCAACGGTTCCTCCAAAATATGATATTAAAATCCCTACAATAATTTCTTTGTAAGAACTTATCTTTGAATTTTTGTCCTCAGACTCACTTAACTGATAAAAAGTCATAACTAAGCCTGATAAAACTAGACAAAAAATCATTATAATGAGCAATACTAATTCTGGTATCTGAAGTGCGAAATAACCTCCTAAAAAAGCTGCAATCATTGATGGAATTGAAATTATAAAAGAAGATCTTAGAGGAACTCTATTTTGTTTTATTGCGGGGATCAAACCAGCAAAAGATCCAAATATGACTGCTAATAAATTTGTAGATGCAGCAATTATAGGTTCTATACCTAAAATAATAATAATTGGTAATCTAACTGCTCCTAAAGCAATTCCTAAAAAACCTCCCAAGAATCCAATAAGTAAGCAGAGTATAGATAAAATTAAATAAATATATATAGAGTATTCCATTATTTATCCCACCAGTTGTGGAACGATAGCCAAAAGAACACCTGCAACAGTTGCTGTACCAATTACTCCAGCTATATTGGGACCCATAGCATGCATAAGAATATAGTTTTCGGGATCTTCCTTGAATGCTTCATTTTGTACTACTCTTGCCGCCATAGGAACGGCTGATACTCCAGCCGCACCTATCATAGGATTTATTGGTTTTTTCAAAAATAGATTCATTATTTTTGCGAGTAAAATACCAGAAATTGTTGCAAATATAAAAGATACAAGTCCAAGAATAAAAATTGAAATTGTTTCTATTTTCAAGAAGACACTAGCTGGCATTGTAGCCCCAACTGATAATCCAAGCAAAATAATTACTATATTCATAAGTTCATTTTGTGCAGTTTTTGCAAGTCTATCAACAACCCCAGATTCTCTCAAAATATTTCCAAACATCATAATTGAAATAAGCGGAGATGCATCTGGGACTAAAATACTAACTATGATAATCGTTAATATTGGAAACAAAATTTTTGTTCTTTTAGAAATCTTTTTATCAGAATAATCCATTCTGATTCTACGTTCATTTCTCGTGGTAAACAATCTTATGATTGGAGGCTGAATTATTGGAACTAAAGCCATGTAAGAATATGCTGCAACAGCAGTTGCACCCACAATATCGCTCATTTGGTATAAAGGTAAACTATTCCCAATTTCTCTCATTCTTGTAGATATAAAAATTGTGGTAGGACCATCTGCACCACCAATAATTCCTATTGACGCAGCCTCAAGTAACCCAAAATCAAAAAAGGGAGTCATACTTATAAATAATGCCCCTAATAATGCGGCAAAAACTCCAATTTGAGCTGCGGCTCCTAAAAGTAATGTTTTAGGATTAGAAAGAACCGGTTCAAAGTCTGTCAATGCACCCATTCCTAAGAAAATCAATAATGGAAGTAGATCATTTGTCATTCCTATATTTTGAAAAATCCTAAGAAAGCCATCAGGCTCTCCATTACCTCCAATTCGAATTAATTCACCCATGGGAAGATTTGCCAATAAAATTCCACTCGAAATTGGAACTAGTAATAAAGGTTCTTTCTTTTTGTATATACCTACATAGAAAAGAAGACCTGAAATAATCCACATTATTATCATTTTTGGATTAGAAATTAAGTCATTAATTCCTTCAATTAAAGGTTCTATGTAATCTATCATTTATATATTCTCAAAATTTAATTTATTTCAATCAATGGTTGGTCATACTGAACATTGTCATCAACATTGACATGTATTTTTGTTATTTTTCCTGATTTGCTAGACGAGATAACATTTTCCATTTTCATTGATTCAATAACTAATAAAGGTGCATCTGAATCAACTATTTGTCCCTCAGATACTAAAACTTTTAATACCTTTCCAGGCATAAGAGCATTAATTGAATTTCCTTTTATCTTAGAATCTATAGGATCAGATTTAGTTTTTTGAGTTTTAGTAATACTTGAGTCATTTTTAGAATTAGATGTATTGCTAACAATTTCTTTTGGAGTATTTGAACTAGTAAGTTTAGTTGATGATTCTTTGTCTTTCTCTACTTCTAAAATTTCGCCATTTACCATAACTTCAAATGAGTTATTATTTTCTGAAATAATTTCTACATCAAAGCTTTGACCATTTATACTTAATTTATACTTACTCAAATTACACCCTTTTAGTTTTTTTATGCATCATCCTAGAACGATTAATTGTAATCCAAGATGATTCAATTGTATTTATTTTATTAGCGTTATCTATTTTATTTTTATTATTTTGATACAAAGAAACTGCAACTGCTGCTGCTATTTCATTTGTTCTACTTTTACTTTTTTTATAAATTGAAACTGCAATTGCTGCTGCTATATCCATAAGATTATCATCATTTTCTTGATTGATTATTTTATTATTAGCGCTATCTTTTTGAAAAAATTTAGTTTCAATGAAAGTAAGAATATTTATAGAAACCAAAAGTACAATTAAAACTACAAAAACAACACTGGTTCCTATCCAAAATAAATTAAAACCATCAATTAATGAATTATTCAAAACTATCCTCGATTACTTCAAATTGCTCACCATCAGATATCGATATTATACTATTATTTTCTAAAATTTGAACGGAAATCAATCTACCATTTATTTCAAGTACTTTATTTGTATAATTTTGAATATTTATATTCTCAAATTCTGATTTCAATTTACGAAATTTAGAAATAGAATCACTCAACGAAATTTCAGAAAATTTAACCTTAGAAGAAATTTTTTTTTGACAAAGCTTAGATAATTCAAATTTAGGGATAGCTCCAATTTTCTTATACCCTCCAGTCGTTTGAGAATCATTCAATAAAATAATTGGATTACCATCAGGAGGAAGCTGAATAGTTCCAGCAGAAACCTCTGAAGAAATTTCATCTTGATCCTTAAAAAAATTAGCCTGTTCTCCAATTAGTCTAATTCCCTGACGGCTAAATTGATCTGAAATTATAAATTCTTTATCTTCAAAAAAACTTTTAATATTCTCTGACTTAGATTCTTGATCATAAATTATGTTAATACTTTGCTCATTAAATATATTTTTTTCAAAAAAATCATCTTGAGAAATGAATAAATTATTTTGGTTATTAATTTTTAATTTAATCATATCTCCATTAGATACTTTCAATGAATTAGTTATATTTGAAGGTTGATGATAAGAGTAAGATCCTAAAACTTCTTGTATTCTAAAACCACCTGCAACAGATAAATAAAATATATTACCTTTTTGGCTATTAGGTATATCCAGCTTATCTCCAGCATTTAATCTTATTGAAGAATTAGTTCTATAAATAAAATTTTCATTTACAGAAAAAAAATCTAAAGGGCCTGTTATTGAAATTATAGTATTTTCTAAGAACAAACATGAGAAGCCTCCAATTATTTCTAAGCAGGGCTCATTGAAATAATTACCTGTCAATTTATTAGCTAAATCAAAGGAAAAAAAATCTAAAGAACCTGATCTAGAAACTCCAAATTTTTTATAACCATATCTCCCTTTATCTTGAAAGCTCGATAGCAATCCAGAATTTATAACCTTAATCATATACTTATAAACCTTAGACTAGATCCACTTCTTAATAAAGCTGGAGGATTTTCCTTTGGATCAAATAAGATTTTTTCTGTTCTTCCAATAATATTCCATCCTCCTGGTGATGCAAATGGATATATTCCTGTTTGCATTCCTGCAATACCAACTGATCCTTCAGGAACAGAAATTCTGTGAGTAGAAAGTCTTGGAAAAGATATTTTTTCATCTAATCCTCCTAAATAGGGGAAGCCAGGCATAAAACCTATCATAAAAATCCTATATAAACTCTCAGTATGAATATCAATTATTTTATCCTCAGAAATTTTCAGTTCTTTAGACATATCAATTAAATCTGGACCATATTCGCCTCCATATTTCACAGGAATTTCAATTATATTATTTCGTTGTAAATCAGGTTTATAATCTTCTAAATAAAGTAATATTTTTTTATTTATTTCTATGCGCAAAGCTTCAAAATCAATCAGTAAATTATCATAATTAATAACAATATTATTAAATGTAGGATAAATATCTAAAATATAACTTTTAGATATAAAATCTCCTTCTAACTTATCAATTAAACTATGAACTAATTGATTGGTATCATTATCAATTAGTTCACCAAATTTTATTACTAAAGTAGAGTCACCATGAAAACTTAAAAGAAATTTTTTTTTCATAGAATGACATCAGACATTGAGGAAATAATTATATTATTTTCTTCAAATGATTTTTTTATACTTTTAGCTATTTGAACTGAACCTTTAGTATCTCCATGCAGACATATTGAATCAAAATCAATTTCAATCTTTTTTCCATCGAAAGTTTCAACTTCATTATTTTTTACCATTTGAAGAGTCCTTTTAACTATTCTTTGTGGATCCTCAATCACTGATCCTTTCACAGATCTAGGACAAAGAGATCCATCAGACATAATTTCTCTATCAGCATATGTTTCTCTGGAAATTTTTACACCTGAATCCAAGGCGATTTGCTCCCATAAAGAACCTGCAAGGACAACATGAATAAGATTTTTACTAATAGATTTTATAGAACTAATTATAGCTTTAGCAGTAATTTCATCCTTTACTGCTTTATTGTATAGAGCTCCATGTGGTTTTACATGTGAAATATTTTCTAAACCAACAAATCCAATCAAAGCGCCGACTTGGTATTTAATCAAATTTTCAATTTCTTCATAAGTCATAGACATTTCTCTTCTTCCAAATCCTGCAAGATCAGGATATGAAGGATGAGCACCTATTGAAACTTTATGTTCTAGAGATAAATCTACAGTTTTTTTGATCCAATTGTGATCTCCAGCATGAAAGCCCATAGCTATATTTGCTGATGAAATATATTTTACAATTTCTTCATCATAACCAAGCTTATATGATCCAAAAGATTCTCCAATATCTGCATTTAAATCTACTCTTTTCATATTATGTAAGATAAATTTTTTGCCCTGTTGAATATGAATCAAAAATTGCATCTGTAAATTTCATATACTTTACTCCATCTGTAA
This sequence comes from Chloroflexota bacterium, assembly GCA_002699165.1. GTDB lineage: Bacteria > Chloroflexota > Dehalococcoidia > Lucifugimonadales > Lucifugimonadaceae > TMED-70. The sequence continues at coordinate 54,732 of PABO01000008.1, read as the reverse complement.
AGTTAGTATGAGTAATAATTTCTTCGCCGCGAATTGCATTTATAAATTCTTCTTCTACTCGCCATGATCCTTTTTCTTCATCAGGAACTTTTATTTCTTCCAGCCTTTTCTGACCTTTTTCTGCTCCATATAACTTCAATGCAGGTGCACCAGGATCATCAGTAGTCTCAGTTTTTACTACTATTGTACCTTTAGTTCCATGAATCCACATTTCAGATTCAGGTGCCATACCAGAAACCATTGTGAATTGCAGATTAGCAGTACCTCCACTGACCATTTCACATAATAAATCAAGATGATCAGGGATATCTGTGTAGGCATAGTTACCATCATAATCTATTCTTGGATTCATTATAGTTTGGGCATTCGCACTAACAGATTTCGCTGGGCCTAGCCATCTCATTATTGCTTCATACCAAATACCCATTTGCATGATGTTATTTCCTGACAAATCTCTATTATTTCTCCAATGAAACTCTTGTTGATCTTTAGGAAAATCATTCCCGGCTGTTACCATTCCTCTTAGATTTATCAAATCTCCTATAAAACCTGAAGATATTAGTCTTATGATTGTTTTATCAATTGGTAAAGTATGGGGAGCAGGTACAATTTGAGAAACTAAATTTGGATAGTTTTGAGCACAATCATACATCTCCATTGCTTCCTCAGCATTCATACACATTCTAGCTTCACATAAAACATGTTTTCCTGATTGCAAGGATTCTAATGTGAGTTTTTTATGCATATATGGCCATGTACCAATTACCACTGCATCTAATCCATTATCATAAACTACCTCATGCCAATTATCGTAGTAATTTTTTATTTCAAATTGAGAAGCAACAGCACTAGATGACTTAATAGACCTATTTGCAACTGAAACTATTTCAACTCCATCAATTTTTTGAAGAAGAGGAATATGTTTTAATACAGTATTTCCCCCAGCTCCTACAATTCCAACCTTTATAATATCTCTCATTTTTTCACCTATAAGTATTCATTTATCTATAAATTTTTCTAAGAATTTCAGTAACATTATTTCTAATGTTAGAAAATCATATTAGAATCATATTATTTTATGGAACCAAAAGCTGTAAATAGATTAAGTGATGGCTTAGAAATTATTTGGCAAAAGGATATCTCTTGCCTCTATCCTTATAAATATCTCCGACTTCAGTGTGCATGTGCCAATTGCGTGGAAGAGCTAACAGGTAGAAAATTATTAAAAGTAGCGGAGGTTTCTGAAGATATAATTGTAGTTGATTTTCTTATAGTAGGAAAATATGCTATTCAACCATTATGGTCTGACGGACATGAAAGCGGAATTTATCCGTATAATAGCTTGCTGTCGTATGCGATAAATGATGATGCAGTAATTTGCGTGAACAAAAAAGAACTTGTGGAAGAAATCAAAAAATCAAATATCTAAAAGTTTCTTGACCGTTTCAAAGACATCGTCACTATCAGGCATAAACTCTTCTTCTAAACCTTTGCTGTAAGGTACTGGAGTATGAGGAGCAGTAACCCTTTTTACCGGTGCATCAAGAAAATCAAAGGCCTTATCAGAAACTATGGCAGCAATTTCACTGGCTATACTTGCTTTGGGATTATCTTCATCAACAATGACAATTCTATTAGTCTTCTTCACTGAATTAATAACTATATCTTCATCTAGTGGAGATAAAGACATGAGATCAATGACCTCTGCACTTATTCCTATTTTTTCTAATTTTTCTGAAGCTTCCTTACAAACGACTGATGTATAACTCATCCCAACTAATGTGATATCATTTCCTTCTTTCAAACATCTGCCTTTACCAAGCTCAATCTGATATTCTTCATCGGGTACAAATCCTGTCATATTAATTAATTTTTTATCATTTACCACAAATACAGGATCATCATCCCTAATCGCAGCTGAAAGTAAACCTTTTACGGAATAAGCATCAGAAGGAGTAACTACTTTTAAGCCTGGGATATGGGCTAGAATTGAATAAAAAGCACTTGAATGTTGCGCTGCATGACCAGTTCCACCACCAGATCTAGCAAAAAGAGTAAGAGGGACTTTCGTTTGACCTCCAAACATGTATCGGCTTTTCGCAGCGTTAGATAATAATTGATCAAATGCTACTGTAGTAAAATCAAAGTACATTAAATCTACTACAGGCCTCAAACCTGTCAATGCAGCTCCAATAGCCGCGCCAACAAATCCGGCTTCTGAAATTGGTGCATCCATTATTCTCTCTACTCCAAAATCTTGTACAAGACCTTTAGTAGCTGCAAAAGGACCTCCCCAAGCATCTAAAGGTTCTTTTGTCTTTTTGTCGAACCCACCTGAAATGTCTTCTCCAATTATCAATACATTTTCATCATGCTCTAGTTCTGCCCTTAGTGTATTGTTAAAAGCATCTCTGTATCTCATTTGTGATCCTTTTACTTCAAAACCTGGACCTAGGCTATTTTTGTTTTCTATAGTCATCTTTTCCTTTAAATTTTATCTTAAACCTTTTAGATCATTTGAATAATTTACATAAACGTCCTCATAGAGAGTCTCTGTTGGAGGCAAGGGACTAGACAACCCAAATTCAACAGCTGCTTCTATTTCTTTTTCAATATTTTTTTTAATCGAGTCTAATTTTTTCTTGGTCATTAATTTTTGATCAAGAACTTTTTTTTCAAAAGTCTTAATACAATCTCTATTCTTCCAAATTTTTTCTTCTTCGCTAGTTCTATATTTTTCTGGTTGATCTGCATGAAAATGGCCATGATATCTGTAAGTCTTAAGCTCTAATAATGTTGGACCTAAACCTTTTCTGGCTCGTAATACTGCTTCTTCAGCAGCTTCATAAACTTGAAAAACATCCATCCCATCCACTATAACTCCTGGAATATTGTAGGATGCAGCTCTATCAGCTATATCTTCTACCGAGACTGCGTACCAAGAAGGAGTAGCTTCAGCATATTGATTATTTTCGCATGCAAAAATAACTGGTAATTTCCAAATAGATGCTAAATTCATCGACTCATGTAATACTCCTTGCGAGGAGGCTCCATCTCCAAAAAATGCAACACCAATAGAATCTTTTTCTTTTTTTTGATATTTAGCAGTTAAAGCAGCACCAACAGCCAAAGGAATTGAAGCACCAACTATTGCATTTGCTCCTAGCATTCCTTTAGAGAAGTCTGCAATATGCATTGATCCACCCTTTCCTTTGCAGTTTCCCGTATATTTCCCCATAATCTCAGCCATCATTTTGTCAGTTTCTAAACCTTTTGCAATACAATGTCCGTGTCCTCTATGAGTTGATCCAATCCAGTCTTTTTCAGTTAAGTGCGCACAGATTCCTGTTGGAACGGCTTCTTGCCCATCAGAGGGATGAGTAACTCCCATAGAATTTCCTTTATAAGTTTGCTCAAGCATAGATTCTTCGAAAAACCTTATCCTGCACATAGTCTCATAAATCCATATTAATTTATCCTTAGTTATCAAATTGTCCCTTTCAAAAATATATAAAATAAAAAACCTTTAAAAGAATATTGCAATTAAATTAAAATATTTGCATAAAAATAAGGTCCCTTTTAAAGAAAAAAATAGTAGAATGATCTAAGATTAATGTAATTCGAAAAAAAACATCAGGAGGGCTATTACTTTGGATCCTTTTGCACCCACAGCTGGAGAGTGGAGCGAAATAGCTAGATCAATAACGTTTTTAACGTTAGCTTTAGCATCTGCTATTATCACAGGACCTATACTTCTAGTAGCTCATGCAATTATTCCATCTGCTGTTGATTCAAAAACTATAAGCGATAAATTCAATAAACTTAGACCAATTCTATACGTTATTGGATTTTTGGGACTATCGTCAATAATTACTTTCTTTCTATTAGCTTTTTTCAATATATATCCTGTGTTAGAAAGAATTTATCCAAGATTTTGGCAATAATATTGGAGATTAAAAATAATTAAAAAAATAATAAATAAAATAAAAGAATTAGATAGAACAACTCCTTTGTGGGTTAAGGTTCTTGTTCCGCTAGTTGGATTAGGTGGATTAACGACTCTTGCTATTTTTTCTATATTATTAGCGGGCTTGTTTAATGCTTGGTTAGGGCAACCGTTGCCTGTACTTGGATTTGAGCAAACTTTTGATCAACCTATTAATTTCCCTCATACCAAACATGCTGCTCCAGTATCTGAAGGCGGAATTGGAATGGATTGTACATATTGCCATAGAACAGTTGCAAAAGCTTCTTCTGCTCATGTTCCAGCAGTAGAATTATGTGCTAGCTGTCACAGAGCTGTGGGAAGTTATGATAGTGAAGATCTAATAAAATTGAGAGAAGCTTCCGGTATTTTTGAAAATGCTGAAGATAAGCAGGTTATTGTAGATTCTGAAATGGCGTCACCAATTAACTGGAGAAGAGTTCATAGGCTCCCCGATCATGTACGATTTGTACACTCAGCTCACATAGATTATTTAACAAATCATCCCTCAGCGATCGGAAATGTCCCTGAAAGGCTTGATTTAGAAGGGAAAGAAACTGTACCTGCATCACAAGTATGTTCAACCTGTCACGGAGATGTGGCAAGTATGGAGAAAGTTTATCAAGTAGAACCTTTAAAAATGGGGCAATGTGTTAATTGCCATAGAAAAAATGGAGGACCTACTGATTGTGCTGCTTGTCATCATTAGTATTAAGAAGAGAAATATTTTGAGGAAATCATGAAAATTAACAGGAGAGAATTTTTATCACTAAGTGGAAAATCTGCAGCTGGAGCTGTTATATTTGCTGCGTGTTCAATTCCTGAAAAAGAGCTAATTGTACAAAGTCCCGTTGATATGCCTGAAGACCTAGTTAGAGGAATAGATTCATGGTATGCTACCTCATGGTCAGAGGGTGCTTCTGGAGATGGAGTTCTAGTTAGAATTCTTGAAGGAAGAATTAAGAAGCTAAAAGGGAATCCTGATCATCCTGTAAATAGGGGTGGCGCACGATCTAATTTAGATTTTGCTCTTCAGCTTCATTATAATCCTGATAGATTACATGAACCAAGATTGAGAAGATCTAAAGATGGAATACTAGCAAAGACTTCAGCTGATGAAATGAACAAATACTTAATAGAAGCTACTGCAAAAGGTAAGAAAATAGTTGTAGTTTCTAATCCTACAAGAAGCTCAGAAGGTTGGATATCTCAAAAGTTTGCTGAGAGTAGAGGAGGAAGATACCTCACATATGAAGCCTTAGATCAAACAAACCTTCATGAGGCTTTATTTGAACTTTTTGAAACTAATGAAATCCCTCATTTTGATATAGCTAATGCAGATAACGTGCTATCTTTTGGAGCCGACTGGATAGAAAACTGGGTTTCACCTGCACAATATGGGACTGCGTTTGGAGAATTAAGATCTGGAAACAGAGGCTTCATCGGACATGTAGAACCAAGATTTTCACTAACATCTGCGAATGCTGACTTATGGTTATCCCCATATCCTGGAACAGAATCAGATATAGCTTTATCAATAGCAAATGTAATAATTAAAGAAAAATTGGTTCCAGAGACTCAGATCGATGAATTCATTAATAAATTTCCAAATGGTAAAGTTGAATTTGGATATAATCCCGAAGATGTTGAAAAAAGAACAGGTGTATCTAAAGACAAAATCATAGAAATAGCACATAAAATTTCTAAAGGTAAAAGTATAGTTTTAGCAGGAGGTTCTACTTCTGCCTATACTAATGGAAAATTCAATACTTATGTAGTTTTCGCATTAAATATACTTCTCGGGTCTATTGGAAAGACGGGTGGAGTAATACTTAACCCTGAAGTAGAAAAAGAATTTATTGGAGGATCAAATCAGTCTAATAACTTAAAGGATTGGCAAGATGAGATTGCTCAATGGAGAGCAGGATATGTTGATACAGTAATCATAAAAGGTGTAGATCTCGCATATTCAATGCCTAATTCTCTAGATGTGCTAGGTGCGCTAAAAAATGTAGAGAATGTTATTTCATTTGGAAGCATGATGAATGAAACATTAAATGCATCTGATATTGTAATTCCTGATACTACTTTTTTTGAGGAGTGGGGCTCTGAAATTCCAAATCCACTTCCTGGATATCTAACCGTTTCCCTACAACAGCCAGTTGTTGTTAAAGAAGGGCCTGGTGCTTCGGGAGCAATAAGTTATGTTGATACATTGCTTGATTTAGAACCCTCTATAAGCGGATCCAATAAATCTTTAGTCAAAAAGGTTTTTGATAATGAATTTAATGAATCAAATAGTTCAGGGTCAGTAATTGCAACTGACAAAAACTCTTTCATGAATGGAGTACAACAAAGAGGCGGATACTGGAATAAAGCAGTAACTGCAGACCAAAAAAAAATAAGACTAAAAAACCCTTTTGATTTTGAAGGAAAAAATCTCTTTTCAGAAACAGATGCTAATTATGGTGATGAGTTTTTTCTTATCCCTTTTACAAATAACTTAGGTGATGGGAAATATGCCAATGTACCATTAGCTCAAGAAGCTTATGAGGGCATAACAACTGCAGCGTGGCAAACATGGGTAGAAATAAATAGCCATCAAGCTGAAGAAATGGATATCAAAGAAGGTGATATTATTTACTTGAAATCTGATTCAGGAGAAATAAAATGTCTTGCATATCCTCATCCTGCTGTTCAACCTGGCACGCTTTGTGTCCCAACTGGACAAGGAACGGAAAAAGGTGGAAGATATTCTGAAAAAAGAGGTTCAAATGTCCTTAAAATTTTATCAGGACTATCTGATGAAGAATCTGGTTCATTTGCATGGGCATCAACAAAAGTTTCATTGAAAAGAGCTGGTGGAAATGAAAAAATGCCGAAATTTGAAGGAGATGTTACAGCATTCCCTGTTGAGCCTGGAATACCTGTTCTTGTAGTAAAACCTGGACAAACAGCTCACGAAGCAGAGGAAGAAAATCATCATAAATATCAAGAATCAATAAATTTCAGAGAAAGTCATGGAGATGACCATGGAGATGACCATGGAGATGATCATTGAGATGACAATAAAGAAAAAAATTCTAATTAAAGTTGAAGAGGAATGTTATGGTAGCTGAAAAAAATAGAAGCTGGGGGATGGTAATAGATACAGATAAATGTAATGGGTGCAGTGGATGCGTTACAGCTTGTCAGGTTGAAAATAATATTCCCTTAAATGATCAAAATAAATTTGAACGTGGCAGAGTTATGTCTTGGATTAGAATAGAAAGATATTGGGAGGGAGAATTCCCTAATGTCAAAGCAAGATTTATTCCTATAATGTGTCAACATTGTGAAAACGCGCCATGTGAACCAGTGTGCCCTGTATACGCCTCATATCATAATAATGAAGGATTAAATGTTCAAATATATAATAGATGTGTTGGAACAAGATATTGTGCTAACGGTTGCCCATATATTGTAAGAATGTTCAATTATTGGGAACCTACTTGGCCTGAAGAAATAAGAAATCATCTCAATCCAGACGTTACAATCAGAAGCCGAGGAATTATGGAAAAATGTAGTATGTGTATCCAAAGGATTAGAAGGGGTACAAGGAATGCTGGAGACCAATTAGAAGATGGAGAAATAAAAACTGCATGTCAAGAAGCATGTCCTACTGGTGCAATAACTTTTGGAGACCTCAATGACCCAGAAAGTAAAGTTTCAATATTAGCAAAAAGTGATAGAAAATATTCACTAATGCCACAATTAAATACTAATCCAAATGTAGTATATTTAGCCACAGTTGATCCATATAAAGATAAAAAATTAGGAGAGAAAGCAAAGATTAATGAGCACTAACGAAGAACATTTTCATTGGCCTCCTAGTGATCCCAAAGTTGTAAAAAATGAACTTATTTCTAGTACCTCCAGAGGAGGGAAATTTATTAAGAAAAGTATTTGGGTTCTTTCTCTATTAAGTTTGTTAGGAATAGTTGGACTTTTAGGTAAGTTGTTTTTAGAAAGTGATGATCAAACTCAATGGGGATATATAGCTGCGATTTTAGCATTTATTCTTAGTACAACTGCTGGTGCTCCAATGGTAGCAGTTGCCCCACTTATAGCAAAAGCAAATTGGGCTCGCCCTATATCAAGAATTGCCCACATAATTGGAGCAGTTGGAATTATCAATGTAATTATTATGATCCCATTACTTTGGGTTTTACCACCACTTATGGTTGATGGAGCTAGGAGAAGATCTATTTGGTTTGAAGCCCCAAACTATAGTCCTCATTTTTGGGATACCCTGAGCTTAGTTATGTTAGCAATAGTTGGGCTTGCTTTGCTTTATTCCTCTGCTCTACCAGATTTCGCAACAATGAGAGATAATTCGAATGGAACTAAACAAAGAATAGCAAAGTTTTTAGCAAGTGGATTTGTTGGATCAACAGTTCAATGGAGTACACTTCGAATGAGAATTGGAATTATGAGTACATTCTACTTCTTTACCCTTATCTTTGTTCATACATTAATTTCAATAGATCTAAGCTTGAGTATGGTACCAGGCTGGAGAGATGCAATCTATCCTATGGCTCATGCAATGGGAGGAATACAAGGGGGAATTGCTTCTGTAATAATTGTTGCTTGGATAGTCAGAAAATATTTTGGTTATGAAAATTACATTACTATAAACCAATTCTGGGCATTGGGTAGACTCATGTTTGCAGCAAGTCTAATGTGGATATACTTTTTTTATTCAGCTTTTATTGTTTTTTGGTATGGAAGATCAATGTCAGATACAGCATGGTTAGATTTATTAATCAGAGGTCCTATGATGTATGTATTTATTTTAGGAATGTTATTTAGTTTTGTTTTTCCTTGGTGGTGGTTGATATGGAACAAAGTTAGAAACTCGGTAAATGGACCTTTTTATGGTGCTATCTTAGCTATTTTAGGGGTATTTTTTGAAAGAATAAGACTATATGTACCTGCTTGGTCAGTAGACCCTTCTCTCATTCATGATAAATGGTTGAAAATCATACCTAAAACTTTATATCCAGATATATGGGATATATTAGTTTTAGTTGGCGCTGTTAGCTCAGTATTTTTAATTGTAATTATTATTTCAAGAGTAGTTCCTTTTATTGGCATATGGGAAATACAACAATTTAATTTATTAGCTAAGCCTGTAAAATATATAAAAGCTCATGGTGTTAGGGTTGCAAAGCCAGATTAATAGAGGAGTATTATGCAACAAAGAGATAATAAAAATAGATTAAGTCAAGAGTATACAAACTCAGTACTTTTAAATGGAACTTTACAAACGCCTAGATGGTGGCCTTACTTAGTATCAGTATTGGCATTTTTTGTAATTATTGGATTCATATTATTTGGAATACAAATTAAGTATGGACTTGGAGTAACAGGCCTTAATAGACCTATCTATTGGGGGCTTTATATCACCACATTCGTTTTTTGGGTTGGGATATCTCATGCTGGAATAATGATTTCAGCTATACTTAGGCTAACTCAAGCTGAATGGAGAAGACCCGTAACTAGGGCAGCTGAAATATTAACTATTTTTTCATTAGCCACAGCTTTAGTGTTCCCTCTTATACACGCAGGAAGAACTTGGAGAATAGTTTATTGGTTAATACCATATGATGCTTCAAGAGGAATCTGGCCAAATATAAGATCTCCGTTATTTATGGATCCTATAGCTATTTCTACTTATTTAACAGGTTCTACCCTTTTCTTGTTTGTAGCTCTTCTGCCAGATTTGGCAGTTTTAAGAGATAGAACTACTGGCTTTCGAAAAGGATTTTATACTATTCTTGCACTGGGATGGAGAGGGAATCCACGACAATGGAAAATGCAAGTAGTGGGAGGAATTCTATTGTCAGCCTTAATGCTTCCAATTTTCGTTTCAGTTCATTCAATCGTTTCTTGGGACTTTGCTGTTACTACTGCCGTTGAAGGTTGGCACTCAACAATTTTTGCACCTTATTTTGTTATTGGAGCTGTTCATTCAGGGGTTTCTGCAGTAGTTACTATGATGGCATTAATGAGATGGGGGTGGGGATGGAATGAATTTATCAGACCAGAGCACTTTGATGCACTTGCAAGATTATTGACTGTAGTTGCAACTGCATGGTTAGGGTTTACATTTTTAGAGCTATTATTTGCTTTATATGGATTAGATGCACCTGAAATTGCATTAAGGGAAATGCAAATTTTTCAATATCCATGGAATATGCTATTTTTAACATTCTTGTTAACTGGTTACATATTACCTGTCCCAATGTGGCTTTTTAAAAGAATAAGAACAAATATTGCACTAATGTTCTGGAGTTCAATTTTGGTAAATATAGGTATGTGGCTTGAAAGATTCTTAATTATTGTTCCAGGATTAGCCCGAAGAACTCCATTTGTGTTTACTTGGGAAGCATACTCTCCTAGCTGGTTTGAATGGTATGTTCTTTTTTGGTCATTTTGCTGGGTTACATTATTAATGTTAATATTTTCCAGGGTTTTTCCCCTAGTTCCATTGTTTGAACAAAAAGAAAGTGAAGTTTTTAGCGATGATATAAAAATAGGTCGCGCAACAGTTCCTACTATATTTAGAGAGGAAGAGGAGTAAAAAATGAAAAGCTTATTAGGTTTATACATAGATCCAAATGATGCTGCAGATGCAATGGATGGATTTAAAGATGGAGGTTTTGAACAAGGTACATTTGATGTTCTAACTGGAACTCCATATCCGGAAGGAGCATTTGGTGAGTATGTGCCACAACATAGATTATTTAGATTTCCTGCATTTGGAGCAATAGTGGGATTTAGCTTATCTCTATTCCTAACAACTGCTACTCAATTAGCATATCCTCTAATCACTGGAGGTAAACCAATTCTCTCTATCTTTGCTATGTTAATTATTATGTATGAGATGACTATGTTATCGGCGGTGATTTTTAGTGTAATAGGAATTATATTTGAATCAAGGTTACCTAATATAAGTCCAGGTGTTTATGACCCTAGAATTACTGAAGGTTATATTGGAGTTGTAATATCAGTTGAAGATTCAGACTTAAATAAAGCAAAAGAAATTTTATCTAAAACTGGTTCAGAAGAAATAAAAGAAGCTTAAAAGAGGCTTAAAAGAGTAAAATTAAATATATGAAAATAAATAAAAAAATAATAATTCTTTTTTCGTTTCTATTTCTAATGCTTACAGCATGTGTACAGCAAAATAATACATATCCTGTAGAAATATTTAGTGAGATGCATTACAACCAAGCTAATAAGTATCAAGAACCTCCAAGGGTACCAGCGCACCCAGATAGTGTCACATTTGCTGAATTAGGGAATGAAAATAATCTAGATATGGATTCTGACAATTCAGATAATTATGATGCACAATATTTATATACTGTAAATTGTGCTTTTTGTCATGGAGACAATGGTAATGGAATGGGGCCAGCAGCTAGTAAAATAACTGATGAAGAAAATTACTGGTACAAAGTTACAGGAGAAAAACATAAAAATCCAGCTAACTTATTAACATCTCAACTATCTAAAGATAATGCTGTAGTTTTTATAAAAGGTGGAGCAGGACTTATGCCAGCATACGATAATATGCTTACTGAAGATGAAATTAAAGCAATCGTAAATTATATCTGGGATGATTTACAATAAAGCATCCAAAATAAGCTTTGTTATATTCTTTTTATTTTTAGTTAATGCTTGCCTAGCTTCTCAAAGTAACCTAGAAGAAAATTTATACATAAAACTTGAAAAAGAAATAATGTGTCCTGTATGTGATGGTCAAACACTAGACCAATCTCAATCATTGATTGCAAATAATATGAAAGATACTATTAAGAAAAAAATAGAAGATGGATATAACGAAGAAGAAATCAAGGAATATTTCGTCAAGAGATATGGAGATTCTGTTTTAGCGTATCCCTCAATGAATGGCTTTAATTCTATAGCTTACATAGTTCCAGCTATATCTGTTCTGATAGCTATAGTGATTTTATTTTTATATATAAAAAGAGATAAAATAAAATGAATACATTTGGATTCTACATACTTATTTTGGGGTTTATATTATCCCTATATTCAAGTGTATTATTCATATCTGGATTCTATAAAGAAAACAGAACAATGATTAGAAGTGCATCAAGAAGTTACTATCTTTCAATACTTATGATCTTTATTTCTTGTGTGTCATTAATAACTCTATTTTTATCGAATGATTTCACTAATATATATGTGTTTAATAACTCAAGCTTAGATATGAATAGAGCCTTAACTTTTGTAGCTTTTTATGCAGGGAATGAAGGTTCTTTATTATATATTTTGCTAGTTCATGCAACTCTAAGTGGATGCTTGCTATTTTTTTCTTCAGAAAAAATCAAATCTAGTTTAGCCTATTCTTGTGGAATACTTTCTTTAATAAGTTCCTTTTATATTTTTGTTTTACTTTTTTTTGCAAACCCCTTTGAGGTTACTAATCAAATTCATTCCGATGGTAAAGGAATTAATCCCTTGCTAAGACACCCTGGAATGTATATTCACCCTCCATTACTAATGTCAGGTTTAGCATCAATTTCTATCCCTTTTGTTATTTCTCAAGGTGCATTATTTGATTATAAAAAAGGAAATAATTGGTTCAAATTACTAAGAATATGGAGTTTGATTTCTTGGGCCCTTCTGGGAGCAGGTCTACTAATAGGTGCTTGGTGGGCTTATACAATTTTAGGCTGGGGTGGATATTGGAGTTGGGATCCAATAGAAAATGTAGGATTAATGCCATGGCTAGTATTAACAGCATTGATCCATTCAATCATGGTTGAAGAAAGAAGAGGCATGTTTAGATTATGGAATATAATTCTTGTTTCTTTGACATTTATTCTTGCTTTATTAGGAACATTTATTAACAGAGGAGGCCCAGTTGTTTCTGTTCATTCCTTTGCTGCATCTTCATTAGGATTTTTATTTTTAGGATTTATGATAGTAATGACGTCTTATAGTCTATTTACAATAATATATAAATATAAAAATATTAGAGAAAGCAAAAATAAAATTGAATCTTACTTATCTAGAGAAACTGCTTTTTTACTAAATAATGTTTTACTGGTCTTAACATCCTTAATTATTTTATGGGGAGTTTTATTTCCTGTTGTTTCTATAATTTTCACGGGAACAGAAATTAGTGTTTCAGCTCCTTATTTCAATAAAACCGCAGGTCCTATTTTATTAGCAATAATTTTACTAATGGGCATAGGTCCAATTTTATCTTGGAGAAAAACTACAATTAAATCAACTATTGCAAGAATTTTACCCTCAATAATATTGAGTATATTCTTCTTAATTTATTTATTATTAATTGGCATAAATAAATTTTTCGCTGTAGTTTCTATATGTTCAATTTTCTTTGTTCTTACAATCATTATTAGGGAGTGGATTGGTGGTACTAGATCAAGGATGAATGGTTCTATAAATCCATTCTCCGCTTTCATTAAGATGATATTTTCTAATAGAGGAAGAAATGGAGGATATATAGTTCATCTTGCTATTTTAGCTTTAGCTTTTGGTGTTGTAGGTACAAAATTTTACGATCAAAGAATAGATACTAATATTAGTATCTCAGAAGAAGTTACTTTCAAAAATTACAATATTTATTTTGAAAGTATCGATCAAGAAATAAATAACGGTAACTCAGTTACAAAGGCAAATTTCTCAATATATAACAATGAGAAAAAATTTATTGGAAAAATAGAAGCAATGCATTCATATTACCCAAATTATAACCAAATAAGTGTTAGGTCTGGTATCCTAACAAATCCAATAGAAGACTTATATATAATCCCAAAGGATTTTATTGATGAAAATCGTATGACAGTAAGAATTGCAGTAAACCCCTTAGCTTGGTGGATATGGGCTTCAGGCCCTATACTATTAATAGGGACAGTTGTAACTCTTTGGCCATCTAAATTAAGGAAAGAATAATTATGGAAATTGTATTATCAATAATATTCTTAATAATAACTATATTTTCAACAATATTAATACTTAAGCCATTTATAGATAAAAAATGAAAAATAAATTAATAAAAGCAATATCAAATAAATTATTTTATATTCTACTGATATCTTTTTTTATCAACGGGAGTATATTAAAAGCCGAGTCTGAAGGCAAAATAGAGGATATATTAATAAACGAATATAATATGTCGATCTTGTCTGTAGATCAAAATGATCAATCATTATCAATCATTACTGCTGTAAAAATTTTAAATAAAAGTGAAAGTCCTTTTGTTCCTAATTTTTCTGATGTTGCTAAAACTGGTATGAATTTTATAAGATTTAGTCTACCTGAAGGTTTTTATGATCTTTATGTTGAAACAGATTTACCAAGTGGGAATCTTATAGAGATGCCTAATGGTTTTGCTCTAACTTCAGATATCCCTTCTGGAGGCTTTAATTTAATATTCAGCTATTATGTAAACTATAATTCCTCTAAGTTTAATTTCCCGCTACATTTTCCTCATGGTGCAGAATCTTTTAAAATTATAATTCCAGAAGAATCAGGAATCATAAAAGGAGAAAAACTTTATTTTGATAAAAATATTGAAATTTCTTCAAAGAGATTTAATGAATATACCGGAATTGAATATTCAAATGGTGAGTACTTAAACCTAGAAATGGAAAATATTCCTTCAAGTTTTCTAAAGAAAATCTCAACTTCTTTAAATTTTCAAATAATAAATTTGATAGTTATTATTATTATGGTAAATATAATAATTCTATTTTTTGGCATTAAGTATTTTAAAAATATAAGAAAAAAAAATGCCTAAATTTAACATAAGAAATTTTTCAATTTCAGTAACTATTATTTTTTTCTTATTATTTTTCATATTTTTAATTCTTGGAACCTTAAGTGAAAAAGCTCCAAAAATAGATAGAGGTGTAAATACCATAATGGGAGAAGTAGGAATCTCAGCTCCAGAAGGAACATTATTTGAATTAAAAAATCTAAAGGGAGAAATTATAAATTTAGAAGATTTTAAAGGTAAACCTCTCGTAATTGATTTTTGGTCTTCATGGTGCGGGCCTTGCATAAAAGAAGCAAGTATTTTGTCTGATGGATATAAAGAATGGAATTTTAGAGGAGTTGAATTTGTAGGCATAGCTATTTGGGATGAAAAAAACAGTATAGATAAATTTATCAAAAATTACGATATTCAGTATGAAATTTTGATTGATAAAGAGGGTTTCACTGCCGTAAACTTTGGAGTAATAGCTGTTCCAGAAAAATTTTTTGTGAAGAGTGATGGAAGTTTTGCATTTAAAATAAATGGTCCTTTAGATACAAAATCATTAGATAAATATATCTCTAGACTTCTAGAAGAGGAAAAAAAATAATATGGGTTTCAGTTCATTTGAATCCGGTCATAAGTTTGGCCCTTATAAAATTTCTTTAGATGAAAAAACATCAAGGTTATATTCTAAGGCTATAATCAATAGAGACATAAATAATCATACCCCTTTTGCAATTGTTTCTATTACTTTCGGTAAGCTTCTTAAAGATGTTGAACTTGAAGAGGGAGCCATTCATCTAAGCCAATCAATAAAATGGGAAAAAATATTTGATGAAAAACAAAAAATTATTGCTATCCCAAAAATAGAATCTAAGACTGAAAGAAAAAATAATATTTTCATTAAGATTAAAATCTATTATTCAGATGAATCTAACATTAAATTAGGAGAATCAATAAGTACAATTTTAATAGCTAGTGAGGGGGGATAAAATTTCAAATTATATAGAACTTAAAATAACTCAACAAATGATAAATGATTATGCTGAAGCATCTAAAGATTTTAATCCCATACATATAAATGAAGAATTTGCAAAAAAATCTATTTTCAAATCAAGGATAGCTCATGGAATGCTTACACTTTCATTGATAATGGAGTGTTTGTATAATGTTTACTCAGAAAAAATACTTGAAAACACTCTTTTTGAAGCGAGATTAAAAAATCCAGTATATTCTGAAGAGAAGATTAAAATTTATTTTGAGGAAAAAACTAAAGAAAAAATTAATATTGTTTGTAAAAAAGATAACGGAGACGAGGCAGTATCTGCTTCATTAATATTTAAATAGGAGAAATATATGAAACAATTTGATGGAATAATTGCCCTGGATGCTATGGGGGGTGATTTTGGACCTGCCATAACAGTTCCGGCTGCAATTACTGCTATAAAAGATTTTGGGATCAAAGTAATATTAGTTGGAAATCCAGATGAAATTAATGTAGAACTCTCAAAATTCCCAAAAGAAATTTCAGAAAAAATGAAAGTTATTCCTTCAGAAGGTATCGTAGAAGAAGGAGAAAGCCCTGTAAGTGCTTATAGAAACAAACCAAACGCATCAATTTTTGTTTCAGCAGGTTTGGTAAAAAAAGGTTATGCAAACGGAGTAGTCAGTATGGGATCATCCGGAGCGACATTAGCTGCAGCATCAATTTTATTTGGAACTATGGATGGGATTGAAAGAGGATCAATTGGAGGTCCAATTATTGGTTATTCACCTGAAATGATTCTTTTAGATCTAGGATCAAATGTAGATACAAAAGCTGTACAACTTGTAGATTTTGCAGCAATAGGTGACCAAGTATCAAAATTAATGTTCAACAAAGAAAATCCAAAAATTGCTTTGTTGTCTGTAGGATCCGAAGAAGGAAAAGGAAATATTTTAGTTAAAGAATCATTTGAACTATTATCAAAAAGTTCATTAAATTTTGTAGGGAATATAGAACCTGAAGATTTATTTGAACAGAAAGTTGATGTTGTAATATGTGATGGATTTGTGGGTAATATTTTACTAAAGACAACTGAAAGCCTAGGGAAAAAAATTGCTACTGAAATTTTAGATAAAACTGGAAATAAAGATATTTCAGAAAATATTTTTAATAAGACAAATGTAATATCACAATCATTTGGTGGAGGTCCAATTTTTGGAATAAATGGAATTGCAATAATCGGTCACGGATCTTCACAAGTTTCAACAATAGTAAACGCAATTAAGACAGC
The DNA here is from genome assembly GCA_002699165.1 of Chloroflexota bacterium. GTDB lineage: Bacteria > Chloroflexota > Dehalococcoidia > Lucifugimonadales > Lucifugimonadaceae > TMED-70. The sequence goes on along the minus strand of PABO01000008.1, from coordinate 37,667 downwards.
TAAATTAACTATTGAAAATAATTGGGTGGAAAAACAGCAAAATGCAATAAAAAAAATCAGATTAGAAATTAAGGACTAAAAAATGGAAGATTTACCAAGAATAGCTCTAATAACTGGTGCTTCGCGAGGAATTGGAAGGTCTATTGCTTTAAAGCTAGCTGAATCTGGTCATAAAATTGCTATAAACTATAACTCTCATAAAGAGGATGCGGAGAAAGTATTAAAAGAAGTAGAATCATTAGGCTCTGAAGGAATTATTGTAAAAGCAAATGTATCCAAACTTAATGAAGTTCAGGAAATGATTAACTTTGTAGAAGAAAACTTAGGTAATATAGAAATTTTATATAATAATGCGGGTATTATATCTGACTCATTACTTATGAGAATGAAACCTGAAGATTTTGATCGCGTAATTGATACAAACCTTAAGGGGACTTTTTATTGTACAAAATTATGCATAAATAATATGATAAAAAATAGATGGGGAAGAGTAATAAATATTTCTTCTGTAGTTGGTATTAGAGGGAATATAGGTCAATCAAATTATTCTGCATCAAAAGCTGGTATTCATTCTTTTACAAAATCAATTGCAAAAGAAGTAGCTACTAGAAACATAACTGTAAATGTCATTGCACCTGGATATGTTTCAACTGCGACAACTAATGTTCTATCTGAAAAGGTTAAGAAAGAAGTTATGTCATGGATTCCAATGCAGAGATTTGGAGAACCAGAGGAAATTGCTCCAATTGCAGCATTTTTAGCTAAAGAAGAAGCAAGATATATTACGGGTGAAATAATTAGAGTAGATGGTGGAATGGCTATATGATATTTAAAAATAAAATGTTGCTTGTCACAGGCGGATCTAGAGGAATTGGGAAAAAAATTTGCTACGAATTTGCACAAAGAGGAGCAAATATAATTTTTACCTATGTTAGAAGTTCAACAGAAGCAAAAAAAATTGAAACCGAACTAAAGAAACTAGGTGTAAATGCGATATCCAAGAAACTAAACCTAAATTCCAATAATGATATCAATAAATTTGCTGATGAGATAAAAAAATTAAATGTCAAAATAGATTTCCTTATAAATAATGCAGCTTCAGGAGTTATGAAAAACTCCATAGAAACTACAGAAAAACATTGGGATTGGACTATGCAAATCAATGCAAAAGGACCGTGGATTTTATCAAAAAAGTTATCAGAAATTATGAATAAAAACTCTAGGATAATAAATATATCTTCTCCAGGATCATCAAAAGTACTTAAAAATTATTTTTCTATAGGCGTTTCAAAAGCTGCTCTTGAGTCAATCACAAGATATATGGCTTATGATCTAGCTCCAAAAGGAATAAATGTAAATTCTATATCTGCATCTTTACTCGAAACAGATGCTATTCAGCATTTTCCTAATCAATCAGAAATAAAGAAAATCTTGAATAGAAAAAATCCTACTCAAAAAAAACTACTTACAGACCATATAGCTAAAGTAGCTATAATGTTATGTACTGAAGAATCTGAAATGATAATAGGACAAAATATTCTAGTAGATGGTGGTGACACATTATTACTAAGTTAGATTTTTATAAATTCATCATCAAATAAATTAGAAAATCTTTTCTTTACTAAACAAAGGCCTAAAAATTCATCAGAGTTCTTTTGAACACTTAATACATTCCCTATATTTTTAGATTTAAAGATAATTTTGGAATTAGGTCTTAGTTCAGATTTTGAATTAAAAGGAAGAACTTCCCTACTTACTTTTTTATAATTTTGAAGCCGCGCAATTACTTCTTGACCAACATAACAACCTTTATCAAATGAGATTATATTTCCAAATCCTAATTCTAAAGGATTAGCTTTTAGCATTGATTCATTAAAATTTACATATTTCATCCGTATATCTAATAAATTTTTTTCTACAGAAGATATTTTTTTAAAATCATTTAATTTTTCAATTTCTCTATCTTCAACAAAAAGCTCATACCTAAACAAATCTTTATTTTCATATGAATTGTATAAACTAAATTTTTCTAAACTCTTATTTGATATTTCTTCACCCGAGAAAATCACTAATTTCTTTAGTTCCCCTAAATGATTGATTTCCACATCATCAATCAGAAAGTATTTTTTCATATAATCTATAGATCTATTACTTTCAGTTTCAGATACAAAAATAATTTTTTTCTCATCTAAAACTCTGTAAGTTAATAAATCTATTATTGAAGCTTTATTATTTGTTATAACTGTTTTTGAAGATTTGATACTAGCAATATTGTTTGTAGTCATCCTGTCTAAAAAAGAAATTGCATCGTCTCCAACCATGGAAAAGAAGGTATAAGTTCGATCAAAAAAAATAGATGAATTATCCATATTGATATTTATAAACTTCATTTATACAGAAAAAGAATCACCACAACCACACGAAGATGTAGCGTTTGGATTCCTGAATTCAAAACCTTTACCATTTAATCCATCAGAATAGTCTAAATAGGTACCAGCTAGATATACGTATGCTTTTTTGGGTATATAAACTTCAAGACCATTTTGAGAAATAACCTTATCAGTATCTTCAGGACCATCTACAATTTCTAGAATGTATTGTAATCCCGAGCATCCTCCACCCTTAACTGCAACTTTCAATCCAAATTTTTCCCTAGATTCATTAACAGCAAATTCCTTAACTTTCTCGCAAGCTTTTTCAGAAATTTTTATTGTATTAATAGGTATATTTGTTTCCATTTTTTTTAAGAAAAGCTTTTATATATATTTAATTTATATTTAATTTCAAAATTAAATGTACTATTTATTATATAAAAATAATTAAAAAATAAAAGATTTGGCAAAACTATATACAAAAAATGGTGATCAAGGAGAAACATCTTTACTTTATGGTGAAAAGGTTTCTAAAAATGATATAAGAGTAGAATGTTATGGAGTTATAGACGAATGCATGTCTAATTTAGGTGCAGCAAAATCAATTCTTAATAAACAAAAATCAACTGAAATTGAGAATGTAGTTCTTAATATTCAAAGAAAATTATTTATTATTTCAACAGAAATAGCATGCCCTAAAAATAAATATGAAAGATTAAGAGATAATTACAAATTTATAACTAAAGAAATGATAGAAGAAATAGAAAATTATATCGACCATTTTCAAATAAATTCACCAGAAATAAAGTTTTTTGTCCTTCCAGGAACCAGTCTAGCTTCTTCATACATAGATATTTCTAGAACTATATGTAGAAAAGCTGAAAGATTATGCGTAAAAGTAAAAGAAAAAGATCTTCTTAATAATGAGCTCAATCTTATACTGCTAAATAGACTGAGTGATTTACTTTTTATTATTGCTAGATACATAGATAAAGATAGTGAATATATTAAAGCAACGGAATAAATTATGGCAATTATTTCAATACTTGATACAAAATCTGCTAATTTTCATAGTGTAAAAAAAGCAGTAGATTTATTTGAAAAAGATAACACTATAACTTCCTTGAATAACGAAGTTATGAAGAGTGAAGCACTAATTATTCCAGGAGTAAGCTCCACAGATACTGTGCTAAGAAATATTTATGACCAAAATCTAGATAAAACAATTTTAGATTTCTATAAATCAGGAAAACCTATACTTTGTATTTGTGTTGGTATGCAAATATTATTTGAAAATTCTGAAGAAGGAAATTTACCTGGATTAGGAATTATTAAAGGAAATGTAATTAAGATCCCTGATTATGACAAAAATAAAAATAAATATAAAATTCCTCATATGGGCTGGAACCAAATAGAAACTTCAAAAAATTCAAAGATTTTTTCAAAAATTAAAAATAAAAGTAATTTTTATTTTGTACATTCATTTCAGTGTATTCCGGTTGATGAAAAGATAATTACAAGTAAAGCAAACTACTCAGTTGATATAGTAGCTTCCATTGAGCAAGAAAATTTGTTTGCTGTTCAATTTCATCCTGAAAAAAGTTCAAATATAGGTTTAAAAGTATATGAAAATTTTATCAACCTAATTAGAAAGGATTAGTATGAAAATATTTCCAGCTATAGATATAAGAAATGGAAAATGTGTTCGTTTAATCAAAGGCAATTATGAAGATGAAATAGTTTTTAATGAAGATCCATTTGAAGTCGCAAAAAGTTTTGAAAAAATAGGTAGTAAATATGTTCATATTATTGATCTAGATGGAGCAAAAGAGGGTAAATCAAATAATAAAAATAATATCTTAAAAATTATAAAACAAACAAATTTAAAGATTCAAATAGGAGGTGGGATTAGATCATTTGAAAATGCAGAAACACTCCTGAATTTAGGAGTAGATAAAATAATTTTTGGAACTGCTGCTCTTGAGAATAAAAATGATGTCATAAAAACAATACAAAAATTTCAATCTAGAGTAATTGTTAGTATAGATGCATTAAATGGAAAAATTAAAACTAAAGGTTGGTTAAAAGATTCCAGAATTGAGGTAAATGATCTTGTTGGTGAATTACAAGATAATGGTTGTAAAAATTTCATATATACAGATATAGAAAAAGATGGCACATTATCTCACCCAAATTTTAAGTATATTTCTAATTTGAGAAGTATTTGTAAATCAGAATTATATATAGCTGGAGGTATTTCAGATATAAACGATATAACAAAATTAAAAAGTATAGGTATTGATGGTGCTATATTAGGAATGTCAATTTATACTGGTAAAATTGATCTAAGGAACCTTTTAAATCAAGAATAAAATATGTTAAGTAAACGAATCATTCCTTGTTTAGATATTGATAACGGTAGAGTTGTTAAAGGAACAAACTTTATAAATATAAGAGATGCTGGAGACCCTTCAGAATTAGCTACTTTTTATAATAAAGAAGGGGCCGATGAATTAGTTTTTCTTGATATAACAGCCACTCACGAAGACAGAAAAACGATTGTAGATGTTGTAAAAAAGGTTTCTTCACAGGTTTTTATTCCTCTTACAGTTGGAGGAGGCATAAGAGAAGTTGAAGATATGAAAATAATGTTAGAAGCCGGAGCTGATAAAGTTTCTATAAATTCATCTGCAATAAATAATCCAAGTTTGATCACAGAATGTTCAAAAGAATTTGGAACTCAATGTGTTGTTAGTGCAATTGATGTAAAAAAGATAGATAGTAAATGGATTGTTTTCACACATGGAGGGAGAAAAATTACTAATATAGATGTAATGGATTGGGCTAGAATTGTTGAAGAAAATGGAGCTGGAGAAATATTGCTAACTAGTATGGATAAAGATGGTTCTTATGACGGATATGACATTGAGCTTTTATCTAAAATAAATGAAAAAATTTCAATACCACTTATAGCTTCAGGAGGAGCTGGAAAATTAGACCATTTAGTTGAAGCTTTATCCTTAGGAAATGCAGATGCAGTACTCGCAGCTAGTATTTTTCATTATGGAGAATATTCTATAAAACAAGCAAAAGAATTCTTAAATAAAAATAAAATACAGGTAAGATTATGATTCAGAAAGATAATCCATCGATAATAATATTTGATTGTTTTGAAACAATTGTAGAAAATGATAGGTCTAGTTGGATAGATTTATTTAGCACATTAGTTAAAGATAATAATTGGAATATAAATCCAAATAATCTATGGAAAATATGGAAAAAAGAAGAAGTTTTATTTAGAGAAATAAGAACAAATCTTAATGATTTAACTCTTAATCCAGATTTCAAGACTTATGAACAAGCATGGTCAAACTGCTTTGAAAAAGTACTAGATGAATTAAATTTAAAAGGTAATCCTAAAGATTTATCAAAAAAATGCATAATTAATATGGGCAAAAATAAGCCTTATGAAGAATCTTCAGTATACTTAAACAAAATGTCGGAGCATTGTAAATTGGGAGTAATCTCAAATGCAGATAACGATTTCTTAAATCCTGTATTGAAAAAAATAGATTTTAAATTTGACTATATTCTATCCTCAGAGTCAGCAAGATTATATAAACCTGACCCAAGAATCTTTTTAAGATTTTTGGAAGAAAATAAATTAGATCCAGAAGATTGCTGGTATGTAGGAGATAAAGAATATGATGATGTTTTGGGATCAAGTTCAGTTGGTATGAAACCATTTCTTATTGATCGATCGGTATATAATGAAATAGAAATTAAAAATAAATTTATAAAAATTTCTAACTTAATTCAACTATATGAAATCTTAAAAAAATAATGTTATGAAACCAGATTTTAATAAAACAGATTTAATTCCAGCAATTATTCAAAATTCTTCCTCAAAAAAAGTCTTAATGCTGGGCTGGATGAACTCTGAAGCATATGAAAAAACTTTAGAAACAAAAAATGTTTGGTTTTTTTCTAGATCTAGAAATAAGCTTTGGGAAAAAGGAGAAGAAAGTAAGAATTACTTAAGAGTAAATGAGATAAAACTAGATTGCGATAATGATACTATACTTATATCTGCAAATCCTGAAGGACCTACATGCCACACTCTAAATGAGTCGTGTTTTGACACTACATTAGAGGACTATGAAAAGAATGAATTTAATATTGAATACTTAGAAAAAATAATCCAGTCAAGAAAGATTCAAAAACCTGACAATTCATATACAACTGAACTTTTCAACAAAGGAATAACAAAAATTAGTAAAAAATTAGGAGAGGAAGCATCTGAAGTTATAATAGCCTCTCTAGCAGAAAAAAGAAGTGATTTAGTTTATGAGTCTGCAGACTTAATATTTCACCTTTTAGTTTTGCTCGCAAATGAAGAGATAAATTTCAATGAAGTTGTAATTGAATTATCAAAAAGACACAAAAAATAATTTATTTTAATTTAAGTTATCTAGCCTTATTGATTCATTTATAGCCTCTATTGCAACTTCAACCATTTCTTTGTCTGGTTCTGCAGTAGTTAATTTTTGCATTAGTATATTTGGATATGATAGAAGCCTAGAAAAAAGATTTTCAGATGTTACACTCGAAAATCTTATCAATTCGTATGCTATTCCTGCTATAAAAGGGAATAAAAATAATCTTGAAGAATATAAAAGTAATAAGGGCTCTCTGGGAATAAAAACATGAAGAATTATTGATACTAAAATCACAGTCATAATAAAACTTGTTCCACATCTTGGATGCTCTTTATTATACTTTTGAATTTTATCTATACTATTAGAATTTAATTCTAGATTATCCTCATAGGCCGCAATCGTCTTATGTTCAGCTCCATGATAAGCAAAGACTCTCTTGATATCTTTATTTAGTCCAATTAGATATACATAGGCTATAAAAAAAACTAATCTTACTAAACCTTCAATAATATTATTAATAATAAAATTATCTTCAACAAAAATTATTCTATCAGACAAAAAAAGAGGTAATAATAAAAAAATAGACAATACAAATAAAAGAAAAAAAGTACTAAAAAGATATGAAAAGAACTTTTCTAGATTAGAAAGATTATTTTCTTCAGTTTGGTCAATAATTTCAGAAGACTTAGAAAGAGCTCTAAAACCTATTACCATCATTTCAACTAATATAAAAAGTCCTCTTATAAATGGGATTTTTTTAAAATATGAATTTGTAAATGAAGGTAATTTTATTTGATTTATAATGATTTCTTGATTTTTATTTCGAACTGCAACAACACAGTTTTTCATACCCCGTATCATTACACCTTCTATAACAGCTTGTCCACCATAAAAATGCTTTTTCATTATCTATGAGTTTACTGAAGGTTGTATCTTCTCTTCATTCGATCAACTCTACCTTCTGTGTCAACTATTCTTTGTTCACCAGTCCATGCAGGATGACAACTACTACAAATTTCCACTGCTATTTTTTCACGAGTAGATAATGTTTTCCAGGTTTCAGAACATCCCGAACAAACAACATCAGCTTGAAAAATAGTTGGATGAGTATCTTTTTTCATTGTTTCACCTTTTCATCGGAATAAACACTTAGTCTTCTTTTACCCTTGGATGCCCAATCGAAAGATACGATCCCATCAATTTTTGAAAAGAGAGTATGATCTCTTCCAAGACCAACATTGACTCCAGGTAAAAATCTAGTTCCACGTTGTCTAACTATAATAGATCCAGCAGTTACGAATTTACCACCAAAAGCTTTTACACCAAGCCTTTTACCGGCACTATCTCTACCATTCCTACTGGTTCCTCCACCTTTTTTATGTGCCACTAGATTTACTCCTTGCCTTTTTTATAGATATACTTTCTATAACAACGTTAGTGATATGTTGTCTATGTCCAGTTTTTACTCTGTGTCTGGTTTTGTTTTTATATCTAAGAGAAATAACTTTTTTTGCTTTAGCTTGATCTTCAATTTTAGCCTTAACAACAGCACCTGTAACAACAGGTTCTCCAACACTAATTTTCCCTTTTAAGGAAGTCATCAAAACATCTTCAAATAAAACACTATCACCAGAATTACCTTCTAGTTTTTCGACAGTTAAGGAATCGCCTTCTCTAACTCTATATTGTTTTCCACCTGTTTTTATAATTGCATAGTCCATAATTTCACCTTATCAAAGGAAGTACAAAACTTAATTGTACACAAAAAAAGTAATTTTTTCTTTGCTTTATTCATCAATATAAGTAGGGATTAAAATTCTTTTATTTATTCCATATTGGACAATTGTGCTGTCTACTAATAATTCACCAGAATCATTTACTGTTATTTTGTCCTTAGTTTTTGGCATCCAACCTAAATAGTCATGATAAATAATATCATTTTCTACAGAGCACCATGGGGCTAGATATAAATTATCTGATCCTGATTTAATATACTTAAAATCATGATCTTCCTTATTATTAGGATTTGTAATTTTTTCTACGTAGGAATCAATCATTTTTTGATTAGAGAATTCACTTAAGATAAAATTTTTTCCTTTAGAAATTTCATCTTTATTATTAATTATCTCCATTCCTTTTTCCACAAAATCTTTTATATACCCATAAGAAATAAGTTCTATTCCTGGAATATTTCTTAGATCTCTAAAAGCACCTACTGAACTACAAAGTGCAGGAGTATTATTAGCTAATGATTCTAGGGGGACTAATCCAAATGATTCTATAAAGTCTCCTGGGCACAGAGTTAAGTCTCCCGAGGAGTAAAAGTCTCCCATTTTATTGAATGGAATCCAATCATTAAAAATCACCTCACCATTATTGGAAAGAAATTCTTTATAATTTTTATCTTCTAAGAATTCTGTGTTTTTTTTATCCTTATTAAGAGATTTATTAAAAGTGCATGACTTTAAGATGACATTTTTCCAATTTTTAGTTTTTGCAAATTCATTTGCTATCTCAATTGCTTTATTAAATCCTTTTCTAGGATCAGGGCGGTGCGGAAATAGAATTACCAAATTTTCATCTAATTCTTTGTTCTTAATATTTTTATTTGTATCTAAAGATATTGAATTCGGAATAACTGAAAAATTATTTGAACTAAATTTTTTATTATCTATTGAAGAATGAATTGTTTCTAATAAATAGTTAGAAGGAACTATAGTGTTGTTTGATAAAAAAGAAAATACCGAAGATAACGATTCTTGATATACCAAATCATGAATCCCACTAATAATCATTTTGTTAGAAAATTCATCTCTTAGAAACCATCCATCTCCATGAAGATAAATCCTGTCAGCCCAATCAGTAATTTCTAATAATTTATTACTCAAATCCTGAATTTCATATAAAGGTATTTCAAAAGGGGAAGGAAAACTACCTGATAAATGTAAAGATTTTTCTATCTTTACATCTCCTATATATGAATCCTTAGTTATATTTGATTCTTTAGGAGAAAATACTCTCATCTCGATATTATTTTTTCTTAATCCCAAAATAATATCATTTAGAACTTTCTGAGATCCTCCCAAAACAAATTCCCCATAAAGTGGGGCCATAGATAAACATGCAACTTTCATAAACTATTTTCAAATTTCCCTTTATACCAAACCAATGGAGGTTTATCATCAAATTCTATTTCTTTCACTTCAAGAAAATAAACTATATGATCTCCAACTTTAATAAAATCATTCTTCTTACAAAAAAAATAACCAAGACAATCTTTTATAAAAAAAACATCATTATTATTATAAAAAAAATCATGATTAGAGGCATGTGGTTTTGAAAAATAGGTAGCTATATTTGATTGATTATTTGATAACAATGAAACCGAAACAAATTCACTTCTTTCAATGTTTTCAAGAATTGATCTTTCTATACCTATAGAAACCATTATTATAGGAGGATCTAATGAAATGCTCATAACTGAGCTAGCCGTCATTCCATGAATACTATCTTTTTGATTTTTTGCAGCTAGTATAGAAACCCCTGTAGGGAAAAAACTCCAAGATTTTCTAAAGTCCATCTCATCAATCATTTATTTTTCTTCAGAGTTTTCTGATTCCTCAATGTTTTCTGATTCCTCAATGTTTTCTGATTCCTCAATGTTTTCTGATTGTATAGAAAGTGATTCTAAATCAACCTCTTTCCTCGCTTTTCTTCTATCTTCAAGAACTCGAATACCGCTAATCGCATCTCCTGGACCAGGATCAACAATTTTGACTCCTTGAGCAACTCTGCCTGTTCTTCGTATTTCACCTAGCCTTGTCCTTAATACTTGAGCTTTATCTGTCAATAAAAACAACTTTCCTTCAGAATCTTCTACAAGTTCTTCACTTACTATAGCTCCAGCAGCAACTTTACCAGTATTTGAAGTAACCTTCAGAGTCAATAGTCCTGAACCACCTCTATTTTGAGATCTGTAATGTCTAAATGCACTTAATTTACCTTTTCCTCTTCTTCCAACAATCAACAAATATCCATCGTCATTTACAACATCGCTATAGACAACTACATCTTGAGAGGTTTTCATTCTAATTCCTCTGATTCCTCCTGCCCCTCTTTGAGTTGGTCTAATTTGATCTGAAGGAAACCTTATTGATAAACCTTCTCTGGTAACAATTACTACATCTTCATTCTCATCAGCCAAAGATACAGAAACTAACTCATCTTTACCCAATTTAAAAGTGTTTAAACCAGCTTTATTCATATTCCTAAGAAGAGGCAAATGCATTCTCTTAACTTTACCTGTCTTAGTTACCATTATTAAATATGTATCTTCAAGCAAGCTTGAAACAGTAATCATAGCAGTAACTTTTTCATTAGGACCAAGATTAATAATGTTTGCTATAGGCGTACCTCTAGAAGTTCTTGACTGGTCAGCCGACATTTCAAAAACCCTTAATGAAAATACTCTTCCTTTGTCGGTAAAAAATAACAGTGTGTCATGCGTGTCTGCAACTTGGATATAAGGAACTATGTCTCCATCCTTAGTCATTCTCTGACCCTTTACACCCTTCCCACCTCTATGCTGTGCTCTATAAGTACTAGACAGGATTCTTTTTACGTATCCACCTTTAGAAAGAGTAATAACTACTTCTAAATGTGGTTCCATGTCTTCTCTTTTCCATTCCCTTAAATCTGTTTCATTTATTAGAGTCCTTCGATCTTCTCCATATTTTCTTTTCAATTGAAGAGTTTCTGTTTTTATGACATTTAATATTCTTGATTGATTCGAAAGTAAATCTTCTAAATCAGCAACAGTCTCTGTCAATTCCTTAAATTCATTTTCTATTTTTTCTATTTCTAGGGCGGCAAGTCTTCTTAATTGCATATCTAAAATAGCTTGAGATTGAATTTCAGTTAATTTAAATTCTGACATTAAGGAATTTCTTGCGGCCACTACATCTTCGGAAGCCCTAATTAGCTCAATTACTTTATCAAGATTTTGAATTGCAATTCTTAATCCCTCCAAAACATGTAATCTTGCTTTTGCACGTCTCAATTCATACTCAGCTCTTCTTCGAATAACTTCTTCTCTAAAAGCAATATAATGGTTAATTGTTTGCTTTAAATTTAATATTTGTGGAGTACCATCTACTAGAGCTATCATGTTGACTGAAAAAGAAGATCTCAATTGAGTTTGTTTATATAAATTATTTAGTATCAAACTAGATGAAGTCCCTCTTCTTAGTTCAAGAACAACCCTCATTCCTTTTCTATCAGATTCATCTCTAACTTCAGATACACCTTCTAATTTTTTAGTCTTTATCATTTCCGCAATTTTCATAATTAAGGATGCTTTGTTAACTTGATATGGTATTTCGGTAAATACGATTCTTTGTCTCTCTTGTTTTTTGACATCCTCAAGAATATGCTTAGCTTGAACAACAACTCTTCCTCTCCCTGTTGCAAAAGCATCCCTTACTCCAGACAATCCCCATATTTCTGCTCCGGTAGGAAAATCAGGCCCCTTTACTACTTTCATTAAATCATCAACATTTGATGTTGGATCATCTATAACCATTGCAATTCCATCACATATTTCACTTAGATTATGAGGAGGGATATTAGTAGCCATTCCAACAGCAATCCCTGAGGCTCCATTTACTAGCAAATTAGGAAGAATTGCGGGCAAAACAGATGGTTCTTTTAGCGATTGATCAAAGTTATCAGTCCAATCCACAGTCTCTTTTTCAATGTCACTAAGCAAAGATTCAGTTATAGGAGAAAGTTTACATTCTGTGTACCTCATAGCCGCTGCAGGATCTCCATCAACACTTCCATAATTTCCCTGCCCATCAACCAATGGGTATCTCATTGAAAAAGGTTGAGCCATCCTAACTTGAGCTGCATAAACAGAACTATCCCCATGAGGATGGTATTTACCCAACACTTCACCTACAAGCCTTGCGCTTTTTTTATAAGAGGATCCTGGTCGCATCCCTTGATCATGCATTGCATAAAGAACTCTCCTTTGAACAGGCTTCAAGCCATCTCTTACATCAGGAAGCGCCCTAGAAACTATCACGCTCATTGCATAGTCAAGATAAGAGCTTTTCATCTCATCTTGTATACTTACATCTCTAATGTCGCCTAAGTTATTATCAGCAACCATATATTTACCCCAATTATCTATTTATAAATAAACTATAGTTTCCCACGCGCGCGCGCAAGCGCGCGAGGAGTTTCTTACAAGTATTTTTTACTATTCATTACATTTGTCAAGAAAAACCTTTATGATATTTTCAAATCCTCTTGGAATATCTGGAGAAAAAACATCAAATCTTAAACCGAATTGCCAATCAACTCCTGGTTTTTCAAATCCTAAAATCTCACCTTTATCAGAAATCATTGAAGAAAAGAAAGCATCAGATAAATCTTTACTAAAAATTGTTTTGTCCAATTTAATATCTCCTTTTACCCATCCAGAGCCTCCTACAATATGAGAAAGTTTTGCTCCTGGACTAAGAAAAAGTTGATTAACAGAGTCTGAAGTTAATGTACTATCATTTCCTCCAAAAAATAAATTTAATCCATCAAACCCATCTTGAATACCAATAATGGGAGCACTTAATTCTTCTGACTTATAAATAAGTTCTTTTTCTTCAAAATTCAATTCTTTAGATAGTATTATCAATCCACTGAAATCATGCTTCGATTCACATGTAAACTCTAAACTTTCATCGTAAATATTTATAATCTTCTGTGAAAATTTTTTTTCTATATCTCCAATTATTCCTATTTTCAAAAAGGCATCCCCCACACACCGAGCCATTTATTTTGTGAATTTTCTATCTTGATTTTGTTTTTTCTTAAGAATTTGGCAAATAGAATTTCTAAATCTTTATTTCTAGATTTAGGATTTTCAGAAATTGGCATAAAAGGATAAATAGTTTTTGTATCTGCTCTAAAAATTAAGGAAATAATATTTTTTTCATTATCTGTAAAAAATTCTATTTTTACTACTAATGCCAAAATATTTGGAAGAGAACCGTTAGAATGCAATGCATTCAATGTTGTATAACTTGAAGACAACAAATCATGCCTATCACTATCTTTAAGTATCAACCAATACATATCTGAGCTATCTTCAATCACTTCAACATTTGTATTTGTTGAAGATTCTCCGTCGTTAAGAATAGATTCAATATTATCTTTTATATTTTTTGTGAAATCATTCTTACTATGAGTAGAAATCAATAGTCCAGAAGTATTTAATATGTGAATTTGAGGTTTTTTATCAGATTCTAAACTTAAGAGAATTTGAAAGTTTTTCCACAATTCATCAAGAAAGTTATTTTTTTGAAATAATTTAAACACTATTTACTCTTTTAAAATTAGACTTTTATCAATTATCATTATAAAGAATATACTAGTAATAAAAAAAAATGGATAAAAATTTAGAAAATAAAATTAAAAATATACTTCTTGAATGTATAGATGATTCATTAGATCTTATAAAAAAGTCATCAAAAGAAATATTTAAAATTACTGATAAAAATGAAATCATAGGAGATAACCCTGTTACTCAAATTGACTTAAATTCTCAGGATTTAATAGTAAATAAGATAAAAAAACAATTTCCAGATCACGAAATACTCGGAGAAGAAGGTAAAGAAGAAAAAAAAGTTAAGTCAGATTTTTTATGGATTATTGACCCTATTGATGGGACAAAAAACTTTATAAATCAAATACCTTTTTATTGTGTTTCTATAGCTGTTATGCATAAAAAAGAAATAATTGGAGGGGCAGTAGGATTACCCTGGGAAAAAAAATCAGTTATTTACGCTATAAAAAATCAAGGTATAAAATCAAATTTCGCTCAAAAAAATTCACAAAGACTTCAAGATTTTCCAGTACCAGGTATTTTGTCATTTGCTCCAACATATTTCAATTTGTCATACATAGTAAAAAATTCTTTTTATAAAAATTCTGGTGAGCTTAGAAACCTAGGATCTGCAGCTGCAGAAATTGCTCTAGTAGCTAATGGGAATGCTCAATTATCACTTTCAGGCTATGCTTTTACATGGGATTTTGCAGCAGCTTGGATTTTAATTAAGGAAGCTAACAAAAGTATTTTTTATGGGAACATGAATAAAAATATTTGGGAAGATATAAATCCATGGGCACCATTTTTCAATAATGGTTTTTATGATCTAGAAAATTTAAAAAAATGGAGAGGAAAATTCTTTGCTTCGAACAAAGAAATTGAAAATTTTATACTTCAAAACATAAAACCTAATGGAAGACAAAAGAAAAATTTTTTTAGAAGGCTTAAAAAGTATCTATTCTTAAGATAAATATTAAATCAAAGGATAAGGAACATTTGAATAAGGATCAAGTGTTGGTATTTTTTTATTTTCCAATAACAATTTAGATCTTTCAATTAAGCTGATTATTTCTTGCTCAGTTATCAAACTAGATAATTTGAGATATAAATTATTTTGAGTTTCTAAATCTTTTATAAATTTTTTTATTTGAAACAAAATTTTCTCTTTTATCTTCATTTTATTAAATTCAAACATTACAGTTCTAAATCTAGTATATGGATTAAATGTTAATGCTTGATCAATAGCCCATATTTTATTTTTATTATCTAGAATAATCGAACCAGCTTTTCTATCAGTATTCAAAATAATAAAATCAAAAATAATTATCATGCTTAATTCATCATAAAAATCATTAATTAAATTGAAATAATTATTTTTAGGATCATGATCTATAAATTTTTGAAAACTTCCTTCTCCAAAAGGACCTTCCTTTATTACGACTGGAGGTAAACTAGGCCATTGAAAATACTTTGATATCTCATATGATGCTAACTCTCTAGAAGCTAAGTTACCAACAAAAAAATCTCTAAGGGGTCTTTCTCCTTTTATGGGCTTATAAATAGATAAAAATTTATCATTCTCATCCCCACACATCTCACATAAAAAAACTTTATTTGATCCATTTATAACTTCTCTTATTGTTCCTACAGAAAAATCAAGTAATTTTTTTTCAATATCTAATTTAGACAATTTTTATATTCTCAATATGCCCATTCAACTTAATACAAAAATGGCCATCATTGTTAATAGGATTAGAGCAAAGTGAGCAAATAGGTCGCCCTTGAGATACAATTTTTAAGCTTTCATTAGCAAAAGATTGAGCAAATTTATTTTGATAGGAAAAAGTTGCAGCTATGCCTTTGTCTTGATCATCAACCCCTACAAAATAAAAATCAAAAGCATTTGAAGACTCTTTGTACTCAAGAGCAAAATCAATTAATTTATAGTTCTTTACTTCATCTTTTTCATATAATGAATTTATATTTTTCACAGATGGACTAAAGGATTTATATTTAATAATATTTTGAGAAATTAATGCTAACTGCTGTTTTTCAAGCCACAGATGAATATAGTTGTCATTACATTCTATCTCCATAGAAAAAGTTCTTTCGCCAGGCTTTCCAAAAGATTTTGAAATAAGGCCTAAACACTCTCCAAAATTTAAATATTTATCTTTGTCTTCCAAAATATTTTCTAAGGTTTTATTATTTTATTTTAACTGATTTATATTAGATTATTCACCTAATAATAGATATATTAGAACTGTTAGAAAAAAAAAACTTTAGCTCTATATGAATAAATCACAAAAAATTGAAATTTATGACACTACTTTGAGAGATGGAACTCAGCAGAGTGGGATAAACCTATCTTTGGAAGAAAAAATACTAATAACTAAAAAATTAGATGAATTAGGTGTAGATTTTATTGAAGGAGGATTTGCAGGTTCAAATCCAAAAGATGAAGAATATTTTAAGCGAATAAAAAATTTAGAATTAAAGCACTCTAAAATCGTTTCTTTCGGTCAAACAAGAAAACCAAATTCAAATGTTAAAGAAGATCCTTTCATAAAGGCTCTTCTGTCTGCAGAGACTGATTTTGTAACGATTGTAGGAAAAGCTAGTGCATATCAAACAGAAAAAATTATTAAGACCTCATTAGAAGAAAATATCAATATGATAGCTGATTCAATTGAGTATCTAAGAAGTAAAAATAAAGAAGTGTTTTTTGATGCTGAACATTTTTTTGATGGCTATAAAGAAAATCCTGACTACTCTCTTTTATCTATAAAAACTGCAATAAATGCAGGCGCTAAAAGAATAATTTTATGTGATACAAACGGAGGAACACTACCAAGTGAAATTTATGAAATTACTAAAGTGGTTTTAAATGAATTTAAGCAAGATGATTTATTTGGAATACACACGCATAATGATACTGATACAGCTGTAGCGTCTACATTATCTGCAGTAGAGGCTGGTATTTTTCAAGTACAAGGATGCATTAATGGATATGGAGAAAGAACAGGAAATGCTAACTTAATAAGTGTCATTGCAAATCTAAACTTGAAAATGAATAAAAAAACTCTTGTAACTGATAAAAATATAAGTCAGTTGACTAATGTATCAAATTTTGTATCTGAGGTAGCTAACAAAAGACCTTTTCCCTTCCAACCATTTGTTGGTAAAAATGCCTTTACCCATAAAGGAGGAATGCATGCTGCAGGTTTTCTAATTGATCCAAAGTCATTTCAACACATTGAACCAACAGATGTAGGCAATGAATCATCAATTTCTATATCTGAATTGTCTGGCAAAAAAAGCGTTATGACTAGAATAAAAAATTTAGGACTAGAAAAAATTCTAGATAATAAAGATGCCGAAAAAATAATAAAAGTCATTAAAGATAAAGAATCTAAAGGATATGCATTTGAACTAGCAGGCTCTTCATTAGATTTACTTATTTATAAGTACTTACCTAATTATGAACCAAAATTTGAATTAGTAGATTTTATGGTAATTATAGAAAACAAAAGAAGAGGTTCTATGGGAACGGGTTGGAGACAAAATGATCAAGAGCACCCTATGCTTTCTGAAGCAACAATTAAATTAAGAACTAAAGGAAAGAGTGTTCATACTGCCGCTGAAGGGAATGGACCTGTTGATGCTTTAGATAAAGCTACTAGAAAAGGCTTAATAGATACTTTTCCTGAAATTAATAAAATTAGGCTTACAGATTATATAGTTAGAGTAGTTGAAGAAGGTACTGGTACAGGTGCCGTTGTAAGAGTAATTATAGAATCTTCTGATGAAAAAGATGTATGGACAACAGTAGGTGCTTCTTCAAATATTATTGAAGCTAGTTGGTTAGCTTTATCAGATTCTATTGAGTGGTTTTTGATTAAGAATTCTCAGTAGGGCTAATATAAGCCTGTCCATCGTGTTCAATAATCATTTCTTCAACTTTTTTATCTTGAGTAATCTTAAATGCTCTTATAATTGGTCTGGTTTTTTCAACTAGAGAAATCAGTATATAAGCAGGATCTATCCAGCCTGATTCAACTGCATTAGAAACATCGGTTGGAGACGGATATGCCTGCGATAAAGTATGAGAATGGTAAATTCCTAAAATATCTAAGTTATTATCATCTGCATATTTTTCTGCTTTCATTTGGTCTAATGGATCTAAAGCATATCTTGTTACTGGAGATTGATGAATATTTCTACAATTAAATATATGGCTTACTTTGTTATTGGAACCCATTAGATATCCACAACATTCATTAGGATCTTCAATTAATGAGTGTTCAATTAACTTTGAAATTATTAGTCTAGGTATTATTATTTTCATAATTACAGTATAAATTATTTTTTTATGAACAATATTTCTAAAAACATTATCAATTTTAGGGAAAATAAGCAAAAAATTGATATCCCTAAAATAAAAAAAACTGGTTTAAGCATTTCTGATGGTTATGAAATTCAAAATGAGATTTATAATCACTATTCAAAATCTGAGGAATTTACAGGTTGGAAAATTGGTTGTACAACTAAGGTGATGCAAAAATATCTAAAAATACCTTCTCCATGCTTGGGAAGAGTAATGAAAAAAAATATACTCAAAGGAGATTCTAAAGTAGATTTTATGAACTTTATAAGACCTGGAGTAGAATGTGAAATAGGAGTTATTCTATCTAAAGAATTTGATATTAATACAAAAAAACCATTAGAGAAAATAATAGAAAAAATAGTCCCATCAATCGAAATAGTTGATGACCGATGGCCTGATTATAAAAAAGAAAAAACTGCAATTCTAATAGCAGATGATTTTTTTGCATCATCCATAGTTTATGGCGAAGGTATAAACATAAATGACATAAAAGATTTAAGTAATATTAGAGGTTTTATGTCTTGTAATAATTCAAAATTGGGAGAAGGTAAAGGATCCGATATCCTTCAAGACCCTTTAAATGCATTAAGATGGTTTTTAGAATTCAATTTTAAAGATAATAATGTTCCAAAGGCAGGAGACTTAATTTCTTTGGGATCAATAGTTCAAACATATTGGGTAAATCAAAATGACACAATAAAAATAGATTTAGAGAAAATAGGAAAAGTAGAAGTTCAATTTAAGTAGGAGATTAAGAAAATGAAAATAATTAATTTAGAAGTATTTATTGCTAATCCAGGGAAAAACGACCTAGATGATAGTTTTTCAGAATCAATTAAATATTTTGGTAAAAACCTTATCTTTATAAAACTAGAAACTGATATTGGAATTACAGGATGGGGAGAATGTTACTCACAAACTGACAGAGATACTCAAATTACTTCACATGTAGAAAAACTAAAAAAATATGTTATTAATTATAATCCTATGAACATAAGAAACTTTATCTTAGGAGCAGAGAGAGATTTTGCAAATAAAAGGCCTTCCATGGATTTTTGGTGTGCAGTAAGTGGTATAGAAATAGCCATGTGGGATATTTTAGGTAAGTATTATGAACAGCCTGTATTTAATTTACTTGGCGGAAAAATCAGAGAAAGGATTAAAGTTTATGCTAATGGGTGGGCCACGAGCTTAGAAGAGGAAGAACTATCTAAAAATGCTCTAGAAATGGTGAACAAAAGAGGTTTTAAGGCATTAAAGTTTGATCCTTTTACAGGTCCTTGGGAAGACTGGCCAGAAAATGAAATTCTGTTTGAAGCTGCAAAAAGAGTCGGCGTAGTTAGAGAATCAGTTGGCCCAAATGTAGATATATTAATAGAAGTTCATAGGAGATTAGCTGTTTCTAAAGCTCAAATTTTTACAAAAGAAATTGAAAAATATAGACCTTTTTGGATTGAAGAGCCTTGTATTTCAGAAAATATTGACAGCATAAAAGAAGTTAAAGACATTACTCATATTCCAATAGTTACTGGAGAAGCTTTATATTCAAGAAATATGTTTAGAGATGTATTTCAAAAAAGAGCTGCTGATATTATAAATCCTGATATTTGTAATACTGGAGGAATACTAGAACTAATTAATATTTCCTCTATGGCTGAAACATTTTCAATTGGAGTTTCTCCACATGGATGGAACTCTACTGGAATTGGTGCATCAGCGGCAATTCAAGTTTCATCTGTAATCAATAATTTTATAATCTATGAATATATGGTACATGTTGAAGAATTTTCACAAAAAATCACAAAAAATCATCCTATAGTAGAAGATAGCTTTATTGAGATAAAAAATTTACCTGGATTGGGAACAGAAATTTTAGAGAACGAATTAACTTTTAATGAAACAAGCAATAAAAGAAATTTTGGAAACTTAACTTAAATTTTTAAAATACTTTGCAAATTACAATTTTCAAGTATTTCGTCCCAATCCCATATTTGAGGTATGGTTTCTCCATTTGCCCAAAGATCTAATTGATCATAATAGTTTTCAGATCCTGGATTCCCTGATGATCCTAATGGAACAATCCATCTACTATTTTTCCAGTTACTGGGATCATGTGCATAGCGATTCACTGATGCAGCAGTAACATTATAATTATTATCATATGATCCAGCTAAGGGAGTATCTCCATCTCCACTAGCAGGGGCTCGTTTAGGGTTTAAAATTTTAGAATAATTTTCGAAAATAGAACTTAATGGATGTTGGTGGTTAGTTTTATGAAGATTACCCCACTCCCAATCATCAATATTATCTCCAAATTTTGATTTCAAATCAGCTATAGCTAACTTAAAAGATTCTTCAAATATTTTCTCCCACTTTTTATCATTACTCAATAAGAAACTCTTGTTATCACCAATATTTTCATTTATTAGTGGGACTAAAAATCTTCTAACGTGAGAAACTGCTCCTGCATTTTTCCACTGTATAGTTTCTTCTGCGAGATTTGCATAGTTAAGTTTTATTATTTGTTCAATAATTTTTTCCTTTGTTACCGTATATATTGAAGCTGCTGGACTCTCTCTATCCATCAAGAAATCCCAGTTATAAAGAACATTTAAGGCCTTAGACTCAAGTTTAGATAAATTAGTTTCAGATAAATTTATATTTTTACAAAAAGATAATATTTTTTCAGCTGGAATAGAAATCTTTTGATTGTGCATTTCAAGCATATTTTCTATTTTTAGATTCTTTGGATTTTCTTTAATATAATTTGCCAAAACTTTAGCTCTATATTCAGGAGCAAATGCAATAGACATAAAATATGGATAATCATGATCAACTACTTGTTGATTACAAGTCACTACCCATCCTTCTTTAGGATTTCTTGATTTAGGTAATTCATCTCTAGGAATTTCTTTATTTACTTCGTATTTCTTTTCCCATCCTTTTGCGATACCCCATTCATGTTGTTTATCTCTAACAGGAACTGCACCAGCAAATTTATATCCAAAGTTTTTTTCCACATCTGCATATGGATAATTATTTGTTCGATCGGTCCATTTATCAAAAGCATTTTCTAAATCGTCAGCTGTTTTAGATTTCATAGCTTCATAGGCAGAATCAATCCAATAAGTTCCTTCATCTAATCCTCCCGGATCAGAAAGTGAAAGTACATACTCATCACTAGGATCTCCAAAAATCACATTTCCATTTTTTGTCTTAACAACATTTATCGAAATTTTTGATTCATTTCTTGGAGAAATTTCTTTTACAAAATGTTCAGTGTTAATCCATTTATTTTCATAAAATTGTTGAATTTTATCATTTGAAATTCTTAATCTTTCAACAAAAATATCTTGAGTATCAGCTCCACCATGAGTCATTCCCCAACCAATATATTTATTATGAGAAAAATGCATGAATCCTGGATATCCAGGGATAGTATGACCCATACCTTCAAAAGTGTCACATTTTAAGTGTATTTGATAATAAACGTTAGGAGTATCTAAGGTTCTATGAGAATCGCCTCCTATTAAAGGAAATCCTGAATGAGTTTTTTCTCCAGATATTGACCAACCGTTAGATTCACCGTCTATTGCCCCAATAGATTTAAAGTTTTCAGCAGCCTCGGATAATTCATCAATAGCATTTTTCACCTGACCTGAATAATTAGCTCCTGGAGGCAAAGTTAACAATGCTCCAGGAAAATATCCTGGAATTAATTTTGCTGCTTTTTGAGGACCTATTTCATTTGACAATTGAGAATAAAAAAGCTTTCCATTAAAAGAACCTTCTGCAGCATTTCTAATTTTATATACCAAAACAGAATGCCAATCTTCCCAAGATTCCGGAACAGTTTCTAAAAGATTATATTCTAAGGGCAAAACTGAAGTTTTATCAAGAAAAAAATTTATACCTTTGGTAAAATTTTTAATCATATTCTTTGCTTCTTTGGAAGCATTATTTAAGTCTGATTTAGCTACTTTTTCAAAGTTACGCTTTAAGTTTAATTTATCATTAGATATTGCCTTTTTCCCCAAATATTCTGAAGATCTTCCAAGGCATCTTAACCTATCTAGATCCATCTGAAACAATCTATCTTGAGCAATAGTGAATCCTTGTGCAAAAAACAAGTCACTTTCATTTTTTGCTGAGATATGCGGAATTCCCCAATTATCTCTATAAATTTCTACGTTCTCATTTAAATCATTCGACTTGTAATCAGAATTTAAATCAGGTAAAAAATTTTTTGGATCTAACATAAATTTACTTGGGACCGCTAGTAATAATTCCTGCTACTAAATCACCCATTTGACTAGTAGATAGTTTGTGATCGCCCTCACCTGCTATATCAACGGTCCTATATCCTTCTGTAATTATTTTATTAATTGCCAATTCTATTTCATCAGCTTCTTCATGAAGGCCAAAAGACCATCTTAACATTAAAGCAGCAGATAAGAATGAAGCTACAGGGTTAGCAACATTATGTCCAGCAATATCAGGTGCAGATCCATGAATTGGTTCATACAAAGCTGGTCTACCTCTTCTACCTCTTCTCTTTCCTGGAGGAGGAGGTGATGAAGCAAGGCTCGCAGATGGTAGCATACCCATAGATCCTGTAATTACTGATGCCTCGTCAGAAAGAATATCACCTATACTATTTTCTGCGACTATTACATCAAATTCTGAAGGACTTGTAATTATTTTCATTGCTGCATTATCTGCTAACATATGAATCAATTCTACTTCAGGATAATCTCTTGAAACTTCATTGGCAATTTCTCTCCATAGTCTACCCGTTTCTAAAACGTTCATTTTATCAAGAGAATGAAGTCTATTTCTTCTTGATTTCGCTAGTTCAAAAGCAACTCTAACTACTCTTGCAATTTCCTTCTCAGAATAAGCTAATGTATCTACAGCTCTTCTCCCTCTAGTACTTGCACTTCGTCTTTTAGGTCTTCCAAAATATAGACCACCTGTCAATTCTCTAACAATAACAAAATCAACATCTTTAAGGTATTCAGGTTTTAAGGGGCTTGAATGAAGAAGCTCTGGATATACTTTAACAGGCCTCATATTAGCATATAGACCTAGCCTTTTTCGTAAAGCTAAAATTGCATCTTCTGGTCTTACATCGGCACTAGGATTATCCCATTTTGGGCCACCAACGGCTCCAAAAAGTATTGCATCCGAACCTAACGCTAAATTCATTGACTCTGGGGGAAGAGGATTATTAAATTTATCAATAGCAGCTCCACCAACAAGTGCATCAATAAATTCAAAGTTATGATCGAATTTTCTACAAATTGCTTCTAGAACTTTCATAGATTCAGTAGTAACTTCTTTACCTACTCCATCACCAGCTAAAACACAAACTCTTGCTTCCATATTTCCTCCAGAAAATTTTTCACTAAATACTATTCTATCAATATTTATATGAATTTTGAATTTAATCAGATTTTTTTATTTTTTTGACTCATATATAGATATATCTTCTTCATTTTGAAGTGTTATACCAATATCATCTAAACCTTTTAAGATTGAATCTTTTCTAAATGGATCAAAATCAAATTTAGAAGAGAATCCTAACTTGTCTTTTAGTATTTGATTCTCTAAATTAACAGTCATTTTATAACCTGGAACACGTAAAGCGTTTGTCATAATTACATCTATTTCTTCAGTGGGTAATACAACCGTAACAATCCCATTTTGCATACAATTATTTCTAAAGATATCAGCAAAACTGCTTGAAATAATTACTTTAAATCCATACTCAGAAAGAGCCCATGGCGCATGTTCTCTACTTGAACCTGAACCAAAATTTGGACCAGCAACTAGAATCGATGCCCCTGAAAATTTTGGATTGTTTAGTATAAAATCTGGATTAGGGACTCCATCTTCTAAATACCTCCAATCATAAAATGCAAATTCACCAAATCCTGTCCTTTCAATTCTTTTTAGGAATTGTTTAGGTATAATTTGATCTGTATCTACATTTACACGATCTAATGGAGCTACCAATCCCGTATGTTCAATAAATTTTTCCATAATATTCTCCTAATACTATTGTAAAGGATCTACAGTTATAGACCCAAATTTAAGATTCTTAATTTCTTGTAACTTATAAATTTCTGCTACTAAAACTACAGAAAAAAAACAAAATAATATAATTACTCCGGATGAATAGTACATTAGTTTAGTTGCATCTGCTAAATCGTTTACATTTCCAATATTATAAGCCCAAAATCTCGTAATAATAGACGGATTGAAAAATATAATTGAAATATAACTTACGAACCATAGCTTAAACTTGTTTGTAAGTATAGAAAATGATTTATCTGTATTAACTAAGAGGCTACCTTTATAAATTTCAATAAAAATTTTGTACAGCCTGTAAGATAAAAAAATAAAAGATAAAAATACAATTGCAAAAGAAATATTAAAATCTTTTGAAATAAATTTTGATACAAAAACTGCCAAAAAATACAAAAAAATTCCAAAATAAATCCATACAATTGACTTTTCAGGAGATATGGATGTTTCATATTTCAGAGTTTTTATATTCCTTAATGCTCTATGAAAAAAAGTTCCTAGAGGGAAAAAAAGTATAAACATTAATAAAAATTGAAAAATATATAAAACTTGAGATCTTGATTGTGTACTATTCATCTCATCTACATATTTCAATGGTATATCACATATTCCCTCAAGCAAAAGCTTAGGATCTAAAGAGTCACAATTAGATAAATTTTCTTTTTTAGAAAAATCTATTACTTGGTCAAAATTTGAAATATTTGAAGGAGGAACAGATGATATTCCTTGATATTTCCAGTTTGTGTAAATTTTTTCATTGCTTCTTTCTATAAAAAACATTCCAAATCCTAAAAATATTGAAATTAAAAGTAAAAAAGTGATTAATCTAAGAGGATTTATATTAGATTCAAATTTATAAGATGAAAAAAAAGATTTTCTTGCATCATCCAACTTTTTTTGATTCCCAAAAATCTTTGATAACAAACTTGTTTTTTGTAAAGGATCTAAANTTGAATTTGAGTATTTGGAAAAAGATTTAGGCTTTCCAAACTTTTTTTGTTTTTCTTTGGACAAAACTAAGCCGCCTACCAGTTTCTTACATCAACAAATTTACCTTCAATAGCTGCTGCTGCTGCCATTTCTGGGCTAACTAAATGAGTTCTTCCACCTTTTCCTTGTCTACCTTCGAAATTTCTATTAGAGGTTGAAGCACATCTTTCTCCTGGAGCTATAATATCAGGATTCATACCTAAACACATGGAACAACCTGATTCTCTCCATTCAAAACCTGCTGACTTAAAAATTTTATCTAATCCCTCTTTTTCGGCTTGTATTTTAGTTAATGTTGATCCAGGCATAACCTGGGCTCTCACATTACTATTTACTTTT
This sequence comes from Chloroflexota bacterium, assembly GCA_002699165.1. GTDB lineage: Bacteria > Chloroflexota > Dehalococcoidia > Lucifugimonadales > Lucifugimonadaceae > TMED-70. Next base: position 11,663 of record PABO01000008.1, on the reverse strand, counting down.
TTACCTTCAATAATTTCAGCTGCACTTCTTAAGTCTGTTATTCTTGCATTCGTGCATGATCCAATAAATACTCTATCTAAATGAATATCTTCAATTNTCATTCCAGATTTAAGTCCCATATATTCTAATGCATTAGCNCAAGATTGAGAATCAAGAGATAAATCAAAATCTTCAGGAGAGGGGATTTTTGCAGAAATAGGTAAAACTTGAGATGGATTTGTTCCCCATGAAACAAATGGTTCTAAATCATCACAATCAACTTCAATATATGAATCAAATTCAGCATCTTTATCAGTTCTCAATTCTTCCCAATCTTTAACTGCCTTTATCCAATCATTTCCTTTTGGAACTCTATTCCTTCCCTGCATCCAATCAAATGTTGTCTTATCAGGAGCAATCATACCTGCCCTAGCTCCTCCTTCAATTGACATATTACATATAGTCATTCTACCTTCCATGTTAAGTTTTCTTACAGCTTCTCCTGTATATTCCATAACATATCCTGTACCTCCAGCAGTCCCTATTTGGCCTATGAGTTTTAAGACCATATCTTTTGCAGTCACACCCTTNGAAAGATTTCCCTTAAACTCTACTTTCATAGTTTTGGGTTTCCTTTGCCTTAATGTCTGAGTTGCTAAAACATGTTCTACTTCAGATGTTCCTATTCCAAATGCTAATGCTCCAAAAGCTCCATGAGTTGATGTATGNGAATCACCACACACAATTGTCATTCCAGGTTGAGTATAGCCTTGCTCTGGGCCAATAACATGAACTATTCCCTGTTCTTTGTCCCATACATCAAAAAGAGTAATATCATTTGAGCTACAGTTTTCTCTAATTGTTTCTACTTGTTTTCTTGCTATTTCATCCTTAATAACTTCTGTTCTAGTATCATCAGTTGTAATATTATGATCTACGGTTGCGATAGTAAGATCAGGNCGCCTTACTTTTCTGTTATGAATTCTTANGCTTTCAAAAGCTTGTGGGGATGTGACTTCGTGAACTAGATGTAAATCTATATACAAAATCTCAGGTTGATCTTTAGGCTCAGCAACTATGTGCTTTTGCCAAATCTTTTCAAACATTGTTAGATTATTAGACATTTAACTCTCCTCTTAAATCTCTTAAATTTCAATTGCTTATTATGATAAATTTACAGACTCAATGATAATACATCTATTTATAGCATTAACATAAGCTTTAGCACTTGCAAGTATTATATCTGTATCTGATCCTTGCCCTGTATAAATCGTTCCCTCTTTTTCAATCCTTATTGTTACTTCTCCCAAAGCATCAATACCTTCTGTTACTGATGAAACTGAAAATTCAGTAAGATTTACTTCGATTTTTGTAATGTCATCAATGGAATTACAAACAGCATCTACTGGACCTGTTCCTGTCTTAGAACTCTTAACAACTTTTCCATCAGGTAATTCCAATGTTATATTTGATAGTGGATCTCTTTTATTCCCACAAATCACATCTAAATCTAGAACTTTATAATTTTCAGTTGTATCAAGTTCTCTATGAAATTCACTCATTAGTGATTCTAAATCTTTATCTGTAATTTCTTTTTTTTGGTCAGCTAAGTTTTTAAAATTATTAAATACTTCTAATANTTCTTGATCACTGACCTTATAACCCAAATATTCAAGNCTAGCTTTTAATCCTGCTCTTCCAGATACCTTAGTAAGTACAATTGCATCACCTTTCCANCCAACTTCTTCTGGATGCATTATTTCAAATGTTGATCTTTCCTTTAAAAACGCATCCTGATGAATACCTGATGAATGCCTGAAGGCATTTTGACCAGTAATAGCTTTGTTAAATTGAATTGGAAATCCAAATATATTTGAAATAAGTCTACTTGATGGACCTATTTCGGAAGTNTTTATATCAGTTGAAACTTTATAATGATCAGGTCGGGTCTTAACAGCCATTATTACTTCTTCTAATGCTGCATTTCCTGCCCTTTCGCCTAAGCCATTTACACATCCTTCAATTTGTCTAGCTCCATTCTCCAAAGCTGCTAAACTGTTAGCTACTGCCATTCCTAAATCATTATGACAATGAACACTAACTATTGCTTTTTCAATATTAGAAACATTTTTAAATACTCCTGATATTAATTTTCCAAATTCTTCAGGATTTGAATAGCCTACTGTATCTGGAATATTTACTGTTGTTGCTCCAGCATCAATGGCTTTTTCGAGCATCACATATAAGTATTCAGGATCGGACCTAGAAGCATCCATAGGTGAAAATTCTACATCTTCTACAGAATCTCTAGCTTGTTTAACAGCATCAATAGCCATAGACATAATAGATTCTCTATCTTTTTTCATTTGATGCATTAAATGTATATCTGAAGTAGACAAAAAAGTATGAATTCTTGGTTTCAATCCATCTTTTACACAATCTATCGCTGATTGAATATCTCCCTTAACCGCTCTAGCTAATGTACATATAGTTGGACCTTCTACTTCTTGAGCAATTTGCCTTACTGCAGAGAAATCACCTGGAGAACTTGCTGCAAATCCCGCTTCAATAATGTCTACATTTAGTTTTTGAAGTTGGGATGCTATCCTAAATTTATCTTGAGAAGTCAGAGATGCACCTGCAGACTGTTCTCCATCTCTCAAAGTTGTATCAAATACTATAAGCTTATCTGTATATTTTTTTTCTACCATTCTATATAACCTCTAAAATTATGTTGTAGATTCTAACCATGGCATCATTGATCTAAGCTCTTTACCAATTTTTTCAACAGGATGGCTTAAGTCAGCTTCTCTAAGATCATTATATTTGTGAAGGCCTTCATCATTCTCTGCAATCCATTCTCTAGCAAATCTTCCACTTTGAATATCATCCAAAACTTTTTTCATTGCATCTTTTACTGAATCATCAATTATCCTAGGACCAACTGTATAATCTCCATATTCTGCTGTTGTAGATACNGAATATCTCATTCCTTCAAGACCTCCTTGGTAAATCAAATCAACAATAAGCTTCAATTCATGCAATACTTCAAAATAAGCAGATTCAGGCTGATAACCAGCTTCAGTCAAAACTTCAAAACCTGCCTTTATCAAAGCTGTAACACCACCACATAATACTGCTTGTTCTCCAAATAAGTCTGTCTCTGTTTCTTCTTTGAAAGTTGTTTCTAAGATACCAGCTCTTCCACCACCTATACCTTTTCCATAAGCTAATCCGATTTTATAAGCATTTCCTGTAAAATCTTTATCCACAGCAATTAAGCAAGGNACTCCTAAATCTCTCTCGAAAACTGCTCTAACTCTATGACCTGGAGCTTTTGGAGCAATCATGATTACGTCTACATTTTCTGGAGGTTTTACTTCTTCATATAAAATTGCAAATCCATGTGCAAAAAGCAAAATATCATTTTCTTCTAAGTTATCCTTAATATCTTCGTTGTATACTTTTTTCATTGAAGGATCTGGTATACACAAGCTAACAAGTTGAGATTTCTTAACTGCTTCAGATATGCTGAATACTTCAAACCCATCATGCTCTGCTTGTTCTTTAGATTTAGAGCCTTCGTACAAACCGATAATTACATTAAAACCCGAATCCTTAAGATTCTGCGCATGAGCATGTCCTTGAGAACCATAACCAATAACTGAAATTGTCTTATCTCTTAGTATCTGATCATCGATATCTTTATCATAATATAACTTTGCCATTTTTTTCCTTCTTTCTATTATCTATACGGAGCCCGATGCATCTTTATCAGCTATATATATATCTGAATTATCTAATGCACTAAACTCACCATCATTTATTCCAATTTTTGTAGCTCCTCTTAATGTTGCTATTCTACCTGTTCGCATAACTTCTAATACACCAAATTGGTCTAATAGTTCAATAAAAGAATCTATTTTTGATTTACCTCCAGCTAACTCAAAAGATATATTATTGATTCCAACATCAACAACATTAACTCTAAATACTTTAGATAACTCTAAAATTTCTACTCTTTGGGATTGGTTACACTTAACTTTTATCAAAGCTAATTCTCTCCAAACAATATTTTTTTCACTTATATCTGAAGCATCTACTACATCAATGAGTTTATTCAATTGTGAAGAAATATTCTTAACTGAATTTTCAGCACCTCCAACAACAAAAGTCATTCTAGAAAATCCAACTTGTTCAGAATGTCCAACAGCCAAGCTTTCAATATTTACGCCTCTTCTTCTAAAAAGTCCTGAAATTCTAGCTAGAACACCGGGCTTATCATGAACAAGAGCAATTATAGTTCTTCTATGTATACCTTCTGCCATTTAATTCTTTTCCTCCTCAATTAACTGATCTACGCTTCCTCCAGCAGGAATCATGGGATATACATAATCAACTTTCTCAATAACAAAATCCACTATAACTGGACCATTATGATTATTGGCCTCTTTGATAGCTTGTTCCAAATCATTTTGATTTTCAACTCTAATTCCCTTGATACCATATGCTTCAGCAAGCTTTACAAAATCTGGGTTACCAGTATATGTTTCGTGCATATTTTGACCATTGTAGAACATATCTTGCCACTGAGTAATCATTCCTAAATGATTATTATTTAGAATTGCATACTTAATTGGAAGATTATTTTCAGCAACAGTAGCTAATTCTCCTAAAGTCATTTGGAATCCACCATCACCACAAATAGACCAAACTGTTTTATCTGGAGCACCAACCTGAGCTCCTATAGCGCTTGGAACTTCATAACCCATTGTTCCAAGACCTCCAGAAGACAGCCATATACTATTTTTCTTAAAACTATAATGTTGGGCTGCCCACATTTGATGTTGACCAACACCAGTACAAACAACCGCACTACCATCAGTTAAGTCTGAAAGAGTCTTAATAACCTGCTGACCCAGTAAACTTTCTGATTCAGGAATCATTAGAGAGGGATGTTCAGATTTAAGATGTTCAACCTGCTTCAACCATTCNGGNTGAGTTTGAGAATTAACTTTTGGGTTAAGTAATTCTAATACTTCATTTATATCTCCTAAAATAGGAGCATCAATTTTCACAGTTTTATTAATTTCTGCAGGATCTATATCAATATGAATCTTCTTAGAATTCTTTCCAAATCTTTTAGCATTTCCTACAATTCTGTCATCAAATCGGGATCCAATACCAATAATCAAGTCTGCCTCATCTAGTGCTATTGAAGCGTAAGCCATTCCATGCATTCCTGGGAATCCAGTTGAAAGAATATGGTCTTCAGGGAAAGCTGATATCCCTAGTAATGTTGTTACTACAGGAATTTGAGCTTTCTCAGCAAGTTCCAAAAGTCTATTCTGGGCTCTAGATATAATAACCCCGTGACCGGCTAAAATAATTGGTTTTTTTGCACTGTTAATCAGGTCAACTGATTGCTCAACTTGATTTTGATCAATTTTCAAATAAGGATTATAGCCAGGAAGATTTATTTTAGAATCTTTAGAGTAATCNTATTCAGACAACTCATCAAAAACATCTTTAGGAATATCAATTAGTACCGGCCCTGGTCTTCCAGTTCTAGCTATATGAAATGCCTCATGTATTACTGAACCAATTTCAGAAGCTTTCATTACTAAATAATTATGTTTAGTGACAGGTAAAGTTGCACCTGTTATATCAGTTTCTTGAAAAGCGTCAGTTCCTATAGCTGGTCTTCCAACTTGTCCAGTTATTGCCACAAGTGGAACTGAATCCATCATAGCTGTAGCCAAACCAGTTATAAGATTTGTTGCACCTGGACCAGAAGTTGCAAAGGCAACTCCTACTCTTCCGGTAGTCCTTGAATATCCATCTGCAGCATGGCAAGCCCCTTGCTCATGCCTAGTAAGAATATGCTTAATTTCAGGAAATTTATTTAATGTCCCATAAAGAGGCAAAATAGCCCCTCCAGGTATACCAAAAACAGTATCTATACCCTCATTAATAAGCGCTTTACATACTATTTCACTACCTTTTATTAAATTTTCTTTCATATTCTTCTCCATTTTTTACAAAAAAAAACTCGTCCTTTCAATAAGGACGAGATATTCCCGCGGTACCACCTTTATTGCATATAATATGCCACTTCTTTTTTCTGTTTCGTAGAAAAACGTTTTCACCTACTTATTTTCAGTAAAACCACTCCTAGGCGAGTTCATTAATTATTTTTATTGATTTCCAGCTAACATCAATTCTCTTAGAAAAATAATTAACTACTACTCCTATTCATAATGTTGATTTCTATTATATAACTATATAGACTAAATAGCTATTAAAGTTCTTTTTTTATGGAAATAATTAAAACAAAAGATATCAAAAATTTACAATTTCAAGACCTATATGATTTTTTTTATAGCTTACCAAGTCATGGCTTTAGAGATTTTTCAAAAGATATAAAAACCTTTGAAAATGAATTTATAAATTTATTAGAAGATCCAAAATATGGATTTTTATTTGAATATAAAAACAATAAAATAGTAAATTATTTTCTAATCAAAAATGAAGATTCCTTAAAAAGATCCATAATAATGACTTATGACTATAATAAAATAAAGACCCATATATCAGAAATAAAAGAATTTACCCAATCAAATTCTCTAGAGATTGGTATAAGAAATTTACAAAAAAAATATGTTAAAGAAATTTCTTTATTTAGCCATATTAGAACTTATAATTTTATGAAATTAAATAGAAATAAATTATTTAATAAAATTTATAAAGAAAATTTTATTAGTGAAGAAGTAGAGCACGAACAAAATTATTCTGAGCTTGTAAAAATTCAAAATGAATGTTTCCTTGATCAGTATGGTTACGAAGAAAATAATTTATCAGATTTTAAGTCAGAAATACATAATCTTGAAAAAAGAAAAATCAAATCTTTTTTCGAAATTTCAAAAGTTAGAAACAATATCTGGTCAGGATATACTTGGACACAATTAAACTTAAATAATTTTGAAGGAAAATTATCAATGTGTGGAGTCAAAAAAGAATTTCGAAATAAAGGCATAGCAAAACCCTTAATTGTTTCTTCTATCAACAGATTAATAAATAGCAATTGTAAATCAATTTCTTTAGAAGTAGATAACGAAAATATTCCTGCTAAGAAAATTTATGATGACCTTGGCTTTAGAACCTACAGTAAATTAGATTGGTACAACGTCAAATATTAATTTTTTGAAATAAATCATCTAGTACGTTTTGCCATTCAAATTTTTGAATTTTTTTATAGTAATTATCATCAAAAATAAAATTAGTTTTATTCTCAAAAAAATTTACAATTTTTTTTGAAAGATAATTAGGAGACAATTCATCTAATAAAATTCCTGTTCTACCATCATCAATAAAATCTTTCATTCTGCCTGTATTCGTTGCAACTACATGAGTCTCTGAAGCAAGAGCCTCAAGGCACACAATCCCGAATGTTTCTGATCTAGAAGGGATAACTACCAAATCTGAAGCATTATAATAGTTCTTTAAATTATCTTGAGAGACAGAACCAAACCAATAAATTTTATCCTTGTAATCACTATTTATTAGATCATTTTCAATTTTCTTTTGTTCAGATGAACCTAAATCTCCTCCGACTATTCCAAGTTTTATAGATTTAATTTGTTTTTCTAGTATTTTAAATCCACTAATAGCAATGTCCAAGCCCTTTAATAAATCATTTCTACCTACAAAAAGAAGCAATTTATCTTCATTTTTAACATTTATATTTTTTCTAGCATAATCTTTTTTTTGATTATAAAAATATTTTCTTTCAAAACCCGGAGTTGAATTAATTATTTTTTTTATAGGTACTCCATATTTATCTCTCAATGTATCATTTTCAAGTTTTGAAAAAGATAATGTATAATCAAAAAATTCAAAAATTGATTTTTCTTTATTTATTCTATTTATGTTAACTTTATAATCACTGAAGTGCTCTTTTTTCAAATATTCCAAAGTATGAGATATATTAATTTTCAATAATTTTTTTTTAGAAAAAAATTTTTTTGAAAATACTCCTGATGTGTAATAATTACTAATCAAAACATTAGTGTCTTTTATTATTTTTTCTGGTACGCAATTTTTTTTAGTAGGATCAATATGTAATAAATTAAAGTTTTTATTATGTATTTTAAAATCACAATTTTCATGTTTTTTTGACAGGAAGATTACCTTTTGTTTTTTTTGTATTAAGTAGAAAATGAGATTTTTTACATATATATTTAGACCCCCAGAGTTTCCAAGTCCTATTTTTTGACCTGGGCAGGAATGTATAGACACTATAGTGTAGACTTTAGACATTTTTCTCAATTTGAAAAGTATAGAGCATTTTATCTACTGCTCCTAAATCATATTTATATCTTTCATTACCTCTCATAAAATCAAAAACTTCTATTTTATCTTCTATTGATCTCTTAATTGCAAATGCATGATTCAATAACCCAGAGGAAAAATTATTATATGAGGGATCAAAACCAGAATTATATAAAAATCTAACGTTAGCATATCTAAATGAAATAGAGCAAGCAACTGTTTTATTTTCTATTTTTAAATAAGAATATAGTAAGGAATCTTCACTTAACATTTTTATAATTAAGTCAGTAAAAAATTTCTCCATTTTAGTTGTCATAAAAGTATTTTTTTCACTAGAGCTAATTTTATGGAGTCTAAAAAACTCATTAATAATTTCTTCCTTTTGATCAATAGAATTAAGATCTCCAGTTGTAAAATCAGCGTTTTGTTCGATTCTTCTTATTTTTCTTTTTAACTCATGTCTCTTTTTTTTAGGCAAAGAAGTTAAATAATCTTCCCATGAATTTGGCAAAGATAAATAAGGGGAAACATCTTCTTCTTGAAACTTTACATCAAAACTTTTGAGCAAATTCTTATTTGTAAGAAATTGAAATGTAGGTGAATTCTCAGATATAGAATAAAAAAATAGTTTTTTTATATCAAACTTAAATATTTTATTTAATAAGTCTTCAAAATCCGCAGTATCATTATCTTTATATAAGATGTTATTATAATCAACAATGTCTTTATCTCCAATAATACTTCCTTCAAAATCTCTAAACTTTATAGGAAGGAAAAAATTTGTATTAAATACATATTCAAAATTATAATTTTCAGAAAAATGATCTAGCCAAATTTTTTTCCAAATCATCAGATCATATGGAGATTTATTGGTACATGTTTCTTCAAATTTATTCCATATTTCATCCAATTTTAATTTTCCCAACTTGATATCTCTCCTTAAAAAAACTTACTAAAGAAACTTTTAGACTTACCAGATATGATTGCATTTGATATATCCTCAACCTTAGAAGTTGTTTTAACAATATCTGAACTTAAATACTTTTGAGCAACCTCTGGATCTTTTAAACCATTACCAGTAAGTATAAATACAATTTTTTTTCCCTTATAATCTTTATTACTTTCTGCATATTTTAAAAATCCAGCAAGTGAAGCTGCAGAAGCCGGTTCACAAAAAATCCCTTCTTTTTTAGCAAGTAATGACTGTGCTTCAAGAATTTGTTTATCTGAAACTTTTAAAAATTCTCCTTTAGTTTGAGTAATTGCTTCTAATGCCAATGATGAACTTGCAGGATTCCCAATACGAATTGCACTAGCAATTGTTTGAGGAGATGTTACTATTTTTTTATCAACCAGTGGTGCAGAATTCTCTGCTTGAATTCCGATCAATCTAGGAAATTCTAGTTTATTGTTTTTAGATTTGTATAATTTATAGCCTTTGTAATATGAACTGATATTCCCAGCATTACCCACTGGCATAAATTGAAAATCCGGATTTGATCCTAATTCGTCAACAATCTCAAATGCTCCTGTCATTTGACCTTCTAGTCTAAATGGGTTTATGGAGTTTACAATCTCTAAATTCAAGGAATCAGAAATCTCTCTAACTGCATTTAATGCTTGATCAAAATTTCCTTTTATGGATATAATTTTTGCTCCGTAAGCCATAGCCTGTAATAATTTCCCCAATGCTATTTTACCTGATGGAATAATTACAATAGTTTCGAGGTTATATCTTGCTCCATATGCTGCAGCTGATGCTGATGTATTACCTGTAGATGCACAAATTATTTTATTTTTTTTATTCTCTATTGCTTTTGAAACAGCCATAAACATTCCCCTGTCTTTGAAAGAAGCAGACGGATTACATCCCTCAAGTTTAAAAAATATTTCACAATCATATTTTTCTGAAAGATTATTTGACTTTACTAAAGGGGTAAAACCTTCACCTAAAGTTACTTCTGGAGTTTTAGATGTAATGGGGAGTAGATTTTTATAGTGATTAAATAAAGTCTTTGTCATAGCTTCATAATAAGAGAATAATTACAGTATATATTATTTTATTGTGATGTAGGTTGATAAACATTTTGCTCAGCTTCTTCAGTTTCTAAATCCAAAAATTCTGAATTAGAAGCCAATAAAACTTTAGTATTTATCCAATTATAAATATCACTATTTATATCCATCCATAAATTGTATTCTTCACTAAATGAATTGATAAAATTTTCAAATTCGGTATCAGCTAACTGTTCAAAGTACTTTACTTCAATTTCTCTAGCCTCAGAAAAATCATTAATATAATAAAACGCAAAAACATTTTCTTCAGATTTTTTATAAGGAGTCGTTATAAGCGTATTTGAAATAGGTTGTGATTCTTTCCCTTCATTGAAATAAATCAATCTATCTATCTTTTCATCTACTCCTTTGGGCATCCATCCAACATTACCTTTAGTCCTTAGTACTTCTTTATCTTCTGAGTATTCTAATGCTATATTTTCAATAGATGTTCCCATTGTTAATTTACGTTCAATTGTATTAATTACTGAAACATCAGGAGATTCAAAAATAATTTCATATAACTCAGTATGTGGTTGGATTCTAGACATATCTCTAGCAACTAAATTTCTTAATTTTTCTCTAAATATAGTACGTTTGATATATTCTTTGTATTCATCATCTGACAATCCTGTTTTGTTCAAAAATTGTCTATAAGATTCTTCAACATTAGTTTTGTACTCTTTTGTGTTTGAATTTTCTTGAGATATGAATCCCATTAAGACTTCTATTCTTCTATCAACTTCATCACTTGAAACAGTGATCCCATATTTTGGAGCCACTTGATAAGCTAATTCACCTTCTAATATCACTCTAAGTGCTTCAAACAAAGAATTTCCTATTTCAAATTCCATACCTAAATCTTCAGTTATTCTTTGATTAAATCTGATAAATTTTACAACGTCTCCTCTCGTATAAGTAACTTCCCCTACCTTTATTGCATCTTTCATAGGAGGAATAATATAAGTTACAGAATAGAAAAATATCAAAATTAAGAATAAAAATATAAAAATAGAAAAACCCAAATAAAAAAAAGGCTTAAATAAAAATGATTTACTTTTATTATCTGCTAATAGTTCAAATCTTGATCTACCTTTAGTTGAAGTTATACTTCTCTTGCCAAGTTCAAAAGATTCTTCTTTTTCATGATCTTCTTTTGATGGTATGTTATTTTCATTTACCATTAAGATATATTTCTGTTAATAAATTTATAGAAATTTTATGAATCTTCAGATTTTACTTCTTCAGTTTCTTCAGATTTTACTTCTTCAGTTTCTTCAGATTTTACTTCTTCAGTT